>DATDIL010000187.1:0-170219 GCA_036521075.1 Steroidobacteraceae bacterium | reverse complement strand
GGTGCGCAATCGGCGCAGCGCGCGGAGGTGTCGATCATGAAAGTCGTTGTCGGAATCGTCTTTGGCGTTCTCGCAGTGCTCGGATTGTCACTCGCCGCCGGTCGCAACGCGCCGGATCGACCACCCGGAATTGCTGCTGATCGCTGGGCGCCGATCAGCGATACGCTGGGCTTCGTATTGGTTCCGGATTCGGACCTGAATGCGCAGCCGCCACTCGCCGCCGGCGCGCCCGGTACGCCCGTGACCTCGGATCCGGTTGCTCCCGTCGATCGAGGGGTGCCGATCACGATGTCAAATGATCGAACTGAGCTGATCGCGAAACCCACCGCGGCCGTGCAAGCCATCATCGAGGAAGGCGATCCCGTCCGCGGCTATATCATGGTCAAGCGCGGCAAGGTATGGCGTCCATTGACGGTTGTACCGCCCACCGTCAATGACTGAAAACGGCCGTTGACCGCGACCCGGGGCGAATCGCAGAATGCGGACGCTTGGTCGAAGCTTCCACATCCGCGGAAAGGGCTGCGCCCACGACAGGATCTGACCCGCGCAAGGTTGCGTGAAATCCTTTTCTGCCTGAGCGGATGCAGGCGCTTGAAAGGGGTTTCGTCATGAACGACCGCTACGAGGCGTTTCGCCTCAATTTCGAACAGCAGCAAAAGCGCGCCAAGGAACTGCTGAAGGCCGCCCGCCGCGGCGAGGACGCGGCCCTCGTCCGCTTCACCCGTACACCCCTGAAGCTTGCCGAAGCTCAATACCTGATCGCGCGCGAGCTGCGCTTCGAGAACTGGGCCGCGCTCAAGCGGCATGCAGCAATGATGGCGCATGAACGGGAACGCATGGCCGAATCGGTTGTCGATGCCGAACTGCGCACCCTGCATATCCGCTGCGGCAGTGATCTGAAGGAATCGTTGCAGGTGGCCGGCCTGCGCGGCGATTTTTATGAACACTCCTACCCGTACGTAGTCGGTCCGGTGCGCGAAGGAGCCGACGCATTGCCGCAGCGTGCACAGTTCATCGTCGACAGCTACCTGCCCTACTCCGGCAACCGCCAGCCGGTGCCGGAATTTGCGCAGGTGCTGAACGGGCTCGAACACGACGAGCGTCAGCTGCACGAATCGGCGCATTACGAGCGCGTCGTCATCTGGTCGGAGGCCGACAGTTACGATCAGCTGGTGCTCATCCGCCTGCTGGGCCACTACGCGCAGCACCGTCGCCCTGCGCGGCTCGAACTGATCAATACCGACGATTTTCCCGGGACGATGTCGTTTCTCGGCCTGGGGCAACTGCCGCCGGAGGCTTTGCGGGTGCTGTGGGGGACGCGCCGGCGCGCCAGTCCCGCGCAGTTGCAGCTCGGCCTGGCTGCGTGGAAAGCGCTGGTCAACCCCGATCCGCGCCCGCTCGCCGCGCTGATGCGCGGCGGTACGCCGGCATTGCCGTTGCTCGGCCCCGCGCTGCATTGTCATCTGCGCCAGCTGCCCGCAATCACCACCGGATTGTCGCTGACCGAGGAAGTGGCGCTGCAGAGCCTGAGCGTGAAACCCTGCGGCGTGTTCCAGCTGGTGGGACGCATGATCTATTCCCTGATCTCGTTGTCCGGACAGGGCGATACGAACATTCTCAATCGGCTGCTCGCCATGGAACAGGCCCGCGAAAAGCCCTTCATCCGACGTCCCGGCCCGGACCGCGACAGCGAATCACGGGCACCCTGGTCTGATGTCCTGGAGATCACCGAGCTGGGCCGGGCCCTGCTGCGCGGCGAGGTGGACTTCCACAGCTTGCATCCGCCGCCGCGCTGGGTCGGCGGCGTCCGGATCGCGAGCGGCCACGATGACTGGCGCTGGGATGAGGCCCGGCGCGAGGCGGTGCGTCGCGATCAGGGGCCTTCGACCTCGTAGCCGCGAGCCCGAAATGCGGCCAGCGCGCCATGCGGCCCGAGCAGATCGTGAATGGGCTTCAGGGCCAGGGTCGAGCGATTGTTCATCAAGGCGACTTCGACCTCGCGATCCCAGTCGTCATTTGCAGCGGCGATGAGCTGGCGCGTGCGCGCGGAGGCGGACACCGCGGCCGTGCAGACATCGATCGTCTTCGGCACCATGAGCTGGCGCAGGGCCGCAACGTCCCCGAGCGACCAGGCGCGCGCCTCTTCCTGCATGGCAGCAACCCCCGTCTCGAGCCGCTCGACGACGGCTTGCAGACAGTCGACCTGGGCGTCGTGCGGGATCTGGCCCAGCTGTGCCAGCAGGTCGCGCGGCTCCTCGATCTTCAGTTTCGACTGCCGCACCGGCACTTTGCGGGCACGGGCCAGCTTCAGTACCGTGGCCTCGGCCTGATTTCCAGGCGCGAGGCGCGCCGAGTCCAAAGCCTCGCGATACAGCCGCAGCGCTGCGAACACCGGTTTCAGGCGCTCGATGCGATGATCGCCCTTGTCGTAACGGGCAACGAGTGCGCTGACTCGTGCATAAAGTGCGGCCGGCAGGACGTCCTTCAATCGGCCACTCTTGTCGATTACCTGTACGCCACGCCATTCGAAGTAGAGGCGGATCCAGGTGAAGGGATTGGCGTGTACGCTGACGGAAGGGTTCGTGGGTATGACCTCCTGAACCTCGCCGAGCACCGATTCCACTTCGCGCGATTTCCAGATCATCCTCCGGGGCAGCGGGTCCAACGTCCCCAGCAGCCACAGCACGTGATCGCCTTTCGCGACCCGCCACAGGCGTGGCCCGGCGCGCTCGCCCGTGACTTCGACTTCCTGAACCGCATCGGATTGCACGGCATCGATGGCCGGCCCCGCCGCAATGGCGCCGCGGTCGCCGCCGCACGCCAACGCCACCAGAACGACCGGCAGGAAGGTATATTTTCGGCCTCGCGCCGGGTGCGAGGACAGTGCGGGGCAGTTCATGAGCGAAATCCTGACGGGCCGATGCCTTTGTGGGCTAATCCAATACCGCTGCGGGCCGGTACTGTACCCGCCAACATTGTGTCACTGTGAATCCTGCCGGCGTGCCAGTGGCGCATTTGCCGTCGGCTGGCTGACCGTCAGCGCCCGGAATCTGGCATTCACGGGCGACACGCCCCGTGAATTTGCTTCCTCGCCCGGTGTGCTGCGCACCTTCTGTGGGCGATGCGGGAGTCCGTTCACCTATACCACTGTGCGGCGTCCCGGCGAGGTCGACCTCACCGTCGGCACGCTCGATCATCCCGAACTCGCCGCGCCGATCGACCATATCTGGATGCAGGATGCGCCCAGCTGGGACGTGGCGTCCGCTGCGCTGCCGCGGCACGCGCGCGGGCGGCAATGACAGCGCCGAATGCCGCCTCGGGGCGGGGGCGGGTCCATTTTGGGGGCCCCTCGCCCTAATCCGGCAAAACTGACGTGGCCAACGGCAAAAGGACTTTCGGCGCGTCGGGGTGTTGAACCTGGGATCCCGAGCCGTCAAGATAAGTATGGAAGACCTGCTGAATGCACAATGTAGCGAAGTGGGCCGACTGACCCCGACGGGGTGGCCTGGGAGTCTAGGGGAAATGTCAGTGAAGAGCAGATCGATCGTGGCCCGGATTTTTGCGGGCGCCCTGACCTCCACCGTCGCCGCGCTGGCTGCGGTGCCGGCATTCGCCCACCATTCCTTCGCCATGTACGACCAGACCAAGTTGCTGACCCTGACCGGGGTGGTCTACCAGTTTGTCGCCCAGGCCAATCACGCCGAAATCCACATCTATCTGATAGGTGAGGACGGGAAGCTGCAAAAGGACAAGGATGGCAAGCCGCTGGGCTATGGCGTCGAAATGGCGGGCGCTGCCGCCATCGCGGAGCAGGGCATTACGGCCGATTCGATGAAACCGGGCACCATCCTCAGCGTCAAGGTGAATCCGCTTCGGGTTGGCGCCGATTTTGGCTCGAAGGCGGGGAACAGTGGGCTGGCAATATGCCCGTGGAAGACACCCCCGGTCCCCGGCAAGACCTGCGATACCGTCCAAGGTCGGAAAGTCCTGGGCGCTCCAGCCTTTTAGCGTTCCTCCCGCCGGTCAGGAATCACAGTGAACAATTTCGCCGAATGGCTGTCCTCCACGATTCCCAGTGTGTTTCTTCAAACCCATGAAGCATGGATGCTTCCGGTCATTCAGTCGTTGCACATCACCGGCATCGGGATCGCCGTCGGCTCCGCACTGATGATTACGCTGCGCCTGCTTGGATGGATTGGCACCGATCAGACCTTGCTGGAGAACCAGAAGCGTTTCGGGCCCTGGCTCACCGGCGCACTGTTCCTGCTGCTGGCGAGCGGCGGGCTGCTGATTGTCGCGGAGCCGGTCCGCGAACTGATCACTTTTTCGTTCTGGCTGAAAATGGCCTGCGTTGCCGTGATGGTCCTGGTCTTTGCCACCTTTCAGGCCTCGATCCGCAAACGTGGCGCGCTGTGGGAACACACCCTCAGCAAGCGCCGTTCGGTGCGACTCGCGGCAGTGCTCACGTTCGTGTTGTGGGGCTGTATCATCATCCTCGGGCGCTTGATCGCCTACGACCACATCTGGGGTCACCTGTCGCCTGCGACGAAGGCGTGACCTGAGCGTGGATTTTTCGGCATTTCTGAAGAATCTTGAAGATTCGGGCCTCGCTAACAGCCTGCGCGGCTCGCTGTATTATTTCCCGTTCCTCGAATCCGTCCATGTCATGGCCCTTGCCGTGGTGTTCGGCACGATCCTGATCGTCGACCTGCGCGCGCTGGGCATTGCCTCGACCCGGCGACCTTTCACGCGGATGTCCACGGAGCTGCTGCGGATGACCTGGGGTGCGTTCGCCGTCTCGGCGATCACCGGCTCGATGATGTTCGTCACCAACGCCCGCGTGTACGCCCACAACACTTCCTTTCGGGTAAAAATGGTACTGCTCGCACTCGCGGGCATCAACATGGCTGTTTTTCACCTGACAGCCGGCCGCAGCGTCGCAACGTGGGACAAGGCTGCGGCGGCCCCGAAAGCCGGGCGGATCACCGCCGCCGTGTCACTGAGCTTGTGGCTGGGCATTATTCTCGCGGGCCGCGTGATTGGATTCACGACAACCGGGGCGCAGGCCAAGGAGACGCCGGTCTCGAGCGTGAATTTTGACGATTTCCTGAACAATGCTCCTTCGAGCGCGCCTTCGAGTGCACCAGCACGGGGCCCGTGAAACCGCTGTGTGAGTGAACGTTCCCCTTTTCATTCTGTTGGGCATTGTGAGCCTTGCGGGCTGCACCACCGCGCAGTTCGCCAAGCCGATGGCTCACAGCGACCCGATCGGCAGTCCCGTCGCCGTTTATATCGCCAGACGCAAATGGCACATCGACGTGGGCTTCGCCGCCGCGGACCTGGAGCCTGCGCTCGTGCCGGTGAGAGCCGAATTTGCCTCGGCTAAATATCTGTTTTTCGGATTTGGAGACCGCCGCTACCTGCTGACGAAGAGCAAGACCCCACCATTGCTGCTGCGTGCGCTGTGGCCCGGGCCCGCACTGTTGCTGGTTACGGCAATCAAGGACTCGCCCGACTTCGCATTCGGGCCCTCGCAGGTCATCAGGCTTGAATTGAGCGCGGACCAGGCGCACGCCCTTCAGTCATTCATCCGCACTTCAATTCCCGGCTCGCACCCCTCGCCGCTGGCGCCCGGACCATATCCGGACAGCGCGTACTACCCGGCTTCCCAGCCCTACTCGGCGCTGCACACGTGCAACACCTGGGCCGCGGAAGCCTTGCGCGCCGGCGGTCAGCATATCCGCTCCACGGGAGTGATATTCGCCGGCCAGCTGTGGCATCAGTTAACGCGGTTGCGCGCTCAATTACAGGGCGGTTTGGTTCCGTCCTGACATACGACTGTCGTATTGCCATTCGGGGGCACGACCACCGTCGTCTTCGCCGGCTCCGGCGGATTCGAGCTACTGATGCAACCGCTCAACGTGCCGGCTGCCAGCAGCGCACCTGCAGCAATGAGCGGCGTGATTGATACCTTCATTATCGCCTCCTTCGGTCGCGGCATCATGCCGGCCTTACACGATGATGCTCTCCGAGGCACTGTCCAGCAGACAGAGGCGGACAGCGTAAGGCTGTCTCAGTGTGCACCTACAGGCGGACCGCTTGCTTTTCAATGGGTGCGCTGCTGCGCTGCGCCAGCGAAATCTGTGCAACAGCAGATGGGAGCCACGAGTGCTATGGTTCTGACTTCAGCGAAGGAACTTTGGCTCGTGTGGCTGAGGAGAATACGTTGACCACGAACGTCCACGGTGAACCCTCATCCGATGACTATCGGCTGATCGCCGAAGGCAGTTACGACTGGGACTCGTGGATCAGCCCGGACGAGTCGCTGCGCTGGACGAGCAAGGCCGGATCGGCCATTTCCGGCTACAGCGCGGCGGAGTGCCGCACGATGCGGCGCTTTCCGTGGCCGCTCGTGGCGAAAGACGACCACGTCACTTTCGAACTGTTCGACCATCTCGTCGGCGAGCAGCGGCCGGGCAACGACCTGCCGGTTCGGTTCGTGCGCAAAGACGGGTCCGTGATTTGGGTGACCGCCTCCTGGCAGCCCCTGCATGACGGCGCGGGCACCTATCAAGGCGTACGCCTCTCTATCCGCGATCGCAGCTGGAGCCTGCATAATCGCTATCTGGATCACTTTCGGCCCGTCGCCATCGGCCTGCTTGCCGAAATCATGCCGGCGGCCCGGGCCGGTGACATGCAGCGCGTCTATCACCTGCTGACCGAGCGGGCCGCCCGGGCACTCGGGGTGGCGCGGGTCGGCATCTGGATGTTTGATGAAACGGGCCAGTCACTGGTGGCCGCAGACCGGTTCAGCAGTGTCGACTATTTGCACCTGGAAGGCGCCGTGCTGTCGCTGGCAAGCTGTCCACGATACAAGGCCGCATTGACGGGCGATCAATTGGTCGTCGCCACGGATGCCATGAATGATCCGCTTACCAGTGAACTGGCGGACTCCTATCTGCGTCCGCTGGGTATCGCCTCGATGTTGGACGCACCCATCGTCCGCCGTGGCCGCACGATCGGCGTGATCTGCCATGAACACGTGGGCCATATGCGTTCCTGGTACGAGACCGAGCTGGCCTTCGTCGAAAGCCTGTCGGACTTCGTGACTCTCGCCCTGTACGCGGACGAAGGCACGCAATTGGCCGAGCGCAACCGCATGCTGGCCTCGATCATCGAGCTACTGCCGGACCCGGTGGTGACGGTCGGCGTGGATGGCAATCCCGTGTACTTCAACGAGGCCGCGTACCGGACTCTTGAGCCGACCGCGGACACCGGGCTGGTGGAGTTTCGCGATCAGCACATTTCCAAATCCTATTCTCCCGAAGCGTTGAAGTTCCGCAGCGAAGTGATCGTCCCCGAGGCCCTGCGCAGCGGCCACTGGCGCGGCGAGGTGCGCATGCAGACACGACAGGGGACCGAGATTCCCGTGTGGCAGACGATGGTGGCGCATCGCGACCGCAGCGGCGAGCTGAAACTGCTGACCTCCATCCTGCGCGATCTGCGCGAACAGAAGGCGGTGGAGTCACGCCTGCGGGAGAGCGAGGCAGCGTTGCGGGCGCTGAATTCGGACTTGGAGGAGCGCGTGGCAGCGGTCGCACACGACCTCGAGCCACCGGTGAATTCAATCGATGCCGGTGCACGGCGGGTGCTTGCGGAATACGGGGCACGGCTTCCCGAGGGTGCACGCGCCTTGATCGAGGAACTGTCCGGCGCGGCCGTGAGCATGCGCACTACGATCGATGCTTTGTTATCGCAGTTGCACTGAATCCATCCCGTCGCTGCGCTCGTCCGCATCCGCAAGCATGGCCAGATTGGGACACATCAACCGCAACACGCCGACGGCCACGCCGGGCAGCCCAACTATCTTCACATCGTCCCCCGCCCCCAAGACTTCAGTGAGAATGTCCTTGGTAATGGCCGCCCATCCGCCCGAGGTCTCATAACTGGCAACGAACATCCCCTCTTGCCGATCGTGCAGGAGACGCGCCTGTTCATAAAAGTGAGCCCGGTTCGCCGCCACGATCTGCGGGTCTGACGAGCTGATATAACGGATCGGCAGATCCGGTATCCGCGCCGCCTTCGAATCGGCCTCCAGGTCGGCTCCCGGCAGGATGAACAGGCGGCCGCTTCGGGCAACGCCGCCCGCCTCAGCATCGGCGGCGCGTCTGCCTAACGCATGCTTGATCCGGCCAAAAATCTCTTCGGCAAACTGTTGGGGGTAGTCGAACAGCTGTTGCAGCTGCGCGTCGATGTGCGGCAATTTGCGCCAGCCGCTCACCCAGCCGAGCTTGTCGGTGTCGGCTTGCTCACCGCTAAAGACATCTTCCACGCTGAAGCGTGCCGGCGCCTCGGGCTGCAAGGCCTTGAGCGCCATATGTTCCGTGAGATTGGATGAAAACCCATAAATGACCCCGTAGGGCGAATAGGCGCCGTCAACCGGCGCGAACTGCAGACAATCTACATGCAAGGGTTGCGACAGGCGATCGATCTGCAAGGCGTATTGTTGCAACATCTGAACGTGTCGCTGCCCGATAGGCGTGTAGACAACCCGTCCATCCCGATCCGCCGTTACGAACAGATGCTCGATCATGCTGTACGCACCTAGCAGGTCGACGCGATTCACAAACAGCTCAGGGTCCGCAGATATGCCCTGACAAATGGCGTCCGCCATTTCGAGTCTCTTGCGGCGGTCACCACCGCGCCATGCTCGCTCATAGACATCGAGCAGCGGCACGAGGCCTTGAATCGTGAGGGCGATATCAAGGGCGTTGGTGCTGCGGGCACGCAGCACCAGGCTGTTCTCATCGAGCGACACACCCTTCTTCAGGATGTAATGGCGCAGCTGTGAACGCAGGTGCCCGCCAGCCATTTGAACGGCCGCTTTGTGGATTTCAATCCGATCCTGTTCCGACAGGGACCGTGCAATCTGCTCCGCGACTTCGAAATAGGGCGCCAGTTCATCCGTCGTGGGGCTCTGAGCCAAGGGAATCAGCCAGCGCGCATCGCGCACGAACACAGGCTGGTCAGCCGGCGAGCTTCGCCACAGCCGGTCGAGCACGCCTTGAACCTGCGCGAGCCGATCGGCGGCACTGGCCGTTCCGGCATCCCACAGACGCATACTCAGCAGCTCAAGGCACCGTACCAGGTACGAATTGAACAGAGTCTGCGCGTAGCGAATGCGACCCTGTCGACCGGGCCAACGAGTCTGCTGCCATAGATGAAAGCCGCGTTTCATCATCTCGCCCGGGTCGACCAGGTCGTTGTGCATTCCGGGCATGACGCTGGGCCTGAAGCCAGCTGCCCAATGCGCTTCCTTCAATTGAGCCCTCCGGCGCGATTGGTCGGGAGTGATCCCCGCAATCGTGAAGAAGCAATCCTCGAAGTGACGGAACAGCACTGGTCCGTCCTGCAGGTATTGGCTCGGCTTGCGCTGGGCGTTCAGTGCCTCTTGTATTCTCTCGACGATTTCATCGCGCCGGGCCAGGAACAACTGGAGAAGTTCGACATGCGCCACAAACGGCACCTCGGCAGCACATTCGACCGTCACAACGCTCCCCACAATCACTCCACCGTCACGCTCTTCGCGAGGTTTCGCGGCTGATCCACGTCGGTGCCCTTGAGAATGGCTACGTGGTATGCCAGCAGCTGCAGTGGAATGGTATAGACAATGGGTTCTTGAAAGGACGAGACGCGTCGCGGCATATTGATCACGGTGACGCCGTCCTCGTCCTGGAATCCGGCCTCCGGATCGGCGAATACGATCAGCTCCCCGCCACGGGCTCGCACCTCCATGAGGTTGGATTTGAGTTTTTCCAGCAACTCGTTATTGGGAGCGACCGCGATCACCGGCATGTCCTCATCGACCAGCGCCAGTGGTCCGTGCTTCAGTTCCCCTGCCGGATAAGCCTCGGCGTGGATGTACGAGATCTCCTTGAGCTTCAGGGCGCCTTCCATCGATATGGGATACATCGCACCGCGGCCCAGGAACAATGCATGGTTCTTGTCGGCGAAGCGCTCGGCCAGCTTGTAAATCACCGGATCCAGGGCCAGCGTCTTCTCCAGCAGTGACGGCAGCTCGACCAGCCGCGCAACCAGTCCGCGCTCGCGATCGGCATCGGCACCATGATGCTTGGCCAGTGCCACAATCAGCATGCCCAGTGCCGTCAGCTGGGTGGTGAAGGCCTTGGTGGAGGCCACGCCAATTTCCGGACCGGCGCGCGTCAGCATGACCAGCGTCGAGTCGCGCACCAGCGAGCTTTCCGGTGAGTTGCAGATCGCGAGGGTCGACAGATAGCCTGCCTGGCGCGCGAGGCGCAGGGCAGCGAGCGTGTCCGCGGTCTCACCTGATTGGGAGATCGTCACGAACAGGGAGGCGCGCGGTACGACCGGATTGCGATAGCGATGTTCGCTGGCCACTTCCACGGTGCACGGAATCTTGCAGACCTGCTCGATGAAATAGCGCGCGACCAGGCCGGCGTGAAAGCTGGTGCCGCAGGCGACGATATGAACGTTCTCGGTGCGCTTGAATACATCGGCGGCGGCCGGACCGAATGCGGCTTCGAGCAGCCTGCCGTTCGCAACGCGCTCCTGCAGGGTATTGGCGACGGCGCGTGGCTGCTCGTGAATCTCCTTGAGCATGAAGTGACGGTACCGGCCCTTCTCGGCGGCGTCCGCGCTCAGTTCGCTGTCGCGGGCCGCACGCTCGGCACCGTTGCCGGCACGATCGAGGATTCGGTAGCCGTTGCGTCGCACCTCGGCTACGTCCCCCTCTTCCAGGAATACGAAGCGTCGCGTCACGGGCAGCAGTGCCGCAACGTCGGAGGCGACGAAGTTTTCCTCCACACCCAGGCCCACCACCACCGGGCAGCCTTCGCGGGCGACGATCAGGCGATCCGGATCCTGTTCGCTGACCACGGCGAGGGCGTAGGCCCCTTCAAGTTCAGCGACCGTCGCGCGCACCGCCTTGAACAGGTCCTTGACCGTGCGCATGTGATAGTGGATGCGATGGGCGATGACTTCCGTGTCCGTTTCGGACATGAACTTGTAATCCAGTTGCTCAAGATCCGAGCGCAGCTCGGCATGATTCTCAATGATGCCGTTGTGAACAATCGCGAGGCCGTCATGCGAGACATGCGGGTGGGCATTGCGCTCGCTGGGAGCGCCATGGGTGGCCCAGCGTGTGTGGGCAATGCCGACTTTGCCGCGGATCGGCTCGCGCTCGATGGCCTCTTCAAGGGCACGCACCTTGCCGACGGCGCGCAGGCGCAGCAGGCCCCCGGAGCCATTCAGGACGGCGAGTCCGGCTGAATCGTACCCCCGGTATTCCAGGCGCCTGAGCCCCTCCATCAGGATGGGTACGATGTTGCGCTCGCCAATTGCCCCGACGATTCCGCACATAGCAACAAAGCCCTCTCAATTCACATTCCGGCAGGGGGATGACCCACAACGGGGCAGGATAGTTTGCCCGATCATTGTACAAGCGCCGGGCAGCCGTGTATGCCATTGATCTTTATGTACAATGCCTCGCAACAGCCACTGGGCAACAGGCGCACCATGCCGGTAAGTTACAGTTTCAAGCAGCCCTCGGGTCCGGAGACCCCCCCAAGATGATTCTGGTCACCGGGGGAGCCGGGTTTATCGGCTCCAACCTTGCCGCCGCCCTGGCCGAACAAGGGCTGGCGGTGGCGATCTGCGATCGGCTGCGCTGCGGTACGAAGTGGCGCAACGTCAGCAAGATCGAGTTGCGCGAAATCATCGCCCCGGAGCAGCTTGAAAGCTGGCTCACGGAACGTGGCGCCGCCATCGATGCGGTCGTGCACATGGGAGCGATTTCCGCGACCACGCAGACCGACGCCGACCTGATTGTCGAAACCAACTTCCGCTTGTCGCAGATGCTGTGGCGCTGGTGCGCCCAGCACGCCAAGCGTTTCATCTACGCCTCCTCCGCTGCCACGTACGGCGGCGCCGAGGCGGGCTTCGAGGACGACTGCTCCGTGAGCGCCCTGGCGCAGCTGCGCCCGCTCAACCCCTATGGTTGGAGCAAGCTGCTGTTTGATCGCTGGGCGGTGCGCGAGGTAGCCCTGGGCAATGGCCAGCCTGCACAGTGGGTGGGGCTTAAGTTCTTCAATGTCTACGGCCCCAACGAGTATCACAAGGGCGGCATGCAGAGCGTGGTGGCGCAGAAGTATGCTGCCGCGGCCGCCGGCGAGCCCATCACCCTGTTCCGCTCTCACCGTGAAGGCGTCAGCGATGGTGGTCAGCAGCGCGATTTCGTCTACGTGGCCGATTGCGTACAGGTCATGCTATGGCTGCTCGCGAATCCGAACGTCAGCGGCATCTTCAACCTCGGCACCGGCAAGGCGCGCAGTTTCGCGCAGCTCGCCGCGGCGCTGTACGCGGCCGTGGACAGGCCCGCGCGCCTGACCTATGTGGATACCCCGCTCGCGATCCGGCCCAACTATCAGTACTTCACCGAAGCACGCATGGACCGATTGCGCAGCGTGGGGTACTCGCGGCCGTTCAAGAGCCTGGAGGAAGGGGTGGCAGATTATGTGCGGCGCTACCTGTCACAGCCCGACCGCTATCGCTGATGGAACTGCCGCCGCCGTTGCCCGGTGACGTCCGTCATCTCATCCTTGATCGCGATGGCGTCCTCAATCGGGAGGCACCCGAGCACGGATACATCCTGCGCCCGAAGGACTTCGTGTGGCTTCCCGGTTCGCTCGATGCGCTGGTGACACTGTGCGGACTGGGAATGCGGATCAGCGTCGCAAGCAATCAGTCGGCCGTGGGGCGCGGGCTGATGACGCCCCGGCAGCTGGAACGGGTGCTGGCGGCGATGCGCACCCAGGCCCGGGCCGCCGGAGCCCGAATCGATGCCATCTATGTCTGCCGCCATGCACCTGAGGCACACTGTGACTGCCGCAAGCCCGCACCGGGCCTGATCCGCTGCGCCGTGCTGGACTCCGGAATTGCGGCGGCCGAAACGATGCTGGTAGGAGATGATGTGCGCGACGTGGAGGCGGCCCGGGCCGCGGGTGTGCGTGTGGTGATGGTGCGTACCGGCAAGGGGCGGCGTGCATCCGCCCAACTGCAGGAGCAGGGCGACGCATTGCCCGTGTTCGATGACCTGGCGCAGATCGCGCGCGCTTTCCAGGACCGGATTACGCATGAGTGACTGTGCACAAAACGAACTGGACCCGCTGCTCAGGGTCCTTGACCGCTTCGCGGGCCTTAAGATCTGGGTGGTCGGGGACCTGATGCTCGACGAATACGTCAGCGGCGCCGTGGAGCGGGTGTCACCGGAGGCTCCGGTGCCGGTCGTGCGCGTTCGCGACACCGAGTATCGCCTCGGCGGCGCCGCCAACGTGGCGCGGCAGGTGGCGGCTCTTGGCGCGGCGGTCAGCCTGGCAGGCATCATCGGTGTCGACGCCGCCGGCGATGACCTGCTGCGCCTGTGCACCGCTTGCGGCATCGGCACGCACGGCATTGTGCGTACCCACAGCCGCCGCACGACGCGCAAATTGCGCGTGCTGGGACACAGCCAGCAACTGCTGCGCATGGACTGGGAGGATTCACGCCCCTGCGAGGCCGACCTGTGCGCGCGGCTGCTCGAAGCTCTGAGCGGGGAGACTCCCGATGCGGTGATTCTCAGCGACTACGCCAAGGGCGTGCTCACCCCGCCGGCCATTGCCGCCATCGCGGCGCTGGCGGGCGATGCGCCGGTGGTCGTGGATCCGAAGTCCCCGGACTTCACCCGCTACCGTGGCGCGACCACCGTTACGCCGAATTTGCGCGAGCTGGAGCTGGCAGCGGGCACGGCCCTGGATCCAACCGACGCTGAATCCGTGGCGGCCGCCGCGCGGCCGCTGATTGCCGCCGCGGGTCTGACATCGATGGTGGTGACCCTGAGCGAGCACGGCATGCTGGTGGTGCCCGCCAGCGGCGCGCCGATACCCGTCCCGGCCAGCCGTCGCGAGGTATTCGATGTCACTGGCGCAGGTGATACCGCAATTGCAGTGCTGACCCTCTCGCTGGCTGCCCAGGCATCGTTGCCGGACGCCGCGCGGCTTGCCAACGCTGCCGCGGGCGTGTCAGTGGGCCAGGTCGGCGCCGTCGCCGTGAACGCGGACAGCATCCGCAGCGAGCTCACCGCCTCACCCGCAGCCAAGGTGCTCGCGCGCCTGGAACTGCAGACACGTGCCGCTTCATGGCGCCTCGCGGGCAAGCGCATCGTCTTCACAAACGGCTGCTATGACCTGCTGCACGCCGGCCATCTGTCCTTGCTGCACGGCGCCGCACGGCTCGGGGATGTCCTGGTGCTGGCGATCAACAGCGATGCATCCGTACGGCGTCTGAAGGGGGCGGAACGCCCGCTCGTGCCGCAGGCAGAGCGGGCCGCGCTCCTGGCCGCCCTCGCGTGCGTTGACGCCGTGACCATATTCGATGAAGACACTCCATTGGCCACCATCGAGGCCGTGCGGCCCCACATCCTGGTCAAGGGGGCGGACTACAAGGTCGAGGACGTTGTCGGGCGCGACGTGGTGGAGGCCTATGGGGGCCGCGTCGCTTTGGTGCCATTGCTGCCCAATAAGTCCACCACCGCCTTGCTGGATCGCATCAAGGGTGTCAGCAAGGGTCAATGAACGCTGTGTGCTGCAGGTGTCATGTTTTGCGCCGGGTCGGTCGCTTCCATCCCGGAATGCTGACCGGCCGCGCACGCGCAACGGTCAACTGGCCAGCGGGGGCGGCGCGCGCGATGGTCGAGCCCGCACCGATGGTCGCGCCGGCGCCGATCTGCACGGGCGCCACCAGCATGCTGCCCGAGCCGATGAAGACACCGTCCTCAATGGTCGTCGGCCACTTGTTGATGCCATCGTAGTTGCAGGTCACCGTGCCGGCACCGACATTGACGCCTGCGCCGATCGTCGCGTCACCCAGGTAGGTCAGGTGATTGGCCTTGGATCCCGCGCCGATGCGCGTCTTCTTGATCTCGACGAAGTTGCCGACGTGCACCTGTTCGGCAAGTTCTGACTCCGGCCGCACCCGCGCAAACGGACCGATCCTGCAGTCCGGCCCAATGATCGCGCGGTCGATGACACAATTGGCGAACACCTCGGTGCCGGCGGCAATCTGCGCGTGGCGGATCAGGCAGTTGGGGCCAATTTTTACGCCCGCGCCGAGCGTTACCTCCCCTTCCAGCACGACGTTCACGTCGATCACCACATCCGCTGCGACCGACACGAGGCCCCGGACGTCAATCCGGGCCGGATCGATGAGCGTGGCGCCATCGAGCATCAGCTTGCGGGCCTGTCGCAGGCGCCAGGCGCTCTCCGCGGCGGCAAGCTGGACCCGATCGTTGATGCCCTGCACTTCGTGCTCATCGGCTGCGACTACCGGGCGCACCGCCACGCGATCGCGAACCGCCATCGCGATCACATCCGTCAGATAGTACTCACGCTGCGAATTGCGATTTCCAAGGCGGCTCAGCCACTTCGTCACACGGCCGGCCGGCATGATCAGTACACCGGTATTGCATTCGTCCACACGACGCTGCTTCGTGGTCGCATCCTGCTCCTCGACTATGGCCTGAACCCGACCACTGGCCGAGCGCAGCACGCGCCCGTAGCCGAGCGGATCGCTGGCCTTGACGGTCAGCAGTCCCACCTCGTCCGGCCCGGCCGCCTGCAGCAGCGCCTGCAGGGTTTCACGGGTAATCAGGGGTCCATCCCCATACAGAACCAGTACCCGCTGATCGGCCGCCAGCAATGGTGCCACCTGCAGCACCGCGTGCCCGGTCCCCAGCTGCTCGGTCTGCTGCACCCACGACACCGCCTCATGGACAAACGCCTCCGGCACCGCCGCACCGCCATGGCCGTAGACGACGTGGATCGCGGCCGGGTTCAGGCTGCGTGCCGTATCCAGCACGTACTGCAGCAGGGGCTTGCCGGCCAGGGGTTGCAGCACCTTTGGCAGCGCCGATTTCATGCGCTTGCCGGCGCCGGCAGCCAGGATGATCACCGCCAATGGCGGTGCCGCCTGCGCAGCCTTGGGTTTGGAGCGGGGTCGAGCCGATTTGCTGGGAGCCACGTTGCGCCTCAATGTCGAGCCGGGGTTGCCTGCCCATCGCGGCAGCTTACCGCGGTCGCGGCCTGAGGAGCGCAGCTAACCGCGGATCTTGCGCAGGCGCTCGAGGATTTTGAGCTGCGCGGCAACACGGGCCAGTTCGGCCAGCGCTTCGGCGTGGTCGATGAGACCGGCATGATCCTTCAAGGCTTCTTCGGCCCGCTGCTTCGCAGCCAATGCTGCCGCTTCATCGATGTCCTTGGCCCGCAGCGCGGTGTCGGCCAGCACGGTCACCACGTTGGGCTGGATCTCCAGTGCACCACCGCCCACATAGAACACCTGCTCGACGCCATCCGGGGTCTGCACGCGCACTTCGCCGGCCTTGAGCAAGGTCAGCAAGGGCGCATGCCTGGGGGTAATTCCCAGATCGCCCTCGCTGCCCGGCGCAAACACCATGGCGGCATCGCCGGAGAAGATCTCGCCTTCCGCGCTCACGATGTCGACCCTGATTGTGTGAGGCTGTGCCATTACTGGAGCGTCTTCGCCTTCGCCACGGCCTCATCGATCGAGCCGACCATGAAGAACGCCTGCTCGGGCAGGTGATCATACTCGCCGCTGAGGATGCCCTGAAAACCGCGGATGGTGTCCTTCAGCGGCACGATCGAACCTTCCTGGCCGGTGAAGACCTTGGCGACATTGAGATTCTGCGACAGGAAGCGCTGGATCTTCCGGGCGCGAAACACAGTCTGCTTGTCCTCGGCCGACAGCTCGTCCATACCGAGGATGGCGATGATGTCCTGCAGCTCCTTGTAGCGCTGCAGCACGGCCTGCACGCCGCGCGCGACGTTGTAGTGCTCCTCGCCGATGACCAGCGGATCAAGCTGCCGGCTGGTGGAGTCCAGAGGATCCACCGCCGGATAGATGCCCAGCGAAGCGATCTGTCGCGACAACGTGACCGTGGAATCCAGGTGGGCGAAGGTCGTGGCCGGTGACGGGTCCGTCAGGTCATCCGCGGGCACGTACACCGCCTGGATGGAGGTGATCGAACCGGTCTTCGTGGAGGTGATGCGCTCCTGCAGCACGCCCATTTCCTCGGCCAGCGTGGGCTGGTAGCCCACGGCAGAGGGCATTCGACCCAGCAGCGCCGACACTTCGGTGCCGGCCAGGGTGTAGCGGTAGATGTTGTCCACGAAGAACAGCACATCGCGTCCCTTGCCGCCATCCTCGCGCACTTCGTCGCGGAAATACTCCGCCATGGTCAGACCCGTGAGTGCCACGCGCAGGCGGTTGCCCGGTGGCTCGTTCATCTGGCCGTACACCATCGCGACCTTGGAGTTGGACAGCGTGTCCTGGTCGATGACGCCCGACTCGATCATCTCATGATAGAAATCATTACCTTCCCGGGTACGTTCGCCGACGCCGGCGAACACCGACAGACCGCTGTACTGCTTGGCAATGTTGTTGATCAGCTCGAGCATGGTCACAGTCTTGCCCACGCCGGCGCCGCCGAACAGGCCGACCTTGCCGCCCTTCGCGAACGGCACCAGCAGGTCGATGACCTTGATGCCCGTGACCAGCAGATCCTGACCGCCCGCCTGCTCATCGAACGCCGGCGGGGGACGGTGAATCGGCAGCTGCTGCGGTGAGTCCACCGGACCGCGGTTGTCCTGCGGGCGACCCAGTACGTCCATGATGCGGCCCAGGGTCGCCTTGCCCACCGGCACCGAGATCGGCTTGCCGGTGGAGCGCACGGCCAAGCCGCGCTTGAGGCCTTCGGATGCACCCATGGCGATGGTGCGCACGACGCCATCCCCCAGCTGCTGCTGCACTTCCAGGATCAGGTCCGAATCCGCCAGCTGCAGCGCTTCGTAGATGTGCGGGATCTGCTCGCGCGGAAACTCGACGTCAATGACGGCGCCGATGATCTGGGTGATCTTGCCTTCAGCAATGATGGTCATGCATTTATCCTTAAACTGCCGCGGCGCCGCCGACGATCTCCGAAAGTTCTTTGGTGATCGCAGCCTGGCGGGCCTTGTTGTAGACGAGTTGCAGGTCCTGGATGAGCTTGCCGGCGTTGTCCGTGGCGGCCTTCATGGCGACCATTCGCGCGGCCATTTCCGAGGCGACGTTCTCCACGACGCCCTGGTAGACCTGCGATTCGATGTAGCGCATCAGCAAGCCATCGAGGATCGCGGTCGCATCCGGCTCGTAGAGGTAGTCCCAGTGCTCCGGTAACCCGTGATTGTCGGTCGCGTTCACCGGCAGCAGCTGCGTGATGCTCGGATGCTGCGTCATCGTGTTCACGAATTTCGCATTGGCCAGGAACAGCCGGTCGATCTTGCCCTCGCGATAGGCATCGAGCATGACCTTGATGGTGCCGATCAGATCCTTGATGTGCGGGCGATCCCCCAGTCCGGAGAGGTTGCCCAGCATCGGCGTCCCCAGGCGCCGGAAGAAAACCGTGCCCTTGGTGCCGACGATCGACACACACACCGGGACGCCTTTGTTCTGCCACTCACGCATCTGCAACAGCACCTGCTTGAACAGGTTGGCGTTGAGGCCGCCGGCCAGGCCGCGATCAGTCGAGATGACGATGTACCCGACCGCTTTCGGCTCGCGCTCAATCAGGAACGGGTGCCTGAAGTCCGGATTGGCATCGTTCAGATGGCCTATCACGGTGCGCATCTTCTGCGCGTACGGGCGCGCGAGTTTCATGCGGTCCTGCGCACGACGCATCTTGCTGGTGGCCACCATCTGCATGGCCTTGGTGATCTTCTGAGTGCTTTTCACACTCGCGATCTTGGTGCGGATTTCCTTGGTGCCGGGCATGCTGCGTGCTTCTTCAGTAGGTACCGTTGGCCAGGAAGTCTTCGATGATCGTCTTCAGCGTCGCCTCATGTTCCTTGAGGACCGGCCTGGCGTTGATCGCATCCAGTGAAGCCTTGTGGGATGAGTTCGCGTAGCCCTGCAGGGCCGCCTCGAAGTCCACGATCTTGCGCACTTCGATCTTGTCCATGTAGCCGTTGTTGACGGCATAGATCGACAGTGCCATTTCGGCGACCGACTGTGGCGAATACTGCTTCTGCTTCATCACCTCGGTGGTGCGCTGGCCGCGCTCCAGCTGCCTGCGGGTCGCCTCATCGAGGTCCGAGGCGAATTGCGAGAACGCCGCCAGTTCGCGGAACTGCGCGAGTGCCAGGCGGATACCGCCGCCTAAGCGCTTGATGATGTCCGTCTGTGCCGCGCCACCGACACGGGAAACCGAGATACCCGCATTCATGGCCGGGCGGGTGCCGGCGTTGAACAGATCGGTTTCCAGGAAGATCTGGCCATCGGTAATCGAAATCACATTCGTCGGCACGAAGGCCGTCACATCCCCTGCCTGGGTCTCGATGATCGGCAGGCCGGTCAGCGAGCCGGTCTTGCCCTTCACGGCACCCTTGCTGACCATCTCCACGTACTCTTCATTGACGCGCGCGCTGCGCTCGAGCAGACGGGAGTGCAAATAGAACACATCGCCGGGGAATGCTTCGCGGCCCGGGGGCCGGCGCAGCAGCAGCGAAATCTGCCGGTAGGCCACGGCCTGCTTTGACAGATCATCGTAAATGATCAGCGCATCCTCACCGTTGTCCATGAAGTACTCGCCCATGGTCACACCGGAGTACGCCGAGATGTACTGCATGGCGGGCGGGGTGGAGGCCGAGGCCGCGACGACCACGGTGTGCTTCAGCGCATCGTGCTCCTCGAGCTTGCGCACCACGTTCGCGACGGTCGACTGCTTCTGGCCGATGGCGACGTAGACGCACTTGATGCCTGAGGACTTCTGATTGATGATGGTGTCGATCGCCATCGCGGTCTTGCCGGTCTGGCGATCGCCGATGATGAGCTCGCGCTGGCCGCGGCCGATCGGCACCATCGAGTCCACCGACTTGTATCCGGTCTGCACCGGCTGGGACACGGACTTGCGATAGATCACGCCCGGCGCCACGCGCTCGATTGGCGCGGTCTTCTTGGCGTTGATCGGACCCTTGCCATCGATCGGGTTACCCAGCGCATCAACGACACGGCCGAGCAGCTCCGGCCCCACGGGTACTTCGAGGATGCGCCCCGTCGTCTTGACGGTGTCGCCCTCCCCCAAGTGCTTGTAGTCACCCAGCACGACCGACCCGACCGAGTCCTGCTCCAGGTTCAGCGCCAGGCCGAAGGTGTTGCCCGGAAATTCGAGCATTTCGCCGTAGCGCGCATCGGCCAGGCCGTGCACGCGCACGATGCCGTCCGTGACGGACACGATGGTGCCGACGTTGCGCGCCTCCGTAACGCCCTTGAAATTCTCGATGCGCTGCCTGATGAGATCACTGATTTCGGTTGCCTTGATGGCCATGCTTAGGATTCCTTTAGTTCATTAGCGATGCGCTCAAGGCGCCCGCGCACCGAGCCATCAATGACCAGGTCGCCGCAGTGCAGCACCGCACCGCCGAGCAGTTCCGGATCGGTCGTGCAGTGCAGACGCACTTCGCGCTTGAGGCGGCGGGTCAGCGCCGCCGTCAGCGACTGCTGCTGCCTGACATCCAACGCTACGGCCGAAGTCACCGTGACATCGGCGATGCCCTCGGCTTCATCCTTGTAGGCGTCGAACAGGGTCGCGATCTGCGTCAGGCAGTCCAGGCGACCGGAGTCGGCCAGGGCGCGCACGAAGTTGCGTCCATGTTCGCCCAAGCCCGCGCCGGCGATGTCGAGCACCAGCTGCGCCAGCTGCACGGGAGTGACATGCGGGTCACCGAGCAGCGCATGCACGCGCCGGTCGTCCATCACGGCCGCGGCCGCATGCAGCGCCGCGGACCACGCGCCCAGCATGCTGTCGGCGCGCGCCTCGGCAAAGGCCGCCTTGGCATACGGACGGGCGATGGTTGTCTTGTCCGCCATGCTTTCAGATCTGCGCCGCGAGTTTGTTCAACAGCTCGGCGTGCGCATTGGCATCGATCTCGCGCTCGAGCACCTTGGAGGCCGCACGCATCGCAAGCCCCGCCACATCCTGGCGCAGTGATTCGCGCGCGCGCGTGGCTTCCAGTTCGATCTGCGCCTGGGCCGAGGCCACCAGTCGCGCCCCTTCCACGTTCGCCTGGGTCTTGGCCTGTTCGACGAGTTCGTTGGCACGCTTCTGGGCGTGGTCGAGGATCTGCATCGCGTGCTCGCGGGCCTCGCGGATCACCTCGTCGGCCTTGACCTGCGCCTGCGCCAGGGACTGTTGCCCCTGATCGGCGGCCGCCAGGCCCTGCGCGATCTTGCGCGAACGTTCCTCCATGGCACCCAGAATCTTCGGCCACGCGAACGTCATCACCGCCCAGATGAGGATCGCGAATACGATCATCTGGATGATGAGCGTCAGATTGAAGTTCACCCTCGTCTCCTGGGATCCGCGTTCAAGATGCGCTTCAGTGCGCCGCCGCGGCAGCCGCCTGTAGGGCGGTTACGAACGGATTCGCGAACGTGAAGAACAGTCCGAAGGCGATGCCGATGAAGGCGACCGCATCCAGCAGTGCCGCGACGATGAACATTCTCGCGAGCAGCGCCGGCGCCAGCTCCGGCTGACGGGCCATGCCCTCGAGGAAGCGGCCGCCGAGGATGCCGAAGCCGATGGCCGTGCCCAGCGCGCCCAGGCCGAAGATGATGCCGACGGCAAGGACGGTCATACCTTCAATGTGTGCAATGTTTTCCATTCAAGTCTCCAGATACCAAACCGATCAGATAATTCGTGACGAAGCTCAATGATGCTCGGACGCCTGCGACAGGTAGACGATGGTCAGCATCATGAAAATGAAGGCCTGCAGCAGACCTATGAACAGGTCGAACACGGTCCAGACCATGCCGATGAACACCGAAAGAAAGATGTAGATCCAGCCGCCGACCGAGGTGAGGGCCGCAAACCCGGACGTGAGTGTAAGCAGGGCGATGAGCACGAACACCATTTCGCCCGCGTACATGTTGCCGTAGAGCCGCAGCGCCAGCGACACCGGACGGGCAAAGAAGGTCGGCAGCTCCATGATGAGATTCACGGGAATGCACGCAATGCGCAGCACGATGTTGGCCTGCTTGCCGCTGGGCGGAAACGGATGCATCGACAGCTCGCCGAGGAAGCCCCCCAGGCCCTTGATCTTGATGCTGTAGAAAATGATGAGAAAGAACACCGTCAGCGACAGCGAGAACACGACGTTCAGGTCGATGCTGGGCACGATGCGCAGATGCGACAGGCCCGCGGCGCCGGCGGCGCCGGGCAGCAGGTCGATCGGCAGGATGTCCATGACGTTGAACAGGAATACCCAGCAGAAAATCGTCAGCGCCAGGGGTGCGATGAGTTTGTTGTGGCCCTGCAGGATGCTCCGGACCTGTTCATCCACATACGAAACCAGCACCTCGACGAAGGTCTGCAGCTTCCCCGGCGTGCCGCTGGTTGCCCGGCGCGCCGCGAAAATGAAGGTGCCACCGAAAATCACCGCCAGCAGCACCGAGAAGAAGACGCTGTCGAAGTTGACGACCGACAGGTCCAGCAGGCCGTTCGGCTTGTGGTTGGTCAGAAAGGTCAGGTGATGGGCAATGTACTCCGTCGGATCCGGAGCGCCTTCAGCCAGTTGTGGAACGAATTTGCTCATCAAACCATCTCACGCGGCGCACCGCCGGCCGAACCCTTGGCATCCGGCCGCGGCTGCGTCCGTCCGGACCACAGCGCACGCGCCAGCACCACCCAATAAACCAAAAACGTCGCCACATAGGCCGAAATCATCGCCGCCGGATTCACTTTCATGAAAAGCAGCGCCAGGACCAATACCACGATCACCACGGTGATCTTGGCGATCTCCCCGAGGTAGAACGCCAGCAGCATTCGCTCGGCGCCCGACCCGGCCCACCGGCCAAAGGCCAGTAATGCCATCACCAGGCTGGCCAGCGTACTGGCGCCCCCGCCAATCAGCGCCGACCACGCCGCACGCGGCCCCGCGACCAGCAGGCTCACCGCCGCGACCAGCACGGTGACCACCACCTGGGCGCGCACACACATGAACGCCAGCCTGCGCGCATGCGGCAGGTCAATCGCGCTCATCGGAATTCCTGGTGCATTTCAGGCGACACGCATTAACCCCCTGACTGCACTGTTAAGGCGAGCGCGCCGCGACAGGATTTGTTTGTCCTACAGCCACTTACGTGACCGGGACACAACGGCGGCGAATTATAGATATGCCGGCCGTAAAACGCTACACGTTAGCTTCCATTCAATTGATATGTTCGAGAATGCCGTCCAGCTCATCCAGGCTGTTGTAGCTGACCACCAGTTTCCCCTTCCCGCTGCGACTATGTTGAATCGCCACCCGGGCCCCGAGCTTCTCGGCCAGGTCCAGTTCCAGGCGCTGCACATCCGGGTCAGCGCTCGTCGTCGCCTCGGGAGCCTGGGTCCGTTCGGCGCCCGACTGGGTCATGCGTCGGACGATAGCCTCGGTCTCGCGCACCGAGAGGACCTTCTTCACCACCAGTGCCGCCACTTCCACCTGCTGGCGGCGGGTGGTCAGACCCAGCAGGGCCCGTGCATGACCCATTTCCAGGGCGCGCGCCTCCAGCTGCTCGCACACCTCCGGTGCGAGGTCCAGCAACCGCAGCAGGTTGCTGACCGCCGCGCGGGAGCGCCCGACCGCCTCGGCCGCCTGCTGGTGCGTCATGCTGAACTCACTGATCAGGCGCTCCAGGGCCCGCGCCTCTTCCAGCGGATTGAGGTCTTCGCGCTGGATGTTCTCGATCAGCGCCACCGAAATGGCGGTCTCATCCGGCACGTCGCGCACGATGGCCGGAATGTCCGCCAACTGCGCCAGCTGTGCCGCGCGCCAGCGGCGCTCCCCGGCGATGATCTCGTAGCGCTGGCCGCCCGTCGCAGTCATCGGCTCGATGGGACGTACGACAATGGGCTGCACCACCCCCTGGGAGCGGATCGAGGCGGCCAGCTCGTTGAGCCCCTCCTGACCCATGTGGGAGCGCGGCTGATAACGGCCGCGCTGCAGGACATCCAGCGGCAACCGGGTCAGGCGATCCGCGGGCGGCCCGGCGCCAGGCGCCGCAGCCAGCGGCGCCGCGGCCGGCGCTGCCGTAAGCGGCCGCGGCGTGTCGGTCGCCCCCATCAGTGCGTTCAGGCCACGGCCGAGACTGGGTTTTTTCTGGCTCATGAAGGTCACTGTAGACCTTGCGCGGACCCGGCCGTCGCTGCCGGGGGAACCTCGTCATCACGGCGGATCATTTCCCCCGCGAGCGCCAGGTAGGCCAGCGCGCCGCGCGAATCCTTATCGTGCAACAACGCCGGCTTGCCGAAGGACGGGGCCTCCGCCAGGCGCACATTGCGCGGAATGATGGTGCGGAACACCTTGTCCGGGAAGTGCATGATGAGCTGCGCCCCCACCTCGTTGGAGAGATTATTGCGCGGATCGAACATGGTGCGCAGCAACCCTTCGATTTCCAGTGCCGGATTGACCGCCGCGCGGATCTGCTCCACGGTCGCCAGCAGACCCGACAGCCCCTCCAGGGCGTAGTACTCGCACTGCATCGGAATGAGCACGCTATCCGCGGCGACCAGCGCGTTGACGGTGAGCAGATTCAGTGCCGGCGGACAATCGATGAGGATGACGTCGAACTCCTCGCGGACCGGCTTCAGGGCCGTACGC
This sequence comes from Steroidobacteraceae bacterium, assembly GCA_036521075.1. Classification (GTDB taxonomy): domain Bacteria; phylum Pseudomonadota; class Gammaproteobacteria; order Steroidobacterales; family Steroidobacteraceae; genus DAIDKA01. Next base: position 145,458 of record DATDIL010000187.1, on the reverse strand, counting down.
AGCTTCATCTCGCGTCCGGCGAGCAGGGTGAGCAGTCGCACCTCTGCCACAGTCAGGTCCTGGTTGGTCGGCAGCAGCGTGAATCCCGACGGCTCGATCGGAACCAGTGCCGAGCGCATGTCGCAATCGCCCAGCAGGACTTCGCAGGTGCCCCGCGCCAGCTGCGACTTGTCGACCCCACAGCCCATCGTGGCATTGCCCTGCGGATCACTGTCGATCAGCAGCACCCGTCGCCGCGTGGCCGCCAGCGAGGCCGCCAGATTCACGGCCGTGGTGGTCTTGCCGACGCCGCCTTTCTGATTGGCAATTGCGATAACCCGCTTCATGGGATAAGTCTACAGGCGGCGATGATCAGATGGCGCTCCTCGTTCAATCCGGGTACCCGCAGGGGCAGCACCTGCTCGATCACCCAGGGCGGCTCCACGGCCGCGATTTCCGCGTCCGGCAGGCGACCCTTCATGGCGAGCACCCGGGTGGTCGGGCCGCACAGCGGTGTCACCCATTCCAGCAGCTGCGGCAGGGGGGCAAATGCCCGTGCCACGACCGTGTCGAACGGCTGCCCCGGGCGCACCTGCTCCACGCGCGCGTGCCGCGCCTCGACATTGGCAAGCCCCAGGACGCGTGCCGCATGGGCCACGAAGCGTTGCTTCTTGCCGTTTGAATCCATGAGCACGCAACGCCGTCCGGGCGCGATCAGTGCCAGGGGCAACCCCGGAAAGCCGGCGCCGGTGCCGACATCCGCCAGCGTGCTGCCCTGCACAAACGGTGCCACCGACAGACTGTCGAGCAAATGGTGGGTGAGCATCCGGGCGCGATCGGTGATGGCAGTGAGGTTGTAGGCACCGTTCCAACGCGCCAGCTCATCCAGCAGACGCAGCAATGCATCCGCCGCCGTGTCATCGAGGGCTACCTGCAGTTGCCGCGCGCCCGCCACCAGGCTGGCGCGCTCATCGCCCATTGCCGACCAGTTCGGCCATGAACTCATTGACGCTGAGCGCCGTGAGGCGCGCCGGATCGGTGAAGAGTGCCACCACGCGGGTGGCCTGCCGGGGCGGATAGTGCGCCCGTACCGCCGTTTCAAACTTCGCGACCATCAGCGGCTCGCCCTCCAGGCGCCGGCGCCGATGGCCCACCGGGAAGTCCACCTGCATGCGCGGCGTCGCGCTGCCGTCCTTGAAGAACACCTGCAGCGCATTGCCGATGAAACGGCGCTGCGGATCGTAGTAATCCTTGGTGAATGCCGGGTTTTCGTGAACCTCCATCAGCTCGCGCAGCCGGTCGATGCGCGGATCGGCGGCGACATCACCCTCGTAGTCCGCCGCCGTCAGGCGCCCGAAGATCAGCGGCACCGCGACCATGTACTGGATGCAATGATCACGATCCGCCGGATTTGCCAGCGGACCGGTCTTGTCGATGATGCGAACCCCCGGTTCCTGCGTCTCGATCACGATGCGATCGATGTTCTCGAGTCGTTCGCGCACCGCTGCATGCAGCGCCACGGCGCATTCCACGGCGGTCTGCGCGTGAAACTCCGCGGGCCAGGAGATCTTGAACAGGATGTTCTCCATCACGTAGCTGCCGAAGGGCTGTGACAGCGACAGCGACTGGCCCGCATACAGCACATCCTGGAATCCCCAGCGTGGCGCGCTCAAGACCGTCGGGTAGCCCATCTCCCCGCTCAGCGCCATCAGGGCGTGACGCACGCCGCGGCTCGTCGCGTCCCCCGCGGCCCAGCTCTTGCGCGAGCCGGTATTCGGCGCATGCCGATAGGTGCGCAACGCGGCGCCGTCGGCCCAGGCATTGGAGAGGGCATTGCAGATCTGTGCCGGCGAACCGCCCAGCATCGCCGTCGCCACCGCCGCCGTCGCCACGCGCACCAGCAGCACATGATCCAGTCCGACGCGGTTGAAACTGTTGGTCAGCGCCAGCACTCCCTGGATTTCATGGGCGCGGATCATTGCCGTGAGCACATCCGCCACGCTCAGCGCGGCGCGCCCGTGCATCAATGCCTGGCGCGCCAGGTAATCCGCGACGGCGAGGATGCCGCCGAGATTATCGGAGGGGTGGCCCCACTCGGCCGCCAGCCACGTATCGTTGAAATCCAGCCAGCGGACCATGGCACCGATTGCAAAGGCTCCCTGCACCGGATCCAGCTCCAGTGAGGTCCCCGGCACGCGGGTGCCGCCGGGCATGACGGCACCCGGCACCACCGGGGCGATCAGCCGTGCGCAGGCCGGAACCTTCAGGGCCATCAAAGCGCAGGCCAACGAGTCCATCAGGCAGTGGCGCGCGGTTTCGAATGCCAGCGCCGACACCTCGGGCGGGGCGCTGACGAACGCCGCGATGTCCGTGAGCACCGTATCCGGTGCCAAGCGTTGCGCCCGCCTTGGATCAAATGCCGACATCACTTCACCGACGCTGATTCAGCGGCACGTACGCTTGGGGCGCCGGTCCGGTGTATGCGGCCGCCGGGCGTACGATCTTGCCGTTGTCACGCTGCTCCATGACATGCGCCGACCATCCGGTGGTACGCGACATCACGAACAACGGCGTGAACATCGACACGGGAATCCCCATCTGCTGGTAGAGCACGGCCGAGAACCAGTCGACATTCGGAAACAGCTTCTTCTGCTGCCACATCACCGCCTCGATGCGATCCGCGACTTCGAACAGCGTGGTGTTGCCGGCTTCCTGCGACAGCTGCCGCGCCAGTTCCTTGGCGAGCGGATGACGCGGGTCTGAAATCGTGTAGACCGGGTGACCAAAGCCGATGATGACCTCGCGGGCCGCGAGGCGCGCCAGGATGTCCGTCTGCGCAGCCTCCGCGCTCGCGTAACGCTGCTGGATTTTCAGTGCCACCTCATTCGCGCCCCCATGCTTCGGACCGCGCAGCGCACCGATGCCGCCGACCTGGCACGAATACAGATCCGATCCGGTGCTCGCGATCACCCGCGCCGTGAAGGTCGAGGCATTGAACTCGTGCTCGGCGTACAAAATGAGCGAGATATGCATGGCCCGCACCCACGATGGCGCCGGCATCCGCTCGTGCAGCAGATGCAGGAAGTGGCCGCCCACCGAATCATCGTCCGTCTCCACCGTGATGCGACGGCCCGAGCGACTGAAGTGATACCAGTACGTGAGCATCGAACCCAGCGATGCGACCAGCTGATCGGCAATATCCCGTGCGCCGTTCGCGCCATGCGCGGGAGCTTCGGGCAAAGCACAACCCATCGCGGAGACGCCGGTGCGCAGCACGTCCATGGGATGCGCCGCAGGCGGCAGGACTTCCAGTGCGCCGCGCACCGTGCGCGACAGCCCGCGCAGCGATTTGAGCTTCGCCTGGTACCCGGCCAGTGTGGCCGCATTCGGCAGTTCCCCATGGATCAGCAGGTAGGCAACTTCTTCGAACGAGGCCTCGCGCGCCAGGTCCTGAATGTCGTAGCCGCGATAGTGAAGATCGTTGCCCGTCTGACCCACGGTGCAAAGCGCCGTGGTCCCGGCGGTAACTCCCGCCAGGGCAACGGACTTCTTCGGGCGCAATGCGGGTGCAGTCTCGTTCATGGCGACTCCTGTGGCGGATTGCTGCCGAACAGCCGATCCAGCCGCTCCTCGTAGGCGTGATATCCGAGCACGGCGTACAGCTCTTCGCGGGTCTGCATGCGCGGCACGAGCGCGCGCTGGGTGCCGTCCTTGCGAATAGCGGCGTAGACCTCCTGGGCCGCCCGACTCATGGCCCGGAATGCGGACAGCGGATACAGCGCGAGGCGCACGCCGGCTTCCCCCAGCTGCTGCGTGCTGAACAGCGGCGTGCGGCCGAACTCGGTGATATTGGCCAGTACCGGCACTGCCACGGCCGCGGTGAACTGGCGGTATTCGGCCAGCGTGGTGAGACCTTCGGCGAAAATCATGTCGGCGCCGGCGGCCACGTAGGCCTGTGCGCGCGCCATCGCCGCGGCGTTGCCCTCCACTGCGTGCGCATCGGTGCGCGCCATGATCACGAATGCCGCATCGCTGCGGGAATCGAGGGCGGCCTTGAGCCGGTCGCACATCTCCTGCGCCGGCACCAGCTGCTTGCCCGGCCGGTGACCGCAGCGCTTGCTGTGTACCTGGTCCTCCAGGTGCATTCCTGCGGCACCGGCGCGTGCCAGCTCACGGGTGGTGCGGGCGATGTTGAACGCACCCCCAAAGCCCGTATCCGCATCCACCAGCAGCGGCAGTGCGCACGCCGCGGTGATGCGCCGGACTTCTTCCGCCACATCGTTCAAGGTGGTCACGCCCAGATCCGGCAGCCCGAAGGCGCTGTTGGCCACGCCGGCGCCGGACAGGTAGAGGGCGCGAAAATCCGCACGCGCCGCCAGCATTGCGGCGTACGCACTGACCGCGCCCACGACCTGCAGCGGGTGCTCCAGTTCGAGCGCCGCGCGCAGGCATTGCCCCGGAGAAAGGTTCGACATATGCAGCCTACCTTCGCTGGCGTTGCAGCCAGGCGATCAGCCCCTGGGTGTTGAGGTCGAGATCTTTGGACAGGTATTCATCCACGCTGGCCTGCGGTTCGGCAAGCCCATGCCGGCGGGCAAGCTCAATCCACAAGGCGCGCATGTCCGCATGGATGGCACTGTACGGATCGCCGGCACCGGCATGCCGCAGCGCCATGGCCACGAATTCCGCGATCTGCGCCTTGAGCGATGCGGCAATCCCCGGCAGGCCGCTCACGCGGCTGTAGTGCATCAGGTAGGCGGCACGCGGCTGCGTCGCCATCAGGCGGTCGATCGAAGCCAGCAGCTGCGCCGGATCAAACTGAGTCGGGGTGGTCGTTGGCAGCCCCAGGGCCCCCCGGGCCGTATCCAGTTCGCGGTAGGACAGGCCGAAGGTGTCGCCGGTGAAGAGATTACGGTGCTCGAGGTCGACCAGGCAGTAGTGATGCAGGGCATGCCCCGGAGTGTGCAACAACTGCAAGGGCCGCTGCGCCAGCGCCATCTGCTTGCCGTCCTCGCTGGTGATGACCCGACTCGCATCGATCGGGATCAGATCCCCGTACAGCTGGCGGTAGAGTTGTTCGCCATATACCACCTTCGATGCGGCAATGAGTTTCGCCGGGTCGATCAGGTGCGGCGCCCCGCGCGGATGCACCACCACTTTCGCGTTCGGCAGCGAGCGCAGCAGCAACCCGGCACCCCCGGCATGGTCCAGATGGACGTGCGTGAGGAACACGTATGCGACGGCCTGCGGCGCAATCTTCAATTCCCGCAGCGCCGCCAGCAGATGCGGTACGGAATAATTCGTGCCCACATCCACGAACGCGGCCGCCTCGTCCTGCTGGATGATATGGGCGGCCGCCAGCCCCGGCCGGATGTATTCGGTGTCGACCGCCGTGATGCCATCGGGGTGGCGGGTGATGCGCGCAGCGGCGAATTGGGCTGTCATGAACTCGATCATAAGGCACCATAGCAACAGCTCGACAATTTCACGTGAACGCCAACGACCCATGAGAATTAATCCGGCCGCCCTGCGGCAGCTCGCGTCGGTAGTTGTCCTGTGTCTTGCCGCCACCGCAGGCTCCGCCGAAGCCCCCGTACTGCCGATGCCCGTGCAGGGACTGCCGGCGCAGTCGCGCGGCGCACTCATTTTTGACGGGGTGCCACCGATCGATGCGAACCTGGGCGCGCGGATCGCCGACTACCTGGTCGGGCGCGATGCGTCCTTTGCCGCGTGGCTGCCGGATGACAGCCTGCTGATCAGCACCCGTTTTGCCGATGTGCCGCAGGTGCACCGGGTCATCGCTCCCTTGGGGATGCGTGAACAGCTGACCTGGTATACCGACCCGATCACGCAGGTACTGAGTGCGCCCACGGGCTCCGCCGATGGCTTCGCCTTCCTCAAGGAGCACGACGCCGACAATCAGCCGCAGCTGTACTATTACAGTTTCGCGGCGCACAGCGCCCGCATGCTCAGCGGCGGCACCTCACGCCATGGCAGCCCGCTTTGGTCACCGGACGGCCAGCACATCGTGTTCACCGGCAATGACCGCGACGCTGCCACCACCGACATCTATATGGTGGATATCGGCAGCGCTACCGCGCCGCGCCTGGTCGTGGCCGGGCGCGATCGTCCCTGGGTCCCGCTGGACTGGTCAGCCGATGGTCAGAAGCTGCTGTTGCGGCAGTCGGGCGACAACGACGAAAGCGGCCTGTTCATCGCCGATGTGAACACCGGCTCGGTGCTGCCCGTCGAGGCCGGCGACAAGCACCTCGGCATCCGCCAGGCGCGCTTTTCCGCAGACGCACGCGGCATCTATATCAGCTCCGTGGATGACGGCGATTTCTGCGAGCTGCGCTACCTGGATCTGGTCACGCACCAGGCTCGCGATCTGACCGCGGCCATTCCGTGGGATATCGTCGACTTCCAGATCGGCGTGGATGGCCGCTACCTTGCGTACGTCACGGACGACAGCGGCCGTGACCATCTGACGGTTCTCGACAACCAGTTCAAACTTGAACTGTCGCCGGCCGGGCTTCCCGAAGGACGCATCACCGGACTGCACTTTGATCATACCGGTCACCGGCTCGCCTTCAGCGCCGAAGGGCCGCAATCACCAAGTGACGTCTATGTATATGAGCCGGAACACAACCAGCTCACGCGCTGGACGCACAGTGAACCCGGCGCGGTCGACCCGCAGGCCTTCGTGCCCGCGCAGGCCGTGCAGTACCCCACCTGGGACAGTGGCAGGAGCGGCCAGCGACTGATCCCGGCCTTTGTGTACCGCCCGCGCACCCCCGGGCCGCATCCGGTGCTCATCGATATCCACGACGGCCCGGCGGGACAGTTCCGCCCGGGCTTCGATGCCTTCATCCAGTTCGCCGTGAATCAGCTCGGCTACGTGGTCATCGCGCCAAACATCCGCGGCTCCACCGGCTACGGCAAGGCTTTCGCGGATCTGGACAATGGGCCCGCGCGCGAGGATGCGCTGCGCGACCTTGGCGCCCTGCTGGTGTGGATCGGAATGCAAAAAGACCTCGATCGCACGCACGTGGCCGTCATGGGGCAGTCGTACGGCGGATTCATGGCGCTGGCCATGCTCGCCACTTATAACGACCGCCTCAGCGGCGGCATCATTGTGAACGGCTACGCGAGTCTGCCGTCCTATCTCACCGATGGCACGCCCGATGAGACCGCGAGCCGGCGTGCCGAATTCGGCGATGAGCGCGATCCGCAGGTGCGCGCGCAGCTGAACCGGCTCTCACCGCTCAACAGCCTGGCGCAGATCCGCAAGCCGGTGCTCGTGTTCCAGGGGCTGCAGGACACGCCGGCCCTGGTGCAGCAGGCCGGCCAGATCGTTGCCGGCATCCGCGCGCGCGGTGGCGAGGCGTGGTATGTGACGGGCCGGAACGAAGGCCATGACCTGCGGCATGGCGCCAATCGCGACGCCTGGCTCGCCACGGTCGCCCAATTCCTCAAGAAACTCGCGCCCTAGGGCTCCGCCCGGGCCGACGCTAGCGGCCGGCGGTCAGGATTGAGAACGGCCGGTCCAGGGTGCCCAGCGCCGGCTTCATTCTGCTGAAGTAATCGGCCAGCGCGTCGACATCCGAATCCTTGATGGTCGTCGCCATGCCGGCCATGATGGGGTTCTTGCGGCCGCCATTCTTGTATTCCCCAATTTCGCGTTTCAGGTAATCGGCGTGCTGCCCGGCGAGGATGGGATAGTTCGGTACCACGCTGATTCCCGTCGCGCCATGACAGGCGGCGCACACGGCGACGGCAGGCGGCGCCGGCGGCGCATTGGCGGGTCGCGGGACTGGCTTCAGGACGGTGCCCGAGAAGTACGCCGCGATGTCCGCCATGTCCTGGTCGGACAGTTCCGAGGCCTGCGAATGCATGGTGAGATGCGAGCGCTGGTCACCCTTGTATTCCTGTAGTGCGGCGATGAGGTACTCGGGGTGCTGGCCCTCCAGCTTCGGCACGCTGTAGTTGGGGTAGGCATTGCGATAGCCGTCCACGCCGTGACACCCCAGGCAGGTATACGAGATGGCCTTGCCATGCACCGGATCGCCCTTGTGAACCGGCGCTTCACCCGATCCTTGAGCGAACGCGGACGCGCCCGCGAGCGCAAAACCTGCGGCGAACGCCGACACCAGACCCAAGCGGATCCAAAATCCCATACCCGTAACCACCTTGCACAAAACGGCTCCGAATCTTAAGGATTCGTCCGTGGAATTACCACTCGCTGTGGCACGACACCGCGGTTTCGCGGATCCTTAAGTCCAATGATCGCACTGATCCAACGTGTCACGCAGGCCGAAGTGCGCGTGCGAACCGAAGTCACGGCCGGCATCCGCCGCGGCGTGCTCGCTTTCATTGGTGTGCAGCGGGAGGATACCCAGTCCGACGCCGATCGTCTGCTGGAGCGGCTGCTGACCTATCGTATTTTTGCCGACGACGCGGGCCGCATGAACCGCGACGTCCGCACCGTGGGGGGCGGGGTGCTGCTGGTGCCGCAGTTCACCCTCGCGGCGGACACGGGTTCGGGTACCCGCCCCGGCTTCAGCACCGCGGCGGCGCCCGAGCGGGCGCGCGCACTGTTCGAGTACCTGGTCGCGCAGGCGCGTGCGGCGCATCCGGATATCGGCACGGGGGAATTTGGCGCCGACATGCAGGTGAGTCTGGTGAATGACGGGCCGGTCACCTTCTGGCTCGGAACCCGTTGAATTTGAGAGAGAAGTTTACTGCGCCGCGGGCCCCATTTGTCCTATCATTCCGGCTATGTTCGAACTTCTGATTATTGCAGTCGTGCTGCTGCTGGTGTTTGGTGCCAGCAAACTGCGCCGTGCCGGCTCCGACCTCGGCACGGCGGTCAAAGGCTTCCGCAAGGCCGTGCAGGCGCCCCCGACCCCCCATCCGGCCGAGACCTTGCCGGATGCCGAGTTCCCCGAGGTGCTGGACGCCCGATCGCGCGGCGGCGGCAAGCCAGGTGCCTAAGATGATGCGAGCGCCCGCCGCGCGGGCCCGGCAGCGCGGTTTCTTTGATTTCAGCTTTCCGGAGCTGGCGCTCACTTTCGGAGTCGCCCTCGTAGTGCTCGGCCCGAAGAAGCTGCCTGGCCTGGTGCAGCAGTTGGGCCGCTGGGCCGGACGCGCGCGGCATATGGCGCGGCAGTTTCGCGAGCAGCTCGAACAGGAGGTCAACTCCATCAATGCCGTCAAGCCGGTGGCGCGTAATGTCGCCCCGGATGTGGGCCCGCCCGCACCGGGAACCGAACCGGCACCGGACCCGCATGCCAGTGCCGCCGCGAGCGAGGCCGCGGTCGCGGCCGATAACACCACCGCGGCGCAGGCCGGGGCGGCGGCCGACAGCCCCGAATTGCCGGGAAGCGAACTGCATCCGGAGGCACAGATGTACTTCGCGATGAACGGCAGTGAACCGGCGGTAATCGCTCAGGACCCCTACGCAGTGCCCGCTGGCGCCGATGATCCGCACGGCACGATGGATATGTTCCCGGAGTCCGAGGCGAACAGGCCTGCGACGCCCGGTGCAGCCGCGACATCCACCGATGCGAATCAACCGGCCACCGTGGAAGTAGTGTTCCCGCACGACCATGGCTGAGGAGCCCAAGAAGGAGAACCTGGCCGAAGGGACGCTGATCTCGCATCTGCTGGAGCTGCGCAACCGGCTGGTGCGCGCCATGATCGCCGTCATTATCGTGCTGGTGCCCTGCATCTATTTTCAGAACAGGATATTCACCTTCGTTTCGGAGCCCATCCGCGAAAAACTGCCGAAGGGCGTCGAGCTGATCGCCATCGGTGTCATGACGCCCTTCACCGTGCCGCTGCAGCTGGCACTGCTGCTGGCGATATTCATCGCCATGCCCTACATCCTCTACCAGGTCTGGGCCTTCGTGGCACCAGGTCTGTACAAGCACGAGAAACGTTTCGCGATTCCATTGCTGGTGTCCTCGATACTGCTGTTCTATCTGGGCATCGGCTTCGCCTACAAAGTCGTGTTCCCGCATGTATTTTCGTACTTCGCCAGTTCCACGCCCGAGGGTGTGAAGTGGCAGGCGGACATCGCCAGTTACCTCACCTTCGCCATGAATATTTTCTTCGCCTTCGGCCTGGCATTTGAAGTGCCGATTGCCGTGGTGCTGCTGGTGATCACGGGCATCGTGAAGCTCGAAAAACTCAAGGAGCATCGCGGCTACGTGGTGGTCGGGGTGTTCATCGTCTCCGCGATGGTCACGCCACCGGATGCCATCTCCCAGTGCGTCATGGCCGTACCCATGTACCTGCTGTACGAGGGCGGAATCGTCATGGCCGGCATCATGTACAAGATGCGCCAGAAGGACATCGCACGCCGGGAAGCCGAGTCCCCTTGAAGCAGGTGGCCGCCACCGGCACCTGGCTAGGTCACCCGCGCGGACTTGCGACGCTGTTCTTCACCGAGATGTGGGAGCGGTTCTCCTACTACGGCATGCGGGCGCTGCTGCTGCTGTACATGACCGCGGCGCTCAAGGGCGGCGGCCTCGGCATGAGCGATGAGCAGGGCGGCGCCGTTTATGGCCTGTTCACCGCTGGCGCCTACGTGGGGAATCTGCCCGGCGGCTGGATCGCCGATCGGGTGCTCGGTCAGCGCAAATCCGTTTTCTGGGGCGGCGTACTGATTGCCGCGGGCAATTTCGCCCTCGCACTGCCCGCCGGCATGACGACCTTCTACCTGGGGCTGCTGCTCATCTGCCTGGGCACCGGCATGCTGAAGACCAACTGCAGCACCCTCGTGGGCGCGCTCTACCAGGGCGACTCCACCTCGCGCCGCGACGCGGCCTTCTCGATCTACTATGTCGGCATCAACCTCGGCGCCCTCTCGCCGCTGCTGGTCGGCACCATTGGTGAGACGGTCGGCTATCGCTGGGGCTTCCTCGTCGGCGGCATCGGCATGGTGCTGGGACTGGTCCAGTATCGCCTGACCGGAAAGTGGCTGGGCGATGCCGGCCTGGTGCCGCATCCGGCACCCCCGCGCGAGCGGCAGCGCGCGCAGCGGCTGCTCACCGCGGCGCTGGTCGTGCTGGGTGTTCTCGTGCTGCTGGCCATCTGCGGCCTGCTGCCCATCGGGGTCGTGCAGCTGGCCAATCTCACCGGTGTGGCGATGATCGCCTTGGCGATTGCGTTCTTCGGCAACGTGCTGCTGTTCGCCAAGCTCTCCGGCCCGGAGAAAAAAGCGGTTGCGGTGATCGCGATTTTCTTTGTCTGCGCGGCGGTATTCTGGGCCGGGTACGAGCAGGCCGGCTCGACGCTGAACCTGTTCGCGCGCGATCACACGGACCGCTCCTTCCTCGGCAGCTGGTTCGCCTCCGGACAGCATCCGGTCAGCTGGTATCAGATCGCGCAGGCGGTGTTCGTGCTCGGCCTGGCGCCACTCTTTGCCTGGATCTGGATCAGCTTGGGCAAACGCGGCCGCGATCCTTCCGCGGGCGCGAAGTTCGGCCTGGGGCTGCTGCAACTGGGTCTGAGCTTTCTGGTGATGATGGTGGCCGCACAGACCGTGCTGCGCAGCGGCCACCGGGTCCTGCCGATGTGGTTGATTGTGACCTACCTGCTGCAGACCACCGGGGAGCTGTGCCTGAGTCCGATCGGACTATCCAATGTCACGAAGCTGGCGCCGGCCCGCTATTCCGCGCAGATGATGGGCACCTGGTTCCTCGGCGCCGCGATCGGCAACCTGGCTGCGGGACTCATCGGCGGGCAGATCGGCTCGGACGTGGCCGACATGCCGGCACAGTTCCTGCGCATGGCACTGGTGGGCGGTATTTCCGGGTTCATCATGCTCGCGCTGGCGCGACCGGTGCGTGCCTGGATGGGAGCCACGCGCTAAGCTGCGCTGGCATGGAAACCCAGACACTGGCCGGCAAAACCATCGCCGTGCCCGAGACGCGTGAGCTGGATCTGTTCGCGGCATTGCTCGAGCGCCGTGGCGCGCGCGTGCTGCGCTGTCCCTTGGTCGTTATCCGCGACGCCGCCGATCCCGCGCCCGTGGTCTGCTTCATCCGCCGCTTCGCCGCAGGACACTGCGATGATCTCATCCTGCTCACCGGGGAGGGACTGCGGCGGCTGCTCAGCTGCCTCGAGCAGCACGTGCCGGAGTTGAAGCCGCAATTCCTGCTGCAGCTGGCGAGAGTGCGCAAAATCACCCGTGGACCCAAACCCGCACGGGCGCTGCGCGAGCTGGGTTTGAAGCCCGACATTGCCGCGCCGGTACCGACCACCGCCGGCATCATCGCCGCCCTGCAACCGCTGGCCTTCAGTCTCGAGGGGCGCAGCTTCGGCGTGCAGCTGTATGGCAGCGAGCCGAATCTGCCGCTGGTCGAATTCCTGCACGGCTGCGGGGCCGCGGTCATCACGGTTGCGCCCTACCGTTACGCGGAATCGACTGATGACGCCGCGGTGCTGGCGCTGCTTGGGCGCATCGAGCACGGTGATATCGATGCGATCGCCTTTACCAGCACCCCGCAGGTGCGCCGGCTGATCGCGGTCGGTGGCGAAGCGCGCGTCACGCAGGCGCTGCGGCGCACCCACGTTGCTGCCGTCGGGCCGGTGGTCGCCGCAGCCCTGGGTCGGTATGGCATCCGAGTGCAGTCGATGCCGGAGGGGAATTTCTTTCTCAAGCCCATGACCGGCGCCATCGAGGCGGCGCTGAGCGGCGGGTGAGGCGCAGCGTCAGCGCCGGCGGTGGGCGTAGACCTCGAACCGGCCGCGCGGCCCGATGAACATGGATCCGATCCAGCCCGTCACACTGATGAGGAGGCTGGCGAGCAGTGCCGCCCGAAAGTCCGCCACATGAAAGCCGCGCAGCAGCCACGCCGTCAGGCCGAGCATGCCGGCGTTCACCACCAGCAGGAACAAACCGAGCGTGAGCAGGGTGAGCGGGAAAGTGAGGATCACCGCGATGGGGCGGATGATGGCATTGACCACGCCCAACACGAGCGCGGCCAGCACCAGGGTCGGGGCATCATCGATGCGGATGCCGCTGACCCAGCGTGTCGCAATCCACAGGCCTACCATCGAGAGCACGGCACGGAACAGGAATCCGGCCATCAGGCATTCTCCTTTACCGTCTGCTCGACGAGCACTTTCAGCCGGGCAACCGCCCGCTCCCAGCCGGTGCGCAATCGCAGATAGGCCGTGTCCGACTCGCGGTTGACCGGAAAGCCCGAACCGAGCAGCCGCAGGACAGTCTTGCCGGCGTCGGAACCGTCGAGCATGAAGTCATCGACTATCGCGCTGGCATGCTGCGGCAAATCAGCCGATGGCAGGTAGATCAGCCTCATGCGGCGCCCCGGCAGCAGCACATCGATATGGGCCTCAAGCTCCGTGACCCGATCGACGGACGCCCTGAAGTGACCCCCTTCGCGGGCACTGATCTGCGCCTGCGGGGAGCACCATTTGCGCAGGCAGCCGGTGTCCGTCAGGGCCTTCCAGACTTCAGCCGCCCCGGCCGCAATGTCGACCCGGTGGGCGTATCCTCGGGTACGTCCGCTCATCTGCGGATTGTGCCACGCAGGAGCTGTAATGCAGCGCCCGGTTTGTGACGGCGCTCATAAGTTCACGCGACCGTGTATGACACAGTTCCACTCCTAAAGCTCAAGGTTTCCCGCCCATCAGACCCATGGTCGCAAGTCCTCCCTCGCCCGAGTCCGTGCAGCAGCGCAGCGCGCATCTGCTGGACATCATTGCCGACATGACCGGCCTGGGGGCCTGGGAACTGGATGTCGAGTCGATGGCCCCGCTATGGTCCAGCCACGCGCGGCAGATTTTCGGCCTGGACGCGGCCGCCACGCTGTGTCTGGAGGACATTCTGCAATGCTATGCAACGGATGCCCGGCCGATCATCGCCACTGCCTTTCAGGAGGCTGTCGCCAACGGCAAGTCCTTCGATCTGACCCTGCCCGCCATCCGCCGCGACGCCGCCCGGATGTGGGTGCGCTGCGTCGGTGATCCGGAGGTCGTCGACGATCGCACCGTGCGGCTGTGCGGCGCGGTCCAGGATGTCACGCGGCAGTACGCAGCCCAACAGGATGAGCGCAAGGCGCAGGCCGAACTGCGTGAGATCCGCGCGCGCTTTGAACGCGCCGTGGAAGGCAGCAGTGATGGATTGTATGAATACGACCTTCGCAGCGGCGCCACCTGGTACTCACCCAGTGTGCGCGAAATGCTCGGCTACGGTCCCGATGAGCCCTTCCCGCACAGCATCCTGGAGCTGACGCCGGCCGCCGAGCGCTATTCGGTGGAGGACGCGGCCCGTCGGCACACCGCCGAAGGCACGCCGTTCGATGTGGTATTTCCCGTGCGCCATCGCCGCGGCGAGACCCGCTGGGTGCGCTCGCGCGGTCGCTGCGAACGCAATGGGCAGGGGACTGCGACGTACTTTTCCGGCTCCATTCAGGACATCACCGCGCAACTGAGGGCGCGCGCCGCCCTGGTTGCTGCCACCGAGGCGGCCTCCGCGGCGAATCGCTCCAAGAGCGCCTTTCTGGCCAACATGAGTCATGAGATCCGCACGCCGATGAATGGCGTACTGGGTATGACCGAGCTGCTGCTCGATACCTCGCTCAATCCGGTGCAGCACGAGTACGCCGAGACCATCCGCACCTCGGCGACCTGCCTGCTGGGGATACTCAACGACATTCTCGATTTCTCAAAGATCGAGGCCGGACGCCTCGAAGTCGAGTCGGTCGAGATGGACGTGCGCGACTGCGTCGAGGATGTGGGCACGATGATGGCGGTGCAGGCGGCCGCGAAGAATCTCGAATTCATCGTCAACGTCGATCCGGCTACGCCGGAGTGCGTGCTGGGGGATCCGCACCGCCTGCGCCAGATCCTCACCAATCTGGCCGGCAACGCCATCAAGTTCACCCAGGCCGGTGAGGTCGTCATCGAGGTGCACAATATCGGCACGCGCAGTGACCGGGTGCTGCTGCACTTTGAAGTACGTGACACCGGCCTCGGGATGGCGCCCGAAGTGGTCGAGAAGCTGTTCCAGCCCTTCGCGCAGGCGGATGCCTCCACGACGCGGCACTTCGGCGGCACCGGCCTGGGCCTGTCGATCGTCAAGCGCCTGTGCGAGTTGATGGGAGGCAGTGTCAGCGTCGTCTCCAGCCCCGGTGTCGGCACGAGCTTTTCGGTGATGCTGCCTTGCGAGGCACTCACTACCAGCCCCGAGCGCCTGCTTGAATCACCGCAGTCGACCGTCAGTCGCCGCATCCTGGTCGTGGATGACAATGATACGAACCGCCGCGTGCTGCGCGGGCAGCTGCTGCCCGCCGGCCATTTCGTTGCGACCACCGGCCGCGCCGCTGATGTTGTCGGGCTGTTGAAGCAGGCCGCCGCGCACGGGGCGCCCTTCGACCTCGTCATCGCCGATGATCAGATGCCCGATGCGGACGGCGGGTGGCTCGCCCAGACGCTCAAGAGTGACGCGGCCCTGGCGCCCATACCGCTGGTGCTGCTCACCTCGCTCGACCGGCACGGCAGCACGCGACGCCTCGCGGATCTGGGCTTTGCCGGATATTTGACCAAACCAGTACGCGGCCGTGAGCTGCGCGCGTGCGTCGAGCGGGTCATGGACACCACCAACCAGAGCGGCTCGCATTCCCAACTGGTCACGCGCAGCTCCCTCGCCGCTGAGCAAATCCGTGGCGACTACCGTGGACGGGTGCTGGTTGCGGACGACAACATCGTCAATCAGCAGGTGACGCGCCGCTTCCTGCGGCGGCTCGGCTGCAAGGTCGAAGTAGCCGACAATGGTTTGCGGGCCGTCGAGTTCTGCGCGCAGTCAACGATCGATCTGGTGCTCATGGACATGCAGATGCCGGTCATGGACGGCCTGACGGCATGTCGCGAAATACGGCGCGCCGAAGCGGGCGGGCGGCGCGTACCCATACTCGCCCTCACCGCAAGCGCCATGACCGACGAACTGGATCGGTGCCTTGCCGCCGGGATGGACGGGCTGCTGACCAAGCCACTGCAGCCGCAGCGGCTGCGCGAAATTCTCGATCGTCACGGGCTTGGCGATCCGCATGCCGCGGCGCGCGACGGCGCCAGCACTGCGCCACTGCGCGCGCTGGCGCCCGCGCTGGACATCGCGCGCCTGCAAACACTCGTCGGCGATGATCCGCCGTTCATGGCCGAGCTGTGCCGGACTTTCATGGCGAGCAGCGCCCGCCTTATCACGGAGTTGCGGCAGGCCCTTGCCGTCGAGGACCGCACGCAGCTCAAGGCCCTGGCGCACAAGCTGAAGGGTGGCGCCGGCAGCGTGTGCGCCCGGCGCATTACCGACCTGTCGCTGGCACTGGAGCACACCGCCATGGTCGAACCCTTCACGGAACTCGTCGGCGTCGTGGAGCAGATTCAGGCGACGCTGGACGAATGCGCCAGTGTCATCGAAGTGCATTTTCCGTGAACCGGGTCGCCAGCACCCCGACGCCGTTGCGTTTGCTGCTGGTGGAGGATGAGCCGACGCAGTTGCTGCTGACCCAGCGCATGCTGCGGCGGGGCGGGTACGAAGTCGAGACCGCCAGTGACGGCGCCACGGCCCTCGAGAAACTCGCCACCGGGCGTTTTCAGTTGCTGGTCACCGATTGGGAAATGCCCGGCATGGATGGTCCCACGCTGTGCCGCAAGGTCCGCGCGACCCGCCTGCCCGGCTATCTGTACATCCTGCTGCTCACCGGCCAGATATCCACGCGCAGCGTCGTGATCGGCCTCGATGCGGGGGCCGACGACTACGTGCGCAAGCCCGCCGATGAGGCGGAGCTGCTGGCCCGCCTGGCGGCGGGCCGACGCATCGTGCAGCTCGAACAATCGCTGCGCGACGCCAACGCACAGATTCAGCGCCTGTCCATCACCGATCCATTGGTAGACACCTATAACCGGCGTTACCTCAACGAACAGCTCATGCACGAGGTCGAGCAGGCGCGACGGCTGCCACAGGCACTTTCGGCGATCCTCGCGGATCTGGATTTCTTCAAGTCGATCAACGACCGGTACGGTCACCAGGTGGGCGATCAGGTGCTGCGGCGTTTTGTCGCTCTCGCGCGCGGGGTGATCCGCGAGAACGTGGACTGGGTGGCGCGCTTCGGCGGGGAGGAGTTTGTGGTGGTGCTGCCGGACACGGATCTGGCCGCGGCCGTGCAGGTGGCCGAGGAAATCCGCACGCTCTGCGAGCACGGTGCGCTTGCGACCGACGCCGGTGAGTTGAAATTCACGGCAAGTTTCGGGGTAGCGGCATTGGATTCAGGCGCCGGAGCGAACGGGGCGGCGGCCGAGGCCCTGCTGCGCCAGGCCGATGCCGCGCTCTATCGCAGCAAGCGCGAAGGGCGCAATCGGGTGACGGTGGCCGATCCGCTCAACGCGGAGCCGCGCCCCGGGCAATGACGATACGATCGTTGACGAGCTTCCACACCATCGGCACCAGTGACACCCCGATGATGGCCAAGGTGACCAGCCCGAAATTGTTCTTCACCAGCGGGATGTTGCCGAACAGGTACCCTCCCCAGATGAACAGCGTGGCCCAGACGGTGCCGCCGGCGATGTTCAGCTGCTGAAAACGCATGTAGCGCATGCGGCCGATGCCGGCCACGAAGGGCGCGAACGTGCGCAAGAACGGCAGGAAGCGCGACAGCAGGATGGTCAGCGCACCGTGACGGGCAAAGAAAGCCTCGGTACGGCGCAGATGTTCGGGCTTCAACCAGCGGATACGGCCCGAAAACGCCCGCGGACCGATGGCGCGGCCGATCGCGTAGTTGCAGGTGTTGCCAAGAATTGCGGCCACGCACACCAGTACCCACATCAGCGGTGCGCGCAACGTTCCCGTGGTATCCGTCGCGGCCAGTGCGCCGATGGTGAAAAGCAGGGAATCGCCCGGCAGCACCGGGACCACCACCAGTCCCGTTTCGGCAAAGATGATCGCGAACACGATGCCGTATATCCAGGTGTGATACAGCGCAATCACGGCGCCCAGATGCCTGTCGAGGTGCAGAAAGGTATCGATCAGGAAGTGCAGGGTGCCCAAGGCTCAGCCGCCACCGACCGCCTGCACGGCGGACAATTCATCGGGCATCGCGCTCAGCGCCCGTACCCCACCATTGAGCTCGGGCAGGCGCTTGAGGAGTTCCTCGAAGGATTCCGCGCGCCCGACCGCATAGCCTTGCGCATAGTCGACGCCGTGCTGCGCGATCCGCTCGCGGATCTCATCCGTTTCCACATACTCAGCGACGGTGTCCAGTGACATGGTACGCGCCAGTTGGGCGATGACCTCAACCATGCTGTCGGCACGGGGATCGCGCAGGACATCGCGCACGAAGCTGCCATCGATCTTCAGCATCGTAACGGGAAGCTGACGCAGATAGGACAGGGAACACAGACCCGTTCCGAAGTCATCCAACGCCACCTCGCAGCCCATCCGCCGCAGACGACGCATCACGACTTCGGCGCGCGCCAGGTTGAGGATGGTCGCGTTTTCGGTGAGTTCAAAGCAAAAGACCTTGGGATTGATGCCGCTCTTTTGCACGCTCTCGAAGAGAAAGTCCGGAAACTCATCATCGCCGAGCGACTGGCCGGAGAAGTTGATGGAGAAGACACACGGGCGGGATTGCAGTGCGTCCGCATAGGGTTTGAGCAGCTGGATCGCGCGCTTGACGACCCAGCGGTCGATGTCGGACATCATCTGGTAGCGAACCGCCGCCGACAGAAACGTGTCCGGGCCCAGCGTTGCACCATCGTTTCCGATCATGCGCAGCAGCAACTCGAAATGGGGGGGCCGCTGCGCCGATTCCTTGAAGGGGGTCACGGCCTGGGCTACCAGGTGCATGCGGTTGTGCGTGAGCGCCTCGCGCACCCGCGTCACCACGTCGATGTCGGAGAACCTGCGGATAATGCTCTGGTCGGCGACCTGGAAAGTGGCGACCCGGTTGCGGCCGCGATCCTTGGCGGCCTTGCAGGCGGTTTCCGCGGCCGCAAGCGAATGCGCGAGCTCCCCGCCGCGGCCGTTTTCCAACGGCGCGACGCCAATGCTGATCGTAATGCTGATGTCCTGCCCCGCATGCAGCGCGCTGAGCATCTCCGCGCCCACGCGCAGTGATTCCGCGAAGCGGCCGGCGTCATCGACTTCGGTGGGCAGCAGCACCGTGAAGCGGTCGCCGGAGATACGCGCGGCGAGCGCGCCGGGCGGCAGACGGCCGCGTATCAGTTCGCCGAGCTGCCCGATGACGGTATCACCGACATGCATGCCGTGGTTGTCATTGATGACATGCATGCGATCGCAGTTCACGTACAGCGCGCTCCACGGCGTGCCGTTGATGGTGCGCTCGGCCACGATCGAACGGACGCGCTGTTCGAATGCGCTGCGCGTATACAGCCCGCTCAGCGCATCGTAGTGACCCGCCACCACGGCCGCCGCGCGGCGCGCGAGGATTTCGGCCACCCGGCCGTCGCGCGCCGTGAACTCGTGGGCCAGCGGATCGCGCAGCAAGGCCAGCAGGCCCATGCCGCGGCCGCCGCCGCTGCGTACCGGACACACCAGCGCGCGGCAGGAAATCACATTGGCCAGCGGTCCGCCCTGCGTGTCATTGAGAATGACCGGATGCGGGTTGGCAGTGGCGATCTGCAGCAGCTGGCGGTGGGCGCGCGCGATGAGCTGGCCATCGGCTTTGGAGTCGGTGGCGCCGCGCACCAGCGCGATGCCCTTCTCCGGAACGATCAGCGCCGCCACCGTGCATTTGAGGTGACCGACCATACGCTGCAGCAGGTTCTTCAGTTCATCGGCGCCGTCCGCAGCCGTATTGGCATCGGCGGCGTCCGCCAGCAGCAGGTCCAGATCCTCGTCGAGTTCGCCGATCGATGCCTTGAGCTGTTCAATGGTGTGCATCGCCAGCAGTTCGCGCCGCAGGCACTCCAGGGCCGGACGCAGCAACGAATGGGTGAAGGAGAAACCGCGCGGCTCGGTTTCGTTCGGGGCCGGTCGGGTCAGTACGGCGACCACGGCCAGCAACGCGCCGCTGTCGGCGCGAATCCAGAACAGATACGCCGGCTGCTCGCCCAGCAGTTCGAGTGTGCCGTCACCGGAACTGCGGTCGTGCGCCACCGGCAGCATGGCATCCACCCGGCTCGTCAAGTCCGGTCCCATGGTCGAGTCGTTCGACCAGCGCATGCGGCCGGCGGCGTTGTACACCGCGATGGTCGCAGCGCGCGGCATCATGGCGCGGAACAGTTGTGAGAATGGTTCGAGCCAGCCCCACCCTTCGTTACCCGCGTCTCTTGATACCGGTCCGGTCATAGCCTCAAACATCGCAAATGCGTTGGCTGCGATCCATGCGCCAGTTGGCGAATTGCGCAATGCTTAATGCCAAGTATATGTTGCATTGCAACATTCTCTAATTGTTAACCGGGGCGGGCTGGCGAAACCACGGGCCCGGGTCGACCGGGCGGCTGCCTTTGCGAATCTCGAAATACAGCTGCGGCCGGCTGCTGCCGCCACTATCGCCGCTGGCCGCGATCACCTCACCTGCCGCCACGGTGTCGCCGACGGCCTTGTAGAGCCGGTCGTTGTGACCGTAGAGACTGAGATAGCCATCGCCGTGATCCACGATGGTGAGCAGCCCCAAGCCCGGCAGCCAGTCGGCATAAATGACGCGGCCGCGATATACCGCCCGCACGTCGGCGCCGCGCTCGGTGTCTATCAGCATCCCGTCCCACTTCAGGCCGCCGGCGCGCACCTGCCCGAAGCGAGCCGCGAGGTGTCCCCCCACGGGCCACGCCAGACGACCGCGCCGGGAGCCGAAGGCACCGCTCAGATCACTGGGAAAAGGCTGTAGCGCGCGCTTCAGGTCGGCCAACAGTGCGGTCAATGCCGCCTGTTGACCCTGCAGTCGCTGCAGCATCCGGGCGCTGTTGCGGGAGTCAGCCTTGATGGCCACGAGGGCCGCATCGCGCTGCGCACGCGCCGCCTCCAGCTGCGCGACCTCATCGGTGGTGGCGCTCTGCAGCGCATCCAGCCGCCGTTCGTCCGCCGCCAGCTGTGCGTCGAGATCGGCCAGCTTGTGGATATCGGTGTCGATCCCCGCAATGACCCCGGCGCGGGCGCGACCCATATAACTGTAGTACACGAACATCCGGCTCGCCCTGGCGGGGTCTTGCTGATTGAGCAGCAGTTTCAGGGGCGCCTGGTGCCCGATCATGTAGGCCGCGCGCATCTGCTGCGCCAGCCCCGCACGCAGGTCGGCCACGGCCACGGCGCGGCTGCGCTGCTCGGCGGCGACGCTGGCGCGATCGGCGGTGCGCTCGGCGCGCTCGTGGCGCAGATCCGCCAGTTTCGCGCGTCCCGCGGCCACCAACACCTCGGCAGCCTGCAGGGCCGCAGCGCCGCGATCCGATTCCACCGCATCCTGGCTGACCTTGTCGCGGATGGCCGCGATCTGGGCCTTCAATGCCTGCAGCTGCGCTTGTGTCTGTGCCTGCCGATTGGGGGCGGCGCCGGCCGCCAGCAGTCCGGCTGCGGCAGCCGCGACGCCGACCCGCAGCACAATGCGACGCGATTGACCCATGCTCGTTATACTACGCGCCCTTTTTTGCGGGTGTGCCTCTGGGACGTGCTGGATGGACAGGCTGATCGAATACATTGGGCATCATCCCTTGCTGGCCGCCGCCGCCGCGGTCGCCGCGCTGATGGTCTTTGCCTACGAGTACTACCTGCGCAAACAGGGCATGAGCGCGATTTCCCCGCAGGAGCTGATCCGGCTGATGAACCAGGGGGCCTTGGTGCTGGACATCCGCAGCCTCGATGAGTTCGCCGCCGGGCATATCAATGGCGCCCGGCAACTGCCTTTTGACCAGCTGCCCAAGGCCGGTGACACCCTCAAGAAACATCGCGAGAAGCCGGTCATCGTCTATGGCGCCGATGAGACCCAAGGGCCGCTGGTCGCGCGCAAGCTCGCCTCGCAGGGGTTTACCCAGACCTTCTGTCTACGCGGTGGGCTGGCCACCTGGCGCGCCGAAAATCTCCCCCTGGCCAAGGGCTGATGGCGGCGAAAATCGAGTTCTACGCAACCAGCTGGTGCCCCTACTGCACGCGGGCCCGCCAGCTGCTCGCATCCAAGGGCGTCGAGCTCGAGGAAATCGATGTCGAGGCCCGTCCGGAGGCCCACCGGCAGATGGTCGCGCGCAGCGGACGCAGTTCCGTGCCACAGATTTTCATCAACCAGACCCATATCGGCGGCTGCGATGATCTGATCGCGCTCGATCTTGCCGGTGGGCTGGATCCGCTATTACAGGAGATGCATGAATGACCGACAACAATGACGGCGCCGCGCCCGCAGCCCCGATGCTGGGTGATCCGAACGCCACGGGCAGCCAGCTGGCCCTGCAGGCCGTGTACCTGAAGGACTGTTCGTACGAGGCGCCGAACGGCCCGCGCGTCGATGGCCAGTGGAACCCGCAGATCAACCTCGATCTGCATACCGGCGTCAGTATCCTCTCGCCGGAACTGCGCGAAATCGTGCTGACCGTGACCGTCTCCGCGAAGCACGGCGAATCGACCATGTTCCTGGTCGAGGTCAAACAGGCCGGCGCCTTCGTGATGCGCAATCTTTCCGATGACGATGCGCGCCGCGCCATCGGCACCATCTGCCCGAACGTGCTATTTCCGTTTGCCCGCGCCGCGGTCTCGAATCTGGTGACCCAGGGCGGCTTCCCGCAGTTCCTGCTGCCGCCGGTGAACTTCGATGCGCTGTACGAGCGCGCACTGCTCGATGCCAGCAACCAGACGTCCGCGACAAAGAACTAGTCCGATGGGGGTCGAAGCGGGTTTGCCGCCGACCGGGTCACCCATTGCGGTGCTCGGCGCGGGGTCGTGGGGCACCGCGCTTGCCATCCAGTTTGCGCGCAGCGGCAAGGCGACGCGGCTGTGGGGTCGCGACCGCGAACAGGTGGCCAAGATGGTCCGGGAGCGCGCCAATCGACGCTACCTGCCAACGGGCGATTTTCCCGACTCGCTCAGCGTCGGGACGGATCTCGCCGCGCAGCTGGCCGGGGCCCTCGATGTGCTGGTCGTGGTCCCCAGTGATTCCTTCCGCGCCATGCTCGGGCAGATCCGGCCTTTGCTCAGTCCGCAGATGCGGCTCGCCTGGGCCACCAAGGGCTTTGAGGCGCAAAGCGGCCTGCTGCCGCACCAGGTGGCGCGGGCCACCCTGGGCACGGGCCGCGCGTTCGCAGTGCTGTCCGGCCCTACCTTCGCATCCGAAGTCGGTGCCGGACTGCCCACGGCGATGACGGTCGCCTCGTCCGATGCCGGCTTCGCCGCCGCCCTGGCACAGGATCTGTCTTCCACCCACTTTCGTGCCTACACCTCGACCGACATCGTGGGTGTCGAAGTCGGCGGTGCCGTGAAGAACGTGCTCGCGCTCGCCGCGGGGCTGTCCGATGGTCTCGGGTTTGGCGCGAATACGCGCATCGCGCTCATCACGCGCGGCCTGACCGAGATGGTGCGCCTGGGCGTGGCGCTGGGCGCCAGCCGCGAGACATTCATGGGCCTGGCTGGTCTCGGTGACCTGGTCTTGAGCTGCACCGATGATCAAAGTCGCAACCGGCGCTTCGGCCTGCTGCTGGCGCAGGGCCGCAACATCGATCAGGCGCGCACCCAGATCGGTCAGGTCGTCGAGGGCGTGCACGCCGCGCGGGCGGTGCGGGCCGTCGCGCAACGCGAGCAGGTGGACATGCCCCTGTGCGAGGGTGTGTACCGCGTGCTGTACGAAGGCCTGCCCGCCGATGAAGTGGTGCGCACGCTGATGCGGCGGCCGATTCGGGCCGAGGCCGAGTAGCCGCCGCGGCCTCAGCTGAAGCCGCGTTGGCGCCACGCTTCGTACACCACCACCGCGACGGCGTTGGCGAGATTGAGACTGCGGTTGCCCGGGCGCATTGGAATGCTCAACCGGCGTGCCGGCGCGACTGACTCCAGCACGGCGGCCGGCAACCCCTTGGACTCCGAGCCGAACAGCAGTGTGTCCGCGGGTTCGAACCGCGCCTGCGCGTACGTCGTGGACGAACCGGTCTCGATGGCGAACACCCGCGTCGGGCCGATCTGCCCCAGGCACTGCTGCAAATCCGCATGCACCGACAGCTGTGCAATTTGCGCGTAGTCCATGCCCGCACGCTGCACCGATTTACGGTCGAGCTCGAATCCGAGCGGCCGCACCAGATGCAATCTGAAGCCCGTATTCGCGCACAACCGGATGATGTTGCCGGTGTTCGGCGGGATTTCCGGGCGGTGCAGGATGACGTGAAAAACCGGCGGTTGAATCATATGTGAAACAAAACCATTAGGGCAGCGCTATTCTGTTGCGCAGGCACATTACCGGGGATTGGCGTCGCCGCTTGCCCTGGCGAATCGAGGCGTCGACGGGTACCCCTGAAAGATCTTTTCGATGGGCAGCGCAAACAACTTCGCGATGGCGAAGGCCAGCGACAGGCTCGGTTCGTAGCGACCCGTTTCCACGGCGTTGATGGTCTGGCGCGAGACTGCCAGCTGCGTCGCCAGCTCGCCTTGCGTCCAGCCGCGCCGCGCGCGCAGTTCGGGAAGGATGTTCTTCATCGGGCGCGGTACAACACCCACAGCATCAGTATCGTGAAGACGGACCAGCCGTAGAGGTTCACGACGATCATCGATAGCTGCGGGTAGCCGAGGCGCTCGAGGCAGAAATAGCCCAGCGTGCTGAACGCCAGGATCACCCCGGTGATCGCGGCACATTTGAGAATGCGATGGCGGATGTACTCATCGCTGGCGCGATACACCCAGTAGGTGATGCAAACCACCAGCAGCAAAGTGAGCAGCGGCAGCAGCAGCACGAATTCGCGCGTGCGGCCGGCGGCCAAGTACCTGGGCGCCACCGCCGCCATAATGAGCGTACACAGGTAGGCCCATAGACTGAAAAGGATGGCCCTGACCGGCAGTGGGTAGATCCGCGTGGGCTGGTAGGTCGGGGCCCATGGATCATTCGGCAGGTTGTCCATGGCGGCAAGTGTAAAGCATGCTTGACATGTTGCCAATGTAAGAGATATCGTACTCCATGTCTGGTTTACCGTACATGCTCAATCCAGCATGGAGTGCCTCATGTCGCAGCAGGAACGGGTCAGTTGGGTCTCTCTCGTGGTCATCGTGTTCATCAGCGTCTGGTACTTCGCCTACGTCCTGCCCCTGCCGGGGACCAGCCGTCTGTTCGGCCCGGGCATGGCGGTGTTCGCGCTCAACCTCATCATCACCGCCATCTTTGCCGGCATCGCCAGCGAGGTGCTGCTGCGCTGGGTGCAGAAGCGCGCCGGGGGTGATCCGAAGCGGCGCGAGCGGCCGGACGAGCGTGACCGGCTCATCGATCTGCGCGCGGGACGCAATGCCTACGTGGTGCTGTTCGGCAGCGTTGTCCTCGTTCTGGGCCTGATCCCCATGATCCAGTTCATGGATTCCATGCCGATGCCCGAAGGGCCCGCGTTGCCTGAGACGGTCCTCGCGCGCATGGTCAGCGGCCCTCTGGATCCGCCGCTGCTGGCGCAGTGGCTGCTGCTGGCACTCACCGTGGCCGAGGTGTGCAAGTACGTAACCCGGATCGTGAGTTATCGTCGTGGCTACTGAGGTCCGCAACCAGATCCGCCGGCTGCGCTTCGAGCGCGGGGAGCTCACCCAGCAGCAGCTCGCCGATGCCGTCGGCGCCACGCGCCAGACCATCATCGCCATCGAGGCCGGCCACTACGCGCCATCGCTGGAACTGGCATTCCGAATTGCACGGGCGTTTGATAAGGGGATCGAGGAAGTATTCAGCTACGGGAGCCCGACATGAACGACACGCCCCTTGCCGCCCTCAATGTTGCCGAGCAAGCCACGACGACCACCTATCCGCAGCCCTTCGCGAAGGCCGTGGCGGGACGCACCAAACGCCGCCTCGGGGATCATTTCGGACTCACGGCCTACGGGGTCAATCTCACCCAGCTTGCACCCGGCGCCGCGTCCGCGCTGCTGCACAGCCACTCTCAGGAAGATGAATTCGTGTACATCGTTGCGGGCAGCGTCGTGCTGATCATCGATACGGCCGAATTCAGCATGCAGGCCGGGGACTGCTGCGGCTTTAAGGCCGGCACCGGCAAGGCGCATCAGCTCGTGAATCGCACCGACAGCCCGGTCACATACCTGGAGATGGGCAATCGCGCCGCGAACGAAGCGGTGGACTACCCCGACGCCGATCTGAGGATCGGGAGGGCAGCGGATGGCCGGCGTTTCTGGGCGCACAAGGACGGCACGCCCTACTGAGACCGGTTCAGTCGCTCGGCAGTGCCGCCCTGGTCGGCATCGGCACCTGTGCCGGCGTCGGGAACTGCACACCCCGTTCCCGGAACTTCTCCATCAGCGCAATCATGATGCCGTGCTGAACTTCCGCGTACACCGCCACTTCCGGGGCGCGCACGAAGTAGACGACCTCGTAGCGCAGCGCGGTCTCGGTCAACGTCAGGAGGCTGCAGCGAACGAAGCGCGTACGCGGGGACTCCTCGATGACGGCGCGGACGGTATCCGGCAGGCCGCGCAGCACGGCCACCGCCGTATCGTGGGCCACGGGAATTTCAAAGGACACGCGCCGTTCACTCATGCGTCCGAAATTGCGGATGCGGGACTTGGTGATATCGGCATTCGCGACCACGATCTGCTCACCGGTGATGCTGCGGATCCGGGTGCTCTTGACGCCGATGTATTCGACGGTTCCCGTCAAGGTATCGACGGTGAGCAGATCGCCGATGACGAATGGTTTGTCCATCGCGATGGACATCGAGGCGAGCAGGTCGCCCAGTACGGCCTGCACCGCGAGGGCGACTGCGATGCCGCCGATCCCCAGGCCCGCGAGCAGCGGCCGGATTGCCACACCCATGTTGTCGAGTGCCAGCAGCAGCGCCAGTGCCCAGATCAGGACGCCCGCCACGAACAGGATGATCTCCATGGACCCTGCCAGCGCGGCCCCATGATCGGAAGAACTGCGACGGCGCTGGTCGATGGAATAACGCAGCGTGGCCGTGGCCCAGCGGGCCGCCTGGTACCAGA
Organism: Steroidobacteraceae bacterium; assembly: GCA_036521075.1. Lineage (GTDB taxonomy): Bacteria > Pseudomonadota > Gammaproteobacteria > Steroidobacterales > Steroidobacteraceae > DAIDKA01. The sequence goes on along the minus strand of DATDIL010000187.1, from coordinate 118,349 downwards.
AGATCAGGGTGATGAGGATATCGATGCCGCGATCAATGCGATGCGCCAGATGGCTGCTCGGGGGGAAGTCCAGCTGCTCGACGGCGCTGTACAGCGCCACCCCCCAGATGAACAGGCGGGTGGTCTTCTCGATGAGCTGCGACGTAAGGTCCAGCGCGACCGGCAGCGGCCGACCCGCCTGCAGCCACTTGCGACGCCGTGCGCGGAGGATCTGCCGCACGGCCAGCAGCCCGATGAACACAGCCAGGAACACACCGACTGCGATCGCCCAGGCTCCGACGCTATTCCACAGCAGCGTTTGTTTCCAGAATTGGTCCAGTTTCGGCATCGGGGCCGGATTTTCTCATGGAACCGCCGCTATTCGGCAGTGTTCATGCCCAGTTCCTTGAGTTTGCGCGTCAGGGTATTGCGGCCCCAGCCCAGCAGTTTCGCCGCATCCTGGCGATGGCCCTGCGTGCGCTTGAGCGCCGCACGGATCAGCACGCGCTCGAATTGCGGCTGTGCATCGGCCAGCAGCGGACGCTTGCCCAGCATCACCTGCCGGTCCGCCCAGCTGGCGAGCGCCTTGGCCCAGTCCACCTCGCCCGAGGTTTCGCTGTCGGCAGCAAGCTCGGGCGGCAGGTCCTCCAGGCGGATCTCCGTGCCCGGCGCCAGCACGGTCAGCCGGCGACACAGATTCACCAGCTCGCGCACGTTGCCGGGCCAGCTATGCGCCGCGAGCTTTTCCTTGGCGTCGGCTGCCAATGCCTTCGGCTCCACGCCCAGTTCCATCGCCGCGACGTGTAGATAATGATCGAGCAGCTCCGGAATGTCTTCCGAGCGGGCGCGCAGCGGGGGCAGTTCTATGCGGATGACATTCAAGCGGTGATAGAGGTCCTCGCGGAACACGCCGCGCTGCACCCGATCCTGCAGATTCTGGTGCGTCGCGGCGATGACCCGCACCTCGACACGGATCGGGGTCTGACCACCGACCCGATAAAACTCGCCCTCCGCCAGGACCCGCAGCAGGCGTGTCTGCAGGGGCGTAGACATGTCGCCGATTTCGTCGAGGAACAGCGTGCCGCCATCGGCCTGTTCGAAGCGGCCGCGGCGCAGACTGTCAGCCCCGGTGAACGCACCCTTCTCATGGCCGAACAGCTCCGACTCCAGCAGTTCGCTGGGAATGGCCGAAGTGTTCAGGGCAATGAAGGGTTTCGCGGCGCGCGGGGAGTGCTCGTGCAACGCGCGCGCGACCAGCTCCTTGCCGGTACCCGATTCGCCGGTGATCAGTACCGTGACGCTGGAGCGCGAGAGCCGGCCGATGGCACGGAACACCTGCTGCATGGCCGCCGCACGACCCAGCAGCTCCGGAATCGGCGGCGCACTGCCGCCATCGGCACCGGTCGGCGTGCCGGTGCGCGCGGCGCGTCGCACCAGGTCCACGGCCTGGTCGATATCAAAGGGCTTGGGTAGATACTCGAAGGCACCGCTCTCATAGGCCGATACGGCATTGCCCAAGTCAGCGTAGGCCGTCATGACGATGACCGGCAGATTCGGGCGGGTCTCACGGATGCGCTTGAGCAGTTCCAGTCCCGACTGGCCCGACATGCGAATGTCGGTGATCAGTACGTCCGGGGCGTCCCCACGCAGCGCCGTAAGGGCCGACTCCGCCGCATCAAAGGTTCTGGGCAGCATGCCGCCGTTGCGTAAGGCGCGCTCCAATACCCAGCGGATCGATGCGTCATCGTCCACGAGCCACACGCGAAGATTCAATGTACTCATGCAGATTCCTCGAGAGGCAACATCAGCTTGAACACCGTCCGGCCAGGTTCGCTCTCAAATTCGATAAGGCCCCCATGGCGAGTGACCAGATCCTGGGCCACCGCCAGTCCCAGACCGGTGCCGGTGGCTTTGCCGGTGACCAGTGGATAGAAGATGCTCGCCCGCAGTGCCGCCGGAATGCCCGGCCCGTCATCCTCAATGTACACGCCCGCAGCCAGGCGCTGGCGCCGACCCGCGATGCTGATGTTCGAGAACGCCCGGGTGCGCAAGGTGATGTGGCCGTGATCGCCGATCGCCTGCATGGCGTTGCGCCCCACATTCAGCAGCGCCTGGATCAGCTGATTGCGGTCGAAATTCGCGCTTGGCAGGCTCGGGTCGTAGTCACGGTCTATCACCACCCCCGCGGGCGCCTCGCCACGCAACAGGTGAAACACGTGCTCGCACAGCTCATGAATGTTGAGCTGGGTCTTCTGCATCGGCCGATTCGGTCCGGTCATTGAGGCGACGAGCGCGCTGAGGCGATCGGCCTCCGAAATGATGACGGTGGTGTATTCCTTGAGGTTCTCGTTCGGCAGCTCGCGCTCGAGCAGCTGGGCAGCACCGCGCAAACCGCCCAGCGGGTTCTTGATCTCATGGGCAAGCTGCCGCAGCATCATGCGGCTGCTGTCCAGCCGCACCAGCATGTCGTTCTCGCGGGAAATGCGTTGCCGCGCGGTGGTGTCGGTAAGTTCGAGCAGCAGGTGCGTGCCGGTGACCTCGCCCTCGAGCGGCGTGATGGTGACATCCACCACGTGCGCCGCGCGCGGTGTCGACTTCAGATTCAGGACCAGTTCACGATCCGCGAAGGCTTCGCCCGTCTCGATCGAGCGCCGCAGGATTGGAATCAGGCCGTTGGATTCGAGCAGATGATCGCCGAAGGGTCGACCGCGGCTTTGATTGAGACTGAAGGCCAGCAGATCCTGCGCCGCCACATTGGCATAGATCGGGCACAGTTGGGAGTCCAGCAGGATGATGCCAGTGGTCAGCGCATTGAGCAGATCCGCAGAATCGAAATGCGAGAGCGGTGACGGTAGCGAATGCTCAGAAGGCACAGCGCACCTCGAACCGCAGCGGTGCTAGTGAACGACTCCCACTCCCGGCGCCTTCGGCGCAGCCGGCGCACCCGGAACCGTGGGCACGCCCGGTACCGACGCACTGCGCTGCCGGATGGTAAAGCTGACGGTATTGCCCTGACAGGTGACTTCCCCGCGGCCATTGGTCACCTGCAGGGTCAGGGAGTGTTCGCCGCGATCCAGCTGATTGAGCTGGAAGCTGCCATCGGGTGCGAGCAGCCCCGAAATATCGTTCCCGTCCATGCGCAGCGCGGTCTGGTTGCCCTCCGCGTCCGCATGGACGAGCGTCACATGTCCCGTTATGGAAAATGTGTCGAGATAGACCTGGCCGGCCGCAGGGGTATCGATGAGACACACCGGCTGCGCCGTGGGAGCCGAGCCGGCAGCGGAGGCGGGCGCCGTGACCGCCGCCGTCCGCGACCCGTAGGTCTGGGCATCGGAAATCTGCAGCTTCTGCGCCTTCGGGTTGGGCTGGTCGCTGTAATGGGTCACGCCATTGTCGTCCACCCACTTGTAGACCGTGGCCGACCAGGCGCTGGCGCAAACGCCCAGCATCAACAGTAGTGGCAGTCCTCGCATACACCCCGAGCATAGCCCCGACCGGGGCCGAGGACAAAAATAGACTGCAACCGTACCCCCCCGCGGTTAGCGGGGGAGCCGGGATGCTGCATTTCTGCGGTGCATTGTCGAGGACTGCCACCGTCGTCATTAACAGCTGTAATACAGCTCGAACTCCACCGGGTGCGTGGCCATCCGCAGCCTCGTCACTTCCTGCATCTTCAGTCCGATATAGGCATCGATCACGTCGTTCGTGAACACGCCACCCCGGGTCAGGAACTCGCGATCCTTGTCGAGATGCTCCAGCGCCATATCCAGCGAGTGGCACACGGTCGGAATATGCGCGGCCTCCTCCGGCTCCAGGTCGTACAGGTCCTTGTCGGCCGGATCGCCGGGGTGAATCTTGTTCTGGATACCGTCCAGGCCCGCCATCATCATGGCCGCGAATGCGAAGTACGGATTCGCCGTCGAGTCCGGGAAGCGCACTTCGATGCGACGCGCCTTAGGATTCGAAACCCAGGGAATCCGGATGGAAGCGGAACGGTTGCGGGCCGAGTACGCCAGCATCACCGGGGCCTCGAATCCGGGCACCAGGCGCTTGTAGCTGTTGGTGGCGGAATTGGTGATGGCGTTGATGGCCTTGGCGTGCTTGATGATGCCGCCGATGTAGTACAGCGCGAGTTCCGACAAACCGCCGTACTTGTCGCCGGCGAACAGGGCCTTGCCTTCCTTTTGCAGGGACTGGTGCACGTGCATGCCATTGCCATTGTCCCCGACCAGGGGCTTCGGCATGAAGGTCGCCGTCTTGCCGTAGCTGTGGGCCACGTTCAGCACACAATATTTGAGTATCTGCACCTGGTCCGCCTTGCCGACCAGGCCGCCGGGGCCGACACCGATTTCGCACTGGCCGCCGGTGGCGACTTCGTGGTGGTGTACCTCGACCACCATGCCCATTTCCTGCATGGCATCGCACATGGCCGAACGGATGTCCTGGAAGGCATCGATCGGCGGCACCGGAAAGTAACCCCCCTTGAGCCCGGGGCGATGACCCTTGTTGCCTTCGACGTAGTCCTTGCCGGAGTTCCAGGCACCCTGCTGTGAGTCGATTTCGTAGAAGCAGCCATTCACGGTGGAGCCGCTGCGGACGCTGTCGAATATGAAGAACTCGTTTTCCGGACCGAACAGCGCACCGTCGGCGATGCCGGTGGACTTCAGGTAGGCCTCGGCGCGCTTGGCCAGTGAACGTGGGTCGCGCTCGTAGCCCTGCATGGTGGCCGGCTCGATGACATCGCAGCGCAGGTTGACCGTCGTGTCTTCGAAGAACGGATCGATGACGGCGGTTGCCGCTTCCGGCATCAGGATCATGTCGGACTCGTTGATCCCCTTCCAGCCGGCGATCGAGGATCCGTCGAACATCTTTCCGTCCGTGAACAGATCGGCGTCGACCAGGCGGGCCGGGATGGAGACGTGTTGCTCCTTGCCGCGGGTGTCCGTGAACCGGAGATCTGCGTACTTGACCTCCTTCTCTCTTATTAGCTTCAGTACATCAGTCGGTGTCATATCGCCTCCGAAAATGGGTTGCCCGATGCGCATCGAGCGGCAGGATATTGCAGCCCTTGTGCCAACACGAGGCAGTCTGGAATCAACAGGTTAGGACGGGGCCGGGAAAAGTGCGCACTACTTTGGAGCAATTGTAAAAGTCTACGCTCTGAAATGGGGCGCGGCGCGTACTATAAAATCAATTCGACGCCGTTGGAACTGTCGGATGCCTGGTTTCGGTGCGGACAATGTACGCACGACGGTGCAAGTGCACAGGAATCATTGGGTTGCGGCACACGCTGGCCTCATCGCTATACTTCGCGCCCATGCAATTTCTGGCGTCGCTGATATTCACGATTTTCCTGTTCGCCTGGACGTTTCTGTATTCCATTGCCTTCGTGTGCATGGCGCTATGCGTGCCCTTTCCGCGCCGGGCCGTACTGGCGCGGGTCTGGGCCGTGGTGCTGCTGGCGGCCCTGAAGGGGCTGTGCCGCCTGGACTACACCGTCGAGGGTCGCGAGCACGTCCCCGCCGACAATCACATTGCGCTCTGGAAGCACGCCTCCACCTGGGAGACCCTGGCCATCGGCGTGGTTTTTCCGCGCCAGGTCTGGGTGCTCAAGCGCGAGCTGCTGTGGCTACCTTTCGTCGGCTGGGGGATCAGGCTGCTGCATGCCATTGCCATTGATCGGGGCGCCGGGCACAACGCCGTCAACCAGGTGATCGAGCAGGGACGGGAGCGGCTGCGGGAAGGCGACTGGATCGTGATGTTTCCGGAAGGCACGCGCATGCCGGCCGGCCAGACCCGCCGATATGGCGTCAGCGGCGCGCTGCTCGCATCCCAGACCGGCAAGCTCATCATCCCGGTGGCGCATAACGCCGGATATTTCTGGCCGCGTCGCGGCTTGCTGAAAAAGCGCGGCACCGTGCGCGTCGTGATCGGGCCGCCGATCAAGGCGGCGGGCCGCGATCCGCGTGACATCAACGCGGAGGCCCAGGCGTGGATCGAGGGCCAGGTGAATCGGATGGTGCCGGACTTCCCGCGCGGGTCATGACCGCGGCCCGGCGCGCCAGGCTCTCAGCCGGCCACACTTCGGCCGACTGGTAGTACTCGGCAAACACCGGCACACCCGCGGGGAGAATCACCCAAGGTTGTTTGGACTGCGTGAAGATGTGCACGTCCGGTGGCCACCGGTCCGGCTCATCGAGCGTACCGACCCGCACAAAGCGGATGGCATCGCCGCCACCGCCGTAGTTGCTCCACAGTGCGATTCGACAGGTCGGGCAGCGCGAAATCCGCTGCCCCCGGCCGCTGTTCGAAGGCGTCGTGATGACTTCCACCGTCCCGCTCAGCAGCTCCACGCGCTGCGCCTCAATGAGCGCGTTGAGCGCAAACGAAGCGCCCGTTTCACGCTGGCACCAGCGGCAATGGCAGCAATGAACGAACATCGGCGGCCCATTGAGACGATACCGTACCGATCGGCACGTGCAGCCACCGTGGTACCCGGTCATACGCGCGCGCGCCGGTCAGCCCGTTGGCTTGCGGAACACGAACACCGTCTGATCGGTCAGGCCGCGCAGGCCCGGCGCGAACACTATCTGGGTATGATCATCGCCAGGGTGCGCGAGCAGGCTGCTCTCCTTGACCAGTTTGAAGCCGGCTGCCGTGACTTCCTTGCGGATGACCGTCGGATCGATGCGATGCAATTTCGGCGTATCGGACGTGCCGGAGCCGGGCTTCGCGTTGTGGTCGACGACCAGGAAAATGCCACCCGGCTTGAGCGCATTGAAAATGCGCGTGTTGAGACTCGCCGTATCGATGTGGTTGATGAACAGGTCATGGTAGTAAAGGACCATGAACACTTCATCGACTTTCTGGGGCAGTTCCAGGGTGTTGTAGTCCACGAGCCGGTAATGCGAGTTCGGATGCGCCGTGACGAACGCGCGGCTCGCAGCACCGGCACGCTTGTCCGTATACGGCAGATCGTACATGTACACCTTGCCTTTCGGGCCCACGATGTCCGAGAGGAAGGTCGTGAAGTACTGGCCAAAGGAGGCGAACTCGACCACGGTGTTGCCGGGCTTGATGCCCGACATCATCAGCAGTTCGGCAGGCTTGCGATTGACGTCGCGGGCACGTTGCTCAGGCGTGCGCGCCGGGTCATCGATGGCGGCACGAATATAAGCGGGCGTACCGGACGGCAGGGCGTACGCCGGGGCATCGTCGGCCATGGCCGGCAGGGCGCCGAGCGCGAAGATTCCGGCGGCTGCCAGCGCCATGCCGGCGCACATGTTTCGACGCATCATGTCCCTCTCCCGCGTGTTCGTGTGCCCGGCAGGATATGCGAGGATGCAGTCCCAGGGAAGCGCGATTCATCGCACGGGGGATATCACATGACCGAGCTAACACGACGCGAACTGCTGGAAATGGCCGCGGCCGGCGTGCTCGTGAGTGGCACCGCAACCTCGGTCATGGCCGCGGGCAATGATCGGATTATCGTTTCCGGGGCTTCCGGACAACTGGGTGAACTGGCCGTCAAGGACCTGCTGGCGGCGGGCGTGCCCGCCCGGAATCTGATACTCGTCAGCCGCACGCCCGAAGCGCTCGTGCCGTACGCGAAGGCCGGGGCGGCGACGCGCTTCGGCGACTTTACCAAGCCCGAATCACTGCCGGCTGCCTTCGCCGGCGGGACCCGCATGCTGCTGATCAGCATCGGCACGAGTGCCGGACCGCGCTCGGTGGCCCATGGCCATGCCATCGATGCGGCCAAGGCCGCCGGCGTGAAACAGATCGCCTACACGTCATGGCTGGGTATCAGCAAGGGCGATACCCAGGGCATCGCCGCCGATCATGTCGCGACCGAGGAGCTGCTGCGCAGGAGCGCTGTCGCCTACACGTTCCTGCGCAACTCTTTATATATGGAGATCCTGCTGCCGCAGGCCGCCCGGATGGTGGCGGACGGCAAGGCCACCGTTCCCAAGCATGAAGTGCGCGTGGGCTATGTGAGCCGCAGCGACTGCGCGGCGGCGGCAGCGGCCGTCGTGTCGACGCCGGGGCACGACAACAGGATCTACGACATCACCGGACCTGCGCTGCTCGGCGTCGCGGACATCGCCGCGGCGGCCACTGCAGCCACCGGCAAGCCGATCGCAGTGGTGCCGGCCGATCCGAATGCGCCGGCGCCGCGCAGTTTTGCCGGGCCTTCGCTGGCGTTCACCAGTACCGCAGTTGCCGACCTCACCGGCCGGCCTGCTACCACCGTCAAAACCTTCTTCGCCGAAAATCGCGACAAGCTGACGGGTCAAGGCCGATGAGCCCATTCGCATCAACGGCCGGCGCCTCCGGATCAGGTGGGCCGACGACTAAGGTTGAAAGCCCAGCTCTCGCTGGTGGCGAATGGCCAGAATGCGTATTTCATCCTGGGGCACTACAAACCGATAGAGTGCGACGTACCCGGTTTGTCCATATGAAATTGCCAGCTCGCGCACCTGGCCTTCGATTCGCCGCCCTATCAACGGGTGCGCCGCAAGGTTGTCGACTGCCGTTTGGATCGCAGTTACTGCATCCCGCGCTGCGCCAGGGTTCTTTTCACGTAAGAACTGCAAGGCGCGTTCAATATGTGCCAATGAACGCGACGAATAGACTACCTGCGCCACGGCTTTGGTCGTGGCGCTGGCCCGGTCGCCAGCCGCTTCATCCACGCATGAACATCCGCTGCGCGATAGACCTCGCCGGTTTTGTCGATTTCCAAGTCTGCAGCCAAGGCCTCTTTGACCAGACTGCGCATCTGCTCTTCGTAGCTGGCGTGCCGCTCGACAGCCTCTACGATCAAGCTATGGGCGGAACGCCCCGTTTGCTTGGCCAGGCTGCCCAGCCGTGCGCGCAATTTCGGTGGTAGTCGGATGGTCGTCGTTGCTGCCATTGACGCACTCCTTTCAGGAACACATAGCACAAATATAGCACACGTGCCTTACGGTCACAAATCGCGCAGAACCGCGAACCTAACTGCCGCTCTTCACCAGCGCGTTCTCGATGCGCCGATCCGGAATGAGCCACATCAGTGCCACCAGCAGGTACAGCGCCTGCGCCAGCCAGGTGGCCCGGAACGCCGCGCCGATGCCGAGCGCATACAGGAGCGGGGAGATCTTGCCCTTCAGATCGCGCCCCACGGCCCGTTGCAGCAGCGACTGCGGGCCCTGTGCGGCGATGATCACCCGCTGCAGCACCCAGTACGCAACTGCGGCCAGCAGCAGCACTGCGCCATAGAGCGCCGTGGGCACGCTTGCGGTGTGGTTCTCGCCCGCCCATTCGGTCACGATCGGGAACATCGACAGCCAGAACAGCAGATTCAGGTTGGCCCACAGGATGGCGCCGCTGACCTGCCGGGTCGCGTGCAGCATGTGATGGTGATTGTTCCAGTAGATGCCGACATAGATGAAGCTCAGCACATAGCCCAGGAACTTCGGAATCATCGGCCCCAGCGCGGCAAGGTCCGTGCCATGCGGAACCTTCAGTTCGAGCACCATGATGGTGATGATGATGGCGATGACACCGTCGCTGAAGGCCTCCATGCGGTTGGTATTCATGGTCCTGGACCGTCAGTTCTTTCGGTAGACATCGTGGCACCCGCGACAAGCCATCTGGATCCGGTCGATTGCCTTGAGCGCAGCGCCTTCATCACGACTTGCGGCCGCCCCGTGCAGGGCGTCCGCGGCCAGGGTGAGCTCCTCGGATTTCGATGCGAAGTCTTCAGGCTGCATCCAGATGACGTCAAGGGCGCGGGTGTCTACGGCAAACGGCCTGGTGTCTTTGCTGAAAACCTCAGGGATGAGGGACGACAGTTCCGCCAAGCGATTCGCGCCGACTCCGGCAACTTGCATGTCGACCGGCATATGTTGCTGCCTCATCAGGCGCAGCGGTGAATTCAGCACACTCAGCACCCTGAACAGTCCCTGGCGAGTGAGAACCGCCGCTATGGCCTGCTGCTGCGGCGTTTGCGGCCCGGAGTTCGTGATGGGCGAGATGACGAAATTCGACTTCAGGTCGGACACGGCGACCGGTGGAACATCGGGTGCTGCCGGCTGTGCATCGACTGCCCCTTCCGGAGGCATCGGCGCCGTATCCGTTTGCGGCTCGGCAACCGGCGGGATCGGCGCGCGGGCGCGCGGCGACGGGGGGCTACGCGCACTTTCAGCCTCGCGGTACACACCGGCAGCAGAAGGTCGCGGTGGCTGCGGAGGGTCGCTCCTGCGTGGTGTAGCCTGCGGATTACCCGGCGCCTGGACAAACAGATTGATCAAGGCGCGCCGCGCCGGCGGTGACACCAGTGCAAACGCGGTACCGAAAATCGCCAACACGAGCAACAGCCGTAGCCGCGACGGGCGCGACGCGGCCGGCCGATCAAGCTGCCACTTCAGTCGGGTCGCAAACCCGGTCGGCGGGTCGCGCCGCAAGCGATGAAGGAATTGATCATCCATATTCATGTCCTGCTACCACTGCGCCCGGAGCCGTTCGACTATTCGCTGCAGCGTCGTGCCCACATTCGATTCAGTCAGGCCGGTGACGCGCGCAATCATCCGATTGCTCAATTCAGCACCGTATTTGAGTGCGATGAGCTCCTTGTGCCGGTCCGCAAGCCCCTGTGTGAGCACTGCCAACCGCTCCATGTCCGAGCCAAGGATGGCGTTGCCCTCCGGTGTCACCTGCTCAGTCGGGTCGGAGAACGACGACGCCCGGGTCCGCAGTGCATTCGAGCGCAGATTATCCGTCATCACATTGCGTGCGATGGCAAACAGCCAGGTGGAGAATCCGGCCAGATCGCGTCGATACTTCGCGCGCGCCCGCCAGGCTTTCTCGAAAGTGCGGGCCGTCAGCTCTTCGACGTCATGCGAACGGGAGACACGGAACCGGAAGTAGTTATAGACGCGCGGGAGCTGATCGGCGTAAACCGCGTTCCAGTCAAGCTCCTGCGGCGCACCCGCCGATGCCTGCAGCCGCTTCGCGTCTTGCGCCGTCATCCTGCAATATACGGTTGAGGCGACGAAGTATCACAGGTGCATCTAAACCCGGCCGTCGGGAGGCTCCAGTTCGAGGGCCGGTAATGCCTGCTGGGCGAGTCCTTGGATGTCGCCGGCCACACCCAGCAATTCGGTCAGGCCGCTTTGCAGCTGCTTCTCGCGCCGCGCCCAGCGCTGCAGGGTCACGGAGCGCTCCGATTCGAGCTCTTCGCGCATTTTCTGGAAGGCCCCGTAGACAGCTTTGAGCTTCTGGGCAAACTGTGGCGAGGTGAGATAGTCGTAGAGCGCCTCCATCTTCTCGCCCTTGCCCGCGGAAATCAGCCGCTGCTTGTGCACGTCGAGCAGCCCCGCGCGCAGCACTTCGGCAAGATGCACGGCCGCCGACCAGGTCGTCACCCACACTTCCTCGTGCAGGCCGAACAGCTGCCCCGGCGGCCACTCCCGCGGCACGGCCGTAGTCATGCTGACCAGGACGCCGATGTCGGCGCCGCACCCGCGCATGTCCTCCTTCAGCTTCGCGATCCACGCGGGACTCCAGTCCTTGGCGCGTTTGGATTCCCAGAGCATGACGCCGGCCGGCTGACCCGAACGGGACGTCACCCGGTGGATGATGTCGCCGCCGCGCGCGCCTTTTTTGACCTCTTCGATGGCATCGAGCGGAAACGCGCGCTTCAGGCCATCCTCGATGGCCAGTTCGAGCACTTCGCCCTGCAGCTGCTGGGAACCCTGCGCCATCCGGCGCTGCGCCGAGGCCAGTTCCGTCATGGCGTCGTCGAGCTTCTTTTGCAGCTGCGCCTTGTCCAGCTGAGCCTTTTCCTGTTCCTGCGTTCGCACCACGGAAACTCGGTCGGCAAGCTTAGCATCGACCTGCTTCTGCACTGCGAGCGCCAGCATGTCCTTTTCGTCCTTCAGCTTCTGACGCTCCTCGCGCAAGGCCAGCTGCTCATCCCGCAATGCCTTCAGCTGCACCTGGCTGTCGGCGAGACGTTTCTCGTACTCCTGACGCTCGCCGGCGACCTGTGCCTTCACGGCGTCCAGTTGCGGCTTGAAGGACTGCTCTGTCAGGGCGCGAACCTCGGTCAAGGCCTTGGTATGTGCATCGGCCTGGGCCTTCAGCATTGCCTGCATGTTCTCGACCTGGCGCTGCGCCGCCTTGGACTGTTCACCGGCGAGCTGCTGCGCACGCTTTTCGACGGCCGCCCGCTCCTGATCCTTCAGTGCGGCCAGGGCGTTGGCGCTGGCCATCTCCACGGCGTCCAGTGCCTGTTTCGCGAAGCCCTGCTCCAGCGAGAACTCCTGCCCGCAGGCCGGGCACGTGACGCGGGTATCGGCGGCCAGCAGCAAGGATTCGGTATTCATGTGTGCGGGGACGATTATCCGCCCTGGCGCCACGGAATTGCGAACGCCATGGTGGGGTACACTAGCGGGCGCGCCAATAGAGGGGATGTCCCATGCTCTTTCCGACGACTCTGGTAGGCAGTTATCCGCAGCCCGACTGGCTGATCGACCGGGCCAAACTGGCGGGCCGCTTCCCGCCGCGGGTGAGAATGCAGTCGCTATGGCGCGTGCCGGCGGAGTACCTCGCGCAGGCGCAGGACGATGCGACCCTCCTCGCGATCCGCGCCCAGGAGCAGGCCGGGATCGACATTATTTCGGATGGCGAAATCCGCCGGGAGAGCTATTCGAATCGCTTCGCGACTGCGCTGGAAGGCGTGGACCTGGAGAATCCGGGGACGGCGCTGGACCGCTCCGGTCACCCCAATCCCGTGCCGCGCATCGTCGGTAAGATTCGCCGCATGCACTCGGTCCAGGTCGAGGATCTGAAATTCCTGCAACGCCACACGAGCAGGCGCGTCAAGATCACGGTCCCCGGCCCCTTCACCATGGCGCAGCAGGCGCAGAATGACTTCTACGCCCATGACGAAGACGCCGCGATGGATTATGCGGGCGCCGTCAATGAAGAAATCAAGGATCTGTTCGCGGCCGGCGCCGACATCGTGCAGATCGACGAGCCCTATCTGCAGGCGCGGCCCGAGAAGGCCCGCCAATACGGCCTGCGCGCCTTGAATCGCGCCCTTGAGGGCGTGACCGGGACCACCACCGTCCACATCTGCTTCGGGTATGCCGCGATCATTCACGCACGTCCCACGGGCTACTCGTTCCTCTCGGAAATGGCCGAGTGTCGCTGCAATCAGATATCCATCGAAACGGCCCAATCCAACCTGGACTGTGCGGTGCTGGAGAGCCTGCCCGGCAAGTACGTCATGGTCGGTGCGATCGACTTGTCGGACATGAAGATCGAGACCGCCGAGACCGTCGCGGCGCGCATCCGGCGCGCCCTGCAGCATATGCCCGCCGACAAGGTCATCGTCGCACCCGATTGCGGCATGAAGTATCTGCCGCATGAGGTGGCCTTCGGCAAGATGCAGGCTCTGGTGGAGGGCGCCAAGATTCTGCGTCGGGAATATACGGCTTGAGGGACTCGCGAGGGGTCGCGGGGCGCTTCAGGTAGTGCGCATCGACAGCTCGACATCGCCTCCGAAGGGCACCGACAGGTAGCCATTGGCGGGCGCGCGCACCCGCGCGAGATACTCCGGGCACCAGTCCGCATTGTCGGCCACCAGCATGGCGCCGGTTCGCAGGTGCGGCTCGAGCAGATTCAGCACCTTCAGATATAGCGGCTTGGCGCCGTCCAGCAACACCAGGTCGATCGGCGGGATGTCCCGTGCCAGTGTCTCGAGTGCATCGCCCTCGCGAATCTCAACGAACTCCTGAAGGTTCGCGGCCCGCAGATTGTTCCGGGCGTGGGTGATCTTTGTGGGTTCGAATTCGGTGGTGATCAGTCGGCCACCGCCATTGTCCTTGAGCGCCGCTGCGATATGCAGCGTGGAAATGCCAAAGGACGTCCCGAATTCAACCACCGCGCGGGCCGCGCCGCTGCGCGCCAGCATGTACAGCAGGGTTCCGGTCTGCGGGGAGACCGCGAGGTGGTATTCCTTCATCTGCGAGTAGTACGCACGGTAGTCACCGGACTTCGGCCCGAGCGAGCTGGCGTCGGGCGCGGCCTTCGCCCGCTCCTGTCGCAGTTTCTCGGTACTGGCCGCGGCGTCCGCGATCAGCCGTGAGAGCAGCGGCGCGAGCGGTGCCGTTGTGAGGGTGGACATGACGCAAATCCTATGCGGCTTGAGCCGCGGGCCCGCAACGCCCACTAGCCTACCTTTCTCAGCTCCGTGCTGTCAGCCTCATCGGTCCAAACCTTGAAAAGTTGCAGGCAGGCTGGTCCAAATGCGGTGCTGATCGCCACATCGCCCGCATCGCGGCCGCGCGCGATAATGATCCGACCGATGCGGCGCGCGTTGTTGCGCGGGTCGAAGAGATGCCACTGGCCCCCCAGGTACACTTCCATGCAGCCGGCGAAATCCATTGGCGCATCCGCAGCCGGAACGCCGATATCGCCCAGATAGCCGGTGCAGTAGCGCGCCGGAATATTCAGGCAGCGACACAGTGCGATGGCGAGGTGTGCGAAGTCGCGGCACACCCCCTGGCGTTCAACAAACGTCTCGGAGGCCGTGCGCGTCGGTCGCGCCTGCCGATAGTCGAACGTGACGTACCCGTTCACGAAGTCGCAGATGGCTTGCACGCGGGTCCATCCCGCCTGCAGGTGGCCGAACAGGCGCCAGGCCTCGGCCATCAATCCCTCCGTATCGCAATAGCGACTGCTGAGCAGGAACTGGATCACTTCGAATGGCAGCTCCCGCAGGGGATGCTCGCGAGCGTTCGGTGCAGCCGGTTCGGGAAGGCCCGACTCTTCGATCAGCCCATCGGCCGTGATGCGGGTCGGGCCGCTGGGCAATTCCAGGCGAGTGCAGGTGTTGCCAAAGCCGTCGGTGTAGTAGTTCGGGACTATCGAACGGCTCAGTTGCATGTCATCAACGACGACATACTTCTGGCCACGCCCCAGTTGGGTGTGCAGCATCAGGATCATGTGTGTCGGCACGGGGGTCGAATAAATCAGTTCGTAGCCAAATCGAATGTGCATGATAGGCGGCTCTCCAGTGGCGACCACGATAGCAATGTGCTGCGGCGTGCAGCCATGCATGGCGATGCCTCGGCAACCTAGGATTTCTCCTACCGCTTCACGGACCGCCGCTACCGCCCGCGGCGCCGAACTGGGCCGGCTTTGCGGGACTCTGGCCGCGGCACAGCTGCAATGGCGTCCAGATCGGCCCCGGCGCGACCGCGTTCACGCGAATTTCCTTGGACGCGACCTGCTTCGCCAATCCCTTGGTGAAGATCGCGATGGCCGCTTTCGTCGAGGCGTAGTCCAACAAGTCTTGCGATGGGTCGTAGGCGCTGCTGGAGGTGGTATTGATGATGGCCGCGCCGGCCGTCATGTACTTGAGGGCCGTCTTCGTGATCCAGAACATGGCATAGACATTCGTCTTGTAGGTGGCGTCAAGCTGCTCCGTCGTGATGTCAAAGACCGAGTCCTGGGCCGTCCGGCGTGCCGCGTTGTTCACCAGGATGTCCAGGCCACCCAGCTGCGCCACCGCAGAATTGACCAGACCCGTACAAAAGATCTCGTCCTGGATGTCGCGTGCCACGGCCCCGCTTATCGAGTTACTTGCTGGAGTTGGACTGCTGGCCGTGCTGCGGCTTCTGACCACCCTGCGCGCTGTCGTCGGAACGGCTCGGAGGTTCGCCGGCCCGCGCGGAGTTGGTATGGTCGTCGCTGCGCTGCTGTGCCTGCTGGCCACTCTTCTGGCCTTCCTTCGGGGACGACTTGGATTCGTTCTGGTGCTGACTTCCCATGGTGACTTCACCCCTCACGTAGGTTGAATTGCGGAGTTGCCCATCAGACCGGCCCAGCTGAAGACAGACGAGGACCCCCTCACGCCGGGTCGGTCCTCGTCCTCAGCTTGGCCACCGGTGAGGGTTATTTCGTCGAGACGCCATCGGCGGTGGCGATCTTGTCGATCGCCTTCAGGTGTCCTTGAACGGTGGGCAGGATGGACTTCGCAAAATCCTTGGCATCCTGATCCTTGCCGGTGGCGATCTCCTTGCGCAGCAGCCTGATGGCGCCCCGATGCGCGCTGATCTGCCCCTTGATGTAGGACTTGTCGAAGGTCGTCCCCGACTCCAGCTTCAACTTCTCGTGCGTTGCCATCTCGCTCACGCTCGCGCTGGTCGGCAAGGTGATATTCTTGGTGCCGGCCAGAGCAGACAACTTGTCATTCGCCGCCGTGTGATCCTTGATCATCATGGCCGCGAAGTCCTTCAGCTGCGGATCGGTGGCACTTTGCTGAGCCAGCGTCGCATCACTGACCTCCGCCAGGCCCGCTTCGGCCGCATGCTTGTAGAAACTCGAGTCCGGGGTTTCCGCGGCGTAGGCGCCATAGGCGACCCATGGTATGGCGCACGCTAGAATCAATAACTGACGTTTCATGACGGCTCCTGGTAAGGGTGGCCAGAATTATCACAGGAGTTTGCCGGGCCACGGATTCGGTGCGCGGCCCGATCGGACGTCAGTGAGGTCTGACGGTTGATGGAACTTCAAACAAACAGCCGCCTGATATTGCGATTCGCTGCGCGGTTATCCAGCGATTCTCGTCGCAGAGCAAGGACGCCGCTCGCGCCCGTGACCAGCGCAATTTTCATCCGCGCTTGCCGCCGAGTACAAGCAACAGTACGCCGACGACGATGCCGCCGACGCCCGCCCACACCGGCACGTTCACGGTGTGCTGGTGTTCGGCGTTGATGGAAATAGGCCCGACCTGGGCCACCGTGGAAGTGCGCGAATAAGAGAAGCCGCCGTAGGCGAGGCCGAGGACGCCCCCGATGATCAGGATCAGCGCAATGACTTTGATTGGGTTCATTTGTTAGATATCCAGGTTCATGACCGATAGGGCGTTCTTCTCGATGAATTCCCGACGCGGTTCGACCTGATCGCCCATCAGCGTGGTGAAGATGTCATCGGCTGCGACGGCATCCTCGATGCGCACCTGCAGCAGGCGTCGCGTCTCAGGGTTGATGGTCGTCTCCCAAAGCTGGTCAGGATTCATTTCACCCAGCCCCTTGTAGCGCTGGATGCTCTGCTTGCGGCGCGCCTGCTCGAACAGCCACCTCATGGCGTCCTTGAAGCTGCCGATTTCGTGGCGATCGTTCTCACGTGTGACGTAGGCGCCCTCGCCGATGAAGCCCGAGAGCGTGCGGCCAAGGTCCGCGATCCGCTGATACTCGGCGGACTCGAAGAACTCGCGCGGCAGGTTCTTGTGCGTCGCCGTGCCGTGCTGATTCTTGTTGACCACGATGCGGGTCGCATGGCTGTCGGAGGCGGCCTGCACCTCGATCGTGAAGCTGCGCGTGCCATCATCGAGACCATTGAGGCGCTGATCGAGCTCGCGTGCCCACTCACGCAGCCAGTCGATGCGATCGAAATCCGCCGACTTCACTTCGGGCATGTAGATCAACTGGTCCAGCAGCCGGTCGTCGTAGCGGCGTGACCAGCGCTTGATGATGGCCTGCACTTCCGTGTACTTGCGGGCCAGCTGCTCGAGGCCCGGACCGCGCAGCGGCGGCGCCGTGGAATTCACGTACAGGCCGGCATCGTCGAGCGCGGCGCTGAGCAGCAGCGCGGTCAACTCCGCTTCATCCTTGACGTACTGTTCCTGTTTACCGCGCTTGAGTTTGTACAGCGGCGGCTGCGCGATGTAGACGTGGCCGTTCTCGATGAGCATCGGGATCTGCCGGTAGAAGAAGGTCAGCAGCAGGGTGCGGATATGACTGCCGTCGACGTCGGCATCCGTCATGATGATGATGCGGTGATAGCGCAGCTTGTTGATGTCGAAATCATCGCGGCCGATGCCGCAGCCCAACGCCGTGATCAGCGTGCCGACCTCGGCTGAACCGAGCATCTTGTCGAAGCGGGCCCGCTCGACGTTCAGGATCTTGCCCTTCAGAGGCAGGATGGCCTGCGTGCGCCGATCGCGTCCCTGCTTGGCCGAGCCACCCGCCGAGTCGCCCTCGACGATGAAAATCTCCGAGAGCGCCGGATCCTTTTCCTGGCAGTCGGCAAGCTTGCCGGGCAGGCCGGCAATATCGAGGGCGCCTTTGCGGCGAGTCATTTCCCGAGCCTTGCGCGCCGCTTCACGGGCGCGCGCGGCTTCGATGATCTTGTTGACGATCAGGCGTGCTTCCTGCGGATGTTCGAGCAGAAACTCGCCGAGCTTCTGGTTCAGGGCGGACTCCACGATTCCCTTTACTTCGCTTGAGACCAGTTTGTCCTTGGTCTGGGAAGAGAATTTCGGGTCCGGCAGCTTCACCGACAGAATGGCGGTAAGACCTTCACGCGAATCATCGCCGGTGGTATCGAGCTTGTCCTTCTTCGCGGAGAGTTCCTTTTCGATGTAGTCGTTCAGCGTGCGCGTGAGCGCGCTGCGGAAGCCCGCCAGGTGCGTGCCGCCGTCCTTCTGCGGAATATTGTTCGTGTAGCAATACATGCTCTCCTGGTAGGAGTCGTTCCATTGGATCGCGACCTCCACGCACACCGGTCCGTACTGATTGCGGAACCAGAACACCGAGTCGTGCACCGGCGTGCGCGTGCGGTTCAGATACTTGACGAAGGCCTGCAGGCCACCTTCGTGCTGGAAGGTTTCCGCGCGCGTCTCGCGCTCGTCGCAGAACTCGATGCGCACGCCGGAGTTCAGGAACGACAGTTCGCGCAGGCGCTTGGCGAGGATGTCGAAATTGAACTGGATGTTCGTGAAAATCTGCGAGCTGGGTTTGAAGCGGATGGTCGTGCCGCGCTCCGTGGTCGGGCCGACGATCTTCATCGGCGCCACGGGGTCCCCGAGGTGGTATTCCTGCTGGTGCATCAGCCCATCGCGGCACACGGTCAGCAGCAGGTAGTCCGACAGGGCATTCACGACCGACACGCCAACCCCATGCAGCCCGCCGGAGACCTTGTAGGAGGTGTCATCGAACTTTCCACCCGAGTGCAGCACGGTCATAATGACTTCGGCCGCCGAGACGCCCTCTTCGGGGTGGATGTCTACCGGAATGCCGCGACCGTTGTCCGAAACCGTGACGCTTTCGTTGGCGTGGATGGTGACCAGGACTCGGTCGCAATAACCCGCTAGGGCCTCATCGATAGAATTGTCGACGACTTCGAAGACCATGTGATGCAGGCCGCTGCCGTCATCCGTGTCTCCGATGTACATCCCCGGGCGCTTACGCACCGCATCCAGGCCCTTCAAGACTTTGATTTTGCTGGAATCGTAGACGTCGTTTTGCGGCATGCCGGAACTCGTTTGGATGACCGCCCATTATAGCCGCCCGCTGCCTCGCGATCCATGTATAAACCGAAGCATAAGGCATTGTTTGATCTATGTTTTTTAGGGCTCTACCGGGCTTCATCCCGCGCCGCCGTCGTGGTCGCGCCAAGGCCCGTTGAGTCGCCTCGACCGCCCACGCTGGAGATCTTGGCACTTTGATGTCTTTTTTGGCTAAATATCGCTACGGATCGGCTCATTTCGGCGCTCGTTAGCAGCAACATCCTAGGTGGCCTACGCGGTTATGCCTGCACTACCCGGCCTTGTTCCACGTGGAACATCCTGTCCGCCTGCCCAAACGGCTGCCTCCCGGGAGCCAACGAGGTCAGAATCAATTGACAATGCAGCGGGGCCACCTGGTCGATGAAGCGCGTCAGGCGCTCCGGGTCCAATTCGGCCGCGGGATCATCCAGCAGTAAGGTGGGGGGCGCCGGAAGGACGTTGGCCAGCAGCTGTAGCTGCGCGAGAATCATCGACACGGCAACGAGCTTTTGTTGACCCCGCGACAGCGTGTCGCGAGCCAGCTTGGCGTCAAGCTTCAGCAATACATCGCTGCGATGGGGCCCCGCGTGGGTGCTGCCGCGGACCAGATCGCGCTCGCGGGAGTGCTCAAGCGCTTCAAGCAGGCTCACGTCGCGCGCCCAACCCTGAAAATACACCAGCTCGAGATTCAGGCCTGCCAGTGCCCCGACTGTCTGGCGCCAGTGGGGCTGCAGGCGCTCCATGGTCTGGCGCCGTGATTGCGCCAGCGGCTCGCCCCACCGGGCGAGTTCCGCGTCCCAGGCCGCCAATTGCTGAATCGCCCCCGCACCAGCGGATTGCAGCTGCTTAAGAACCGCATTGCGCTGCTTCAAGGCCCGGGTGTAGCTGGCCCACACTTCCACGAATCCATGTTCCACGTGGAACGTCGTCCAATCCATCCAGCGTCGCCGGCGAAAAGCACTGTCCTCGACCAGCTTATGGACACCTGGGTCGATGACCTGAACGGGCAGCGCCTGCGAGAGCGCCGCGAGGGTCGGGGCGAACTCCCCCTGGATCTTCGCCACCGTTGGCTCCCCCCGGGTCACCTGGATGCCCAGTGCTGTTGGAATGCCCGGATCTTCCGGTGGCATCGTGCGGCCAAACACGACCAACCTCGACTCGCCGTGGGCAATCAGGCGCTCCGAGTTTCGCGTACGAAAGGACCGGCCACGACCCAGCAAGAAGATGCCCTCGAGCAGTGAGGTCTTGCCCGACCCATTTGCGCCCACGATGAGGTTACGGCCGGGATGCAGGTCCAGTTCAGCCTGGCGCAGGCAACGCAGATTCTGAATCGATAGCTGACCCAGACTCATGCGGATTGTTCCACGTGGAACCCGTGGACCGAATGGCCTACAGCCGCATCGGCATCACGACGTACTTCGTGTCCGTCGAATCCGGAAGTCGAACCAGGCAGCTGCTATTGGCGTCCGAGAGGCCGATCTCAATAGTCTCCCCATCCAGGGCAGCCAATGCGTCCAACAGATAGTTCACGTTAAACCCAATTTCGAGATCCTCGCCGTCATAGTGAACCTCCAGCTGGTCTTCGGCCTCTTCCTGTTCTGGGTTATGAGCCTGAACCGTCAGCAGGCCTGACTTCAACGTCAGCCGAATACCGCGATATTTCTCGTTCGAAAGGATCGCCGTGCGCTGAAATGCCTGGCGCAGTAAATCGCGGTCAGCGTGAACCTTCTTGGTCGGATTGGCCGGAACTACACGTCCGTATTCCGGGAAACGTCCATCGATCAGCTTCGAAGTAAAGCGAATTTCGCCAATCTGGGCACGAACGTGATTGGTCCCGATCGCCAGCTCCACGTCGCCTTCTGCGCCGAGGATACGCTGTAACTCCAGCACCCCCTTGCGCGGCACGATGACCTGCTGAGCCGTCCGCGCCATGGCCGGCAGCTGCGTTTCACACAGGGCCAGACGATGACCATCGGTGGCGACCGCGCGCAGGATCTTGCCGTCCGTTTCCAGCAGCATGCCATTGAGGTAGTAGCGCACGTCCTGCTGCGCCATCGCAAAATGCGTCTTCGCGATGAGCTTGCCCAGATCCGCTTGGCTGATGCTCAGCGTCTGTTGCGCGTTGATGTCGTCGACCACCGGGAACTCGGAGGCCGGCAGGCTCGAGAGGGCAAAGCGGCTGCGTCCCGCGCGGATGTTCACCCGATCGCCTTCCGCACTGAGGGTCACGGCGGCTTTCTCCGGCAGCGCGCGGAAAATATCCAGCAGCTTGCGCCCGGGGATGGTCACATCGCCCGTCTGCTGACTGGTCACCGACCGGGAGGCAACCAGTTCGACCTCAAGGTCCGAACCGGTCATGCTCAACCGGTCTTCACGCACCGACAGCAGCACGTTCGCCAGGATGGGCATCGTCTGCCGGCGCTCGACCACGCCGATGACGCTTTGCAGAGGAGTGAGGAAATCTTCACGTGCGGCGGTGAGCTTCATGGGGTGCTCTTAATAATCTTAGGTATTAAAAGAAGATTGTAGTAGTAGCTACAGGGCCTGTGGATATCCGGATAACTTTCCGTTGTTCCATCCACATCAGGATCTTGCATTCGTTTGCAGTCACCGTGTAAGTACATGGTCGACCTGTCCATTGCCTGTGGGCCGAATGTGCATAACTTGTCGCATCAATTTTGTCCCCAGGCTTTCCACATCATCCCGTCAGGGTTCTCAACAGGTTTGAATAGTCTTCACTGACACGTTGATCCGTCGCGCGCAACTCGACGATTTTTGCGCACGCATGCAGCACCGTGGTGTGATCGCGGCCGCCGAAAGCATCGCCGATTTCGGGCAGGCTGTGTGTGGTCAATTCGCGCGCGAGCGCCATCGCGACCTGACGCGGTCGGGCGATCGAACGATTGCGACGCTTGGAGAGCAGATCGGCCACGCGAACCTTGTAGTAATCGGCAACCGTGCGCTGGATGTTCTCGATTGTGACGAGTTTTGCCTGTAATTGCAGCAGATCACGCAACGCTTCCTTGGCGAAGTCGAGCGTGATCGGCTGGCCGGTGAAGCGCGAGTTTGCGATGACGCGTCGCAGGGCCCCTTCCAGCTCACGGATGTTCGAGCGGATGCGCTTGGCCACGAAGAAGGCAACTTCCTCCGGCAGTGCGACCCCCACGGCGTGCGCCTTCGTCATGAGGATCGCCACGCACGTCTCCAGCTCCGGCGGTTCGATCGCCACCGTGAGTCCCCAGCCGAAGCGCGATTTCAGGCGCTCCTCGAGACCACTGACTTCCTTCGGATAACGATCGCAGGTGAGAATCACCTGGCGCTGCCCTTCGAGCAGCTCGTTGAAGGTGTGAAAAAACTCCTCCTGCGAGCGATCCTTGTTGGCGAAGAACTGAATGTCGTCGATGAGCAGCGCATCGAGCGAGCGATACGCCGCCTTGAAGTCATTCATCGTGTTGTGCTGCAGGGCACGCACCATGTCGCCGACGAAGCGTTCCGAGTGCACGTAGGCCACGCGCGCGTCACCGTTGCGCTGCTTCATGAGATGGCCGACGGCATGCATCAGGTGGGTCTTGCCCAGACCGACACCGCCGTAGATAAACAAAGGGTTGTAGGCCTTGCCCGGATTTTCGCCGACTTGCTGGGAGGCCGCGCGCGCCAGCTGGTTGCTCTTGCCTTCGACGAAATTCGTGAAATCGTAGTCCGCGTTCAGTCGGGCACCCACGACCAGCCCTTCGACTCGGCGCGGTGGAGCGATGCTCGGCGCCGTGGCCGCGCTCGTGGCGGCAGGCGCTTCCGAGCGGACCCGTGAGCCAATTTCGACCGTGATGATGGGTGCACCGCCGGCGGTCGCCCCGCGCAGCAGTTCGCCGATTCGCGGCAGCAGATTATTGTTCACCCAATCGACCACGAAGCGATTCGGAGCCAGCAGTTTGAGGACGCCCTCGCCCTCGATGGCCTGCAAAGGCCGCACCCAGGTGTTGAACTCTTGCTCTGCCAGCTCCGCCTCAAGCGTCGATATGCAAATGGACCACAAAGACGCCACTGACAGCCTACTCCCTCGGGCAACCTACGAACTTGACGAAAAAGAGCCGCAGTCTACCCCTAAGACCTGCGGTTTAAGTACTGGCTGTATTGACACCCTCGGGCTTGGGACGTAGCCTTCCCGCCCCTCTTCGGAACGCCTAAGACGATGAAACGCACTTACCAGCCCAGCAAAGTACGCCGCGTGCGTACCCATGGGTTCCGCGCCCGCATGGCCACGGCCAACGGCCGAGCGGTCCTGAACCGGCGTCGCGCAAAAGGTCGCAAGAAGCTGATTCCTTAGGATCCCCTTGAGTGTGGCCCCGGCCGACCGCGAGCGACTGACTTTTCCCGCCGCGCGGCGCGTGCGCCGCAAGCGGGAGTTCGATCAGCTATACGCCCTCGGCAAGCGACTCGGCAATAACCATTTCGGGATCACCGTGCACCCCAACGATCTGGGATTCGCGCGTCTCGGCCTGGCCGTCGCCTCGAAGCCGTTCGGTGGGTCGGTGCCCCGCAATCGCATCCGGCGCCTGATCCGCGAATCCTTCAGACTGCGCCAGCACGACCTGCCGCACGTCGATGTGGTGGTCAGTGCCCGGCCACGCGCCAAGGAGGCCTCGCCGGCGCAGCTGCGCGCGAGCCTTGACGGATTGTGGGATAAAGTCAAAGTCCAATGCGCGCCGTGTTCACAGCCCTGATCCGCCTGTACCAGTGGACCCTGAGCCCGCTACTGGGTCCCAAGTGCCGCTTCTATCCTTCGTGTTCGAATTACGCACTCGAGGCGATCCAGCGTTTCGGTATCCTCCATGGCAGCTGGCTCACCGTGCGGCGACTGGGCCGCTGCCATCCCTGGCACCCTGGTGGCATAGACCCCGTGCCCGCCACCGACCGCATGCATTCTCATTACGGACATGACAAGTAACTATTCCCGATACGCGCTCTGGGTCGTTCTGGGCTTCGCCCTATGGCTGAACTATCAGGCCTGGGTCAAGGATTACGCAGCGGTTGATAACGCTGCCGCGGTCGCTGCCCGTTCAGCGTTCGGCAGTCAGGCACCCGAGATTCCCCCGTCCACAAACGGCAGTGCGCCCACCGTTGCGGTGGCTTCCGGCAGTTCCGCCGCCGCGGCCGGGACGGTCACGACCGCACCCTCCGTCGACGGGTCGTTGGCGGCCGAGACCGCTGCCGCCGCGGGCCCTGCCGTGCATGTCCACACGGACGTTTTCGACCTGGACATCAGTCTCACCGGCGGCTCGGTCACCCAGGCCGATCTCAACGAGTACTCGCGCATCAAGGGCCAGACCCAGACCGTGCGCCTCGAAAACCACGACAGCCCCGAGACGCTGTACCTGCTGAAGGTTGCCTTGCAGGGCCCCGCCGGTAGCGCGCGTCCGGATAATCAGGCCACCTTCACCAGCACCAGTGCCGATTTCCGGATGGCGCCCGGCCAGAATGAGCTGCGCGTGCCACTGCACTGGACCGATGGTCACGGCGTTTCGGTGGTCAAGGAGTTCGTGTTCCGTCGGGGCAGCTACGCCTTCAACGTCACGCAGACCGTGGACAACCAATCCGGTGCCCCGTGGCCCGTGGGGCCCTACGCGCAGATCCTGCGCAATGAGCTACCCATCCACACGTCGCTCTTGAGCACCAATCCGGAACGCTTCTTCAAGCCCAGCCCCGCGATCTGGGATGGTGGCAAGTACCGCAAACTCAATGTTACCTCTGATGATGACCGGCACCTGAACGTTCCCGTCACCAACGGCTGGATCGCAGCGATGCAGCATCATTTTGTGACGGCCGTGGTACCGCCATCCGATGTCCCCTACCAGTTCACGATGATCGCGCAGGACAACGAGTTTCGGTTGGCGGCGAATGCGCCCATGACCGATGTCCCGCCGGGCGGCTCAAAGAGCTACTCGCTGACGGTGTTCTTGGGACCGAAGCTGCAGGCACAGTTGGCCACCACCGGTCCCGATCTGCAGCGCGTGACCGACTTCGGTCGCCTGTTTTTCATTGCGCAACCGCTGTTCAAGGCTTTGAGCTGGGTGCATTCGGTGACGGGCAACTGGGGTGTTGCCATCATCATCGTCACGCTGCTCTTGAAGCTGATCTTCTATCCGCTGTCCGAGGCCAGCGGCAAGTCGATGGCGAAAATGCGTGCGCTGCAGCCGCGGATCAAGAACATTCAGGAACAGTACAAGGGCGACAAAGAGAAGCTCGGCCGCGCCACCATGGAGCTGTATCAGCGCGAAAAGGTCAATCCCGTCAGCGGTTGCCTGCCGATGCTCATCCAGATTCCGGTGTTCTTCGCGTTCTACTGGGTGCTGACCGAAAGCGTCGAGATGCGCCAGGCGCCGTTCGCACTATGGCTCAATGATCTGTCCTCGCCCGATCCATACTTTGTCCTGCCCGTATTGATGGCCGGTGGGATGTTCCTGCAACAGCGGCTCAATCCCACCTCTCCGGACCCGGTGCAGGCGAAGGTGATGATGTTCATGCCGATCGCGATGTCGGCGCTGTTCGCGTTTCTGCCTTCGGGCCTGGTGCTGTACTACGTGATGAACACCGGTCTGGGTGTGCTGCAACAGTGGAACATCAACCGGCGGATCACCGCGGCGTCTGTGCGCAAGACCTAGGCGCTCGACCTCCAATGAGCGATGCCGACACGATCGTTGCGGCAGCAACTGCGCCCGGACGAGGTGGCATTGGCGTCGTGCGTCTTTCCGGACCTGATGCGCAAAATATCGCGACCGCCGTGCTCGGCAGCCTGCCCGCCCCGCGCCGCGCTGTGTTCGCGGCGTTTCGCGATGCGGAACATCAGACCCTGGATGCCGGGCTCGTGCTGTTCTTCCCCGGGCCTCATTCCTATACCGGTGAGGACGTCGTGGAGTTCCAGGGTCACGGTGGCCCCGTCATCATTGAATCCTTGATCGCGCGGCTCATCGATCTGGGCGCGCGGCGCGCGAATCCCGGTGAATTCACGCAGCGCGCGTTCCTGAACGACAAGCTCGATCTGGCGCAGGCCGAGGCCGTCGCGGATCTCATCGACGCCGGCTCGCGCGAGGCCGCGCGCGCCGCGATGCGCTCGCTGCAGGGGGAGTTCTCCACCATGATCCAGGTGCTCACCGGCGCGGTGATCGACCTGCGGACCCATGTCGAGGCGGCAATCGATTTTCCCGAAGAGGAAATCGATTTTCTGGCCGACCCCGCGCTCGCCGAGCGGCTCGCAAATGTTCGCCGGCATTTCGAGGCCGTGACACGCAGTGCCGGACAGGGCCGCCTGCTTCGCGATGGCATGACCGTGGTGCTGGCCGGCGCGCCCAATGCCGGCAAGTCCAGCCTGTTGAACCGGCTCGCCGGTTATGACGCGGCCATCGTCACCGCCGTTCCCGGCACGACGCGCGATGTGTTGCGGGAGCGTATCCATGTGGATGGCATGCCGCTGCACATCCTCGATACGGCGGGGCTGCGGGTCGCGCAGGATCTCGTTGAGGAAGAAGGCATCCGGCGTGCGCAGGCCGAAATGGCGCGGGCCGATCGCGTACTGTTTGTGATCGACGCTGCCGCCGATCCGGCTGCCCGGGCCTATCGCGATCTCGCCGCGACACTGCCGGTGCAGGTCCCCGTCACGCTGATCTACAACAAATCCGATCTCATGGATGCCGGTGCGATAGCGGCGCCCTCCGGCGTGCCACGCGTCGAGACTTCCGCGCTCACGGGTCAGGGACTGGATGCTTTGCGTGCACATCTGAAATCCTGCATGGGCTATCACACTCTGGAGGGCGGCAGTGTCTCCGCGCGCCAGCGGCATATAGAGGCCCTGGCGCGCGCCCGCGCCAACGTGGAAGAGGCCGCGCGGGTGCTCAGGGAGAGCCGCACCGGGGAACTCGTTGCCCAGGAGCTGCGCTGCGCGCAGCAGGCGCTGAACGAGATCAGCGGGGAATTCAGCAACGAGGATCTGCTGCAGAGAATATTCTCCAGTTTCTGCATCGGAAAATAGTTCGCGCTTGTGGGATCCCGTTTCTCAGCGACGCCGACGCACCGCAACTGTCGAGCTGTACATTGCGGTCCTTTGAAAAGGCCGATAGCCTCCCGTTCGGTGGCTTGATAGAACAACGCGACAACGCGTGTCAGGGGATAACGGCCACCGAGGGATACCTCGAAGCCGACATGCCGCTCGCCAAGGATGTCGTGGCGGCCAAGAGCATCGACCTGAACGGTGCGGTTCGCGAGACCCACTATGACCGCAATGGCGCGGGCACCGCCTCGACCGTCAACGCCAATACCTGGAAGCTCGGCCTCGTTTGGGAGCCAATCGAGGCACTACGCCTGCGAGCGACCCGCTCACAGGACATCCGTGCTCCGAACTTAAGCGAGCTGTTCGGGCCCAAGACCACCGGCTTTGGCATCCTGAACGATCCTGCGCGCAACGGTCTTCAGACCAATCCCGTCACAATCTCGGGCTCAAATCCGACACTGGTTCCCGAGGTTGCCGATACCAAGACGGCAGGTTTCGTCGTGCGTCCGACAATGGATAACTTCCTCGGCCGGACGCGGCTGTCGCTCGACTACTTCGACATCTCGATCAAGGACGCCATCGGCACGCTCGGCGGCTCGAACACCAATCACGTCAAAGCCGCGCTGTACCTCGATCTGGTCGGCCACTATCAGATCGCGGGCAATGATCACTCGAACCTGGAGATCTATGCGGGCATGAACAACATTGCCAACGTCGATCCTCCGCGCGTACCCGGTGCCAACGGAACCGGCAACAACGTGCTCTGCGACCCCATCGGTCGCACCTGGATACTCGGCCTGAGGTTCAAGGAGTAGCGGACGCGAACCGTCGCCCCGAGCCGCAGAGCGAAGCCACTCGCGACCTGCGCTGCGTGCTGCTAGGCTAATCGGAGAAAAACAGGGGGAATAGCAATGATCAGGACCACGCTGGCTTGCGCAGCCGGATTGCTGGCTGTCGGTGCAATGGTGTTTGACGCAGGCGCCGCTCCCGCCGCCGATTCCGGTGGCTGCGATCGGGAATGCCTGCACGGTCTCATGGATCAGTACCTGACGGCATTGGTCGCGCACCAGCCGGGGCAGATCAGGACCACGGCGGATGTAAAATTCACCGAAAACACCAATCGGATGAAACTTGGCGACGGGCTGTGGCAGACGATCGGTGCGCTCGGCACCTTCAAACTGTACATCGAGGACCCTTCCAGCGGACAGGTCGCCTTCTATGGCACGGTGAAGGAGAACGGCGCCACCGCGCTGCTCGGCGTGCGACTGAAGCAACGCGCGCAGCGGGTCAGTGAAATCGAATCCTACGTGATTCGCCAGGCCACGGGGGTACACGGTAGCTTCGATAAGCTGACCACGGTGCCTGCCGAATGGACGCAAAGCGTGCCGCAGTCCGAGCGCAGTACGCGCGCGCAGCTGCGCCACGACGCGAATCAATATTTCAACGGCATCGAGCAGGGCAACGGCAGCATCGTGCCCTTCGCCGCGGACTGCCTGCGCATCGAGAACGGCGCACAGACGGCGCCGACCATCGCAACCGCCACACGCCCCTCGATGAGCGCGGGCGCCCAATTCGACACTCACATGTTCGACTACATCCACGAGATCACCAACCGGCGCTTCCTGTTGACCGATCCGGAGCGGGGCCTGGTTTACGCGGTCGTCATGTTTCAGCATCCGGGCAACATCAAACCGCAGATGAATGCGGTGACTGCGACCGCATCCGGCGCCGCCGCGCGCACCTTCAGCCTGTCCTCGTATCCCAATACCACCCAGATCATCGAGACCTTTCAGATCCGCGACGGCAAGATCCAGCGCATCTTCGCCTTTGTCTCGGTCCTGCCGTACCGGCAATCGCCCGGCTGGCCAGCTGAAAACATAAAGTAGGCCCATCATGAAGACGAAACTCAGCATCCTGTTCGCCGTCGCCATGCTCCTGGGAGCAACGCTTGGCGCGCCGCGGCCGGCCCTCGCGCAGGACGCCGCTCGCGCGGCAGACTGCAATCGGACGTGTCTGGAAGACCTCGCCGAGAAGTATCTCGCGGCGATGGTCGCGCATGACCCCTCGAAGGTCGCGATCGCGCCGGGTACACGCTATACCGAGAATGGCGTCGAGCTGAAGCTGCCGGACGGCCTGTGGCGCACGGCCAGCTCGGTCGGCAAGTACCGCCTGAAGGTGTCCGATCCGGAAATGGGCGAGATCGGTTTTTTTGCCAAGGCCGCGGAGAACGGTGCCCCGATCCTGGTCGCCACGCGGCTCAAGGTGGTCGATCACAAGATCACGCAGATCGAAAGCCTCATCGCGCACACCAGTGATCTGCTCGGCGGTGCGCCCGGGCAGGCGCGTCCTGATGTGCTCGGCAATGCGCCCCGGCCGCAGTTCCTGCAGGCGCTGCCGCCCGCCGCGCAGCGCAGCCGCCAGGAAATGATTGCGATCGCCAATACCTATTGGAGCGGCATCGAGAACAACACCGGTACCCATCCGCCGCTGTTTGCCGATGACTGCAACCGCATCGAGGATGGTGCCTATACGACCAACCGCCCGCTCGCCGCGGGAGCTGCACCGAACGGCGCCAATTATTCGTGCAAGGAAGCCTTCGCGCTGGGCTTCTATCACGACGATACGCGGCTGCGCGATCGGCGTTACATGGTGATCGATCGCGAGCGCGGCCTGGTCTATGCCGGTGTCGGCTTCGATCACGATGCCACCGTGCGCTCATACACCCTGAAGAACGGCAAGAGCGTCAAGGTGACGCGCACCGCGCCGTGGACCTGGATGATCCATGAAATCTTCCAGATCAATAAGGAAGGCCGGATCAGCCAGGTCGAGGCAATTCTGCTGTCGGTACCCTATGGCATGCCGCCTGGTTGGGATAGCGGTGTGCACGTGCCCGATCCCGCTGCCGCCAAGGATGGATTCAAAGAGGTGCCTTAGCCTGCCATGGCGGTGCACTGGCCGCAGCTGCGTATGCACGGCGATGCGGTGCGCGTGCACCTGTCGAGGACGGTGACACTGATAAAGGCCGATGCGCTCGGGTGGCTGCAGGAGCTGCCGCCGTGCAGCCTGCATGCGGTCGTGACTGATCCTCCCTACGGCCTCATCGAGTACGCTGCGCGCGATCATCGCAAACTGCGCGCCGGTCGCGGCGGCGTGTGGCGCATCCCACCGCAGTTGGATGGCATCCGGCGTCGACCGCTGCCGCGCTTCACGGTGCTGTCAGTGCCGGAACTTGAACAGCTTGCCGGGTTCTTTGCGCGGCTGGGGGCCGCGCTGCATCGCGCGCTGGTGCCCGGTGGGCACATTTTCATCGCCTCCAACCCATTGCTGTCCACGCTGAGTTTCCATGCCCTGCAGCGCAGCGGCCTCGAAAAGCGCGGCGAAGTCGTGCGCCTGGTCCAGACATTGCGCGGCGGGGATCGCCCCAAGGGCGCCGAAGCTGAGTATGCGGACGTCTCGGTCATGGCGCGTTCCGGCTGGGAGCCGTGGGGGATCTTCCGCAAACCGCTCGAAGGCACGGTCGCCGAGAATCTCAGGCGCTGGGGCACCGGGGGGCTGCGCCGGGTCGGGGCCACCGCGCCGTTCAAGGACGTTATTGCCAGCGCGCCGACCGGACGGGCCGAACGCGCGATTGCCGCGCACCCGTCGCTGAAGCCGCAGGGTTTTCTGCGCCAGCTGGTGCGTGCGTCGCTGCCGCTGGGTACGGGGATCGTCTACGACCCCTTCGCCGGCAGCGCCTCGACGCTGGCCGCGGCGCAGGCCGTTGGCTACTGCGCCGTCGGAACCGAACGGGACGCGAACTACTACCGCATGGGCACGCAGGCCTTCGCGAAGCTCGCGGCACTGCCGACCAAAGCCTAAGGCTAGCCCAGCAGCGCCTCGCGGTGATAGAGCCGGCCCGCGCCGTAGGCCGCCGCCACACCGAGCGCCAGCGACACGCTCACGGACAACGTCGCGTACGACGCCGACACCGGTTCGGCCCGCAGTAGACCCGTGACCAGAAAGTGCTGGCTCAACGACGGCACCATCATCAGCCACGCGGTGGGTCGCAGGCCGAGGGTGCTGGCGAAGATCAACGGCAGTGTCGGGATCGCCAGTATCAGACCGACGTAGGTCTGCGCCTCGCGGTAGCTGCGCGTGAAGGCCGCCACAATGGTCATCAGCGAGGCGCTCAGTGGGGCGAGCGGGGCGCAGCAGGCGATCAATGCCAGGACGGTGGCTGGACTCATGTTCTCGTTCATACCCAGCCTTTCCAGTCCCACATGCCGCAGCGCCAGTGCCATGGCGCAGACGCTCACGGTCAGCGCGAGGAGCATGAACACACAGGCCGCGAGGATCTTGCCGTAGATGAGCTGTTCGCGGCGGACCGGGACCGTCAGCAGCGGTTCCAGGGAACCGCGCTCGCGTTCCCCTGCGGTGGCATCGAGGGCGACGTGCAGGCCACCCATGAGCATGGTCATCAGGATGAGGGCGGTGAGGGCGCCGAGGATCAGCACCGAGCGGCTGGTCGGAGTGGCGACATCGACATCCTGAATGGCGACTGCCGACAGCACCATCGGATCCACGCCGCGCGCCATGAGCCGCAGCCGCGCAATCTGCGATGCATGCCGCGCCAGCACCGCGTGCACGCGCCCGATATCGGCGGCCCCCGCGGCGTCGGATGAATCGGTGTACAGCAGGACCGGCGCCGGCAGCCCTTGCGCCAGCTGGCTTGCGTAGTTGTCGGGAATCGCAAGCACGATTCTGCGCAGCTGGTGTTGCACGGCCGCCCGGGCCGCTGTGTCATCCAAATTAACCGCGACCACATCAATGCCGTATTGGCGCAGGTCTGCCAGCAAATTCGGCGCGCGCTCGCCATGTACCACCGCGAGAATCACCGGCTGGTTGTCCTGGTTCTGGCCGCGGCGCACGGTCAGGTTGACCAGCACTGCCACGACCAGTGGCATCATCACGGCGCTGAAGATCAGCGCGGAGATCACGCTGCGGCGGTCGCGCAGGTTTTCGCGCAACTCCTTGCGCAGCACCGTGAGCACGGAGTGCACTAGGCCCGACTCGCGACGGGTTCGAGGAAGCGCATGAACGCTTCCTCCAGATCCGAAGTTCCGGCCCGGGCCCGCAATTGTTCGGGCGTGCCATCCGCCACCACGCTGCCGCCGGCAATGACCACGACCTCATCACACAGGGCGGCAACTTCCTGCATCACGTGACTGGAGAGCAGGATGCAGCGTCCCGTGGCCTTCAACTTCAGCAGCAGCGCCCGCAGCGTCCGCACCGCCATCACGTCCAGTCCGTTGGTGGGCTCATCGAGCAGAATGTTCCGCGGCTCATGCACCATTGCCCGTGCCAGTGCCGTCTTCAGTCGCTGGCCCTGCGAGAAGCCTTTGGCCTGACGGTCGGCGAAATCAGCCATCTCCAGCAGTTCGATCGTCTGCGTGGCACGCTGCCTGCAATCGGCGCGGCTCAGGCCGTGCAACTCGCCGAAGTACTGGATGTTCTCGCGCGCCGTCAGATGCGGATAGACACCCGCGCCATGCGGCAGTACGCCCATGCGCCGGCGCGCCGCAAGCGAGCGTTCACTGACGCTGATGCCATCGATGTATGCATCGCCGCTGTCGGGCCGCAGCACGGTATACAGAATGCGCAATGTGGTGGACTTGCCCGCGCCATTTGGACCCAGCAGCCCCGTGATGCAGCCGTCCCTGGCGGTCAACGACACATCCTGCAGTGCCGTGACCGTGCCGAAGCGCTTGTGCAGGTGCCGCGCCTCAATCATGGCGGTGGCCCCGTGAACGAGGTGACGAATGCGGTCGGTACCGTTTGATGCATGCAGGCGATTTCAGCCTCCAGACCATGGGTGCTACCCAGTTCGATGAAGCGCCTGAGCAGCCGGGCCGCGCACGGGGCGGTGATCTGGCCATGGCCCATATCGGTCAGCACCACCTGCAGGCTGTCATGCAGCCCACGCGCCGCCTGCGCCGCGTACTCGGGTGGCGTGACCGGGTCATCGCTGCCGGAGAGCAGCAGCACCGGTCGGTTCGATTCCAGGGGCTGATGGAAGTCCGCGTCCACCGGGCCGTGCGGCCACAGCGCGCAGACGGCTTCGAGCGCGTCCAGCTGTGCGGTTCCCATGTAGGTTCTGGTCAGCCGGTCGCGATCCTGCGCCTGCACGCGGTAGTCCGCGACATCCTCGGCGCACACCACGCTGTTGTGCATGCCGTAGGCGATGAGATCGTCCAGCGAGTGCGTGACCTGCAGCATCAGCCCCGCTATGGGCGTGAAGTTGGCATGCGTGTGCGCCTCATCCAGCACCAGCGGCAGCAGTGCGGATTGTTCCGTGGAATAACTGGACAGGCGCACCACGGCCGCAAGATCGGCCGCATCGAAGGTCAGGCTGCGGGTCTGTCCCGTGAACGGATCAGGCACGCTGACCGGAACGGCGCGGGCCTTCAGCGCGGCCAGCACGGCATCGAAGGTGCCATTGGGATCGCCGAAGCGCGCGTAGCAGGGTGCCGCGGCCACGCAGCGGCGAAAAATGCGCGCGAGTGCGCCTTGCGCGTCCATCGCCAGCGAGGCGCCGAGGGTGAGCTGCGGGGGCACGACGCCGTCCAGAATCACGGTGCGCGTATGGGCGGGATAGCGGCGCAGGTAATGCTGCGCCACGCGTGTTCCGTAGGAACCGCCGTAGAGATTGATGGTGGCGTAGCCCAGGGCGGCGCGCACCGCATCCAGATCCCGAACCGCGAGCGAGGTGGTGTAGTCGGCCACGTTCGCGTGTGAGGACAACGACGCCAGGCAGCTGCGCGCCTCCTGCACGAGCGCTGCGGTGGAATCCGGGGCATCCGGATCCGTCACGCCCGGGCAGGTCAGCGCGTTCGAGGCTCCCGTGCCGCGCTGGTCCACCAGCACGATGTCCCGGTCGCGGTGAATACGCTCGAAGACCGGCGCGACGCCGGTGTAGAAAGTCGTGGCGGCCAGGCCCGGACCGCCCGCGAGCACGAACAGCGGATCCGGACGGCCGTGCTCGCTGACCGCCGGAACACGCGCGACGAACAGCTGCAGCTGGCGGCCGCCCGGTGTCGCGGGATCTTCGGGCACGGTCAGCCGGCCGCACTGTGCCTCCACGGAGACCAGCTGGCTGGGATGCGTGAGCCGGCAGGGAGTCAGCTTCAGGGTCGGTGCCGGCGAAGCCGCGGCCAGGGGACGGGAGCCCAGCAGGACAGCCGCGCCGGCCATGATGGCCATGGCGGCAAGCGCCGGAATGCGGCTCAGAACGCGTCGATATATCGGGGCGGGCCGCATACAATAGGCTGCAATTATAACTCGTTGAAGCAGCGTGCTTTCCATGCGATTCGCGCACACTCTTGAAGTCATTGTCATCGGCGGCGGTCATGCCGGCACCGAAGCCGCGCTCGCGGCGGCGCGCCGGGGTGCGCGCACGCTGCTGCTCACCCACAGCATCGACACGCTCGGACAGATGAGCTGCAACCCCGCGATCGGCGGCATCGGCAAGGGTCACCTGGTGCGCGAAATCGATGCCCTCGGCGGAGTCATGGCGCGCGCTGCCGATCACGCCGGTATCCAGTTCCGCACGCTGAACGCGAGCAAGGGACCCGCCGTGCGCGCGACCCGCGCGCAGGCCGATCGGCAGCGCTATCGGCAGTTCATCCGTCACACTCTCGAGAACACGCCGAATCTCGCCTTGTTCCAGCAGGAGGTCGCGGACCTCCGGATCGAGGCGGGGCAGGTCACGGGAGTGGTCACGGTTTCCGGCATCGTATTCGAGGCACCCGCCGTGGTGCTCACCGTGGGTACTTTCCTGGGCGGCCGCATCCATGTGGGCCTCGAACAGCACGCGGGCGGACGCGCCGCAGATCCGCCCTCGAACCGCCTGGCCGAGAAACTGCGCGCAATGGACCTGCGGGTCGGACGATTGAAGACCGGCACCCCGCCGCGTATCGACGGCCGGACCATCGACTACTCCGTCCTGCGGGCCCAGCCCGGCGATGTGCCCGTGCCGGTGTTTTCGTTCCTCGGTCGCGCCAGTGATCATCCAAAACAGGTCGATTGTTTCATTACTGAGACAAATGAGCGCACGCACGAGATCATCCGCCAGGCCACCGACCGCTCGCCCCTGTTCACCGGCGTGATTGAAGGGGTGGGTCCGCGTTACTGTCCTTCGGTCGAAGACAAGGTCGTGCGCTTCGCGGACAAGAGCTCGCACCAGATCTTCGTCGAGCCGGAGGGTCTGGACACCCACGAGGTGTACCCGAACGGCATCTCCACGAGCCTCCCCTTCGATGTGCAGTACGAACTGGTACGCAGCATCCGCGGGTTCGAGCAGGCGCATCTGACCCGACCCGGTTATGCCATCGAGTACGATTTCTTTGACCCGCGCGAGCTCGCCGCTTCGTTGCAGACGCGCGCCATCGGCGGTCTGTTCTTCGCCGGCCAGATCAATGGCACGACCGGTTATGAAGAGGCCGCGGCCCAGGGGCTGCTCGCCGGCATCAATGCCGTCCAGCACGTGCGCGGCGCGGAACCGTGGATTCCGAAACGCAGCGAGGCGTACCTGGGCGTGCTGGTGGACGATCTGATTACGCGCGGTGCCCCCGAACCCTATCGCATGTTCACCAGCCGCGCCGAACACCGGCTGCTGCTGCGCGAAGACAATGCCGACCTGCGTTTGACGGGGCAGGGCCACCAGCTGGGCCTCATCGACGAGGAGCGCTGGCGGCTGTTCAACGAACGCGCATCCCTGGTGCGGCGGGAATTCGAGCGCCTGTCCGCGACCCGCGTGAAGCCCGAACAGGTGCCGAGCGCCTGGAGCGAGCGGGTGCTGGCCGGGCTGCCACCGGCCCGCGACTACAGCGCGCTGGAACTGCTGCGGCGACCGGGCGTCGGCTATGCCGATATCATCGAGCTTGCGGGCAGCCCCAAGTGGGATCAGGTCGATGAGCGGCTGCCGGCGCAGGTCGCCCTGCAGATGGAAGTCACGGCCAAGTATGCCGGCTACATCCAGCGCCAAAACCAGGAAGTCGAGCGACAGCTGCGCAGCGAGTCGATCCGCGTGCCCACCGAGCTTGATTTCGGGCTCGTGCCCGGCCTGTCCACGGAGGTGCGCCAGCGCCTGAGCGAGGTGCACCCGGCGACCCTCGGTCAGGCCGCGCGCATTCCCGGCGTGACGCCCGCTGCCATCTCCATCCTGCTCGTGTATCTGAAGAAGTACACCGCTACCCGCGTGGCCTGAAGAGTGTGGGACCGATGAAATTCGTCGAGCAGCTCAAGGCGGCCTGGACGCGCAATGACTCCCTGGTATGCGTTGGCCTGGACCCCGAACTGGAGAAGTTTCCGTCCGAACTGGCCGGCGTGGCTTCCCCGATCTTTCAATTCAACCGCGCCATCATTGATGCCACCGCGGACCTCGTGTGCGCCTACAAGCCGCAGTTCGCGCATTACGCGGCGTACGAAGCCGAGGACCAGCTCGAGCGCACCATTGAATACATCCATCAGCATCACCCGGGGATTCCCGTCATTCTCGACGCTAAGCGTGGCGATGTCGGCAATACGGCCGACCGCTATGCCATCGAGGCCTTCGAGCGCTACGGCGCCGATGCCGTGACCGTCAATCCCTATCTCGGTACCGATTCGCTCGAGCCGTTCCTCGCGTACGAGGATCGCGGTGTGATCGTGCTGTGCCGGACCTCCAATCCCGGTGCCGGCGATCTGCAGGACCTGGACACCGGGGGGCGCAAGCTTTTCGAAGTAGTCGCACAGCTGGCCGCAAGCCGCTGGAACTCGCGCGGCAATTGCGCCCTGGTGGTGGGTGCGACCTACCCACGTGAACTGGCGCGGGTGCGCGCCCTGACCGGGGACATGCCATTCCTGGTTCCCGGCGTGGGCGCGCAGGGCGGTGAGGTGCAGGCGGTCGTGACCAACGGTCAGACCGCGGCCGGCAACGGACTCATGGTGAGTTCCTCACGCGCCATCCTGTATGCCGCCAGCGATGACACCTGGATCGAGGCGGCGCGCACGGCTGCGCGCACGCT
Source organism: Steroidobacteraceae bacterium (assembly GCA_036521075.1). Classification (GTDB taxonomy): domain Bacteria; phylum Pseudomonadota; class Gammaproteobacteria; order Steroidobacterales; family Steroidobacteraceae; genus DAIDKA01. Next base: position 80,965 of record DATDIL010000187.1, on the reverse strand, counting down.
GCGTGACCAGATCAATCGGCACCGCGTGAGGCGCTGACGGCAGCGTGTCGACTGACCGCAGCTGACCCAATTGATCAAAGCCACCGGTGACGAGCGGCCGGTTTCCGGCATTTAACGATGAGAACGCAACGGCTCCATGGAGGAACGCCCAAAGCGCGACAGACGCCTGCGCAGCTCGGTCCGCCCGGCAATTCGCTTTCCGTGTGCAGCGCCGGTAGTCCGCAACGCTACCCGCCGCTTTGCGCCGGCCAACAGACCAGACCGTGCGGAGCTTGTGCGGTCACTAGTAGGTGTAGTAGAGTTTACGACAGTTGTAGTAGCATGAGTGCATCGGATGGTGAATCCCAAGCTTACCGCCTTGGAACTCCGGATCATGGAGGCGCTGTGGATGGCAGGCCAATGTTCAGTGCGCGAGATTCAGGAAACTTTCCCGGAATCTCAGCGCCCCGCCTATACCACGGTGCAAACGATGGTGAATCGCCTGGAGCGCAAGAAGGCGGTCCGGCGTGTGAAACGAATCAGCAATGCGAACATATTCGAGGCTGCAGTCTCCAAGGCCGCCGCCCAAGGACGCTTCGTAGACGAGCTTTTGCGCATTTTCGGCCAGCGCATGCAACCGCTCATGGCGCATCTGATCGAATCCGGACAATTGACGCTAAAAGACGTGAAAGAGGCTGAAGAGACTCTGCGCAACCTTTCCAAGAAAGGAAGGTCCGATGGGTGAGGTAATCTTCGATCATCTCTGGCAGTCGACCCTTTGCGCTGCTGCCGCGGGACTCCTTGCTCTAGCCTTCCGGAAAGACCGGGCAAGCGTCCGCTTCCTCATCTGGTTCGCGGCATCCGCAAAGTTTGTTGTGCCTTTCTCGTTGCTCGTATGGATCGGAGGGCTTTTCAGCTCAAAAGCGCCCGCGCTGTTGCAAGTGGACCCAAGCTTTGCCGCAGCGATGGGGCAGATCGCAAGTCCCGCCGCCATGCTGATGAACAATTTTGTGGCAACCGGATTGGGGCAGGCTTCCGGCCAATTGCTCCTGAGCGGCTGGTCGATCGCGTTCCTGATCTGGCTGCTTGGCGTTATGCTCTTGATCTGTCACCGCACGGTTCAGTGGCGGCATTTGCGTGCGATTACGCGGGCATCAACGCCCCTCGACATCGACGCTCCGATCCCTGTGCGTGCGACCACGAGTAACTTGGAACCCGGCGTGTTCGGAATTGTCTCGCCTGCAGTTCTGTTTCCGGCAGGCATTACGTCACAGCTTGGCAAGCCACAGCTGAATGCCATTTTGGCCCATGAGCTGTGTCACTGGCGTCGCCGAGACAATCTGACCGCCGCAATCCACACGCTGGTCGAAACGCTCGTCTGGTTTCACCCGCTCGTATGGTGGCTCGGAGCCCGAATGGTCGCGGAGCGTGAGCGAGCCTGCGACGAGGCCGTCATTCAATCCGGCAATGATCGGCATACATATGCCGAGGGAATTCTCCAGGTCTGTCGATTGTATGTCGCCACTGCGCTTTGGAGTGCTGGAGTCTCCGGCGGGGTTCTGAGGAAACGAATCGAGGAAATCATGCAAAACCCCGTTCTAGTCAGGCTTTCGCTGGTCAAGAAGACTGTGCTTGCCGTGGCGGCCGGCCTGGTCATCGTTGCACCGATCGGGGCGGGCTTGTGGGGCAGCCCCGGCATTGCGCGGGCAGGCGAACCCAACGCCCGACCGGTGGTGCAGTACATCAATACGAACAATGAATGGAAGTTCGAGCTGGACCTTCCCATTCATTGGCTGCCCGTGCCGTCCGGATCTACCGTCCACCTCCTTCGGCGCCAGGCTCTGTCCTTCGGAACAAGCGACAGCACCGATCGCCTGCTGACCGTCTTGCGTCATACCAACGGTCCCGCCAAAGAGGACTTCAAGACGATCCTCGAGTCTGCTCAACATGACATGGCGAACAGCGGGTTTGTACACTTTGTCCCAAGCGCAGCGATCACAATCGGGTCCAAGCGCGCCATCGCCCTTGATTTCGAACGCGCACCAAAGAACGGAGAGGGTATTTGGTACTGCCGCAACTATTACATCCTCGGAACCCACGGCGCCTACATTCTGCAGTTCGCTGCCAGAAATATCACGGCCGCGCAGCGTGATGCCGTATTTGAAGTTTACGACCGCATGGCGAAAAGCTTTGTCTTCGAGGATCTGTAAAGTTGCGCGGTCTTGTTTCAGGCAGACACTGGAGCGGAGTGTGTATATCTCCTTTTGACGGGCCGTTCCCGCGGCTCGATAACGATAAAAATGCGGAATCGCGCCATCACCGCAGTCGTAGTCGGCCTTGGGCATGTCCTCGCTGTAATGATGATATGGGCGTCGAGACTCCCCACGGACAAGGAGAGCATTGCCCCGGAAGTTGGAACCATTGTTTTCTTCCCGGAGCGCACCAGTGAAAGACATTCGGGGGAGCGAAGCGACAGAGCAAGACTTAAGCCACTGGATTTAAAACATGCGAAAGTTGACGTGTCGGAGTTGCTGCAATCTACTGTCCGGGGTATTGCCACGCTGCCACCGCTGCCTGACTCAACGGCTGCTTCCGGGGCACGCTGGCAGAACGAGATCACCGATGTGGCAGCGGACGTGATCGAGCTCGCACGGGTCGAGGCCGGTGGGGAGATGAATCGCCCTGCGCATAGTCCCAGCTTCTCACCGTTACGTGAGAAGCCCCGCACCCTTGAATGGATTAGCCAGCACTCACACGAGGTGATAGACCAACACGGAGTCCCTCAGTGGGTACTTGTTCGACCGTGCGAATCTGAGTTCCTTGCTCAACAGCCCGATTGCACTGTTGAGCTCCTTCTACCGCACGGAATATTGTTCGAATACATGACTGAGCAGCATGATGCCACCATGCAATATGGGGGGCCAAACGCAATCCCATAGAAAGAGCTCAATGCCACCCCATGGTCCGCGGCAGTCACTTGCAAGTGTCCGGTAGGCGACACCAGAATCCGGGATCAATCAGCCTGAAGGCGTCCCGCACCATGAAGATGATCGATCTTTCCACCGTACCCGCGCAGATCGACTGTAATTATCCGCATCCCTTCGACATCCCCTGCAGCGGTCAATCCTGCCAACGGCTGGCGCGCCACGCGGGACTGACACTATTCGGAGTGAACTTGACTGTTATCGAGCCGGGCGCCTGGTCCAGCCAGCGTCACTGGCACAGCCACGAGGACGAGTTTGTCTGGGTGCTGGATGGCGAGCTGACACTGGTCACCGACGCCGGCGAAGAGATATTGCGCGCCGGGGACTGCGCCGCATTCAGGCGTGGCGACCCTGATGGGCATCACCTGGTCAATAAATCCGGCCGGCCGGCACGGGTGCTTGAGATCGGCAATTCCGACCCGCAGGATCGCTGCATGTACTCGGACATTGACATGATCGCCGACGGCGGCGGGTACATCCACCGGGATGGAGCGCGGTATCCAGTGAAGGATTGACCGGCGTGCCCGCCCGTGGCGCGTCGGTCCCGGCTCACCGAACCTGCAGCGTCCCCATGCAGGGCCTGAACACCACTTCACGCGGCTGGTCCGTGCCCAGGTCCACCGGCGCGAGTTCCGCGCCGATGTCCTGCATGAAATGACCGACCAGGGTGAGCATGCTGTCGCACGCGGGGCGCGCGCTGCTGTCCGCCGGCACATGCACGATGATCCTGGACTTCAGGGCGCGCGCCTGCGGCGCCGCAGCACGCAGCGACTGCACGCACCGATCCAGCAGCAGCAGCTCCGTGGCCAGCGTCGTGTCCGTTGCGTCCGGATTGCTGCCCGCGCGCGCCACGCAGCGCAGGTGCAGCAGGGCGCCGGCCTCATCTACCGTATCGAAGACGCACACGGCAATGGCGCAGTTCAGACGCGCACGCAGAATCAGATCTTCGGTGACCACTTCGAACTGGTCGGATCCGACCAGGATTTCGCGCGTCGGGTCAGTCATGCGGCGTTCAGCTGATTGCTACTTGCGCCAGAATGTCGGGGTGAACAATACCAGAACGCTGAAGATTTCCAGTCGTCCCAGCAGCATCGCGACGGTGCAGACCCAGGACTGGAAGTCCGAGAGCGACTGATAGGTGTGTCCGGGACCCACGCCACCCAGCCCCGTGCCCATATTGTTCAATGAGGCCAGTATGGCACCGAGGGCCGTTTGAAAGTCCAGACCCGACAGCAGCAGCGCGAAGATCAGCACCGTGGCGGTCATGAAATACAAAAAAATGAACGCAAGCACGGAGTTGCACACCCGGTCCGGTACCGGTCGGCCACCGATCCGCACCGGCGCCACCGCGCTGGGGTGCACCAGCAGCTTCAACTCCCGTCCCGCCTGGCGGGCGAGCAGCAGGGTACGGAACATCTTGATGCCGCCGCCGGCCGAGCCGGTGCTGGAGACGATGCAGGACAGGAACAGCATCCAGTATGGCGCGAACACCGGCCAGCGCGAATAATCCTGTGACACCAATCCTGATGTCGTGGCCACGGAGACGACATTGAACAGCGCATGGCGCAGCCCGGTGCCGAAGGTCGCGTAGGTGTGGTGGAACTCCAGCACCATCGCGATCACCACGACGCTCACTGTCAGCACCAGCAGTACGGCGCGTGCCTCGGGGTCGCGCGTGTAGGGGGCCAATGACAGCTGCCGCAGTGCCAGGAAATGCCGCGAAAAACTCAATGACGCGACAATGATCAGCGCACACAGCGTCAGCTCGATGGCCGGCGAGTTGAAATACGCGACATTGGCATCGTGCGTGGAAAAAGCGCCCAGGCCCACGGCCGAGAAACAATGGCAGACCGCATCCAGCCACGACATGCCCGCCAGCCGCAGTGCGATGATGCCCACCGCGGTGATGGCGCAGTACACCAGCCACAGCGACTTGGCCGTGCCGGTGATGCGCGGCGTGATCTTGTCGTCCTTCATCGGGCCGGGCGTCTCGGCCTTGTACAGCTGCATGCCCCCGACGCCCAGCAGCGGCAAGACCGCCACCGCCAGCACGATGATGCCCAGCCCGCCGAACCAGTGCAGGGTGCAGCGCCAGACGTTGATGGCCGGCGCCAGGTGATCCAGACCCGTGAGCATGGTGGCGCCCGTCGTGGTCAGTCCCGACATGGTCTCGAAATACGCGTCGGTGAAGCTCAGACGCGGAATCAGCAGCAACAGCGGGATGGTCGCTGCGGCGGACATGAGCGCCCAGCCCAGCGTCACCAGCAGGAAGCCATCACGCGGCTTCAACTCCCGGGCGTGACGTTTGGTCGCGGCGGCGATGAAAAAGCCGACGCCGGCCGTGATCACTCCGCTCAACAGGAAGTCGGCGGCCGTGCCGTCGCCGGCGATCAGCGCCGTCAGCAGCGGCAGTGTGAACGTCGCGCCGAAGGCCGTGAGGATCAGGCCGAGGACATTGATGACACCCAGCACGAGGCGAGTCTAGCGCGCGGGACCGGTGAACAAGCGCTCGATGGCATCCACATGACGCCGATCCGAGAGAAACAGGATCACATGATCGTCGGCCTGCACGACCGTATCGTGGTGGCACATGATCACCTCATCGCCACGCACGATCGCGCCGATCGAGGCGCCCTCTGGCAGCTTCAGTTCCTCGACGCGGCGCCCGACGACGCGCGAGGTCGCCTCGGTGCCGTGCACGATGGCTTCGAGCGCCTCGGCGGAGCCGCGGCGCAGGGAATGCACCTTCACCACGTCGCCGCGCCGGACATGCTCCAGCAGCGAGCCGATGGTGATCGTCTGGGGCGAGATCGCGATGTCGATGCTGCCGCTTTCCATCAGCTCCGCGTAGGAGGGCTTGTTGATGAGCGCCATGACCTTGCGGGCTCCGAGCCGCTTCGCCAGCATCGCCGAGAGGATGTTCGCTTCCTCCGAATTCGTCAGGGCCGCGAATACGTCCGTGCTGTCGATATTCTCCTCGATCAGCAGTTCCTCATCGGCCGCATCGCCATGCAGCACGATGGTGTTCTCGAGCAACTCCGCCACGCGCCGCGCACGCTGCGCGTCGCGCTCGATGAGCTTCACCTGACTGGTTTTCTCCAGTGCACGCGCGAGACGCAAGCCGATATTGCCGGCGCCGGCGATGACGATGCGGCGCATCGGACTTTCATCCTTGCGCATTTCCGTCATGACGCGGCGGATGTAGTCGCGGCCGGCCAGGAAGAACACCTCATCGCCGTCTTCGATGACGGTTTCCCCCTCCGGGCGCACCGCACCGCCCTTGCGATAGATGGCCACGATGCGTGCCTCGGTGCTGGGGATGTGCTCGCGCAGTTCGCGCAGGCGCTGACCGACGAGCTTGCCGTCCTTGTGGGCCCGCACACCGACCAGCCGCACCCTGCCGTCGGCAAAATCAAGTACCTGCAGCGTGCCCGGAAAATTGACGAGGCGCTCGATGTATTCGGTGACCAGCCGCTCCGGGCTGATGAAGAAGTCCACCGCCAGCGCATCATCGCTGAAGAGCTCCGGCCGCGCCGTGTACTCCGCGGAACGGATGCGGGCGATTTTCGTGGGTGTGCGAAACAGGGTGTCGGCCACTTCGCAGGCCAGGATGTTCACTTCATCACTGTTCGTGAGTGCGATCAGGATGTCCGCCTCCGCTGCTCCGGCCGCTTCCAGTACCGAGGGGTGGGCGCCATTGCCGGCGACGGTGCGGATGTCGATGCGATCCTGCAGGTCACGCAGAGTGTCTTCGTTGACATCCACCACCGTGACTTCATTGGCCTCTTCTCGGGACAGCTGGTAGGCGACGGTTCTGCCGACCTGCCCCGCCCCCAGGATGACGATTTTCATGTGGGAAGTTTATGTCACAAAGGCTCGAGGTTTGCGTATTGCAGCATAAGCCACTTGGTGCCCTGCTGCTCAAAATTCACCTGGACGCGCGCATGCGCGCCGTTGCCTTCCAGATTGAGAATGACGCCTTCGCCGAACTTGCCGTGACGCACGCGAACCCCGAGACCCATGCCGGGATGGCCGTTGCCGGCGCTCTCGCGCAGCGAGCCGCGCCCGGCACCGGCGCCGCTGAAGCGACTGCCCAGCATCGGCCGGGCCACCGGCACGCGTGCCCGGACTTCTTCAATCAATTCGCCGGGAATCTCCTTGATGAACCGCGACGGTGCGCCGTAGGTATCCATGCCGTGCAGGCGGCGCTGCTCGGCATAGGTGACGTAGAGCTGCTGCATCGCACGGGTCATGCCGACATAGGCCAGGCGGCGCTCCTCCTCCAGGCCTTCGATATCATTCAATGAACGCTGGTGCGGGAACAGGCCATCCTCCATCCCCGCCATGAACACGATCGGAAATTCGAGTCCCTTGGCGCTGTGCAGGGTCATCATCTGGATGCAGTCCTCCCAGGCGCCCGCCTGCCCCTCGCCGGATTCGAGCACGGCGTGCGCCAGGAAGGCCGCCAGCGGCGGCAGGTCCTCGCTCCCCTCGCCGGTGAAACCGCGCGCGGCGCTGACCAGTTCCTCCAGGTTCTCCACGCGTGCTTCGCCGCGATCGGCCTTTTCGCGCCGATGATGGTCGATCAGGCCGCTGTGATTGATGACATGATCGACCTGCTCGTGCAGCGCCAGGCCCTCGATTTCGCGCCCCAGCCGTTCGATCAATTGCATGAAGCCATGCACCGCGCTCGAGGCCTTCGGCCCCAGTGCATCCGCGATGCAGGCGCCGGCGGCATCCCACAGGCATTGCCCGGAACCCTTCGCAGTCTCACGGATGATGTCCAGGCTCCTGGCGCCGATCCCGCGGGTCGGCAGATTCACGACCCGTTCAAATGAGGCGTCGTCACGGTGATTCGTGATCAGGCGCAGGTAGGCGAGCGCGTCCTTGATCTCAGCGCGTTCGAAGAACCTCAGGCCCCCATATACCTTGTAGGGAATCCGGGCGGAGAGGAAGGCTTCCTCGAACACCCGCGATTGCGCGTTGGAGCGGTACAGGATGGCCACCTGACTGCGCTGACCGCCGCGCTGCATCCAGTCACGGATCCGTTGCAGTACAAATTCCGCCTCGTCGCGCTCATTGAACGCCGCGTACAGGTGGATCGGATCGCCGTGCACGCCGTCGGTCCACAGCGTCTTGCCCAGTCGCCCCGAGTTGTGCGCGATCAGCGCATTGGCGCCGTTGAGGATGGTGGCCGTGGAGCGGTAATTCTGTTCCAGGCGAAACAGCTTCGCATGGGGGAAATCGCGGCGGAACTGATGCAGATTCTCCACCCGCGCGCCGCGCCAGCGATAGATGGACTGGTCATCATCGCCGACCGCGAAGGGCTGCACGGTGCTGCCCGCCAGCAGCTTCATCCATGCGTACTGGATGGCATTCGTGTCCTGGAACTCATCGATCAGTACGTGCCGGAATCGATGGCGATAGTGTTCCAGCAGCGCGGGCTGGTCGCGCCACAGTTCGAACGCCCGCAGCAGCAGCTCCGCGAAGTCGACCACGCCGGCGCGCGCGCAGGCCTCCTCGTAGTCCGCATACAGCCGGATCAACTGGCGACGCGTCGGATCGTTGCCGTCCTTGAGGTGCTTGGGCCGGTGTCCCTCGTCCTTGTTCGAGTTGACGAACCCCTGCACCTCACGCGGCACCCAGCGGCTTTCATCCAGGCCCAGCGCCTTGATGAGTTTCTTGATCAGGCGCAACTGATCCTCGGAGTCCAGAATCTGGAAGCCCTGCACCAGGCCCGCCTCGCGCCAGTGCAGCCGCAGCAGCCGGTGGGCAATGCCGTGGAAGGTGCCGATCCACAGCGCCGCGGCCGAGTAGCCCAGCAGAGTCTCGATGCGCCCGCGCATTTCGCCGGCCGCCTTGTTCGTGAAGGTTACCGCGAGAATACCGTGGGGTGAGACATTCTCGACCTGGCACAGCCAGGCGAGGCGGTGGATGAGCACGCGCGTCTTGCCGCTGCCGGCACCGGCGAGCACCAGTACGGGCCCGACCGGAGCCGTGACGGCTGCGCGCTGCGCCTCGTTCAGCGACGCTAGGATGGGAGACAAATCCATGGGATGCGCATTCTATACCACGGCTGCCGGGTCAGGACTTATCGGTCCGGACGTCGGTGAATGACCGTACGATCTCCACCACCAGGCTGATCAGCACCGGGCCGATCACGATGCCGATGAAGCCAAACGCGCTGACGCCGCCGATGGCGCCGACGAACACGGCCAGGGCGGAGACTTGCGCATGGCGGGAGGTCAGCACAGGGCGCAGGAACTGTTCGCCCAGTGCCAGCAGGCCCCACCATACCAGCAGAAAGATCGCCGCTCCCCAGCGACCGATGAATATGAGGTACAGAATGGCCGGCCCCAGCACCACGGCGCTGCCGATTGCGGGGATGAAGGATGCGGCGGCGGCGAGTGCCCCGAATACCACGGGCGAGGGCAAGCCAATGATGGCAAAGCCGATGCCGGTGAGTACTCCTTGCAGCAGCGCCGTCACGGTGGTGCCATAGACCACGGCGCGCATGACCGCGATCAGGTTGTTGATCAGCGAGTCGCTCATATCGCTGTCTACGGGTATCAGCCGGGCCAGATGCCGCATGATGCTGCGACCGTCCAGCAGCAGAAAGAACAGCAGAAACAGCATCAGGACAAACTGGATGAAAGTGCCCGCCAATCCGACGACAAAGGCGCCGCTCAGCGAGGCGGCTGCCTGCAAGGCGGCGTGCGCGGTTTGCGTCGCCCACTCCTGAATCTGTGCGGCGCTGATGGGCAGGCTCTCCTGCAGCAGGCGCAGTACCGGACCGATCAACGGATAGCTTCCCGGATCGCCGCCCAGGCCGGGAACGAACAGGCTGCCGTCCTTGAAACCGCTGATGAGACTGCCCACCTGGCCTGCGAACACCAATCCCAGGATGCTCAGCGGCGCGATGATCACGAACGGCGTCAGCACCGTGATGATCACGGCCGACAGGCCCGGGCGATGTTTCAGGGCCCGCGCCAACCGCACCTGCAGCGGAAACAGCAGGAACGCCAGCACCGTCGCCGAGGTGAGGGCGCCGGCCAGGGGTGCCGCCATCCGCAGCAGCAGATAGCCCAGTATCGCCAGCGCGACCAGGGTGAAGGTGCCGCGATAGAAGGAGGAGTAGCGTTCCACGGGAGCGAGCCTATCCGGATTGCGGCTGCGCGGCGAGCGCTACGGCGCGCGGGCGGGTCGCTCGGTGAGGCTGTTCAGGAATGCGACCAACGCCTCACGCTCGGTCTTAGCCAGCGTGAAGGACTTCAGGCGCGGGTCACGCTGCCCGCCCCGGGCGCTCGAGGGAAGTTTTCCGACGCGCTCATAGTGGTCGAGTACCGCATCGAGCGTGGCGAAACGCCCATCGTGCATATAGGGCGCGGTCAGTGCGATATTGCGCAGCGTGGGTATGCGCATGCGCCCGACCCCCAGACCGTCATCGGCGAAGCCGGCCTTGCCCGTGGGACCGTCACGATCGCGCCAGTTGCCGGAAAAATTGAAACCGGAGTGACAGCCCGCGCAACCGATGCGGCGCGAGAAGAACAGCGCCATCCCGTGCTTTGCCACCGGCGAGAGCGCGTCATGCCGGCCGTCAAACACGTAGGCATCAAAGTCGGAGTGACCCGCGATGAGCGTGCGCTCGAACGCGGCGATGGCGTCGATGATGCGCGCCGTGGTGATTGCGCCGCCGAATACGGCCGCGAACCGCTGCGCGTAGCCGGCATCCGCGGCCAGGGCGGCGTCGACTTCGCGTTCGCGACCGCTCAGACCGATTTCGACGGGATGCCGATTGAACAGCGGCTGGCGCATCTGTGCTTCCAGCGACGAAATTTGCGGATGCTGCCAACCGTAGGCGAGGTTGTAGGCGACATTGATCAACGTCATCGCGCTGTGCGGTACGACGGCCCCGGTCGCACCCACCGCGCGGGCGCGGCCGTCGGTGTAGCTGCGCGCCGGATCGTGGCAGCTCGCGCAGCTGTAGCGGCCGGTGACGGACAGCTTCGTTTCAAAGAACAGGCGCCTTCCGAGCGCGACCTTCGCGGCCGACATCGGATTGTCGGCGGGTACGAAGGGCGTGGGAAAGCCGCGCGGCAGATGCCATGCAAAGGGCGCGGGCCCGGCTTGCGCCGTGCCCAGCGCCGGCAGCGCGGTCAGCAGCAGCGTCCACGCCCACCGCGCCAAGTGCGCTAGCGCCAGCTGGCGGCCGCACCCGCGCGTGTCAGCGCCGCGGTCTGGGTCGCGATCTGGCTGCGTTCCTGCACCCACTGCTGCAGATCCGTCACCTCGCTGGCATCGACCGCGTGGCCGCCCTGCTGGGTTTTGATCCACACCTTCATCGCTTCCAGCAGGGTCGCCGCGATTTTGCGATTGCTCGCAAACAGGTCCAGGTAGGCCTGCTTCGCATCATGGATGCGATTCAAACGCAGATACGCTTCGCCGCGATACTCCAGCGCCTCCGGATAGCCCGGCTTCAGCTCCAGGGCCTTCGCGTACGAGGCCAGGGACTCATCCAGGGCGCCGAGTTTGCGCTGGGTATACCCCAGGGCATTCCACGCCTCTGCGAACTGCGGTGAGCGCCCGACCAGCGACTGCAGCTTGGTGCGCGCGCTGGCGTACGCTTCGTGGGCACTGCCCTGATCCGCCGCAGCGTCGGCCTGCTTCATCAATGCGAGGGCGGCAGCATAGGTGGCGGCGTCCTGGGCCGACGGCGCCGCCTGCGGTGCCGAGCCCGCCGCATCGAGCGTGGCGCTGGGGATGGACCAGGCGAGCGGCGCGACCAGCAGCGTTGCAGTCAGCAGCAGAATGGGTCGAATGCGCATGGATGTCTCCGTTTTTCGCAATTACCAGGCGTTACGCAGTTCGCGCAGTTTCAGGAACACCGCCTTCGCGTCCGGGTGCTCCCCAAGGTCCGCAAACCGCTCCCGCAGGCGGGCAATGATGCGCGGGTTCTGCAGCCTGAAGAAGGTATTGACGCGCTTTTCCTGCGCCAACGAGGTCACCGGTGCACTGTGCGCCGTGGCGTCGCGCGCCGCTTCGAGCATCTGCGTGGCCTCTTCATTGTCAGGCTCCCGATCCAGCGTGAACTCGAGGTTGCGGACCAGGTATTCGTGACCGGGGAACAGCCGGGTCGAATCCGGCAAGCGCGCCAGCTGCGTGACAAAGGTGTCATAGAGCAGATCGGGCCGCCCGGTGCTGTGGCAATTGCCGGCGCCGGCGTTGAACAACGTGTCGCCGGAGAACAGCGCGGGGGCATCGCCGTGGGCAAAGAGGCAGATATGCGCCAGCGTGTGACCCGGGGTATCCAGGCACTCCAGTTCGACGCCGCGTCCGACGCGGATCACATCACCGCGCTCAAGTCCCCGATCCACGCCGCCGATCGTGCTCGCCGCCCGCGCGTGCGCCAGGACGCGCGCCTGGGTCGCGCCGACCAAGCCGGCGTTGCCGCCCGTGTGATCCCAATGCTCGTGCGTGTTCAGGATCTGTGTGATGGTCCAGCCGCGCTGTCGGGCGGCCGCCAGGCACAGGCTCCACTGCAGCGGATCGATCGCAAGGGCCTCGCCCGTTTCGGGGCAGGCCACCAGGTAGTGGAAGTTGCGCAATTCGTTGGCTGCCCAGACCCGTTCGATCAGCATGCGCGCACCATTTCGCCCCCGCGGATTCAGAGCAGGTGCTGGGTCGTGGGCAGGTAGTGGTCCACGAGCAGCGCCGCAAACATCCACATCAGATAGTTGACCGAAAAGCGGAACACCCGCATCGGCAGCTCCTGGCGCGCCGAGATCTTCAGGATCAGGGCGTGGTAGAGAAACATTGCATCGAGGACGAGCGCCGCCACCAGATAGATCAGGCCGCTCATGCGCGTCATGAAGGGCAGCAGCGTGACCAGCACCAGCAGCACCGTGTACAGCAGCACATGCAGGCGCGTGTGCGCCACGCCATGCGTGACCGGGAGCATTGGAATTCCGGCCCGAGCGTATTCGTCGCGACGCGCGATCGCCAGCGCCCAGAAGTGCGGCGGCGTCCAGGCGAAAACGATGAGGAACAGCAGCAGCGCGTCGGCATCGACATGGCCGGTCACGGCCGTCCACCCCAGCACCGGTGGTGCGGCGCCGGCGGCACCGCCGATCACGATGTTCTGCGAGGTCGCACGCTTCAGCCAGGCCGTGTAGATGATGGCGTAGCCGATCAGCGAGGCAAACGTCAGCACCGCCGTGAGCAGATTGACGAGCAGGCCCAGCACCGCCATCGAGACGAACCCGAGCACCGCCGCAAAGATGAGCGCCTGCCGCTCGGTGAGGCCACCGGTCGGCAGCGGCCGGCCGCGGGTGCGCGACATCTGCGCATCGATGCGCCGGTCCAGGACGTGATTGATGGCAGCCGCGCTGGCGGAGGCCAGGGCGATGCCGAGGTTGCCCCACAGCAGGGCCGACAGGGGCGGCAGTCCGGGCGTCGACATCAAGGTGCCCACGATGGCCGTGAACACGATGAGCGCAACCACACGCGGCTTGGTCAACGCGAGGTACAGGCGCCAGTGCGCCTGCGGCAGTACGTATCCGGTCGATGTGGCCACGTGCGCTCACCGCTCCATCAGCTGCGGGTGCCCGCAGCGATCAGCCGATGATTGAGCGCGAGGGTTGCCAGCAGCAGCAAGGCCGCCCCACCGTTGTGCGCGGTGGCCAGCCACAGCGGGAAACCCTTCACGACCATCGTGATGCCGATCGCCAGCTGCAGCCCCAAGGCTACCAGCACCGCGATGGCCGCGGGGCGCGAGCGCACCAGGGTACGTTCGCGCAGAATCCAGATCGCCGCCAGACTCAAGGCCACGGTGGTCACGAGCGCGCCGAACCGATGCGTGAAGTGAATGGCCACGCGCGCCGCAAGGCCGAGCACGCCGCCCTCGTAGTTCATGGTGGGCGAGTGCCACAGCACGAAGGCGTCGCGAAAGTCCATGTGCGGCCACCAGGCGGCCTGACAGGTTGGAAAATCCGGGCAGGCGGTCGCGGCGTAGTTGGTGCTGGTCCAGCCGCCCAGCGCGATCTGCACCGCCAGCACCAGCAGGCCGATGAGCGCCAGTCGGCGGCTGATCGAGTGGGTCTGCGCCCAACCCACCGGCGGACTGCGGCCCAGCGCCGGACCCGTGGTGCGCGGCCTGCGTGCGTCCAGCGTCAGCCACAGCCACCACAGCAGCCCCAGGGTCGTCATGCCGAACAGCAGGTGCAGCGTCACGATCTGCGGGGCGACCTGCCAGGTCACGGTCAGCATGCCGAGCAGCGCCTGCACGATGATGGTCGCGACCACCGCCAGCGTGAGCGGCACGTTTGCGCCGCCCGATGAGCGGGCACGCCTCTGGGAGAACGCCAGTACGGCGAGGATCAACGTGAGGATCACCAGTGAGCCGGCGAAATAGCGATGGATCATCTCGCGCCAGGCCTTGCCCACATCCACTGCCGTGCTGGTCGGGGCGATATGGCCATAGCAGCCGGGCCAGTCCGGGCAACCCAGTCCCGCGGTCGTCAGACGCACATAGGCGCCGAGCACGACCACGCCGAAGGCAAGCAGCACCGCGCCGAGCGCGATGCGGCGCATCCAGGTAAGCGTGGTGTCCGGATCCCGAAGCATGAGTTCAGCCAATATGAGACAGCTGCAGCAGGCGTTTGAGGTCCTCGAGCATACCCTCCGGCGGCAGTCGGGCATCGTAACGCATCATGAGGTTTCCCAGCGGATCAACGATGTACAGCGCCCGGGCGCGTCCGTCCACGGGAAATTGCGCAAGCAGTGACTGTGCAGCGGGCACCGCGGCATCGAACACGCGCAGGCCCGGATGTTCGCCGTCCAGGAAGCTGCGGTCGCAGCAGTGGGACGGCGCGAGGAATACGCGCTCCACGCGAGTCATGTCCTTGCCCAGGGACAGGCGCGTCTGGCGCATGAAGAACAGGGTCGTGCGGCAGTCGGCATTGCAGGCACCATCGCCGATGTACACCAGGGTCCAGTGTCCGCTGAAGATGTGGCGCTGGGCCACCCCGGCCGCATCCGGCAGTGTCACCTCCGGCAACGGGCGCGCCGGTGTGATGAGGTCGCCGTGGTTGGTCGAGCCCTGGGGCCGCCAGTGCAGGCCGTAGTACAGCCAGAACGATAGCGCCAGCGGCAGCACGAACAGGCCGGCCAGGGCAAACACGGTGCGGAAATTGCGGCGATGCAGTTCCGGGTCGATGACGCTGCTCATGAATTCTTCGGCTCCTGCCGCCGGGCGCTCATGATCCCCCAGATGATCAGCAGCGTCACAGCAAATCCCCACCATTGAATGGCATAGGACCAATGGCGCAGGGGTGAAAGCCCCGGCGGCTGCCAGTCCCTGACAAAGCCATCCGCGCTACCAGGATCGAGCAGGACGGTCCACGGTTGCAGTTTCCGGTGCAGGGCCGTCGCCAGATCTGCGAGCGTGGGGAAGCCGGTGACTTTGGGCCAGGATCCATCGGCAGCCGGCGCCGCATGGCCCAAAGCCAGGCCACCCACGGGCAGATTGTCCAGGCGCCCGGTCAGTGTGACCGCAGCTGTGGCATGGAGCGGGATCGGCGGCAAGCGCGCGCGCGAGCCGGTGAAGGGCACCCAGCCCCGATTCACGATCAGCACCCGGCCATCGCCCAGGCGCAGGGGCGTGAGTACCGCATAGCCCGGCAGGCCGCCATGCGACTGGTTGTCGATCAGGAATTGGTGGTCGCGGTCCCAGGTGCCGGTGACGCTGATGCGCTTGAAGCGTCCTAATGAACCCAAGTCCTGTGTCCCCAACGGCACCGGCGCGTCCGCGCCGCGGGCAAATGCAGCCCACTCGGCCTGACGATGGACGCCGCGCTGCCATTGCCACTCGCCCAGTCGCACAAAGACCGCGCACAGTGCAATCGTTAGCAGCGTCATCGACCAGGAGGGTGCGAAACGGCGGCGGCCGACGGGGAAACTGACGATAGGCATGGGGTTTAAGGATCTATAATTCGCGAGCAGGGCAGGCCTGGCCTGCAACGGAGGGCAGCGTGCAGACGGCACTGAAGGTCTTGATCATCCTGGTCCTGGTGGCCATCGTCGCGAGCCTCGGCTCGGCGCTATTTCATCTATCCCGCGCCCAGGGCGACTCACGCAAGATGTTCCGCGCCCTCGCCCTGCGCGTTGGATTGTCGGTGGGGCTCTTCATCCTGCTGATGCTGGCCTGGTCACTCGGGCTGATCAGGCCTCATGGGCTGTGATTGCCCTCGACTAGAGCCAGTACACGAATACGAACAGCCCCAGCCACACCACATCGACGAAGTGCCAGTACCAGGAGACCGCCTCGAAGGCGAAGTGCTTCTCCGGCGTGAAATGCCCGCGCAGTACCCGCAGCCATACCACCGTCAGCATGATGGCGCCGATGGTGACGTGCAGGCCGTGGAAGCCGGTCAGCATGAAGAAGGTCGAACCGTAGATTCCGGTGCTCAGCTTCAGGCCCAGCTCGCGATAGGCTTCGCCGTATTCGTGGGCCTGCAGCGCCACGAAGCTGAACCCCAGGATGAAGGTCGCGGCCAGGAACACCTTCAGCACCCCGCGCTTGCCCACGCGCAGGGCGTGATGCGCGATGGTCACCGTGACGCCGCTGGTCAGCAGGATCAGGGTGTTGATGGCCGGCAGGCTGAACGCCGGCACGATCTGAAAGGTGCCGTCCGCGTGGCCGCCCACGTGACCCGGACCATTCGTCGGCCAGGTGCCGTCGTAGTGCGGCCACAGCAGGATGTTCGTGAAGATCTTCACCCCGCGTCCGCCCAGCCACGGGGTCGACAACGTGCGTGCATAGAACAGCGCGCCGAAGAAGGCCGCGAAGAACATCACTTCGGAAAAGATGAACCACATCATTCCCATGCGGAACGAGCGATCGACCTGGCTGTTGAAGATGCCATGCTGATTTTCGCCGATCACGGAATAGAACCAGCCGAAGAAAGTGCAGGCGATGAGCGTGAGACCGGGCGCGAGCGCCCACGGGCCGGTCCAGTCATTGAAGTAGATCACCATGCCCCACATGATCGAGAACAGCGACACCGACCCGACGATTGGCCAAAGACTGTGATGCGGGATGTAGTAGTGACTGGTGTCCGGGGCGTGCGCCTGTTCCATGGTCATTTCTCGGGTTTGATCATTGTCGTGGAATCGTAGAACGTGTAAGTCAGCGTCACACGATCGATGTATTTGGGCAGCGCCGGATCAACGAAGAAGCGCACCGGCATCACCTTCGCCTCGTTCACGTTGAAGTGCTGCGGCGAAAAGCAGAAGCACTCGGTCTTGCGGAACCAGGCGACCGCCTTGGACGGTGAGATATCCGGCACGGCCTGGGCCACCGTGTCATGACCCATCAGGTTGTGTGCATAGAAGTGAGTCAGATACAGCTGACCGGGGTGCACCTGCATGGTCTTCACCATCGGGTGGAATTCCCAATTGCCGTTCGCCGGCAGGTTGGTGAGGAAATCCACGGTGACCAGGCGGTTCAAATCCGGATGCTCCGTGACGGTCGCGGCGCGCGCCAGCGCCTTCTGATCGCCCTGGCCGGTCACCGCGCACAGCACGTCATAGAGCGGCACGAGCGCGAACCCGAAGCCGAAGCTGCCGAGGGCGAAGATGAACAGCTTGGTGGCCAGCGAGCGATTGGTCTTGCCCGCGGTGTCGCGCTCCAGGCTCATCGTGAGCCGCGCCAGATCATCATGGCCATGAAGCCCACGTAGAACGCGGCCGCGATGAAGCCCAGCACCAATGCCGTGCGGCGCACGCCGCGCCGGCGCTGATCGCTCAGTGTGGGCACATCCAGTGCCATCAATGCGCCGCGCCGCGGTTGATCAGCGCATCCGACGGCGGATCAGTCCAGGAGTGGAACGGCGGCGGTGAGGGCAACTCCCACTCCAATCCATGCGCGCCTTCCCAGGCACGGTTGCCGACGCGCTCGCCACCGTGCACGCACTTCCAGACGAGGTACACGAACAGCAGTTGCGTGGCGCCGAAGGCGAAACCACCGAGCGAGGACACCCTGTTCCAGTCGGTGAACTGCACGGCGTAATCCGGAATCCGGCGCGGCATGCCGGCCAGTCCCAGGAAGTGCTGCGGGAAGAACAGCACGTTCACGAAGATCGTGGACAGCCAGAAGTGCCACTTGCCCAGGGTCTGGTTGTACATGTTGCCAGTCCACTTCGGCAGCCAGTAGTAGATACCGGCCATGATCGCGAATACGGCGCCCGGCACCAGCACGTAGTGAAAGTGCGCCACGACGAAGTAGGTGTCCTGGTACTGGTAGTCCGCGGGCACGATGGCCAGCATCAGACCGGAGAGTCCACCGATCGTGAACAGGAACAGGAACGACACCGCGAACAGCATCGGCGGCTCGAAGGAGAGCGAGCCCTTGTACATGGTCGCCGTCCAGTTGAACACCTTCACGCCGGTCGGGATCGCGATCAGCATGGTCGAGAGCATGAAGAACAGCTGTCCGGCCAGTGGCATGCCCACCGTGAACATGTGATGAGCCCAGACGATGAAGGACAGGAAGGCAATCGACGCAGTGGCGTACACCATCGCGTCGTAGCCGAACAGCGGTTTGCGCGAGAAGGTCGGGATGATTTCCGAGACGATGCCGAAGGCCGGCAGGATGAGGATGTATACCTCGGGGTGACCGAAGAACCAGAAGATGTGCTGGTACATGACCGGATCACCGCCGCCGGCCGCGGTGAAGAAGGTCGTGCCGAAGAAATGATCGGTCAGCAGCATGGTGACGGCGCCCGCGAGCACCGGCATGACCGCGATCAGCAGGTAGGCGGTGATGAGCCAGGTCCACACGAACAGCGGCATGCGCAGCAGCGTCATGCCCGGGGCGCGCAGATTCATGATCGTCACGACGACGTTGATGGCGCCCAGGATCGAGGAAATACCCATCATGTGGATGGCGAAGATGGTCATCGGGAAGGACGCGCCACCCTGCAGCATCAGCGGCGGATACATGGTCCAGCCGCCGGCGGGGCCGCCGCCGGGTACGAACAAGGATGCCAGCAGCAGCGTGAACGCAAAGGGCAGGATCCAAAAGCTGAAATTGTTCAAACGCGGCAGCGCCATGTCCGGCGCGCCCACCTGCATCGGGATCATCCAGTTTGCCAGGCCCGTCCAGGCCGGCATGATGGCGCCGAAGATCATCTCCAGCGCATGCATGGTGGTCATGCTGTTGAAGAACAGCGGATCCATGAACTGCATGCCAGGCGAGAACAGCTCCAGGCGGATGAGCATGGCCATGCTGCCGCCGATGAAGAAACTTATCCCGGCAAACACCAGGTACATCGTGCCGATGTCCTTGTGATTGGTCGCGAATACCCAGCGGCGCCAGCCATGCGGTTTGTGATCATGCGCGTCATGGTCGTGGTCAGTAGCAACATGCGAGTCGTAGGCCATGTTCGTATCTCTTTGATGTATCGGTTGCTTACTTCGCGGCCGGAGCCGAAGAGTCGGCGGCAGCCGGGGGATGCTGCTCGAGCTGTTTGGCCTTCAGCCATGCCGCGAAGTCATCCTTGGAAAGCGCGTTCACCACGATCGGCATGAAGCCGTGATCCCGACCGCACAGCTCGGCGCAGTTGCCGCGGTACACGCCGGCCTTGTCGGCATCGATGTTGAACCAGGCCTCATTGACGAACCCCGGAATCGCGTCCTTCTTCACGCCGAACGCCGGCACCCACCAGGAATGAATCACATCGTTCGCCGTGACCAGCACGCGCACCTTCGTGGCCACCGGCACGACCAGCGGGTGGTCCACGTTCAGCAAGTAATGCGGCACGGTCCTGACATCGATGCCCGAACCGAGCTGGCGGGCCGCGTCGCTGGCGCGATCCAGGCGCGAGAAGTATTCGACGCCATTGTTCAGGTAGTCGTAGTCCCAGCCCCACTGGAAGCCGGTGATCTTGATCGTCAGCTGCGAATTGCGCAGGTCCTCGGTCTTGATCAAGGTGGTGGCGGCCGGCACGGCGGTGGCGACCAGGATCGCAATGGGCACGATGGTCCAGATGATCTCGACCGTGGTGCTGTGGAGCAGGGTGGTATCCGCCACGGCGCCGCGGGATTTGCGGAAGGCGAAAATCGAATACGCCATCACGCCGAAGACGACCACCGCGATCCCGACGCACAGCCAGAACATCAACATGTGCAGGCCATAGATCTGGCGTGACATCGCGGTCACGCCCGGCGTCATGTTCAGCTCTGCCCAGCCGGATTTGGCGTGCGCGGCAGACGACAGGCTCACGGCCAACACCGCCACGGCGGCGAACGGGGACAGGAATTTGCGCATCATTTTATATGTATCTCATGGCCTGCGGCCATCAAAAACCTCGAGCCTCACCTGCAAAACCTAGCGTCGGCGACTCGTTGACGCGGCCGATGAGCCCCGCGAGCTTACCGTATAGCCCGCGGCGTTCGTCCTCCGTCAGGAAGTCACCAACTGCGCACTGTCGTCCATGCGATTCGATCACGAGGCGGCTCGGATGCAGGCGCGACGTTGAGCCGCGCAGTTTAACCTGTGCCCAGTGCCGCGGAAACACAACCTCACTGCGGACTTTGCCGATATTCGACTGAACGATGACATCCGACTCTGAAATAACAATGGTCTGGCGATGATGACGACGTGCGAGGCTGATGCGCAGCGCCGCGCCGAGAAGCAGCATTTCCAGACCGGCAAAGGGCAGCACGGGCCAGAATCCCAGAAAGGTCAGGACACCGGCGACGCCAAAGCATGGAGCGCAGGCAGAGAGGAAAAACAGCACCGCACCTCGCACGCTGAGCGAGCAGTTCGGAGCAATCACGATACAGGCGTGCGCTGACTCCATGGATCCCCGCCGGCGAGCTGTGCATGTTACAGGCTGAACTTATTTATTCAAGTCAACCGCTTACACGCGGCCGAAGCAACCAGGACCGTGACTTCGGCAGCACTCAGGGGCACCGCTCCGGGTGCGGCCTCATCATAGGGTACGGTGGCGATCGGCGGCATACCGATATGTCGTTGCAGGGTCGCCACGTTTTCCGGCACGCGGGCAAAATCGGGGTCAATCCGGTTGGCGACCCAGCCGGCCAGTATCTGCCGCCGCTGCCGTATGGCGGCGGCGCTGAGCAGAGCGTGATTCAGGCAGCCTAATCGCAGCCCCACGACCAGCAGCACCGGCAGGTCCAGCGCGGCGGCCAGATCGGCGATGAACTGGCTGTCATTCAGGGGCGCAAGCCACCCCCCGGCACCTTCCACGATCACGCAGTCCGCCCGGGCGCGCAGTTTTGCGTAATTCTCGCGGATCCGCTCCAGCTCGATCATGACGCCGGCCTCCCGGGCCGCCAGATGCGGCGACACCGGCGTGGCCAGGCAATAGGGATTGACTGCCTCATACGGCACAACCACGTTGCTGTCCGCGATCAGACCCAAGGCGTCGGCATTGCGCGGGCCCTGCGCGGTCATGAAGCTGCCCGCAGCCACGGGCTTCATGACCGCCACGCGAACACCGGATGCGACCAGGGAACGCACCAGCAGTCGGGCGACGACGGTCTTGCCGACTTCGGTGTCCGTGCCGGTAACAAATAAGCCGCCCGGCATCTCTTAAGGCTCCCGATGGCGGCGGATGGCATGAACCGGGATGCACACCTCATCGTGAACTGCCGGTGCGACCGGCTGGCCGCGTGCGCCCCACGCCGCGCCATAGACCACCTCGAAGGTGGCCGGCAGCAGGCCGCCCGGTTGGCGCTGGGTCTCGTAGGCCTCGGTCATGGCGCGCCAGCGTCCCTTGCCCGTGAGGCCCCGGGCGCGTGCCGCCGTGGCATTGCGGGCCCCGATGATCTTCAGATCCTTGGTGATCGCGGCGACGTCCTGATACACCATCGTCAAGCGTTCCACGTCCATGACCGGCTCCGACAGTCCGGCGCGTGCCACGGCATCGCCGATGTCATGCATGTCGCGAAAGCCGCTGACATGGGTGCCCCCGTCCGCCGTCGCCCAAGCACTGCGCAGCTCGCGCAAGGTATCCGGACCGAAGCTCGTGAACGCGAAAAACCCGGAGGGTGACAGCACGCGCCGGATTTCGCGCAGTGCCGCGTCGAGGTCATCACACCATTGCAGCATCAGGCTGCTGAATACCAGGTCGACCGCACCGTCCTTGAAGGGCAGCTGGAACACATCCGCGCAGACGCGCTGCAGGGGCCGCAGCCAGCTGCCGCGGCGCCGTGTCTCGCGCAGCATGCCCAGCGCCGGATCCAGCGCGATGACCATCGCGGGTCGATAACGGCATTTCAAGCTGCGGGCGGCGTGTCCGGTGCCGCAGCCCACATCGATGATCACCTCGGGGGTCATGCGGATCAGGTCAAGCCGCGACAGCAGCTCATCGCGCACGCGCGCCTGCAGCACCGCGGCCGCATCGTAGGTGGCGCTGGCGCGCTCGAAGGCGGCGCGCACGGCGCGCCGGTCCAGGACAAAGGGATCAGGCGGCTGCATGCGGTATGGCGGGCGTGGCGCGCAGCGCCGCCGCGAGGGCTTCGAGCAGCGCGTCGACCTGCTGCTCACTGTGCGCGGCCGACAAGGTTATGCGCAGTCGCGCGGATCCTCGCGGCACGGTGGGCGGACGGATGGCCGCGACCCAGAAACCCGCCTCGAACAGTTTTTCACTGACCCGCAAGGCCCGGGCACTGTCCCCGAGCACCACGGGCTGAATGGGTGAGGGCGAAGGTAGCAGCGGCACGCCGGCCTGCGCCGCGCCGCGCCGCAGCCGTGCGGCAAGCTCCAGCACCCGCTCGCGGCGCCAGTTTTCGCTGGCCGCCACGCCGAGCGCGACGCGCGCCGCGGCCGCGACCGGTTGCGGCAATGCCGTAGTGTAAATATAGCTGCGCGCGCTCTGCAGCAGCCACTCGATGTAGTCCTCATCGCCGGCAATGAACGCGCCGAAACAGCCGAAAGCCTTGCCGAGCGTGCCGACCAGGATGGGCACGGCGGCGCTGTCGAGCTTGAAATGCTCAAGGCTCCCGCGACCCGTCGCGCCCATCACCCCCAGGCCGTGCGCATCATCCACGATGAGGCAGGCCTGCGCCCGTGTCGCCAGCTGCGCCAGCTGCGGGAGCGGTGCCAGATCCCCGTCCATGCTGAACACACCGTCGCTCACCAGCAGATTCACCTCCGGCGCCGCCGCGCGCTCGAGCATCACGCGCGCGGCTTGCGCATCGGCGTGCGCGAAGCGCTTGAGCTGTGCGCCCGACAGGTGCGCCGCATCGATCAGGGAGGCATGGCACAGCCGGTCCATGACAATGCGCGAATCGCGCGCCGCTAGGCAGGTGATGGCGGCCAGGTTGGCCATATAGCCGGTCGAAAACAGCAACGCGCGTTGCCGCCCCGTGAACTGCGCCAGTTCCGCTTCGAGGCGCTCGTGTTCGAGGCCATGGCCCGTCACCAGGTGCGATGCGCCGCTGCCGCAGCCGGCGCGTGCCGCGCACTCTTGAAGGGCCCGCGCGAGCGCCGGGTGCGCCTTCAATCCCAGATAATCATTGCCGCAGAAGTTGATCCGTCGCTCACCATCGACCAGGACCTCGCAGGTCGCCGGATCCAGTGCGGCCACGGTCCGGCGCCGGCGCCGCAGGTGCTGCGCGGCCAGCCGCGACAGCCGAACCTGCAGTGCCGCCTTCATGCGTACGCGGGCAGCGGCTCGGCTACCGGCGTGAGCGGCGGGGGCGCTTCGGCAGTGAGTCCGAGGCGCACCAGCAGATCGCGGTCCTTCGCGACATCCGGATTGCCGGTGGTGAGCAGCTTCTCGCCGTAGAAAATCGAATTGGCACCTGCCAGGAAACACAGCGCCTGCATCTCATCGCTCATCTGGGTGCGGCCTGCGGACAGCCGCACATGCGAACGCGGCAGCACGATGCGCGCAACGGCGATGGTGCGTATGAAATCGAAGGGGTCGACCGGCGCGATTCCATGCAGCGGGGTGCCCGGCACCTGAACCAGTTCGTTGATGGGCACGCTTTCCGGATGCCGTGGCAGCCCCGCCAGCGTCGCGAGCAGCGAGGCGCGATCGCGAGGCGACTCGCCCATGCCGATGATGCCCCCGCAGCACACCTTCAGCCCCGCCTCACGCACCGCCGCCAGGGTGTCCAGCCGGTCCTGGAAGGTGCGCGTGGTGATGATCTCGCCGTAGAACTCCGCGGAGGTGTCCAGATTGTGGTTGTAGAAGTCCAGACCCGCCAACTTCAGTTGCTGCGCCTGCGCCGGTTCCAGCATCCCCAAGGTCGCGCAACTCTCCATACCCAGTGCGCGCACTTCCCGGACCATGGCGCAGATGACCTCGAGGTCGCGGGCTTTCGGGGAGCGATAGGCCGCGCCCATGCAAAAGCGGGTAGCGCCGGCCGCCTTGGCGCGCTCGGCGCTTTCCTTCACGGCCGCCACTTCCATCAGCGCTTCGCGCGACAGCCCCGTGTCGTAGCGCACGCTTTGCGGACAGTAGGCGCAGTCCTCGGGACACGCACCGGTCTTGATGGACAGCAGCGTGCTCATCTGCACGGTGTTGGGCGTGAAATGCACACGATGCACGCTCTGCGCCGTCAGCAACAGATCGAGGAATGGCTGTGCGAACAGGCCTTCGATCTGCGCCACGGTCCAGTCATGTCGGGGGGCGCCGCTGCTCATCGTCATAGGTTTCCCGGCCTCGGGCATTGGAGGGGCGCCGGGGATGTTCCGGGCCGCGGTCGCCAGTGTCAACCGACAATCATGGCTGCCGGTGACATTTGGTCATTATTTGACCAGACGATTGGGGGTATGATCCGCGGGTTTTTCCTCCACGCAGGAGCATCGCCATGAGCCGCAAGCCACCGACCATCGATGAGTCCACTCCGTTAGGGTCATTGAGCCGCCGCGGGTTCATGGGCGCGGTTGCCGGGGCCAGCGCGGGCGCGGCCGCGGCCGTGGGTGGGCTGGTGCTCCCCGCCAGTGCGCAGGCCGAGGTGCTGTTCCCCAAAGAGCGCGGCGGCTTTGGCGGCGGCGGCAGCGCCATGGGCGCCGTGTACCGGTCGGAAACCGACCTGTACGACTGCGAGGTCGAAGGCACGCTGCCGAAGGATCTCGACGGCATGTTCTTTCGCGTGGGCCCCGATCCGCAGTATCCGAAGCCTGCGATCTACATGCATGACATCCCGTTTGACGGCGAGGGGATGATCGGCGCCTTCCGTATCAAGGATGGGCATGTCGATTTCCGCAGCCGCTATGTGCGCACCCAGCGCTACAAGGCGCAGCACGCTGCCCGCCGCTCGCTGTTCGGCATGTACCGCAATCCCACGACCGATGACCCGAGCGTCAAGGACTTGAGCCGCGGCACCGCCAACACGCAGATTTTCTATCACCACCAGCGACTGCTGGCGATGAAGGAGGACAGCCCGCCGGTGGCGTTGAATCCGCTGACCCTCGAAACCGTCGATGATTACTACACCTTCAACGGCGGCCTGAAGGGCCAGACTTTCACCGCTCATCCAAAGATCGACCCGCAAACCGGCGAACTGGTGGCCTTTGGCTACGAGGCGAAGGGCCTGGCCACGGATGATGTGTTCGTATTTTCCGCCGATCCGAAGGGTGGGGTGAACTGGTCCGCCTGGGTGAAGATGCCTTACGTGGGCATGATCCATGACTTCGGCGTCACCCAGAAGTACGTGATCTTCTATGTCAGCCCGATGGCCACGAACTTGGAGCTGATCAAGAACGGTGGCCCGCACTTCGCCTGGGATTCGACGCTGCCGAGCTGGCTGGGAATCATGCGCCGCGGCGGTGACGGCACGGACCTGCGCTGGTTCCAGGGGCCCGGCTACATGGCCACGCACAGCATGGGCGCGTGGAATGAAGGTGAGAAGATCTACTTCGACGTCGATGGCGCGGATTCGAACCAGTTTCCGTTCTTTCCGCAGCTGCATGAGAAGTTCGACCCCGTGAAGGCCACGGGTCGGGTCATGCGCTACAGCGTGAACCTCGCCAACAAGAAGGCGAAATCGTACGAGATCGAGAACATGTATCCGGGTATCGCCGGCGCGCTGTCCCGCCAGGATGATCGCTATCACACCGTCCCGTACCGCTACGGCTTCCTGCTCAGCAGCGACGCGACGGTCGGCAGCCGCTGGGCCATGTTTGATCATATGACCCGGACCGCGAAGTTCTTCTCGCTGGGGAAGGATGCGAGCCTGGCGGAGATGTGCTTCGTGCCGCGGCACAAGGGCGCGGCCGAAGCGGATGGGTACCTGATCGGCGTCGCCTCGCATCCGCGCGAAGGCGGCCGCGCGGACTTGGTCCTGGTGGATACGGCGCACCTGGAAGACGGTCCGATCGCGACCGTGAAAATGCCTTATCGGATTGCCGGCCAGATCCATGGTTTCTGGGTGCCCGGCGACCAGCTGCCGGCGAGTACCACAACCTAGCCGTCAGGTGCCGTACAGGTATTGGAGCAGGATGCCGGCGAAGATCGCGACGCCGGTGTAGTTGTTGTTGAGAAAGCCGCGCAGGCATGCATCCGGGTCGCGGTGTCGGATCAGGCATTGCTGGTACACGAAGGTCGCGGCGGCGACTCCCAGGGCGCCGTAGTACCAGTTGCCGAAATGCAGGGTGCGGCCCGCCAGCGCCAATGCCGCGAGCATCAGCAGCTGCAGCAGGCCGATCATCGCCCGGTCCATGTCGGCAAAGGCGATAGCCGTGGAACGCACACCGATTTTCAGGTCATCCTCGCGGTCGACCATCGCGTACAGCGTGTCGTAGATCACGGCCCATACCACCGCGGCCATGAAGATCACCCAGGCGATGCGTGGCACCTGACCGGTCTGTGCCGCAAAGGCCATGGGCACGCCCCAGCCGCCAAATGAAATGCCCAGATACAGCTGGGGCAGCGGGAAGAGGCGCTTGACGAAGGGGTAGCTGACGGTCAGCCCCGCGCCGACCAGCGACAAGCGGATGGTGAGCGCGTTCAGCTGCAGCACCAGCCACAGGGCGGCAGCCGCCAACACGACGAACAGCACGATGGCCTCATGCGGCGTGACCCGTCGCGCGGCCAGTGGCCGCTGCCGGGTGCGCCGGATGCGCGGGTCGATATTGCGATCCACGAGATCATTGATGACACACCCGGCGGCGCGCATCGTGAACACGCCGAGCACAAACACAATGAGTACCCGCGGTGCGGGGCGTCCGGAAGCGGCGATCCACAGCGCCCACAGCACCGGCCACAGCAGCAGCCAGATGCCGATCGGACGATCGAGACGCGCCAGGCGGCCGTATTCGATCACGCGGCGCATCACCCGATAGCTGAACGGCGCCGCGCGCGGTCGCCGCGGCGCCAGTTCCAGTTGCGGCCCTAAGTCCTCAGCCAACGGTTCCGTAGCGTTCCCCCTCGCCAATCCAGCGCGTGGTCAGCGGCGCAATGTTATCCGGATAATCACGCAGCATCAGCTCGGCGCTCTTTTGCACCAGGGGCAGCAGATCCGTGTCCCGCGCGAGGTCCGCGACGCGCAGCTGCGCGAGACCCGTCTGACGGGTGCCGAGCAGTTCGCCCGGTCCGCGTAACTCCAGATCGCGTCGGGCGATTTCAAACCCATCGCTGGTCGCGCGAATGGTATTCAGCCGCGCTCGTGCCAGCTGCGACAGCGGCGCCCGATACAGCAGCACACACATCGAGGCGGCCGCGCCGCGACCGACCCGGCCGCGCAATTGATGCAGCTGGGCCAGTCCCATGCGTTCGGAGTTCTCGATCACCATCAGGGTCGCATTCGGCACATCCACTCCCACTTCGATCACGGTGGTGGCCACGAGCAGGTGGACGCGGTTGGCCTTGAAGGCCGCCATGGTCGCCTCCTTCTGCGCGGCCCGCTGCCGTCCATGCACCAGCTCCACGCTCAGTTCCGGGAGCGCCTCGCGCAGCGCCACCACGGTCTCCTCGGCGGCCTGGTAGCGCAGCTCTTCGGACTCATCAATGAGCGGGCAGACCCAGTAGGCCTGCCGGCCCGCGCGGCACGCCAGCAGGATGCGCTGCACCACTTCGTGCCGTCGCGCTTCGGCCATGACCACGGTGATCACGGGCGTGCGCCCCGGTGGCAATTCGTCGATCACGGAAATGTCCAGGTCCGCGTATGCCGTCATGGCCAGGGTCCGCGGAATCGGTGTGGCGGTCATGATCAGCTGGTGCGGCATGAGCCCCGCGGCGCGACCCTTCTGCTGCAGGGTCATGCGCTGCTGCACGCCGAAGCGATGCTGTTCATCCACAATGATCAAGGCCAATCTGGCGAAATTGATCCCCTTTTGAAACAATGCATGTGTTCCAACGATGATCTGAATCTCTCCTGAGGCAATGGCAAGCTCGGCGCTGCGTCGGGTGCGGGCCGGCTGTGAGCCCGTCAACAAGCCGATGGGCAGCCCGACGGCCTTGAACCACGTAGTCAAGTTACGCCAGTGCTGCTCGGCCAGCAGCTCCGTCGGCGCCATCAGCGCAACCTGCTGGCCACTGCCGACGGCACGCGCGGCGGCCAGCGCCGCGACCACGGTCTTGCCACAGCCCACATCGCCCTGCAGTAGCCGCAACATCGGGTGGGGGCCTACCAGATCCGCAGCAATTTGCGCGCGCACCCGCTGCTGGGCGCCGGTCAGACGAAAGGGCAGCACGGCGAGCAGCCGCGACTCCAGATCCTGCGGATCGGTCAGTGGCAGCCCCGGGTCCGCTGCCGTGCGCAGCTTGCGCAGCCGCAGACTCAACTGATGCGCCAGCAATTCCTCGAAGGCGAGACGGCGCTGCGCCGGATGATGGCCGGTGAGTAGCGCCGCATGGTCCTGCTCCCGGGGCGGGCGGTGCAGCAGCTCCAGCGCGTCACTCAGGGCCGGCAGGTGCAAGGAGCGCTGCACCTCAACGGGCAGCCAGTCACGCACGGCAACGCTGCCGGGGGCCCCCAGCGCCTCACCGATGAGCATGCGCAGGCGCAGCTGCGTCAGGCCTTCGGTGGCCGGGTACATCGGGGTCAGTGATTCCTCCAGCCCCTGCGGGGACTCCTGTACCCGGCGATATTCCGGGTGCACGATCTCCAGGCCCAACGGTCCGCGGCGCACCTCGCCGTAGCAGCGCAGTCGCAGCCCCCGCGCCAGGGCGTTGTGCTGTGCGCTCGAGAAATGAAAAAACCGCAGCGTGAGGAACCCCGAGCCATCGCTGATGCGGCACAGGAGCTGGCGGCGCCTGCGGTAGGTCACTTCGGTGAGCTGTACTTCGCCTTCAACCACCGCGTGCGCGCCGGCAGTCAATCCGCCCAGCGGCACGACGCGCGTGCGGTCCTCGTAGCGCGTCGGCAGCAGGAACAGCAGATCCTGCACCTGCGTGATGCCGAGGCGCGCAAGCCGTTCGGCCAGCGCGGCGCCGACACCGCGCAGCGCCGTGACGGGTCGCTGTTCGCCGCCCTCACTCAAAGCAGAGAATGCACTCGATTTCCACGCGCGCCCCCTTCGGCAGCTGCGCGACACCGACGGCGGCACGGGCCGGATAGGGCTGCCGGAAATAGGTCGCCATGATCTCGTTCACCTTGGCGAAGTGCGCCAGGTCGGTGAGGAACACGGTGACCTTGGCCACGTGCGAGAAGGTGCCGTCCGCCGCCGTCACGATCGCCAGCAGGTTGTCGAACGCACGGCGGATCTCCGCTTCGATATCCCCGCTCACCAGCTCCCCGGTGCGCGGGTCGAGGGGAATCTGGCCGGAAACGTACACAGTGTTGCCCACGCGGACGGCCTGGGAGTAGGTGCCGATGGCCTTGGGCGCGCTGTCGGTATGGATGGTGGTGCGGGTCACTGTTTGTCCTCGAGTCGCTTGCGTGAATGCGCCGCGAGCGTGCGCGTGACGCGCACCACATCGGGCATGCGGCGGATGGAACGGATGACGGTGGCGAGCTGCGCGCGGTCGCGTACGCGCAGTTCAAAATCCAGTACCGAGGTTTCCGACTCGCGCTCTTCCACCGACACCCGTTCGATATTGGTCTCGGTGGCGGCAATGGCCGCGGCCACGGCCGCGAGTATGCCCATGCGGTTGGGCACATCGACACGGATCTGCGAACTGAAGACCCGATCCGGCGTGGCCTGCCAGGTCACCGGCAGCCACTTCTCCGGATGCTTGCGGTAATCCTCGACGTTGACGCAGGTCTCACGGTGCACGACGACGCCGCGTCCGCTGGACAGGAAGGCGATCACCGGATCGTTCGGAATCGGAAAGCAGCAGCGCGCGTAGGTAACCAGTAGCCCCTCGGTTCCCGCGATCGCCATGACCCCGGGGGCGGAGATTTCCCCGCCGTCGTCCTGCGGGATGGTGGGCAGTAGTCGGCGCGCGACCAGCGGGGCCAGCCGCTCGCCCATGCCGATGCGTTCGAACAGCTCGTCGATGTCCTTCATGCCGAACTCGCCCACCGCCGCCTGCATGAGCGAGGGGGGCACATCCTCCAGCGCCAGGTGAAATTCCGCGAGTGACTGGTTGAGCAGGCGCTTGCCCAGCGCAATGGCTTCGGAGCGTCGCAGGCCCTTCAGATAGTGGCGGATGGCATTGCGCGCCTTCGCGGTGACCACGAAGTTCACCCACGACGGATTCGGCATCGCGCCCTTGGCGGTAATGATCTCCACCGTCTGGCCATTGCGCAGCACGGTGCGCAGCGGCGTCAAGCGCCGGTCCACCTTGGCCGCGACGCAGCGATTGCCGATGTCGGTGTGTACCGAGTAGGCGAAATCGACCACGGTCGCGCCGCTGGGCAGGCGCAGGATTTCGCCCTTGGGCGTGAACACGTACACCTTGTCCGGAAACAGATCGACCTTGACGCTCTCGAGGAACTCCTCGGAGCTGCTGCCCCCGTCCTGCAGTTCGACCAGGCGCGACAGCCACTCGCGCGCGCGCTCCTGCTGCGAGGAGCCTACGGTCTCACCGGTCTTGTAGCGCCAGTGTGCCGCGATGCCCGACTGCGCGACGCTGTTCATGTCCTCGGTGCGGATCTGCACTTCGATCGGTACACCGTTCGGGCCGAACAGCGTGGTGTGCAGCGACTGATAGCCATTGACGCGCGGGATCGCGATGTAGTCCTTGAAGCGTCCCGGCATGGGCTTGAATACGCTGTGCACGCTGCCGAGCGCGCGATAGCAGGTGTCCGCCTTGTCGACCACGATGCGCAACCCGTAGACATCGACGATTTCGCTGAGCGTGGAGCGCTTGCGCCGCATCTTGCGGTAGATGCTGTACAAGTGCTTCTCGCGGGTGGCGACCCGCGCGACGATCTCATTCTTCATCAGCGCCGCGGTCAGCTGCTGCTCGATCTTCTTCAGGAACTCCTTCTGGTTGCCGCGCGCGCGTTTGAGCGCCCGTTCGAGCACCCGATAGCGCTGTGGATACAGGGCCGCGAACCCCAGGTCCTCCAGCTCCAGTTTCAGGTCATACAGCCCCAGGCGCTCGGCGATGGGCGCGTAGATCTCCAGCGTCTCCCGCGCGATCGCCCGCCTGCGGGTCACCTCCATGGCGTCAATCGTGCGCATGTTGTGCGTGCGGTCGGCGAGCTTGACCAGCACCACCCGCAGGTCACGCACCATCGCCAGCAGCATCTTGCGAAAGCTCTCGGCCTGCGCCTCCTCGCGGCTCTTGAACTTGATCTGGTCGAGCTTGGTGACCCCGTCGACGATTTCGGCAACGTCCGCGCCGAAGCGCTTCGCGAGCTGGTCTTTGGGGGTCGGCGTGTCCTCGATGACGTCATGGAGGATGGCCGCGATAATGGTATCGGTGTCCAGATGCAGGTCGGCAAGGATCGCGGCCGCAGCCACCGGGTGCGCGATAAAGGGTTCACCGCTCAGGCGGGTCTGTCCCTTGTGCGCCGAGGCGCCGAACTCGGCGGCCTCCCGGATGCGCTCCACCTGCTCAGGCGGCAGGTAGGTACCGACCGTGGCAAGAAGGTCTTTCAGCCCCGGTGTGGCGCGCCTTGCACCGGGGATCAGTCCCAGGAGCGAAGACGCGTAGTCCATAGGTTACGCCTGGAGTCAGTCTCCAAGTCCAAACTGCGGGGCCCGGAACGCGAGGGATTCGGCATCCGGCATGGTGGCCTCGATCGGGGGCGGCTCCGGCTCACTGAGCATTTCGGCCGTGATGGTGCCGCCGGCGATCTCGCGCAGGGCAACGACCGTGGGTTTGTCGTTCTCCCAGGCAACGGTGGGTTCGGCGCCATTGGCCAGCCGCCGGGCACGCTGGGAGGCCAGCAGCACCAGGTGGAACAGGTTATCGACGTTCTGGAGACAGTCTTCGACAGTGATTCGGGCCATATCCTGCTAACTTTAGGTAATTGCCGCTGCGACGGGCGGAAGAGGGTCAGAAGTCTACGGCAACGGCCCCCGTCTTGGCCAGACTTAGCGTCAGCAGCTCCCGAGCAGCTCCGCCAGCAGCCGCGCCAACTGCGGCCGGTCGCTGGTCAGGGCCTGCCCGTTGCCCGTCAGTATGCATTCCAGTTGTCCGCACGCGGTGTCGAAATCGTCATTGACCACCGCGTAGCCGAATTCTGTGTAATGCGACATGTCGCCCACGGCGTCCCGCAGGCGCCGCGCGATGACCGCTGGCGAGTCCGTCTGGCGGTTGCGCAGGCGCTGCTCCAGGGCGGCACGCGAGGGCGGCAGGATGAAAATGGTGGTGCAACCCGGCGCGGATTGGCGCACTTGCCGGGCACCCTGCCAGTCGATTTCCAGGATGACATCCCGGCCGGCGGCCAGCACCGCCTCGACCGTTGCCCGACCGGTACCGTAGAAGTTGTCGAACACCCGCGCGTGCTCCAGAAATTCCCCGCGCGCCAGCCGGTCCTGAAACTCCTGCGGCGTCACGAACCAGTACTCGCGGCCCTGCACCTCGTGCGGGCGTGGCAAACGGGTCGTATGGGACACCGAAACAGTGAAGCCGGGGTTGCGTGCCAGCAGCGCCTTTACCAAGGAGGTCTTGCCGGCGCCCGATGGCGCTGAGATTACAAACAGGCCGCCGCTGCGCGCGGGTTGTTTCCCGGTAGTCATGACTGTTTTCTGCTGCACCTTTGCATTGTAGCGAACTGCGGTTTTTTAGCGTTTATCTGTATTGCACCAATGTGTCCAAGTACTCATTCTGGCCCCGCTCACTGCTTCCACGCATCTGACCAAGGGAGTCGAAGAATGCGCCGGCACCGCACAGGGATGTTGATCGCGATATGTGCCGCGGTGGGCGGCACGGCGGCGCCGGCGGCGCAAACGAACGGCGCTGAGGATGCGAGCGCCGACCTCGAATCAGTGGTCGTCACCGCAACGCGCATCCCGCAGGACAGCCTCACGCTGCCAGCGTCCGTGGATCGCATCAGCAGCGCCACGATTCACGAGGGTCAATCGCAGGTGAACCTGTCCGAGTCGTTGGATACGGTTCCGGGCGTGTCCGTACAGAGCCGCCAGAACTATGCCCAGGACCTGCAGATCTCCTCGCGCGGCTTCGGCGCGCGCTCCAGTTTCGGCGCACGCGGCGTGCGGCTGTATTCGGATGGCATTCCGGGAACGATGCCGGATGGCCAGGGCCAGTTCTCGCAGTTCGACTTGGGTTCCGCGGATCATATCGAAGTGCTGCGCGGCCCGTTCTCCGCGCTGTACGGCAACTCCTCCGGTGGCGTCATCGCCATTTTCACCGCGGATGCGCCGCCCGGATTCGAACTGGGTTCGAGCGTGGAATACGGATCATTGAATACCCAGCGTTATGCCGGGATCGTGGGTGGCGACACGGGCCCCGTCAACTATCTGCTGGACGTTTCGCACTTCCAGACGGATGGCTACCGCCGGCACAGCGAAGCACAGCGCAATCTGCTGAACGGCAAGGTGCGCGTGAAGCTCGACGATGTGTCACAGCTGACCTTCATCGCCAATGCCGTCGAAATGCCCTTCGTGCAGGATCCACTGGGGCTGACTGCCGCACAGGCGGCCGCGGATCCGCTCCAGGCCGGCACCGGCGCGGACATGTTCAATACCCGCAAATCACTGACGCAGGAGCAGGTGGGGCTGACCTACGAGCGTGAATTCGGCGCCCACGACAGTCTCGTCGCGATGGTCTACAGCGGCCATCGCCAGACGACCCAGTTCCAGTCCATTCCGCTGGCCACGCAGGCCGCGCCGACCAGTCCCGGCGGTGTCATCGACCTGGCGCGCGACTACGAGGGCACCGATGTGCATTTCACCGATCGCCGTGAATTCCTGGGCACGGCGCTCACGATGACCGCCGGCATCAGCTACGACGACCTGGATGAACACCGCCGTGGCTATCTGAACTACGTCGGCACGGACCTCGGCGTTCTGGGCGACCTGCGCCGCTATGAGACCAACCTGGTGCACGACCTCGATGAGTACTTCCAGGCGCAGTGGGACCTCACTGCGCGCCTGCACGCGACGGCCGGCGTGCGCAACAGCGTCATCGACATCACCGACCACAGCCATCTGTCGGTCAGCGGTGCCCTGCCCTTGAGCGGCACGCGCTACTCGGCGACCAATCCGGTCGCGGGGTTGAGTTACAGCGTCACGGACGACATCAGCACCTATGCCTCCTTCGGCCGTGGGTTCGAGACGCCGACCCTGAACGAGCTCGCGTATCGCTCCATCACCGGCAGCCTGCCCGGATTGAACTTCGGGTTGCAGCCGGCGCGCAGCAGTGATTATGAAGTGGGCGTGAAGACGCGCGGCGCGCTGTTCCGAGCCGACATGGCGGTGTTCCACATCCGCACCATCGATGAGCTGGGGGTGCTGCAAAGCTCCGGCGGCCGCTCGGTGTACGAGAACATCGGCGCCACCCAGCGCGACGGCGCGGAGCTGGGCGTGACCGCGGACCTGCCCGCGAACTTCGCAGCGCGCATCGCCTATTCCTACCTGCGTGCGGTGGTGGCCGACGCGTATGCCGGGTGTGCGGGAACCCCCTGCACGACCGCCGTGATCCCGGTCGGAAACTACCTGCCGGCCATTCCGCAGAACATTCTGTATGCCGGTCTGACCTGGCGCTATCCGGCCGCGGGCTTCGTGGCCACGGCCGAAACGCTGGTGCGCTCACGCATCTATGCCGATGATCGCAACACCGGCTACGCCGCAGGGTACTGGACCGAGAATCTGCGGGCCGGTTTCGAGCAGAACAGTACCGGCTGGCAGACCAGCGAGTACCTGCGCATCGAGAACATGTTCAACAAGGCCTACATCGGTTCCGTCATCGTCAACGATGCGAATTCGCGTTTCTTTGAACCGGAGCCGGGTCTTGGCGTGTACGTGATGTTCGAGGCCAAGTACCTCAATCCGCGCGGGTGAACGCAGCGATTCGCGAATAACTCGACAAGCACGACACCAATGCGACAAGCCACCGGGATCGCGCCGGCGCAATCTTTGCTCATGCCAAGAGTCGAACTGCAGTGGGACGACGAGCAGAAAACCTGGTACATCCCCGAAGGGGTCGATGGCGCCGGATTTGCGCAATGGCTGCCGACACCACCGTCGCCCAACATCCGCGCGACGGACTGGTTCGTGGCGGGCCGCAAAAATATCGCAGAAATACTCAAGAGCCTGACCTGAGCGGCACCGCTCACGCGGCTGAACGTGCATTGGGGAACTTGCGAACACAAAATAGCTCCATGTAGCTTATCGCGCCAATTCACGGAGCTCCGCTATGCCGCAGACGAGCGCTGACCCCCTGGATCTTTTCTTCACCGCGCTCACGACGAAGCGCGTTCGTTCTGCGCGCCGCGGCGTCGCGACCTGTGCCGTGGCCGCAGCCGTTCGAGCCCGACGGATTGTCGTTGCCGACGACAACCAGGACATGGCCGACAGCCTCAGGATGCTCCTGGAACTGGATGGCCATGTGGTTTACACGACTCACGACGGTGCGGGCGCCATTTACCTGGCGCAGAGCATGAAACCGGACTTCCTGTTGCTCGACATCGGGATGCCGAAGCTCAATGGTTACGATGTCGCGCGGCACATTCGATCGCAGCCATGGGGCCGCGCGATGCGGCTGGTCGCGATTACGGGATGGGGACAGCCCGAGGATCGATCACGCGCGCTCAAGGCCGGTTTCGACTATCACCTGACGAAGCCGGTACCCCTGGAGGCGCTCGCCGATGTCTTGAATTCGAACGGCGTGTACGCGCTGCTGGCTGACCGAGGGCTGGCTTACTAGTAGCCGATGGTGAACCGGCGCCGCACATGCTTTGGATGCTCGAGCTCGTCGACCAGCGCGATGGCGTAATCGTCATAAGAGATGGAGCTCTTGCCATCCGCCGCCGCGACGACCTCATCAGCGCCCAAGCGAAACTTGCCGGTGCGCTCGCCCGGGCCTATCTGCACCGCCGGCGAAAAGAAGGTCCAGTCCAGCTGCTGATCGGCGCGCAGCAGCCTTAACAGCTCCGAGCCCTCCTTGATGCTCGGCATCCACTCGGCCGGAATCTGCGGATTCTCCATGACGAGAGTGCCGTCCGCGGCCTTGAGCGAGCCCGCGCCCCCCACTGCGATGTAACGCTGCACGCCCGAGGTGCGCACCGCCGCGAGCACCTGGGGCGAAATACCGGGATTGAACGGGGCCGAGCTGATGACGGCGTCGTGTCCGCGGATCAGTGCCGCGACGCTATTCGGGTCGGTGACGTCACCTTTGAGGGCTGTGAGGTTGGGCCGGCTTGCCGCCTTGTCGGGATTGCGCACGATGGCCGTGACGGAATGACCCCGCCCCAGCAGTTCCGTGGTGATCTTGCTGCCGATTCTGCCCGTTGCGCCAATGAGTGCTACTTTCATTCTCCACCCTCCACCCTCTGCCTTGCGGAAAGACACCACTGTAAGCACTTGCGGTGCGAGGGTCGAGAACCTTTACGGCACGCAAGGGTACTTAATCGATGTGGTGGTCCTGCGTAATGTATCCGTTGCCTGTCCGGCCGATGGCAGCGTCGTCGCGCGCGATCTGTATCTGGCATCCCCCGCCAGACCCACCCAGACATTCCAGTTCGAGCTGCGCGACCACGTGGTATTGCCCGGCCTGGTCAACGCCCATGACCATTTGCACCAGAACGGCGTCCCGCCGTTGCCGCTGACGACCCCCTTTCGCAACAGTTACGAATGGGCCGCGGCCTTCCGCAATCATTTCGGCGATGCGGCGGTCAAGGCGGCCTTGTCCAGGCCCCTGCGCGCGCGTCTGTGGCATGGTGGGCTCAAGAACGCCTTGTGCGGGGCCACGACCGTGATGCACCACGATCCGGCGCATGACACGTTCGATGTGACCAGCTTTCCGGTGCGCGTGTCCCAGCCGTACACCTGGGCGCACTCGCTGCACCTGGATTACGGACCAAACGTGGTCGCGAGTTTTTGCGCCGCACCGCCCCAGGTCCCGTGGTTCATCCATCTTGCCGAAGGAATCGATGCGCTCGCGGCCGGCGAGCTGCAGGAGTTGCGGCGACTGGGATGCTTAAGCGGCAATACCGTACTGATTCATGCCGTGGGGCTGGGCGATGCCGATGTGGTGGACGTACTGCGCGCCGGTGCCGGTGTGGTGTGGTGTCCGTCCAGCAATCTTTCGCTGCTTGGGCAAACCATCACCCCGCGCCGCCTGCGCGCACTGTTCGATGCGGGTTGCCTGGCATTGGGCACCGATTCGCGCCTTACCGGAGCGCGTGACCTGCTGGCAGAACTCGAGGTTGCGGCCGCGCACAGCGATTTCTCGCCGCGGGAGCTGCTGCAGCTGGTGACCGAACGTGCGCTGCGGCTGCTGCGCACCAGCGAAGGCGCGGATTGCATCATCGTTCGTGAGCGTGCCACGGATCCGTTCGGCGCCTTCCTCGGCTTGCAGCGCGCGCAGCTGCGCGCGGTGGTACGCGGTGGCGAACCCTTCATTACCGACCCGGACTTCAAGGACTGGTTCGTCAGCCTCGGCATAGCGTGCACCGCAGTACTGCTCGATGGACAACCGAAACTGTGCCGCAGCGACGCGCTGTCGCACCGCGGCGTACCGACCTGGCCGCTCGAGCCGGGACTCACCGTGCAATGAACGAGCCGCGGGAACTTGATCCGATTGAAGGCTACGCGCTGTGGGCGGCGAGCTATCCGGCGCATGCCCATAACCCCTTCATGCTTGCCGAAGAGCGCGCCATGCTGGCCTTGTTGCCACCGTCGCTGACGGGATTACGCGTGCTGGATGTCGGATGCGGCAGCGGCCGCTACCTGCTGCATGCCCGGCAACGAGGCGCGACTTTGCTCGGCGTCGACCCGTCGGGGCAGATGCTGGGACGGGCCAGCGCGCTGGATCTGCCGGTTACCCGAGGCTCGGTTACCAGCGTGCCGGTCGTCGATGGCTGGGCAGACGTGGTGGTGTGCGCATTGACACTGGGTCATGTCGCCGACCTGCGTCGTGCCTTGGGAGAACTTGCCCGCGTACTCAACGACTCGGGGACGTTGCTGTGCAGTGATTTTCATCCCAGCGCCGATGCCCTGGGATGGAAACGGACCTTCACGGTCGACGATCAGCGCTACGCGGTGCGCTACACGACGCATCGTTACTCGCACTGGCATGCCGCCAGCAAGTCGGCCGGTCTGTGCATCGAGGAGGTCATCGAGCCGCAGCTGAATGCCGATGACATCGTGGCCGGGCAGCGGTTCGATCCCCGGGCCCTGCAGGCGCCCGTGGCCATTGTTTTCAGAATGCGCAAGACGCGCTGAGCGTGGCGTAGAACCGAAGCGGCAACGCCGGGGTACTCACCCACACAATGCTGCCGGCACCTGAATTGATCGCAATGGGCCTGTCGGCCGCCACCGAGCGCTTTGCCGCCGAGCTGGCGAGGCCACGGTCAAGTGCTCCTGCCTGGAGCGATTTCGAGTGGCAGATGGCGCGCGCCGCGGCGGTGCTGCATGGGATAACCCCGCTATTGGCGAGCACCTTGCGGTGGTCCGGCCCCGCGAGCTGGCAGGCGTTCGTGCGCGAGCAGCGCCACCAGAC
Organism: Steroidobacteraceae bacterium; assembly: GCA_036521075.1. Taxonomy (GTDB): domain Bacteria; phylum Pseudomonadota; class Gammaproteobacteria; order Steroidobacterales; family Steroidobacteraceae; genus DAIDKA01. The sequence continues at coordinate 42,000 of DATDIL010000187.1, read as the reverse complement.
CCATCTTCGGTACCGCCGCATCGCCGCAGCGCTGAACGATATCGATGCTCGAGCCACCTCCCGGGGGCTTGCCGTCGTGGCACTCAAGGGGGCGGCGCTGCACGCCCTGGGGGTGTATTCGGCCGGAGAGCGGCCGATGGCCGACATCGATCTGCTGGTGCGGACCGCCGATGCGCGGCGCGCGGCCGAAATGCTGGCGGCGCTGGGCTATCGGCAAACCGCCGCGACCTGGAAACATCAGGTCTTCGAACCCGCTCAGTACGCCGCGACGGCGGCCCTTCCGGTGGGAGAGCATGAGGACTATCCGGTCAAGGTCGAACTGCACACGCGCATCGCCGAACGCATGCCGCTCACCGAGACCGCCATCACCCCATGGATTCTTCCGCCGCACCCCAAGCCCGGACTCAATCCCTATCCTTCGAACAACGCGCTGCTGCTGCACCTGCTATTGCACGCCGCGGGCAACATGAGCACACGTGCATTACGGCTCATGCATTTGCATGACATTGCGCGACTTGCCGCAAGGGCGACCTGCGAAGACTGGGAAGAGCTGTTGGCCGCTGCGCCCGCGCCGAGCGCACCTTGGTGGGCATTGCCGCCGCTGGAGCTGCTGACCCGCTATCAGCCCGGGCTGGTACCCCTCCACGTGCTCGCCGAATTGCGTGCCAACTGCCCGTGGGCGTTGCGGCGCCTGTGTCGGCGCGCGACGCTTACGCAAATGTCCTACGTCTCGCTGGCCATTTGCGCCTTCCCCGGAATGCCCTGGTGCACCTCGCTGGGCGAACGGTTGCGCTATGTGCGCCAGCGCATCGTTCCTGGCGCCGAACAACGCGCCGCGCGGCGCGTCACTGCTGCCGAGCAATGGGCGGTCCAGCGCAGCTGGTCGCACCTGTCGCAGGGCCGTCGCGCACTCCAATGGCTGGTCAGCCGGCCGCCGCGGCAAGCTGCCATGTATATCGTGCAGGCGGTCCTGGAGAATCCCCTGCAGAGCTGAACCATTCGCCCACCCCGGGGGTACTCAATCACTGGCCTTCCGTTTTGCGTGGGTTTTCAGATGCTGTCCATTCTGGTGGGTCATTCCTACTTTCTGCGCTTCGATCCGAAGCAGTTCCAGCGTGCCAAGCCCTACCCGCCGCTTGCCACGCTGCAGGTGGCGGCGCTGCTGCGGCGGAGCGGCCATCAGGTGGCGCTGTTCGACGCCATGCTGGCCGAGGGCCTGGAGGAATACGCGCGTTGCCTGCAGTATCACGCACCGCAGCTGCTCGTCGTCTATGAGGACAACTTCAATTTCCTGAGCAAGATGTGCCTCGGTGCGATGCGCCAGGCCGCTTGCGCCATGATCCGCGCGGCATGCGCACGCGGCGCACGCGTCATCGTGGCCGGCTCCGATGCCAGTGATGCGCCGGGTCCGTACCTCAGCGCCGGCGCGGATGCCGTGCTCGCCGGGGAGGGCCTGGAGGCGCTGGCGCAACTGGTGCAGCGGCTTGACGCCAATCCAACGCTCAGTCGGGAGCATCTCATCGCAGGCATATCCGGAATCGCCCCAGTTGCGGGCCGCAAGGCACGCGGCTCCGTGGCCGCACGCGGGCTCGATGCGAGCCAGCCCGCCCTGCCGGCGTGGGACCTGGTCGACATGCAACGCTACCGCCGCGCGTGGCAGGCGGCGCACGGCTACTTCAGTCTCAACATGGCCGCCTCACGCGGCTGCTCCTTCCGCTGCGCGTGGTGCGCCAAACCGATCTGGGGAAACCGCTATCTGCAGCGCGAAGCGGATGCGGTCGCCGCGGAGATGCTGCATCTGAAACAGCACTTCGGGCCGGACCATATCTGGTTCGCGGACGACATATTCGGCTTCCGCACGGACTGGGTGCAGGCATTCGCGCGCGCGACCCGTGCCGGTGGCGGCGCCGTCCCGTTCACCATCCAATCGCGTGCCGACCTCATCAGCCCCGGCATGGCGGCCGCGCTGCGCGAGGCGGGTTGCCAGGAGGTATGGCTGGGCGCCGAAAGCGGCAGTCAGCGGGTCCTGGATGCCATGAACAAGGGCGTGCAGGTGGCCGAGATTCACACCGCGCGCGCACGGCTGAAGGCCGCAGGTATCCGTGTTGGTTTTTTCATCCAGCTCGGTTACCTCGGCGAGCAGTTGGAAGACATCCTCGCCACTCGCGAACTCATCGACACGGCCCGTCCGGATGATATCGGCATCAGCGTATCCTATCCGCTGCCCGGCACCGCATTCTACGAACAGGTCAAGGCGCAGTTGGGGCCCAAGACCCATTGGCAGGACAGCAGTGACCTGGCCATGATGTTTCGGGGCACGTACGGCTCGGAGTTCTACCGGGCCGTGCGCGATCTGCTGCACGAACAGGTGAAGCTGCAGTGCAACGGCGCCAGCGCCGATCGTGAGCCGGCTCGCCAGCAGCTGCGTCGGTCCTGGCAGAGCCTCGTCGCGCGGGAGGGCGAGTGCCGAACCTAGGGCACGTCCTGCTCGTCAACCCGACGATCACCTCGCGACGCAGTGCGCGCTTTCCACTGGCCGCCCTCAATCTATCAGCGGCCCTCGACGGCCGTTACAGCTCGACCATTCTCGACGGCAACGTGGACCGGGACTTCGTCTCCTCGGCGCTGGCTCTGATCGATTCCGGAACTGTCGATGTCGTCGGTGTGAGCGTGATGGGCGGTCCGCAGCTGCGCACCGCCATCGCCGTGTCGCAGGCGGTGCGGGCGCGTTTCCCCAGCGTCACCATCATCTGGGGCGGACACTTTCCCACGATCTGCGCTGCCGCCTGCCTCGAGGAGGCATTCGTCGATTACGCCATCCGCGGGCAGGGTGAGCAGACCTTCATCGAGCTGCTGGATGCGCTGTTCGAGGGCCGCATGGAGTCATTGCCGGGCATCGCCGGGCTGTCATGGCGCGCCGGCGAGCGGGTCATCCACAACCGCAATCGCCCGTTCTCGGCGGCCGGACTGGCGCGCGAACTGCCCTTCGAACGGCTGGGAAATCCGCGCCGCTACCTGGGCCGCACCTACCTGGGGCAGCGCACCGCCGGGTATCAGGCAGCCCTTGGCTGCCGTTTCCGCTGCACCTTCTGCGGCGTGGCGGCAATGTTCCGCGGACGCACGGCGCTGCCACCGGCGCAGCGCCTGCATCGGGATCTGCGCTACCTGCGCGATGATTTAGGCGCCGATTCCGTCCAGTTCTACGATCACAACTTCTTCGACCGCGAAGAAGACACGCTGCCGCTGCTCGAGGTGCTCGCAGCCATGCAACTGCCCTGGTGGTGCTTCGCGCGCTCCGATGCCTTGCTGAATTTGTCGGCGCAGGGCTGGGCGCTGGTGCGTAAAAGCCGTCTGAGCATGGCCTATATCGGCGCCGAGTCGCCGAGCGACTGGCTGCTGCACGATATCCGCAAGGGGACGAAGACCGATCAGACCCTGGACGTCGTGGAAAAGTGCCGCAGCAATGGCGTCATCCCCGAGCTGTCCTTCATGCTGGCGCCGCCGCAGGACCCGGAGGGCGAAACCGAGCGGACGTTTGAGTTCATTCGCCAGATCAAGCGCGTGCATCCGCGCACGGAGATCATGCTGTACATCTACGCACCGCTGCCGCCAGCCCCGGGCAGCAGCAATCCCCACGTCGAGCGCTCGGTCGCCAATTTGCGCAGGGCGGACGGGCAGCCGCTGCAGTTTCCCGCCACGGCACGGCACTGGGCCGAGCAATCGTGGGTCGAGTATTGGTGTCATACCAACACCCCGTGGATCAGCCCGCAGTTACGGCAGCGGATCAAGGACTTCACCACCGTGCTCGGCTGCCGTTTTCCCACCATCACTGATGTGCGCTCACCGCTGTGGGGCAAATCCGCACTGAGCGCCCTGGCATCGTGGCGCTATCGCTTCCGACGCTACGGGCGGCCGTGGGAACTGGACGCGTCGCAGCGCTTCATACGTTTGTGGGACCCGCGCGTCTCCGGTCTGTAGGGGCGCGGAGCCCGGATCCGCATCCTGATCCATTCGCCGAACGCGAACGGGTGCGGGCCCGCGTGTCGCGACAGCTGCTGGGCGGTCGTTTTCACTTCGAAAGTGGCAGTGCCGAGCTGCTGCGTCTCGTGCACTGGGCCTATCGCGATCTTCCCGAACACAAGTTGTCGGGGCCGTCCCCGCACCTGAACGTGCGTCTGGTGCTGAACGAGTCGGCGGCACCGGCGCGTTCGCGCACGGATCCTCCCGAACTCACCCTCATGGGCGGCGCCGGATTCCTCGGCGCGGTCGCCGGTCCTTCAAGCTTCGTGGCGCTCGCGCCCGATCAGGGCGGGGCGCTGGTGGTGGTCTCACGCGAGATGCTCGCGCATCCCTACCATGCGCGCTACGAGCTGATTGAATTTGCGGTATTCACGCTCGCGGCCCGCGCACAGCAACTGATCCCGCTGCACGCGGCCTGCGTGAGCCTGAATGACCGCGGCGTGCTGCTGATGGGAGAAAGCGGTGCCGGGAAATCCACCCTGTCGCTGCACTGCCTGCTGCGGCAGTTGGATTTCGTGTCCGAGGATGCCGTATTCGTGACGGCAAAGGACCTGCAGGCCACCGGCGTCGCCAATTTCCTCCATGTCCGCCCGGACACCCTGCGCTGGCTGTCGAAACGCGCGGCCGGGCGCATCCGCGCCTCCCCCAGCATCCAACGCCGCAGCGGCGTGCACAAATTCGAGGTCGATCTACGCCGCAAGGAGTATCGCCTGGCCGCCCGTCCGCCGCGACTTGCAGCAGCGGTGTTTCTGTCGCCCCGCGCCGGTGGCAGAACCTTGCTCAGGCCGCTATCCGGCGCCGACACACATGCCAGATTGCTCGCCGCCCAGCCCTACGCCGCGGCCCAGCCTCATTGGAGGCAGTTTGCGTCCAATGTGCGGCAGCTCGGTGGCTATGAGCTGCGTCGTGGGCAGCACCCGCAGGAGGGCGCCGAGCGGCTGCATGAACTGCTGGCGGATGCGAAATGATGTCAGCGTCTCGCGCAGCCGCAAAGCGCATTCCCTCGCTCGACGGCATTCGCGCTGCGAGCCTGATGCTGGTGTTCGCCGCGCACGCCGGTTACGCGCGCCAGGAGATTGGTGCTTTCGGCGTCAACGTCTTTTTCTTTCTGAGCGGGTTCCTGATCACGACGCTGCTGCGTCTGGAATACGAGACGAAGGGTTCGGTGAACATCGCGTATTTTTGGCTGCGGCGCGCATTGCGGGTGCTGCCACCTTTCTATGTCGTGGCGCTGGGTGCGACGGCGATTGGCCTGATTCTATATCCGCCAGGCACCGTCTACGCGTCCTCGTTGATTGCCGAGCTGTTCTTCTATTTTGCTTACTACAGTTTCTACGGCGGCGTGCATCCGGTAGTTCCCGGGATCGGAGTAGCGTGGTCGCTTGCGGTGGAGGAACATTTCTACCTGCTGTTTCCCCTCCTGTTCATGGCGATGCAGAAATGGCTGCTCTGCCGACCCCACCGGGCGTGGATCCTGTGGGGATTGTGTGCCGCGAGTCTTGCGTGGCGATGCGTGCTCGTCTTCCACTGGCACTTCGACATCAACCGAATCTATCCCGCCACGGACACGCGGATCGATTCTATCCTGTTCGGCTGTGCGCTGGCCGTCTGGAACAATCCATATGTTGATCACGTCGGCGACCCTTCGCTGGGATCCGGCAGATGGAAGTACATCTTTTTGCCGGCAGCCGTGGCGGGGCTATTGGGGTGTGTGCTCTACGATAATCCGGTATTCCAGAATACCGTGAGCTTTTCGCTCCAGGGTCTGGCGCTGAATGTGATCTTCATTGCCGCGGTGCGGTTTCATGATTGGCTGCCGTTCAAAGTCCTGAATTGCCGGCCCGTTGTTTTCATCGGGACCCTGTCCTATTCGCTCTATCTGGTACATGACGTGTCTCTCAGGGCCACCATACGCTTGTGGCCATTCGTGCACCAATGGCAACACGCCGCCATCGCACTGACTGCATCCTTCGTTGCAGCATTGGCGATCTACCTCGCGATTGAAAAGCCGTGCGCATTGCTACGAAAAAAAATCAGTGACCAGCCTGCGCGTCCCGGCGCATCATCCTCGCGACCACTGAAATTGCTGGTGCGCTAGATGACCACCGACGTGCGACCTGCCGATCGCCAGGTGCGCCGCCTTGTGCGGGCCGCCGTTCGGTTCCCGGTTCGATTGTGGACCCGTGGGCCGACGGTCGCGGCGCGCAAATGGCGCAAGCGGGTCCTGCGCGCGGCGTATTTGCGTGGCAGCAAGCAGCGCGAACGGATCGAGGAGACTGATCCGGTGATCGTCGAGACCGGACAGACACTGCGGGCTGCGCTGATCGCGCTGAACAAGGACAAACATCGCGCCGCGGGTTACCGGGTGTTGATTCTGCGACCCGCGAGCATCACGGCCGAAATATGGATCGGCGATCTTGCGAGCTGCATGCGCCACGCCGGGATCGATTGCCGGGTGCTGCCTCCCACCGCTCAAAGCGCCGAAGTCACCGTCGCAATCGAGTCCTTCCACCCGAATGTGCTGATCGCAGTCGAGATGCCCAAGGTCCTGCAACTACTCGATCTCGAGTTCCTGCAACGATACAAGCGTGCGCATGGATGCCTGCGCCTCTTTGTTCCCGTCTGGCATGCCGATGCGCCACGCGCGCATGTGCCGCTCGACAGATCGACACCCGCACAGGATGAGGAGCGGCGGCGTCTGCGCAGCAAGGGCCTCACGGTGGATGCGTATTTCTCGATCTTCGAGCCCGAATTCCACGAGCGCTTCGCGCACGACCGCCGCGGTCCGGCAATTGACCACGTAACGGTTCCACAGGGCTTCAATCCCTTCAGCGACTATCCGCTGCAGGCCGAACGCCGCTACGACTATTTCATGGCGACTTCGATGACCGACGAGCGCGTCGAAGTCGCATACCAGTACCTGCGCCCGATTCTGCGGCACCATCGGGGCCTGTGGGCGGGCCCGCATTGGGGATTTGGCCTGCACTCGATTGACCCCGCCGCGATGCCGCTCCAGTACGCCAGAACGCGCATTGCACTGAGTCCGCTGGTGGGGTTCGTCCACACCTATGGAGCCGAGGTCACGCATCGGGTGTATGCGGCCGCCGCGTGCGGGACGTTCCAGCTGACGATGCCAACGCCGATCACGCACCGGTATTTCACGCGTGAAGAACTAGTCCAGGCTGCAACACCCGAGGAATACTCGCGACTGTTTGACCACTACCTGGATCATCCGCAGGAGCGCAACTCGATTGCACTGGCAGCGCTGCGTCGCGCCTATGGTGAACATTCCTGCTTTCATCGCGTCGACAAACTCGTCTCCCACTGGGACAACTGCCGACGCCGCGGATTGTTCTGACGGCGAACCGAATCCCGCTGCCTACGAAACCACGCCTCCCAACCGGGGTGGAAGCCGGGATTTGAGCCAGTTTTCCACGTCCCGAGTCTTTTGCATTGGCGGATGTTCGATGAATCTGAAGGTCGTATGGCAGATCAGCAGCAGAGCCGGAATGATTCCGATAACGATGGCCCAGTGTTGCAGCGGTGACAGAGTCCTCGACCGGGCCGTTCCGACGATGAAAATAAACGTGGTATACAAAACCAGCCCATGCAGCATGTAGATGCTGTAGGCCATCTCCCCGAGCTTTCGCGCCGCCGGCCGGGTCAATAGCCCGAAGAGGTCGTTGCCGGCGGCGACGATGCAGAAGAACACGGCCAGCAATACGAACGGTGCGAATTTGTACGCATAGGGAAAGAAGGCGAGGGCCGTACCGACACTCACTATGGCCACGATTGTCGCGGTCCGGGATGCGGCGAATTCTGAGAATCTCTCGTATCTGACCAGTTGCGCTGCGATGATGCCGCCCGCAAACATGAGCAGCATGATTGGGTCGAGATGGCGGATGAGGGCACCGGCGACGGCCAGCAATCCGAGGAGCAGGTAAGGCCACGAAGGGCGAATGCCGACGGTCAGCGCGAACAGAGGCAGCGCGAGGTAGAAAAGCCATTCATAGGGAAGGGTCCAGACCACTTCGGCCACTGCGACGTCGGCAATCTTCAGGCCGTTTATGTCCGGACTGCCGAGAATCGTGAAGGTGGTCCATCGGAATACATCCCAGGCTGTTTTCCCGAGGGAGTTATGCCGGGCTCCGGCAGACATGATGATGACAATCATCAACATCAGCGCGATCGCAAAAAGGTATAGCGGCGCGAGGCGCAGGACTCTTGCGACATACAGTCGCGCCCAGTCGAATGACCGATGTCGCGCATTGAGCAATTTTGAATAGAACAGAAAGCCGGTGATCATGAAAAATAGTGAGACGGCGACTGGTCCGAAATGTGTGTACAACTGCGAAGGAAGCGGCTGCCATCGCCCGGTTCTCAGGTAGTAGTACCAGACGGCCGAGTGCTGCAAGAATACAAACAGCGCCAGGTAGCCCCGCAACCCATCCAGGGACAGGAATCGATCGGCGCCGGCAATGGGCGTGTATTTCCTGGATAACAGAAAGGAAATGAAGGCGGCGAGCAGCGTTGCCACGATGGCGGGAGCAAAGCTGGTCGGACTCATGGGTCTTCCAATGGTGCGTTGCAGGCCCGCATTGCCTGGCCGGGGCGCGTCAAATGCGCTCCAGCTCAAGCAGGTAGTGATCGGCCAGTTGTGGCAGCGGCCAGCGGCTTTCCCAGCGGCGCTCCAGACGCTCCAATGCGGCGAGCAGGCGCGGATAGCGGCCGAGGCAGCCTTCAGTGTAGGGCGGCGGAAGCAGCGCGCCGATGGCGCCCACCCGCAGCAGCCTGAAATTCGGCGCGAAGGCCTGCAAGGTCGCAGCGATGGTGGGATAGTAAACGCTGATGCCCGCCCATTCACGGTTGCGCCGCAGGCGGCGAAACGCGCTGCCGGGGCGAGCGCGCGCCAGGAACCACAGCCACTCCCACGGAACACGCGGCCCCATGATGCACAGAATCGCCATTGCGCCGGGCCTCAGCGCCGTGGCAAGGCTACTGGCCGCGCCCCGCAAATCGGCCACGCAATTCAAGCCGCCGAAATTTGAGAGCATGCCGTCGAAGCGCGCTCCCTGAAGGCGCTCGAGCTGCTCCCAGGCCAGCTTCTGGAATTGCACGGCGTGATTTTCGGGAAGGCCCGAGAGCTTGCGTTGCGCAATCTCGATCATGCCGGCGGATATGTCGGTTGCCAGGACCTGCATCCCCTGGCTTGCGAGCCAGCGCGCGTCCTCACCGGTGCCGCAGTTCATCTCCAGAATCCGAAAGCCCGGCCGGAAGTGCACCGCACAGCGCGCCCAAACGGCAGTGCGCATCGCCGTGCCGATGCGCGTGCGCGTGAATTGCCCGTCGTAGCCTTGCGCGCGGGCGTCGAATGCGTATTCGCGCGCGCCCAGGTCAGGCCTCCGTTTCGGCGGCGAGCCCCAGCATGGACTCACGTGCATGAAGTGCGGCAGCGCGTTTCAGGGCGGCCGCCGTCGGATCCTGTGCCGCCATGCGCGCGGCCTCCACTTCATTACGCAGCCACGCGTCCGCCTGTTTGTAGTAGCCGCGGGAATGGCGACCCCGGATCCGAAAATCACGGTCCGTTGCCGCCGCCCATTCCTTTGGCAGCACGACCGACTGCTCCGATTGCTTGAAGTAGGCGGTGTTCTTGATCGGATAGGCCACCGTCGTCAGATAGACATCCGGCTGGCACTGCTTGACCAGTTCAACCGTCGCCGCGATGTCCTCGATCTGTTCGCCGCTGTAGCCCCACATGAGGAACATGCCCACCTGAATCCCATGGCGTTTCGCCGCCTTTGCGGCCCAGCTCACCTCCTCGACGGTGACGCCGCGCTCCATGGCATCCAAGATCCGCTGGCTGCCGCTCTCCGAGCCGATCCAGATCCGATAGCAGCCCATGTCCGCCAGCGTTTCGAGCACCTCATCCTTCATCATGCGATCGGCACGCGAGATGGTCTCGAAGGGCACGCGCAGGCCGCGCCGCTTCAGTTCCTTTGCATAACCGAACAGCCAATGATGACTGATCGTGAAGACATCATCCGCATACCACACCTGGTCCGGGTGCCACCGCTGCATGATGTGCTCAAGTTCCGCGGCGCAATCCAGCACGCTGCGACGCCGATGCGTATAGCCATACACCGCATGCGAGCACCAGTTGCAACGATACGGGCAACCGCGCGCCGTGATCATGTTGACACTGCCCATGCCATGCTTTTCGCGCCAGACATCGACATACCGTGCCTGATCGATGCGCTCGCGGTCCGGCCATGGCAGGGAGTCCAGGTCCGCGATCTTGGTGCGCTCGGCATTCGTGAGCAGCGCGCCGTGCTCGTCCACGAACACGCAGCCCGCCACGCCGTGCAGGCGGTTCGGACCACGCGCCGCGAGCGCCGGCAACAGTTCCTCCAGAGTCGTTTCGCCTTCACCGGTCACCACCACGTCCGCTCCGTGCGCGAGGTACTCACGGGGGTAATTGGCGGACTCCGGGCCGCCCAGAACGACGGTCCAGCCGTGGCGCTTGGCGACCGCGATAATGTCCAGTACCGGCCGGCGGGTCATGAGATTGGTGTAGATGCCCAGCACGCCGCGTTCGGCGGCCAGGCGGGCGAAGAGCGTGCCGCGTTCGGCGAAGGTCGAATCGAAGATGTCGACCGCAAATCCCGCCCGTCGCAGGTAGGCCGAGAGGTACAGCAGGCCCAGGGTGGGGTACGGACGCATGATCTGCAGCTCCTTTTCATCTTCGAAAAGGAAATACCCGTGAGTCAGGAGCAGATTAGCCACCCCCGTGGGTGCCCCGAAGCGGTCAGGAAGTTCTATCCCCGGCGACGATTCCAGTGGCTGACTTCGCACCTTGCGTTTTGCCGAGCGCCTGCGTAACCGCTTGATGCCCCAGGCTTACCTGGTGATCCTTACCCTCCCAGCCGGTATCGTAGCGACGCGTGAAATCCACTCGCCGATACGGTTCAAGTTCAGCCACGGAAAGCGCCACCGCCCACATGCCAAAAGGCTGCCGCCGGGCATCTATGTCGGTCACCTGCTGCCAGCCGTCAAAGCCGCAATGCAGGGTGAACGGGCGTCGATCTTCAATGATCAGTGCATGCGCCTTTTGCAGGTGCCACACCGGCACCTCTGATCGCCAATGCCACGCGGGCGCAACGGATGCAGTCCCCGCCGCGAAATGCCGCTCGACTGCTTCGAGCATTTCCACCGGACGCCGGCTTTCCTGAGCGATGACTAATTTGAGAAATTCCGCGTGCGCCCACAACAGCGGCATCGCGCTGCCCGAGGGGCGCCCCGGGGATAACCCGCGATCCTCGATTGCGGGGCTGTCCCAAACCTGCTCCGGGAGCAGTCCCCCGGCGCTCGTACAGTTCCAGATCGTGCGCAGGTACGGAGTCGAATCCTCGCCGGCCTGCAGGGCCAGGTGCCCACGCTCGCCGACCAGCAGCGGCCAGGCGCGCCCAATGCCGCGGCCATCGAAGGGGCTGCCGTCGGCATGTTCCCCGTAGCCGTCCTCGTTGTAACGATGATAGAGCGGCCCGGAAGGAGTCTCGACCTGCAAGACATGGTCGATGACTTTGATCGTATCCGTGATGCGCGGATCATTCGAACTGCGCAGTCCCAGGCGCACCAGGTAGGAGAAATCCAGGCTGACCAATGCGCTCGCGCGGATTACTTCGCCATCGCGATTGCACAGATGCACGCGTTCCGTCCAGTCGCCCGCCTCGTGCACGGCGGCGATCCGGACATAGTAGCCCGCAACGCCCAGTTGCTTCGCCAGCTCGCTATCCTTTACGTAGCACCAGGATTCCAGTCGCTCGTTCCAACCGTCTGCCAACTCCAAGGCATACGCGCACTCATCCTCCGCGAGCCACGGCGCGGCGGCTACGAGGGCACTGATTGCCACCGCAAGCGTGAATGGGCTGACACCTGGATTTTCCTCCCAGCGGTCCTGTTCGCTGGCAGGACCGGTGCGGACGATATATCCGACGGCGGCGCGCACCATGGCGCCGACGCCGGGCAGCTCGCCATCTGCGAGCTCGCGCAGCTTCGCTGCCAGCAGCACGGGGAATGCGGTCTCATCCAGTTGCAAACCGTTCCAGTACGCGGTTCCGCTGGGGAAGTAATTCTGCGGCCAGTGACCGTCGGGCTCCTGGCTCGCCATGAGGTGTCCGAGGATGTGCCGCGCATCGATGCGCTGATTGGCAGCGAGCAGTGCGAAGGCGGTAAGCGTGGCATCCCGTGGCCATACGAGGTGGTAGCCGCCGAGTGAGTCCGTACTGCTTCCCCAAGGAACACTCAGGCTTGCGACCACTGCGCCGGGGAAGGTGCGATCCTCGTGTATCTTCAGCACCGTCGCCGAAAGCAACGCGGCTTCCCCCAGAATGTCGTTGGGCCTTGGCAGGCGCAGCTGCGCGCCCCAGGCTGCCCAGCCCTGCAGGAATTCCGCCCGCAGCACATCGAAGCCATCGGCGAGGGCGCTGCGCGCCAGGGTGCGCGCGCCGCGCGCATCATCCGAGAATGCGAGCGCCAGCACGCCCTGTGCACCCAGGGCCGCACCGGTGAGCGCGACCGTGCCCCCGGCCGCGCGGGCAAACCCATAGGTCAGCTTGCCGTGCGAATCAAGATCCTGCCAGCCGTCCGAGGCGCCGACAAAACCACAACTCAACTGGCCCAGCGGTGGGTCCGCGGCCAGACACAGCGCATCGCTTCCGCCGGTCGCGTACGCCATGCCATCCTCGATCCAGGCCGTATTGTCGTGCCCCGTGCTGCCCAGATGCGGGGCCAGCAGCACGACCAGCTGATACTCGCCGCGCAGCTTGAACCGCACCAGCAGCGCATCGCGGGTCGGATCGGGCAGGATTTCCAGCGCCAGCTGATAGCCATCGCCTTCATGCGTGATCGTCAGCGCCGGCAGGTACGCGGCCGGCGTGGCGAGCCGATAGTTGTTGACGCGCTTCAGGTCGATCCACCCGCGATCCCCGACCAGGTAGAAGCCCAGGTCGCGGATCTGCGGTCGTCCGGTGGAAGGCCAATACACCTCGTTGATGATGCCGTGCCCGACCGTTGCCCACAGCCGTCCGGCGCCCAGTGCCGTGGTGACGAAATCCTTGTCGCTGGAACACCAGGTGGGCGCGATGCCGGGCGCGCCGAATGCCTCAGTGTTCATGAATTTCTTGCCGCAATGATGTCGGCCACGCGCAGCGCATTGGCGATGATCGTGAGCGTCGGATTCACGGCGCCAATGGACGGAAAAAAACTGGCATCCGTGACATACAGATTGTCCAGCTCGTGCGCCTTGCAGGTCACATCCAGCACCGAGGTGGCCGGATCGGCCCCGAAGCGAGCGGTTCCGGCCTGATGGGCGGTGCCGCCGATCGGAATATCCTTGCCCAGATACAGACTCCTTTCCAGCAGCACCGGATGGCCCTCGGCCGCGGTGATGATCTGCTCAAGCCGGGCGCGCAAGCGATGATGCGCCTCCATGTTGCCCTCGGTGATATCCAGGATCACCCGCTCGCCATCATAATAGATGCGGTTCCCGGGGCGCGGCAGATCCTCGCTGGACAGCCAGAAGTTCAGGGCGTGATGCGCCATGACCTCGAAGGGTTTTCTGGGAAACCATTCAAGCCAGGCAGGGAGCTCTTCACCGCGGATCTGCGCACCGTGCGCGCTGGCACACATCTGAATGAGCCCGAGCGGAAATTTCCAATCCGGCGCCCCTAAATAAAAATCGCTGAGCGCAAGCGTCTTCTGGAACACCGTATCATTCGGCTCACGCATTAGGGCCATCAGGATCGACTGATTATGCCGCATGTAATTGCGGCCGACCTGATCCGAGCCATTGGCAAGGCCGCGCGGATGCTGAGGGCTGGCGGAGCGCAGCAGCAGCAGGGCGGAGGAGAGCGCGCCGCAGGCCACCACGACGATATCGGCCGAATACCGTTGCGTTGCGCCCTGGCGCGTGACGCACACCTGCGTGACCTTGCGCCCCGTTGCGTCCGTTTCGAGCGTGTGCACGTATGCGTTCGTCAGCAGCGTGAGGTTCGGATGGGCCTTGAGCGTCGGATCCACGCACATCACCTGCGCATCGGCCTTGCCGTTCAGCAGGCACGGAAACCCATCGAACGCATCGCAGCGAATGCAGATGCTGGTCGGCGTGGCCTTGCCGTCCTTTTCATCGAGAAGTATTCCCAGCGGCAGGTGGAAAGGCCGCAGCCCCTGCGCGCGCATGCTCTCACTGAGGGCCTGGATGCGCGGTTCGTGCGACACCGGCGCATACGGAAAAGGTCCGCTGCTCGCCGGCTCGGTCGGATCCTCGCCGCGCTGGCCGTGAACGTGGAACAGCGCCTCGGCCTGCGCGTAATAAGGTTCGAACGCCGCGTATTTGAGCGGCCACGCCGGCGAGATGCCCTCGGCGTGTTCCAGTTCCTCGAAGTCCCGCTCCCGCAGCCGCAGCAGCGCGGCCCCATAGACCTTCGAGTTGCCCCCGACGTAGTAGTGCAGGCCGGGGTGGAAGGTGCGGCCATCCCGCCCGTACCAGGTTTCCTTGGCCTGATAAGCGCCATCGACGAATACGGTCTGCGAATCCCAGTTCGCACGCGAGCGCGGCAGATAGTCGCCGCGTTCCAGCAGCAGGATTTTCGCTCCCGTCGGCGCGAGGCGATGGGCAACAGAAGCGCCCCCCGGACCGCTGCCGATGATGATGACGTCGAAATGACTATCCGCCATGAGCTGAGGCGATCATCCGCCGGTCGCGAATCCCGGATAGAGCGTCATGCCACCGTCGATGAAGAGCGTCGAGCCCACGACATAGTCGGAATGATCCGATGCCAGCCATACCGCGGCGCGCGCGATGTCTTCCGGTTCGCCGATGCGCCCATAGGGAATGAGCGTCATGAGCTGCGCGTACGCTTCCTTGGTGTTCCAGGCTGAGGTATTGATCGGCGTGCGGATTGCGCCCGGCGCGATGCCGTTGACGCGGATGCGGTGCGGCGCGAGCTCTTGCGCGAGACTTTCCATCAGCAGCTTGATGCCGCCCTTCGAGGTTGCATAGTTCGCATGACCGCCCCAGGGTATTTCCTGGTGCACGGAGCTCATGCAGATGATCTTGCCGGCCGCACACGACACTTCCTTGACCACACCGCGACGCAGGAATTCACGCACGGCCTCGCGGGCGCAGAGAAATTGTCCCGTGAGATTGACATTCAGCACGGTGTTCCAGTGCTCGAGCGTCATGTCCTGGATGGCCGAATCGCGCTGCAGGCCCGCATTGGCCACCAGGATGTCGATGGTTCCGAACCGCTCGCACATGCTCTTGAACATGGCGACGACCTGGGATTCATTGGATACGTCCGCCTGATGGGCGAAGGCCTGCGCGCCATTGTTACGAATTTCATCGACAACGGCAGTGGCGGCGTCGTCACCGCTCACATAATTGACGACGACGTCCGCTCCGGCAAGGCCCAGCGCAAGCGCCACGCCGCGCCCGATACCGGAGTTCGCACCCGTGACGAGTGCTTTCTGGCCAGCGAGCACCCGCTGCGGCGGTAGTGCGGGCGCAGTCGATTCGGAGGCCATGGCGCTACAATACCAAAGCGCCGCCGCAATAGGTGGCTGCACACGTCAGACGGGAGATACGCGCGTGGTCAGCATTCTTGCAATCTTCGCAGCGCGCGCACTGCTGGTGCTGCTGTTCTTTCCCTTCAGCGCCACCGACAAGATCTTGAACTTCAACCAAGCGGTCTCGCAGGCATCGGAAGTGACACGGCGACGACCATTTGCAATGTTGCTTATCGTAACGGGCATGGGCGTGGAGATCTGCATGTCGCTTGCGATACTGACGGGATTTGCTGACCGGATGGCGGCGCTTATTCTGGCGGTGTACTGCATCATCACCGCGCTACTGTGGAAGCAATTCTGGCGAACCGGCGATTTCACACTGAAGGGACCTGCCGGCACGGGACGCGAACTGTTTTGGGATTTCCTGAAGAACCTTGCTGTGGCCGGCGGTTTCCTGCTCCTCACCTTTGGCGCGACTGCAAACGGGGTAGAGCGCTTCCTCCACGCGCCGTTCGCATCCAGCCATCCGTACGAGCGGTATAGCGTGAGCGCAGTGCCGTGACACCCGAGCCTCCGACCGTTGATTACTGGCATCTGTATACCGACAGCGACGGCGTCAGCCATCAGCGCCGCTGTGCGATGACGGAATTTGAAATGAAGTCGATCAGTGCGAACACGGCCCCGCAATGGCAGGGCCGGCCGAGCCGTGGCGATATGACGGTGCTCGTCATGGTCCTGCCCGTCGGCTGGGTCGGTGCCTGGCATGAAAATCCGAAGCCACAGTGGATCGTGCCCCTCTCGGGCTGCTGGTTCGTGGAATCTATGGACGGAACGCGGGTGGAAATGGCGGCCGGCGAGTTTTCTTTCGGCGCCGATCAGCATTCAAAGGACAAGGAGGGTAAGCGCGGCCACCGCTCCGGGACCGTCGGCGAGCTACCCGCCGTGCTGATGGTCATCCAGTTCAACGAGGCCCGTGAACCATCGTTGCCCTGCGCCGTGAGCTGACCGGCCGTGGACGGCGTAGTCAGTCTCGATCAGCGCTTCGCGCACTACGTGCGCTCGAATGCGCCGCTGGAGGAGCTGGCAACGGGATTTCGCTGGATAGAAGGGCTGGTGTGGGTCGCGGATGCCGGCTGCCTGCTGTTTCAGGATCTGCCCCGGAACCAGACGCTGCGCTGGATCGAGACTGCGGGCGTATCCGTTTTTCGCGCCCCATCCCATTTTGCCAATGGCCAGACCCGCGATCGGCAGGGCCGCCTCATTTCCTGCTCGCATCGCGAGCGGTGCCTGTTTCGCACCGAACTGGACGGCGCCGTGGTGTGTCTCATCGACCGTCACCAGGGGCGGCGCCTGAACTCGCCCAATGATGTGATCGTCCGCTCCGATGATTCCGTGTGGTTCACCGATCCGCTGTACGGAATCCAAAGCGATTACGAAGGCGGTCGCCAGACCTCCGAACAGCGCCCCGCCGTCTACCGTCTCGATCCGCATCGTGGCGAGGTGCGCGTCGTGGCGGATGATTTTGATGGTCCGAACGGCCTGGCATTTTCGCCGGATGAATCCCGGCTGTACGTGTCCGAGACCGGCGATCAGACGCAGGATGAGCCGCGACAGTACGTGCGGGTATTCGACGTGGACGCGCAGGGCTCACTGCGCGGCGGTGAAATTTTCTACAAGGCGGACGCCGGCTACGTGGATGGCATGCGGGTCGATGAGCACGGCAATCTGTGGGCGGCCGCTGCGGATGGCGTGCACTGCGTCGGCCCCGATGGACGGCTGCTCGGCAAGATACTCGTGCCGCACGTCGTGTCGAACATCGCGTTCGGCGGCCCCGCGCGCAGTCGGCTCTTCATCGGCGGTTCCCACACGCTGTATGCCATCTTTCTGAACTGCCGCGGAGCAGGGTGGCCTTGAAGAACGTGGGTGCAAGCGTCGTGGAGCGGCTGGTGCGCTTCAGCCTCGTAACGCACGACCGCGAAGCGCTCGCCGGCTTTTACGAGCGCGCGTTCGGCTTCCACCGCGAATCCGCCGGCCGCTGCGCGCTCGCCCGCAGTATCACGATCGTCCTCGGCTCCGAACGGATCGAGCTCGTCGAATTCGATGTGCCGGGCGATCCGTATCCCACCGGACAGACCTGCGCGGACCTGGGTTTCCAGCACTTCGCACTCGTCGTCACGAACATCGCGGCCGCCTTTCGGCGCTTGCGGGCAGTGAGCGGCTGGACGCCGATTTCGCGCGCCGGCCCGGTGCAACTGCCGCAAGCCTCCGGAGGCGTCACAGCCTTCAAGTTCCGCGATCCGGAAGGGCACCCGCTGGAGCTTTTGGAATTCCCGCCCGGCGCCGTGCCGGCGCGATGGCGGACGGCAGATCGCGATGGCCGCTGTCTGGGCATCGATCACTCGGCCATCAGCGTGCGTGACACGGCTCGCTCCGTGGCCTTCTATCGCGCCTGGGGCCTGCACGAGACCCAACGCACGCTCAACCGGGGCATCGAGCAGGACCAGCTGGACGCGCTGTCCGAGGTCAGTGTCGAGGTGACGGCGCTCGAATTTGCCGCGGGTGGCCCGCACCTGGAGCTGCTGTGCTATCGCTCCCCGCCGCATTCTACTGATGCAAGGATCAGCGACAACGCCGTTGCGGCCACGCGCCTGGTGCTTCAGAGGATACCCGCGGCATTTTCATCCCCCGAGGCGCAAACCGTGGCCGATCCCGACGGCCATCATCTGCTCATGACGGCAGGCTGAGGCGGAACACCGAACCGTGCGGCGCGTTGGAACGCACCGCGATCTGACCGCCGTGACACAGCGCAATGCGCCGCGCGAGGCTCAGTCCCACGCCGGAACCGTCGGCCTTGGTCGTGAAGAACGGCACGAAGATCTGCTCCCGCGCCACATCCGTCAGGCCCGGGCCATTGTCAGCCACCTCGATGAAGCACAGCCCCGCCTCGATGCCGCAGGTCACCTCGATGCGCGCCCCGGCCTGCCCCGCGACGGCCTCGGCGGCATTGCGCAGCAGATTGATGAGTGCCTGTTCGAGCAGATCGGCGTCGGCCCGCACGCCCAGATCCGCCGGCGCCACGCTGCTCGCATAGCTGACACGTCCCTGTTCGAGGGCGGGTGCGAGCAGCTGCTCGACACCCGCCAGCAGGTTCTTCAACGACAGGTGCTGCAGCAGCGGCTCGGGCAGCTCCGCGACCTTGCGGTAGCGCTCCACGAAGCGCATCAGCCCGAAGCTGCGGCGCCGGATGGCCTCCAGCGCCGCGGCGACTTCCTCGGTGCGCCCCCCTGCGCGCAGCAGCGCATCGAGGCTTTCCGACAGCGAAGCGATAGGCGTGAGTGAATTCATCATCTCGTGCGCCAGCACCCGCGCCATGTCGTCCCAGGCCTTGTGTTCGACCGCGTCCAGGTCGCCGGCGAGACGCTGCAGGCAGATCAGCCGCCGCGCCGCCGCGCCCGGCACGCTGAACTGTGAGGCCGAGGCCAGCAGGTGCCGGCCGTTTGCGAGCCGCACGATCTGCTGCGCCCCCGCCGGCAACAATCGCAGCACGGTGGCGGTGGTCGCGCCGATGGTCGGCAGTTCCTCGAGCCGCGGCGCCGGCTCGCCCAGCAGCCGATGTGCGCCGCGGTTGACCATCCGCAGCGCACCGTGCGCATTCACGACAATGAGCGCGGCGGGAACGGTATCCAGCAGGGTCTGCAGATAGTCGCCGCCCTGGCGCTGTGCACGGCGATCCTCCTGAAGATGCTGGCGTGCCCGATCGAATGCCGCAAGCCGATGCGCGGGGCCGGATTGCCCCGGCAGCGGCGTCTCCAGCGCCCCGGCCGCCAGGGATTCGAGGAAGCGCTGGGTCGAACGGTCGGCATGGCCGACCACCCGCACCAGATCGGCGACCACCGCGGCCGCGCACAGCATCACCACCAGGGTGGTCGCGTAGAACTGCGTGGCGGTGAGCAGGCGCAGCACGATGACGATGAGCACGGCCAGCAGCATCGCTCGCGCCAGTACCGCGAGCCGGAAGTGCCGCGGCAATGTGCTAGAGCCCATGCTTGGACATCCGTCGATACAGCGCCGGACGACTCAGGCCCAGCGCCGCCGCCGCCAGCGAGATGTTGCCGCCCTGCTGCAGCAGGGCACGCTCGATCGCGTCGCGCTCGAGCCTGTCCAGGTTGAGGGTCTGCGCCGCACGCCGGTGGCGCGTGGCGGCGGCCGCCGCGAGCACCGTCGCGATGAGCTTGTCATTGCGCCAGGGCTTGAGCACGAAATCCGTGGCGCCGTGCTTGAGCGCCTCGACCGCCAGCGAGACGCCGCCGTAGGCGGTCATCAGCACGACCGCAAGGCTGGCATCGCGCTGCTGCAGACGCGCCAGCGCATCCAGTCCCGCCGCGCCGCTGCGCTCCCCGGCCACGAAGTTCATATCCAGCAGCACGACATCGAAGCTCACCGCCGCGAGCCGCGCTTCGAGTGCGGCCGGATCGCTCAATCCGTCGATGACCTTGCAGCTGCCCGCCAGTGCAATCCGCGCCGCGCGCTGCACGTCCGCATCGTCCTCGATGATCATGACCGCCAAGTCGTCAATCACCACTTTCGGCCTCCTCGGGTCGGAACACCCGCGCCATGTCAGTGAATCCGCAGCGGCCCGTGCAGCGGCGTGTTATCGGAGGACGGACCTACCAGGATTTCATATCGACCTGGCTTCAGATCCCAATGGTCGTGTACATCATCGAATGTCTGCAGGACGCGCGTATCCACGGTGACTGCGACCGTCCCGGTCTCACCCGCAGCCAACCGCACCCGCGCCCAACCGACCAGCCGCTTGAAGGGCTCATCCGAGCCTTGCGGCGCTCTGGCATAGACTTCCGCAATCTCGTCACCCGCTCTGTTGCCGGTATTCTTCACCGCAAATCGGGCGGTACGCGTGGCGGCATCGAGCTGCAGGTCCGAATACGCGAAGGTCGTGTACGACAGGCCGAATCCGAACGCAAACAACGGTTGTTTGTGTTCGAGGTCGTACCAACGGTAGCCGACCGCCGCGCCCTCCGTGTAGTTCACCGAGTCCGGTGCAATGACCGAACGCGGCAGGTCCTGTTCGGACTTCGGGAAACTGATGGGCAGTTTTCCCGACGGATTCACCGCACCGGTCAGGACGTTGGCAAGCGCGCGGTGCCCTGCGCTGCCGGCGTACCACGCCTCGACCACGCCCTGGACCTTGTCTATCCAGGGCATCGTGACGGCAGTGCCGGACTCGAGCACGACGATGGTATGCGGGTTCGCGGCAGCGACGCTTTCGATCAGGGCATTCTGATTGTCAGGCAGTGCCAGACTCGCCAGATCCGATCCTTCCGCCTCCCATTGATACCCGACCACGATGGCCAAATCGGCTTCCTTCGCAGCCACCGCGGCCGAATTCAGGTCAGTGCCCGGATCGAAGGTCACCTTGGTACCGGGTAGCTTGTCGCGCAACGCCTGAAGCGGGGAGGTCGGAAACCAGATGTGATCCTGCCAGTGAGTAGCCCCCTTCCCGGGGGGCAGAATTGCGTTGCCGCCGGGCGGGTCCACCTGAGCGGAACCTCCGCCGGAGATCATGCCCACATCGGCATGACCGCCAATGATCGCGATGCTGTGAACCGTTGTCGTATCGATGGGGAGGATGGCATTCTCGTTCTTCAGCACAACGATGCTCTTCTCCTCCACCCGCTGAGCCACCTCGAGGCCTCTGGCGACATCCACCACGCTCTTGCGCGGTGGATCATCGACGATCCCTGAGTTGAACTGCGCGAACAGCACCCGTCGGGCGTGATCGTCGATCTCAGACAGGGGCACGGCTCCGGAATCGACCGCCTGCTTGAGCTTTGGACCGAAGAAGTCCGCCATCGGCTGCTCCTGATCGAGCCCCGCGTGCGATGCGGCCTGAGTGCTATGCGTCCCGGCCCAGTCCGACAGCACGAAGCCCTTGAAGCCCCAGTCCCGCTTCAGCACCTCATTGAGTGTGTAGGGGTTCTCGCACGCATAGGGACCGTTGATGCGGTTATAGGAGCACATGATGGCGCTCGCGTTCGAGATCGACAGTGCAATGTGAAACGCAAGCAGATCCGACTCCTGCATCGCGCGTCGGGTGATGACGACATCCACCCCTGAGCGGCCCGTTTCCTGATCGTTCAGGGCGTAGTGCTTCAGATCACCGACGATGTGCTGGGCCTGCTCGCACTTCATCATGTTGCCATCCATCGTACCGGCAAGCAGGGGATCTTCTCCTGTGTACTCGAAGGTTCGCCCGTTGCGCGGCTCCCGCGCCAGGTCGACTCCGCCGCCCAGGGTCATGTCGAAGCCCTGCGCCCGCAGCTCGCTGCCGATCACGGCTCCGTACTCACAGGCCGAGTCGACGTCCCAGGATGAGGCCGCACCCAGATTCGACGGCAGCGCCGTGGAGTAGCGCCCGTTCACCCCACTGTCGCGCACCCCATACGCCGCATCCGAAATGATCAGGGGCGGAATGCCCAACCGAGGAATGCCCGACACGTACCCCGCCCCGCCGTTGGCGAGTTGAGTCAGAGGCATGGTCCACGCACGATTGTTGGCCATCCCGTTGCCGTGCAGCAGCGACAGTTTCTCGTCCAAGGTGAGTTGCTTCAGTACCAGCTCCGCTCGCTGCTGCGCCGGCAGCTGCGTATTCATCCAGGGGTGTTCGGCACTCTGGGCCCGGACAGCGGTGCCGTGAGCGAGTGCGGCGCCTGCCAGCATGAGAGCGAGGCCGTGGCGAGGGGCGTGATCGCGATTGCGCATGGACGGCGAGAATACCGGAAACCGGGTGTTCACTTCCGGACACCGGCTGCCTCGGTGACCGGGCTCGACGATTACAAGCTTATGATTGCGCGGCATTTTTTATCGCCGGAGCGCGGCCATACACTAACGACATGGTCGCTGCCTTGAAGAACCCCACCCCGGCCGCCGTGCTCCCCTCGGCGATGGACCGCCCACTGTCGCAGCCGTGGTGGCGGCTTAAGCTGTGGCAGCAGCTGCTGCTCGGCGTCATCGCGCTGGCGCTGATCATCACTGCGGGGGTGCTGCTGCTGGGCCCCGCGCAGCGCAGCGTGAGCATTCCGGCGGCCAGTCTCACCATTGCCGTGGTCGAGCGCGGCGTGTACCACGACATCATCCCGCTCACCGGTGAAGTCGTGCCGCATGACACCGTGTTCCTCGATGCCGTGGAGGGTGGACGCATCGAGCACGTGCTGGTGCAGGCGGGCGACAGCGTGACGCAGGGCCAGCCGCTGGTGCAGCTGAGCAATACGGCGCTGGAGCTGGACGTCCTGGATCGCGAAGGGCGGCTGGTGCAGTCCATCACCGAGTCGCAGTCCTACCAGACGCAGCTCGAGCAGAACCGCGTGGCCAACCAGAAGGCGCTCGCGCAGATCGACTACGACATCATCCGCCTGCGGCGCGCCCTCGACCGGCGCGAGGGTTTGGTGGCCCAGCATCTGGTCTCGGTGGAGTCGCGCGACCAGCTCAAGGATGAACTCGACAATGCACTGCTGCAGCGGCCCATGCAGGAGGAGAGCAACCGGCGCCAGGAGGAGCTGCGCGCCAAGCAACTGCCGCAGCTGCGGGCGCAGATCGCGAAGCTGCAGCAGGATCTGGTGATCACGCACGGGAAGCTCGCGGATCTGACCGTGCGCGCACCGGTCAGCGGTCTGGTGACCAGCATGGATCTGACGGTTGGCGAGAGCCGCAACCTCGGGGATCGCCTGGCCGAGATCACCCCCGCCACCGGCTACAAGCTGTCGGCGACGGTGGATGAGTACTACCTGGGACGCGTGCGTCCTGGCCAGGCTGCGAGCATCCAGCTCGATGACAAGACCTGGCCGCTCAAGGTGACGCGCGTCTATCCCGAGGTCAAAAGCGGCGGCTTCGTGGTCGATCTGGCCTTCGACGGTGCGACCCCTGCCGGCCTGCTGCGCGGCCAGACCCTGCAGGGCAGGCTCTCGCTCGGGGCCGATGTGCCGGGCCTGGTGCTGCCGGCGGGCGCGTTCCTCGAACGCAGCGGCGGGGACTGGGCATTCGTGCTGCAACCGGAAGGCCACAGTGCCCAGCGGCGCCGCATCAAGGTGGGGCGGCGCAATGCCGATCAGGTCGAGATCCTCAGCGGCCTCACCGCCGGCGAACGCGTCATCATTTCCGACTACAACGGCCTGGAACGTATCGACCGGATCGATCTTAAATAGAAGGGGATCCCACATGTTGAGCCTGCAGAACATCAGCAAGATCTACCGCACGACCGAGGTGGAGACTCACGCCCTCTCGCAGGTGTCGCTCGCCGTGCGCACGGGCGAATTCCTGGCGATCATGGGTCCATCGGGATGCGGCAAGTCGACGCTGCTCAACATCCTGGGGCTGCTCGACAATCCCGACAGCGGCAGCTACTCGTTCTTTGGCGAAGAGGTCGCGAAACTGCGCGAGAAGGAACTCACGCGCCTGCGCCGCGGCAGCGTGGGCTTCGTCTTCCAGAGTTTCAACCTGATTGACGATCTCAATGTTTCCGAGAACGTCGAAGTCTCCCTGCTGTATCGCGGCATGAGCGGCGCGGAGCGCCGCCGGCGTGTCACGAGCGCACTGGAGCGCGTCGGTCTCACGCACCGCGCCCGGCATCTGCCCAGCCAGCTCTCCGGCGGCCAGCAACAGCGCGTTGCCGTCGCCCGCGCGCTGGTCGGCGAGCCGAAGCTGATCCTCGCCGATGAGCCCACGGGCAACCTCGACACGGAGAACGGCACCGCGGTCATGGACATGTTGACGCAAATCAATCGTGCCGGCACGACCGTGATCATGGTGACGCACTCGCTGGTGCACGCCGCCGTGGCGGCGCGTACCGTGAAACTGCTCGACGGGCAGGTGGTCAGCGAAACCCTGCTCGCGGCCTGAAGAGGGAACCGGGGAGGACGCAATGTTCCGCAACTATCTCGCGGCGGCCCTGCGCAACCTCGCGCGCAACCGCCTGTACGCGGTCATCAATGTGGTGGGTCTGGGTGTCGGCTTCGCCGCGGCCATACTCGTGGCCCTCTATGTTCACCACGAGTTGAGCTTCGAGGATTTCATCCCCGGCTACCAGCGCATCTATCGGATCTCGAGCGCACTGGTGGTTCCGGATGCGGGCTCGAACGCGATTGAGGACTTAGGCGGATCTGAAACCGGACCTAAGCTCAAGCTGGCATTTCCGCAGATCGAGGCACTGACGCGGCTGAGCAATACCTTCGGTGGCGAAAATCTGCGCCGCGGAAACGTGGAGACACGGGAGGACCGGTTCTACTGGGCGGATCCGAACTTCTTCGATGTCGTGCCCCTGCCCGCACTGGCGGGTGATCTGAAGAGCGCGCTGGAACGACCCGATGGTCTGGTACTCACGCGCCGGATGGCGCGCAAATACTTCGGGCGCGACCTGCCGCTGGGCGAGACCCTCCAGATCAATCGGAAGATCACGATGCAGGTCAGGGCGGTGCTGGCGGACCTGCCATCCAACACGCACCTGAATACCGAAGTGTTTGCCTCCGCGAAAGCCATTCCGGATCCACGGGGCATGAGCGCCTACCGCGCCTACACCTACATGCGCCTGGCGACTGGCGCATCCCCGGACACGCTGCGCCAGGGTTTCAAGAAGTGGGTGGACAAGACCATGCCGGAGCCGACCTTCGGCCAGAAGGAAAACTCATTCAGGCTGAACCTGGTGCCCATCAGCGCCATCCATCTGCGCGAACCCGGTGCTTTCGCCATGACGCCGGCAGGTGATCCGCGCGCGCTGCGCGCCATTGCAATTGTCGGTGTCCTGATTCTGTTCATTGCCGTCATCAACTTCGTGAACCTGATGACCGCGCGCGCCGCGCGGCGTGCGATCGAAGTGGGTGTCCGCAAGGCCGCAGGCGCCTGTCGCCGCGACCTGCTGACGCAGTTCATGGGCGAGTCGATCCTGTTCAGCGCCCTCGGAATGCTGCTGGCCGTCGCATGGGTGGAGTTGCTCCTGCTGCCGCATCTGAACGCCCTGCTCGATCGCGCCCTCGTATTCGATTACTGGCATTGGCCGGTGCTCGGCGAACTCATCGCCGCGGCGCTGGTGGTGGGTCTCCTGGCAGGTCTTTATCCTGCCATGGTGCTCTCGGCCTATCGGCCCACCGCGGTGCTGGCGGGCGGCAAAACCCCGGAAAGCGGCTCGGGTCGCTTAAGGCAGGCGCTGGTGGTCGTCCAATTTGCGATCCTGATCGGATTGGCCGTGGCGACCGGGAACATCTATCGGCAGACCCTCTTCGGACTGCGGCAGGGCCTGCGCTTCGACAAGGAACAATTGCTCTCCATTCAGTTGCCGATCGGGGATTGCGAAGGATCGGCATTCGTCGCTGAGGTGGCGCGACTGCCGGGGGTGCGCGCGAGCGCCTGCTCCATGGATTTCCTCAATAACTTCGGCAGCGCATCCTATCGCTCCCCGGACGGCAGGACGGTGACGCTGCAGAACAGTCTGGTCGGTGCCGGGCTCTTTGAGCTGCTGGGCTTCAAACCCGTGGCGGGACGTTTCTTCGTCGCCCGACGCGAGGCGGATATTCTGCCGGCGATGCGCCTGCAGCAGGCGACAGTCGCCTACCACGTCATCGTCAACGAAACCGCGGCGCGGCGATTGGGCTTCGCCAACCCTCAGGATGCGATCGGAAAGATATTCACGCTCGGTTCCACTGAACGCCGGGAGATCATCGGTGTCGTCCCCGACTTCTCACGTGATTCGGTTCGCCATTCCATCGACCCGGTGTTCTTCGAGTACAGCAGTGGCTGGTTCTCGCAACTGAACGTGAAGCTGGTCGGACGGGAGGTACCGCAGACACTTCAGCAGATCGACAGGCTGTGGAATCAGCAGCCGAGGATTTCGGGGCCCATTTCGCGCAGCTTCTTTGATCAGTACGTCCAGAACCTGTACTCCGAACTGGAGCGCCAGACCACTATCTTCACCGTGTTCGCGGCGGTGGCGCTGTTTCTGGCGGCCCTGGGGCTGTTCGGCCTGACCGCCTTCACCGTCGAGCGGCGCACGCGTGAAATCGGTGTGCGCAAGGCGCTCGGGGCCGAAACCGGAAATATTCTGCGCCTGCTCCTGTGGCAGTTCGCGCGACCGGTGCTGTGGGCAACCGCGATCGCCTGGCCCGTGACGGCCTGGCTGATGCATCGTTGGCTGCAGGGCTTCGCGTACCGCACCGAGCTGTCCCCCTGGGTGTTCATCGCCTCCGCCGTGGCGGCCGTGGTGATTGCGCTTCTGACGGTTACGGCGCATGCCGTGCTCGTTGCCCGTGCAAAACCTGTCGCGGCGCTGCGGTACCAGTAAGGAGTCGCGAGACCCATGTTCCGCAACTGTCTCGCCGCCGCGCTGCGTCACCTCTCGCGCAATCGGCTGTATACGCTGATCAGCATCTTCGGGTTGTCGATCGGATTGTGGGGCGCGCTGCTGACGGTGCTGACGATTCGCAGTCAGTACACGCAGAATCATTTCATTCCGGGGTACGAGCGGATTTACCAGGCCATCTACAGTATCGATCTGCCCGGCCTTCCCCCCCAGTATACCGACACCACGCTGAACAGCCTGGCCTCGCTGCTGCGGTTGAATCTGCCACAGCTCCGAGGAGCTACGCGACTGGCGCCAGAAACGCTGCAGATGCGTCATGCTGCCGTTGAAGCCGGGGAGCAGGTCTACTGGGTCGATCCGAATTTCTTCGAGCTCCTGCACCTGCCCGTTGTCGCCGGGGACCTCAGCCACGCCCTGTCGCGACCCGATGGCATCGTCCTGCCGCGCAGCATGGCGCGCAAATACTTCGGCCGCGATGACCCGATCGGTCAGACGCTGATGGTCTCCGATGCACGGCAGATTCTGGGCAAGCTGTCCGCACTCGGCAGACCTCGTCCCATGGTCGTGACTGCCGTCGTCAAGGACATGCCCGAGAACGGCACCGATTTGCAGAGCGCTGCGATTGCCTCGGGACTGGCGAGCTTCTCGAAATTGAACCAGTTGGATCACGACCCCACGAACCTTCCGGGCACCCACTCTTTGTCGAGCTCCGTGACCACTTTTGTGCGCCTCGCGCCGGGCGCATCAATCGAGAGTGTTCGAAGCAGTCTGCGGGCGGCGAATCTTCGCTCCCTCAGGTACCTGATGGGCGATGCCAATTTCGCGAAGATGGGCAAGCCGGTCTTCTCACTGCAGCTGATACGCCTCGATCGGATCAATTCGCATCCGGGGCTGCATCCGGATTTCAAAGGCCGGCTGATCACCTCGATCCTCCTCGGGGCCCTGATCCTGCTGATCGCCTGCGTAAACTTCATCAACCTGATGACGGCCCGCGCCACGCGCCGCAGCCGCGAAGTCGGTATCCGCAAACTGGCAGGAGCAGGACGTCACCTGCTGGTGCTGCAGTTCCTGGGCGAGTCGACACTCTATGTGCTGACAGCAATGCTCGTGGCGGTCGCGCTCACCGAATGGTCACTGCCCTACGCGAATGCATTTTTTGGTTTGGCTGCGAGCTTCGATTACTGGCGCAATGCTGGGCTGCTGGGCTCGCTGCTGGCTGCGACCGCGCTACTGGGAGTCCTCGCCGGTGCCTATCCCGCCCTCATCATGTCCGGCTTCCGGCCGCTGAGCGTACTGAAGGGCCTGGGGCAGGCCGGTGGCGCGGGATGGGTGCGGCAGGGCCTGGTCACATTGCAGTTTGCGATTCTCGTGGCGCTGGTCATCGGCGCCACGGTGATCTATCAGCAGCGCATCTATGCGACGACCGATTGGCTGCGGATCAAGCCCGACCAGGTCCTCGGTATCTACTCACCGTGCCGTCCCGCCTTCGTCTCCGAACTCAAAGCACTGCCCGGCGTGCAAGCCGTGGCCTGTTCCGGCTTTCAGATACTCGGCGCGGGGGACACCTCCTCGGTCAAGGCGCGGGACGGGGCCGAGGTGTCGATGACCGACGTGCCGACCGATCTCGCAGTATTCGACCTGTATGGCTTGAAGCCGCTCGCCGGCAGTTTTGGCACGCAGGCTGATCCGGCCTCCGGCCAATACGTCATCAACGAATCCGCGGTAAGGCAGCTGCACTTCGCCTCGGTTCAGGCGGCCATCGGCCAGAAGCTCGACCTGCCTTTCTTCGGCCAGCCCGGCGACAATGGGAAGGTCCATGGCATGCACATCGTCGCGGTGGTGCCCGATTTCACGATGGCCACGGTGCAACGGCCGATTCCGCCGACGGCCTACGTCGTCGCCCCCGACGTCTACAACCTCATCAACGTCAAACTGACGGGCCGGCAATTGCCGCAGACGCTGGTCGCGATCGATCGGCTATGGACGCGGACCGGAGGCGAGGGGCCCATCAATCGCTTCTTCATGAACGAGTACATCCAGCGCGAATACCGCTCGATGCTGCGCCAAGCGCAGGGCTTCGGCATCTTCACCGTCGTCGCCGCCCTGCTGGCCTGCCTGGGATTGTTCGGACTCGCCGCCTCCATTGCCGAGGGCCGCACCCGCGAGATCGGCATCCGCAAGGCGCTCGGTGCCGACACCACGGACGTCATCCGCCTGCTGCTGTGGCAGTTCAGCCGGCCGGTGCTGTGGGCCAATCTCATCGCCTGGCCCGCGGCCGCCTGGGCGATGCGGCACTGGCTGCAGGGCTTCGCCTACCACGTCGAGCTGCGGCTGTGGCTGTTCCCTGCCGCCGGAGGTCTCGCGCTCGTCATTGCGCTGCTCACCGTGTGCACTCACTCGGTACTGGTGGCGCGTGCCAAGCCGGTAGCCGCGTTGCGCTACGAGTAGGCCACCCGAACATGTTCCGCAATTGTCTGGCTGCCGCACTGCGCCATCTGGCGCGCAACAAGCTCTACACGGCCATCAGCGTGCTGGGTCTGTCGGTGGGACTGTGCACGGCGCTGATCGCCGCGCTCGTGATCCACAATCAGTACACCTACGATCACTTCGTTCCCGGATACGAGCGCACTTACATCATCCAGCCGGTCGTCAGCCCGGCAGGAATGGCACGCCAGTACGTCGGCTTCACACTGCTGCCGATGGCGGCCCAGCTGAGGGAGCAGTTCCCCCAGGTAGAGGGGGTGAGCCGCGTACTGGATGCGACCATGCATGTTGAGTACGGCCGGGAGAAGTCAACCGAGCCGATCTACTGGGCCGATCCCAATCTGGCCGAGGTTCTGCCGCTGCCCACATACGCAGGAGACGTTGCGGCCGCGCTGCGCACTGCTGACAGCCTGGTGCTCTCGCGCAGCTACGCGCGTCGGTTCTTCGGCCGCGACGCGCCGCTCGGGGAGACGCTCGTTGTCGAGGGGCACGCGATGGTCGTGCGCGCGGTGATCCAGGATCTGCCGCCGAACGGTACTCATCAGGCGCGCGACATCATTGCATCGGGCGTGACTCGCTTCTCGCCGACCAACATCAAGGAGAGCGACGCTGCCGAAAAGATAGGCAATGTGGCCAACCCTTCCGGCTACACGTATGTGCGCCTGAAGCCGGGTACCAACGTCGCCGCCTTCAAACAGACGCTTCCACGGCTGCTGCAGCTGTGCGGCCTAGGCTCCTATTCCAACATCCTGACTCTGGAGCTGACCCGTATCGACCGGATGAACACCGACGAAGGCATGCACCCTGCTTTTCACAGCCGCATGCTGTTGCTCGGGATCCTGGGCGCTGTGGTGTTGCTGATTGCGGCGGTCAACTTCGTCAATCTGCAGACCGCGCGCTCGGCGCTGCGGGCCCGCGAAGCCGCGATCCGCACCCTCGCCGGCGCCGGCCGCCAGACGCTAATTGTGCAGTTTCTCGGTGAGGCCCTGATTTATGCCGCTACCGCTGGGCTGCTCGCGATCGCGCTCACCGAGTGGCTGCTGCCGCGCGTCAACGCCTTTCTGGATAGTGGCGCCGTCCTCGATTACGGCCACGAGCCGGGACTGATCGGCGCACTCGCCGCAGCCACTGTCCTGCTGGGACTGCTGGCGGGTGCCTGGCCGGCCTTCGTGCAGTCAGGATTCCGGCCCGTGAATGTCCTGCGCGGTGGCGGCATCGTTTCGAGCGGCGCCGCCGTGCGCCAGGGACTGGTCGCGTTGCAGTTCGCGCTGCTGATCGCACTCGCCATTTGCGCCGGCGTCGTCTATCGCCAGCGCGAGTTTGCCATGCGCGATGCATTGCGCCTGAACGATGACCAGGTCCTGACGATCTACGCCCCCGGGCCGCATGGCGGCGCCTTTGCAGATGAGCTGCGAGGACTTCAGGGTGTGCGCTCCGTAACGCGCAGCACAGTTGGTTTTCTGGGCTTTGCCGGCTTCATGATCCGCGTCGTCACCTCCACCGTGCGCACGAAAGGCGGCGAAGATGTCGCGCTGAACATGGTTGGAGTGGACTTCGACCTGTTCGACTTCTACGCCATCAAGCCGCTGGCAGGGAGCCTGCCAGCGGCCGGGGGCACGTCGGCGCGCATCACCAACGCGGATTACGTGGTGCTCAACGAAACCGCCGCGCGCAAGTTCGGTTTTGGATCACCCGCGCAAGCACTCGGAAAGACCTTGCCGTTCTCACCGTCGGGCACCCCGCGCACGCCAGCGCATTCGACCGTCTTGGCAGTCGTGCCCGACTTCTCACTCAACTCCGTCGAGCAGGCAGTGCCGGCGACCGCCTACTTTCAGCAGCCTGAACTCGATCTCATCAGCGCGCGACTCAGCGGCCGCGACATCCCGGAGACGCTCACCGCCATCGATGCGCTGTGGCGCCGGCTCGGCAATGCTGACCCGCCCAAACGCGTCTTCCTTGACCGGCAGATCCAGCGGCAATACATCGGCGTCCTGCGCCAGTCCCAGGCTTTTGGCATCTGTGCGGTCATCGCCGTGGCCTTGTCGTGCATCGGCCTCTTTGCCTTGACGGCGGCAACGGCCGAGCGGCGCACGAAGGAGATCGGCATTCGCAAGGCACTGGGGGCGAGCACGGGTGACGTCGTGCGGCTGCTGCTGTGGCAGTTCAGCAAACCGGTGGTGGGGGGATGCCTGCTTGCCTGGCCGGTCGCCGCTTTCGTGATGCGCCGCTGGCTTGCCGCATTCGCCTACCACATCGATCTGCCGCTATGGATGTTTCCGGCGGCGGCGTTCGCGGCGCTGCTGATCGCGTTTGCGACGGTCAGTGCGCAGGCGGCACTGCTTGCACGCGCGAAGCCGGTGACGGCGCTGCGCCACGAATAGCCGGCCAACAGGCTGGCAGGCCAAGAAGTTTCCCGCGCGCGATGACGAGCGGGACATCGGCGCTTGGGAGTCGGTGGCGCATGAACTGGCGCAGCGCGCGGGCATCCATGTGCCGGCGGCGCAAACCCACACCTTCGGCCATGAACACCGCACTTTCTGCGTGCAGCGCTTTGATCGCGCGTCCGGCCGGCGGCGCTTCTACGCCTCGGCAATGGCCATGCTGCGCAAGGACGCGAGCGAGGGCACCAGCTACCTTGAGCTGGCCGAGTTCCTGCACCACCGCGGCGCCAAGGATCACGTGGCCGCGGATCTTGAGCAGCTCTTCAGGCGTGTCGCATTCAATGTCGCCATCGGCAATCGCGACGACCATCTGCGCAATCACGGATTTATCCTGACCGCCACGGGCTGGCGGCTGGCGCCGGCTTTCGACGTCAATCCGAACCTCGACAAAGCCGACCACGTGCTGAATCTGGATACGACGGACAACCGCCCGAGCCTTGCGACCGTCATCGCGACCGCCGAATGGTATCGGCTGTCAAAGGATCATGGCGCCGGGCTCGTTGCCCAAATACTGGCGCAGACGTGTCAGTGGCGCGCTGTGGCCACCCGGCGCGGAATCTCCCGCGCCGACATCGAATTGATGGCAGCGGCATTTGCCCATGCCGCGCCCGGCTGACATCACGGCGCAGGCGGCGGTTCTTTGGCCGCCAGATATACCGTGCTCCACAGCTGCGCGGCATTGGCCTCGTCAGCGTCCTGCGAATCGGACCCAAAGGGGGCGACCTGGTAGCGATCGTCATGGATGCTCCAGCTCCAAAGTTCCGTGGCCTGCCACGACGCCGTCGCGCGGATGACGCGCCACAGGGAGTGTTGTGCCCGCAAGAGGTGTTCACGGACGGGTTGCGGCAGGTCTGCGCGTCGCAGCTGCCGTTCCAGGCCGATCGTGAACAGTGCCTGCTGCCAGGACCAAACCACGGTGCCGTGATAGGCGTGGTTGGTGAAGCGTCGCTTGAGATCGGCATTGGCGAAGACCGGATTGGCGACCACCATGCCGACATCCGTGAGCAGGCCGAGCGGGAAGGGCCGGATCACGCTGCGGACGGCGCGATCGAGTTGGGACGGATCCGGCGTTGCGAACAGCAACTCGAAGCCCGCGTCGGAATTGACGATCGGCACCGGCTTGCCCGCGGCATCGAGCGCAACAGCATTAAAACTCACCGCACTTGAGCCGAGCGCGGTCAGGGCCGCCGCCAAGGGCACCTTGAGCTCACCCGCATAGGAGGTCACGGCAACTCTGGCATGGGCATTGTCGAGCGTCACCGTGAACAGCTCCGGCGCAGCGCGGCGCCAGACAGCGGCATCGGCGCCGACGTGCGCCAGGCTCGCCCGATCCGCCGCCGACAGGACGCCGTCCAGCAGGCCGCTGCGTACAAGCCGCGCCGTCGCTGCAAGGGCGGCCGGCATCAGCACGGCATTGACGTCGTAGGGATAGCGTCCGCCGCCCAGCCCATCCGCACTGTCGCGCCACTCTCCGGTGGCCCGGCCGGGTTTGAGCGCGAGCAGATGGTCATAGCGAGGATCGAGTGCAAAGGCCCTTGCATTGGCGGCAACCAGACGCAGGTTACGCAGCAGTGCCGCGCCGGTGTCGTGCGCCAGGAATGCCCGTGCGCGGCGGCGGCCATCCGGATTGTCGAGCAGGTAGGCCGCAGCGACGGGCGCGAGCAGATAGTTCCCATCGATCATGCCGTAGTCATAAATCGGTGCATCGCTGAGTGTCCCGTCGTGATGCTTGTGCTCGAGAATCGCAAATTCCCCGATGCCCTCCTCATGCGCGACCTCACCATCCGGCGCGAGCCGCACCAGAACGGATCGAAGCCCAGCTTCGATGGCATCGGGCGCCAGTACGGGCATCAGCAGCTGCAGCGACATCAGCGTGTCGCGTCCGAAGTAGGTGTCGAAGCGCCATGAACCGGCCAGATACTTCTGCTCGTAACTGAGAAAGCGCAGCACCTGTTCGGTGCGGACATCGTGATCCTGTCGGCCGTTCAGGAGGGCTGATTCGGGTATTGCGGTGAGCGGCCGTTCCCCCGACACGGCGGTGACCCGCAGCCGGATTCTCTGCCCGGCGCCGGGGCTGATCGTGCCAGCTGCCGCGAGCTCACCTTCGAGTACTTCAACCGTCAGGCGATATCCCGGTGCTCCGTCCAGACGGTTGCGCGACCAGCTCAGCGTCCGGCCTGACACCGATGCGCGGGTGGCCACTTCCGGTGGCAGCGACCCATTGCTCTGGTAGTCGCGCAGGACGCGGATACTCGAGAGTACGGCTTGCAGCGGGATTAGCGCCGCGTGGCTGGCCGCTACTTCGAAGACGATGCCGAAGAGAGGGCGCCCGCCGGCATCGCGGGCCGTGACCGGCGCAGGAGCGGACACGATGGACCATTGGACCGGTTGCGGCTGCCGCTTGAACCACAGTCCCACGCCACTGTTGCCGGCCGGGAAGGCCACGAGGATGCGCGGTAGGCTACCCGAGCGCAGCACCAGGTGCGCCGCGACCTTGCCGTCGCGCACGAAGTAGTTCTGGATCGCACCGGCGGTGATCTCGAAGTGCAGCGCCGGACCGGCGGCTGCGGCCACGCGCAGCGCTGCGAACAGCAGCGCACCGAGGGCCACGGGCCATGAGCGCCGCGTGCTCATTCACGCGGCTTTGAGTCGCTGCTGAATGTAGTCGCGGTGCCGCGGCATCGTCATCAACGCGGTGGCGATCTGCCCGCGGATGCGTCGCAGGTGCGCCTGGTTCTCCTCGCGCGAAATGCTGTCCAGAAGCGGATTGTAATCCGTGGGCTCCAGCCCCTGGCCCATCATGACCGCGAACCAGCTCGCCTCCTTGAACAGATCCTCCGGCTCCAGCACGATGCGGCCGGTGTTCCTGAAGAGGTCCGACTTGTAGGCCAGGCCAGCGGGAACCGCCATGTGCTGACAGTACTGCCACAGCGCCTCCGAGCGTCCCGCGGTGCGATGATAGTGCAGGATCAGGAAGTCACGGATGGACTCGACGTCCGCTGCAAAGATGCGGTTGAACTGGGCCGCGGTCTTCGGATCACAGTCGCGCGCCGGAAACAGCGAGAGCAACTTGGCGATGCCGCTTTGGATGAGATGGATGCTCGTCGACTCCAGCGGCTCGAGGAAACCCGCCGACAGTCCGATGGCGACGACATTCTTGTTCCACGCCACTCGGCGCTGGCCTGCCGCGAAGCGGATCAGTCGCGGCGACCCGAGCGCGGCGCCATCGAGATTCGACATCAGCGTGTCGGCCGCGGTCGCGTCATCCATGAACCGGCTGCTGTAAACGATGCCGTTACCGGTGCGATGCTGCAGCGGGATGCGCCATTGCCATCCGCACGGGTGCGCGATCGCGCGCGTGAAGGGACTTGGATCGGGCGCGACCTCGCTTGCCACCGCCAGCGCGCGATCGCCCGGCAGCCAGTGCGACCAGTCTTCGAAACCGCTCTTGAGCGTACCCTCGATGAGCAGTGCACGCATGCCCGAACAATCGATGAACAGGTCACCCGCGATAATGTCGCCGCGCTGTGTCGTCAGCGTGGTGATGAAACCGCTGTTCGGGTCCTGCGTGACCAGTGTGACCTTACCTTCGATGCGCCGCACGCCGCGCAGCTCGCAGCGGCGGCGCAACAGGCCGGCATAGAGGCCGGCATCGAAGTGATAGGCATGCCCGAGGGTTGCGAATATCGAATTCGGGTCGGGCGAGGGCGGCGCGAACCGGCCTGCCTGGGCCGCCTGCGTCGTGAGCGAATAGCCGTAGTGACTGTCGCTGCCGCCCTCAAGCCTGGACCTGATCCAACGATGATAGAACATCGGCCCGTCGTTGGGACCGCCGAAGAATCCGAACGGATGAAAGTAGCGGCTCCCCGTGCCGTTCCAATGGGTGAGTTCGATGCCGAGCTTGAAGGTTGCCTTGGTTTCACGCAGCAGGTCGGCTTCGCTCACATCCACGAGCCGGTTGAACCAGTGAATGGTCGGAATCGTCGCCTCCCCGACGCCGATCGTGCCGATGTCGTCCGATTCGATCAGCGTGATGTCGAACTGCGGCGGCGAATTCACCTTCACCAGGGCAGCCGCGGTCATCCACCCGGCCGTGCCCCCGCCGAGGATGACCACCTTCCTGATGCGCCGGTCCGACATTGCCCGGCGGACTCCTTTGCTAGAACTTGACTGTAAGTGAGGCCAACGCCGTGGGACCCACTATGCCTCGGCCATAGAAATACCCGTTAACGATCTGCTGCGTAAAGCCCTGGCGGGGGTTGCCTTCGGTCAGTCCCAGCTCGTTGGTGGTGTTGTCCACGCTTACGTTCACGGTGGCGTTGGGGGTGATGTTGTAGAGCGCGCCCACCGACAGCACGCCGTAGGCCGGCAGCACGACCTGGTCGCCGTTGTCGGCAAAGATGCGGCCGATGTACTCATAGCGCACGTAGAACTGGCCCCGCTGACCGGGGAAATCGTACGCCGGCGTGAGCGTGTACATCAGGTTCGGGGTGCGACCGGGGGTCTTGCCATCGTAGAAGGCGTCCGCCTGCGAGGCGACATTCACGTTATTGATGTTGATCGTGCCGGTGGAGACATTGTTGAAGGACGAATCCTGGTAGGTGGCCTGCGCGCGCAGCGAGAAGGCGTGCAGGGGTTCGAAATCGGGCCGAAATGTCGCATCCAGATCGACTCCGTTCGTGTCCGAGTTACCGAAGAAGCCCAGATTCAGATTCGGGTTGGCCGGATCGACACCACCGCCCCAGGTCTGGTTGTCGAATTGCGTGCGGAATACGCGCAGCGTGCCGAGAAGGCCATAGTCGCCAAAGGTTACGCCCGCCTCGTAGAGCGTCAGGCCCGTCGCATGCGGATTCAGCCCTTGCGTTTCGTAGGCGCGCTCGAAGCGCCCATAGACTGACAGTTGCGGCGTCAAGGTGTAGTTGACGCCGGCCGTATAATTGAAAGGCGTTTCGTGGCCTGAGGAGTAGCTGTAGGTGCCGTCGAATGCATTCGGGTTGGTCTGGGCCAGACCACCGATGCCCAACGGAATCGACTGCACCGCGCTGTCGCCGGAGGTGGCCGTCTCGTGTTCATGCTCGTAGCGCATGCCGATGTCGACGTGCAGGCGCTTGTTCCAGGTGAATTCGTTGTTCAGGTACACCGACTGCGAATTCTGGTCGTACGAGCTGATCCCGCTTCCCCAGTCGCCATAACTGATGAGTCCGTTGTTGCTGAGGGAGCCCAGCACGCCTCCCGCAGAGTTCAGCGCCACGATGTCATAGATGTTCGACTGGTTGGTCACATCGTTGATGAGGGTGGAGACGCCCGACTGATCGTTGAACTGCTGGGTCGAATACAACATGGATCCCAGCGTGAGACTGTTCTCCGAGTCCCCGAACGCGCTGTCCCAGGTCGTACCGAAATCGCTGCCCCAATCGTGCATCCTGATCAGCTGGCGGTTCAGAACGGTTTCCTCCAGCAGCCCATTACCGTTCAAGCCATTCAAGGCCGCAACATCCGATGCAGGAATGACCTGGCCGGTGGTGAGGCTGCGAATGCCGAACATCGTCGTGCCCGGGAAGGCCGCCTGGCCCATGCTCAGAAGACTCGCAACCGGCGAGTCCGGGGTCGGCGTCAGGTAGGTCAATGCCGGGGCCAAGCCGCTGTTGCCGGTGCCGCTGCCGGCGAACACACCGTTGAAATCCCAGTCGGTGTCCGTGTAGCGCGCCCGGGCAAATACCGTCACCGAATCGCCGATCGGCGCGTGCAGGTCGATGCGATACAGGCCGCCCGTGGCGTGGATGCCCTGCTGTTCGCTGAAGGTGCGAAAGCATTCGTTCGGACAGGCATCCGGCACGGAGATATTCCCGAAGCCGGGACCGATGATGCTGCCGAACTGCGAGTCGAGTCCGGGAATGCTGCTGATACGGCCGTTGTTGTACGCATAGGGCTGGTCGGCGTAGTAGGGATCGTGCTCATCCCAGCGCTTGACCGTCAGTTGCACCGTCGCGCCGCTGTCAAAGCGCTTCTCGAGCTGCAGCTTCGTATGCCAGGTGTCGTAACGGAACGAAGAATCACGCGTTCCCGGGTCCGAGTCGTAGTAACCACTGACCGCGAAGGCGAGGCCCGTGGTGAGGGGCGCCGAATACCAGAAGTCCGCGCGCCGATCCCCGTAGGTCGTGCCGCCGAGCTTGGTGATGCCGCTGCCGGTATCGAAGTTCAGTGCCCGTGAGATGAAGTTGATCGAAGCGCCCGCCGCATTCGGTGTGAGGATGCCCGAGCTGCCGCCTTCGAGGGCTTCCACGTGATCGATCGAGATATCGTTCTGGAACACCTCGTCATCATTGAGGCCGCCATAGATGGCGGGCATGCCGTCCTCTTCGAGGCGGATGAATTCCTGCCCGCCGCCGGGCAGTCCGCGCACGGAGTAGTTGTTGGACACCGGTCCGGCGGTGCCTTCGACAAAGATGCCGGGGATCATCTCCAGGACATCATCGGTTCCACGCGGCGCCTTCTGATCCAGGTCAGCAGAGCTGATGGCGGTGATGGCAACCGAGGAATTCAGCAGCGTGCGCTTCGTGGTCGTTCCCGTCACCACGACCGTCTGCAGGGCTGCGTCGGGTGCCGTTTCATCCGGCGACGAACCTGCCGGCGGCGCGGCGGCCGTTGCCTGCGGATCAGGCGCGGCCAGTTCAGCCGTTTGAAAGGATGTGTGCTGCAGGCCCGCGGACTCGACCGTCAGCTCACCCGCGCTGCTCGTTTCGAGCTGCAGACGCGTTCCTGACAGTAGTGCCGTCACGGCTTTGGCTGCCGTATAGGTTCCGTGCAGCCCCGCTGTCGTGCGGCCCTTGACTTGATCTTCCGCGTAAATGACCGGTCGGGAGGCCGCCCGGCCCACGTCCGTGAGGGCGGTGCTCAACGGCTCAGGCGGAATGTCAAAATTGAAGACCGCTTCCGCCGCATTGGCGGAATTGCTCAGCTTCAGAAAGGCGCCGCCGACGAGCGCCGAAGTCAGGAGGACATGATTGCGGCGTGGCTTCATCACCATGGCGTATTCCTCACCTGTTGCGTGTTCCGCGCAGAAGCGAATGCACACCAAAGAAAAGAACAAATTACCGAGTTGTCCAACGACAACGTTGCGAAAAGTCTTATCGCACGGCAACAAGCCGCCTCATGACAGACGCTGCGGACAAAGTGTTTAAGACATCGCTTACAGCGCTCGAGCGCAATGCTGTCGTAGCGGCGCGCCAAGCATGCGCAGGCCACCGGCCGGACCCAAGGCTAGATCGTCAGTGGCGCCGCCGGAATGCTAGTGCTGCTCAATGCGCAATCGATTCACGAGATGGCCTTGCGCGTCTTGCGACTCTACGGCAAACACTCCATTGGGAAGCATCAAGGTTCTCGAGTTCCCCTCAGGTTCAATTGCCAGTTCATCGATTGGAATTGCATCTTCGGACTCATTAACGGCCCGCGCCTTGGCCAGGCATCGCTTCGCCTGCCCGCAGATCGAAGCAGGCAAACGGTACGGCTTGCGCGTTCCACCTATGGAAAGCCACTGCGGACGCCCGTTCACATAAACACTACGGGGTTGAAACAGCGTTATGTCCCGAACGCCGGGCTGGAATGTCCATGGCTCACCCTGAGCATTCACAAAGATGGTGGGTTCCAAAATCGGCGAGTGAGCCATCAGATACCGATATATCGGATTTTCGTATTCCGGCGAATACTGTTCACTCATAACCGTCTGATCGATTGTGAGCGGATCGATGCCCGTGATATCCCGAAGCCGCTTAGCCAATGGCGTTACGCCCCCCAGCAGTCCGCCTTCATTGATGTGAGAAAAGCCGGCATAGATTACCAGCTTGGCACGCGGATCATTCTTGAACACTCTTTGCACTAAATTCGCAGCCTCTCCCTGTTCGCGCTCCTCGGAATTCCTGAATGCGGCCGCCTCATAGGGAATTACCCGAAACCCGAGCTGCAGTGCTGTCCGAACAAGGTCGCCATAGAGCGGCTCCGCGGTATAGTAGCCGCTTGGAGGCTTCTCGACCGGGTAGCCGCGTGACTGCAGGCCCGAATCTTCGGCTGAAAGCGTTTCTGCTGCGAAATATCGAAATCCTCTTTTCCTAAGAATGCCCAGCAGTTGTATCGCGAACGCCCGGTGCTGTGGCACGTGGTGCGCCTCATTGATCATTACAATCTGCGACTTATTCACGATCGGATCCAACACGGCTAGTGCCGGTTTCGGCTGCAACCCGCGCAAAGGAAAGTCCTCATCCGAGGTCAAATCCGGATGCTTTGATCCATTCGAGATTGAGAAATCGTGCAGTGCCTCACGATAGTTGCCTACAACCGCGTCGAAGTGCGACGCGACCTGCGCAATGATTATCCTGGCATGAGGGTCGCTGGTGCCGAGTTGGCTCTCCGTATCCCGCAATATATCCAGTACGGTCAGTTCGTTCCCTGTCTGCTGCGCAATGGCAGTCATCTTGAGGATATCGTTGAGGGTTACGGGTTTCTGCAGACCGGGCCCGTGGCTATCGGACTGTGCGCGTGCATTCGTGCAGGCGGCCAGAATCAGCAAGCCGACCCATCGGGCGATTCCCGTACTTACTGCCCGTCCAAAGCCCAACGTCAGTCGGGGCCTTCGTCGCGGCCGCGAGTCACGAAGCATCATTGCACACCGCCGTGATTTTCGTTAATGATCCGACATCGAACGACAATGAACTGCCCAGCCATTGCGGGCGGGATCGTTTGACGCGCTACTTTGCTACTATGAGGCAGGATCCGGCGCACCAACAAGCCGGAACGATCGTGGTTTCGAAGACAGGGGAACGCCATGAAGAATTTCGCCCGATCCGTTTTGGGCGCGGCCGCGCTGGCTGCCGCGGCATTGATGACCGCACCGGCATGGGCGCAATCGGCGGCCGCGCCGCCCGACCCGATGGCCAATCCCTGTCAGCGCGCCTGCCTCGAAGGCTGGGTGAACAACTATCTGGAAGCCATGAAGGCGCACAACGTCGATCCGGCGCTGTTTGCGCGCGAGGTCAAGTTCACCGAGAACGGCATTCACCTCCCCCTGGGCGGCG
Organism: Steroidobacteraceae bacterium; assembly: GCA_036521075.1. Classification (GTDB taxonomy): domain Bacteria; phylum Pseudomonadota; class Gammaproteobacteria; order Steroidobacterales; family Steroidobacteraceae; genus DAIDKA01. The sequence continues at coordinate 1,060 of DATDIL010000187.1, read as the reverse complement.
AAGGTCTGTGGTACGACATGACCGGCATCGGCCACTACAAATTCTACGTGCCGGACATCGAGACGCAGCAGGTGGCCTTCTTCGGCACCGTGCAGATCGCCGGCCGCGCCTCGGCGCAGGGGCCCGCCAAACCGACCATCGTCGGCCTCGTGCTGCGCCTGAAGATCCGCCAGGGCAAGATCGCCGAGATCGAGCAGCTTTCCATTCGCCCCGATGCGCAGCTCGGCGCGGCCACCGCGGCGGCGCCCCCGCGCTTCCCGCCGACCGGCGAGGCGGTCGAGGCGATGGGTGCGCCGGACCCGATCTTTGCTGAGGTGATCCCGCCGGCCGAGCGGATGAGCCGCGCGGACCTCATTCGCACCGCCAACTACTATTTCACGGGCATGGCCCCCAATGACGGCAAGGGCTATTACCCGTTCACGGATGATTGCCTGCGCCATGAGAACGGCATGATCACGGCCGGACCCAAGGACGCCTCCGCGCCCCGACGCATGGGCTGCAAGGAGCAGTTCGAGAAGGGCCTCAAGGGTGTCGTGAGCCGCATTCGTGACCGCCGCTACGTCGCCGTGGACCGCGAGCGCGGCATCGTCTTCGCCTTCGCGTTCTTCGATCATCGCAACATCAATTGGACGTGGCAGATGAGCGAACTCTTCAAGATTGAGCAGGGCAAGATCCGCCGCATCGAGGCCATGTTCCAGAAGGCGCCGTTCGGCACGCCGTCGGGCTGGTCCACCTATGAGCAGGCAATGTCCGAGGACATTCACGACGTCCGCTGAGCTTCGCGTAGGAAATTAAAAAGACAAGGGGGGAACGACATGATGAAGAAAGCACTTTTTGCCGTGCTGCTGGCCTGCGCCGCCGCGCCCGTTCTTGCGCAACAGCAAGGCGCCGCGGGTCCGCCGCCCAGCCCCTATGCACCCCTGCAGGATCATCCCACCTGCACCCGCGATGAGCTGAAGCGGCTCACCGCCGCCTATGTCGAGGCGCAGGGGAAGGGCAGCCTCGCGGGGTTGCCGATGGATCCGAAGGCGCACTATCTCGAGAACGGCAAGGACGTGGA
>DATDIL010000186.1:0-5288 GCA_036521075.1 Steroidobacteraceae bacterium | reverse complement strand
ACACGCCATGCGCATTTCCGACAATCGTTACAGCCGCGACCGGTTTCGTTTTGATCTCGCCCTGCGCTTCATCCGTCATGAAGCCCGAACCCAAACCATCAGAGCGTGGACCGGACTGTCCGATGACAGGATCCGCAAGCTCTACCGCACCTATCTGCACGAGCCCGGCTTTGCCGTATCACGGCCGCGCGGCAAGTCGCCGCAGCAAAGTGCATTCTTCACGCGGTCGCCGAAACTGAAGGAGGAAAGTGCTTTGCTGGCCAGCGTGTGCTCCCTTCTCGGCGTACTGCCGCAGACGGGAGCGCAGTTCAATCAGAGGGCTTTGGCCAACTTAGCGCGCGGTGAGCTGCTCTGCCAGGCCTTTGAGGTCTACCAACAGCTGATGCCCTCACGTGGCATCAGTTTTGAGCATGCGGTGTTCCTGGTCACTGCCCTGGCGCGGGGTGACGAGCTCACCATTGAGCGTTGCGTCGAGTGTGGAGTCCTTTGCATAGCGAATCGCCTGGACCGCAATGCCGGGTGCTGCGCGGACTGTGCGGAGCAAAAAGCACCCAATCGGCGCAATTGACAGTGCCGATTTCCCCCGACTCGATGAGTCACGCGTGTGCGCTGGGCCTGATGTTCGCGTTGAGACGGAACAGGTTCATCGGATCGTACTTGTCCTTGAGCGCGACCAGCCGCGGATAATTCTCGCCGTAATTGGCGCGCAGGCGCTGGTCGCTATTGTGAGTGTCGAGGTTGACGTAGTAACCCTTAGTGAAGGGTTCGATGCCGTCCCAGAGTTCGCGCGCCGTCCGGATGTTCTGCTCGTTGTGGGCGGGATCGAGCCAGAGCGCAAAGAGGGTCACGATGAAGTTCCCGTCCCGGTTCCAGTACGCGGTCGCATCGGGCTTGACGCGCGCCACCGCGCCGCCCATCTGTGACAGGTCCAGGCCGAGCACCCACGGCGGAGCGGTGTCCAGGCGCTTCACGATCTCATCGGTCAGCCCGGCCGGAATGCTGCGCAGATAGCCGGTCTTGTCGTATGCGTTCATTCCGGCTGGCAGCCCGGGCGTCAGCAGCACCGGGCCGGTCCCGACGTCGCCGCGCTGAGCCGCCAGGTAGGTCTTTGCGGAAATCGCATCCAGCAACGGGGTGCCGAGCTTCTTCAACGGCTCCAGAAGACGCAGGCCCTGCCGGGGGTCACCGTAGTGGAACGCGTTCATCCCCACGTATCGCCCGGGAGGCAGCCCTGCGGGGTTTTGGCCGAAGCCAGCCTGTACTCGGCTGAAGCCCGCCGACAGTCCCAGCTCGTCCGGAGCACTCTCGGCAAGCTCCTTCAGCGCCGCGAAAACCGCGCGTGCCTGGTTGTACGGATAGAACCGGGTTCCATCGAGCACCAGCGGACCCACGGCATGCAGGCGGTACTCGAAGGAGGTCACGACGCCGAAGTTGCCACCGCCGCCGCGAATGCCCCAGAACAGATCGGCGTTCTCCTTGGAGCTGGCATGCAGCAGCTTGCCGTTCGCCGTGACGATATCGACGCCGACCAGGTTGTCGCAGGCCAACCCGAACATGCGGTTCAGGCGGCCCATGCCGCCGCCCAGGGTCAGCCCCGCAATACCCGTGTCCGGCGCGGTGCCCAGAGGGGTTGCGAGCCCGAACGCCGTGGTCTCCCGGTCGAGCTCGCCCAGGAGCACGCCGCCCTGCGCCTCGGCGACTCGGGCAACCGGATCGACCCGGATGCCCTTCATGGGCGACAGGTCGATCATGATGCCGCCGTCACAGGAGGAGGCCCCCGATATACTGTGGCCACCTGCGTGGACGGCAGTCAGTAACCCATGCGTGCGGGCGAAGTCGACGGCGCGAATGACATCGACGGTGCCGTGACAGCGCACGACCAGGGCGGGGTGACGGTCGAAGGCGCCATTCCAGACCTTGCGAGCCTGCTCGTAGCCGGCGTCCGTTCGCAGGAACAATTGGCCCGCGAGCCCCGCGCGGAAGTCCTTGATGTCGGCCGCCGTGAGTGAGATCGACTTGCCGGACAGGTCGACCGCGGCGACCGTGTCGGGGATCGCGCCAGGGCTTGCTGCATCGGCCCACAGGCGGCTCGCGGGTACCGCCGTCACGACGCTTGCGAGAGAGGAGCGGACAAAGTCGCGTCTGCCGATATTGCGGCCTCCACGGCCGGTGGGCGCGGGGATATTCATCGACGTGATTCCTTCCCAGGGTTGGCGATCCCGCATCCTGCGTGGCGCAGCGCCTGCGCGCATGAAGCTACGGTGAAGTAGGGTGTAGCTTCGGTGAAGGCGCCCGCCGCTGTTCCCCTCAATGACACTCCAGCCTGGCATGATCGAGCTGACACTGATCAGGCGGCCCGTACTTCTGCCAGTACTCCACGAGCCTAAGGCGCGTCGCGAGCGCCTGAAAGCGCGAGTCCTGGCGGAACGCAGCCATTTCAGGGGACCACAGACTGTCGACGGCGATGATCTCAGGATGTGTCGCCCCACCTTCCGGAAGCAGCTGGTTCATCTGTTCATAGAGCCTGTCGAGTGCCCCAAACCTGGCGTACAGGTCGATCACGAACTGCCTGCTTCGAGGGTCCATGCTGTCCCATGCGGCCTCGTGGGTGAGATTCCCAAGGGCTTGAAGCGCCGCTGGCTTGCGCTTTGCGTCGGCCAGCGCGGCGTAGGACAGTCGTACGGCTTCGTCGCCACCAGCGTCCAGCACTGCCGGTGACAAGGCCTTCACTGCGTGCTCGGCTGCTTGCGCGTAGTCCCCGCGCCGCACAGCGGCGGCTGCGTACAACGTTTCGAATTCCGCCAGATTTCCGTGTTGCGCGATCGCCAGCTCACTGTATTTGACGGCGTCATGGTCGGCGCCCAGCGCCTGCTCCACGAACGCGAGCATCGCCGCCGCGAATGGGTTCTTGGGTGCAAGCCGCTGACCGGCGACCGCCTCAATGTAGGCCTTGTGCAATTGACCCGTTGCAAGCAGCACCGCCGCCGCGTGCTGGACACGCATGACGCCATCGGTCGGATCTGCCGCGATGGCCACGCGAAAGCGGACCTCCGCCTGAGGCCAGTCACCGCGCAACGCATACAAGGATCCCAGTACTGCCTGGGCTTCAGCCAGAGTCGGATCCAGCGTCAAAGCCTGTTCGGCATCCTGCTGCGCGTCCTCGAGTCCGTGAGCCAGGGGATAGCCGATCGATACCAGTGCCGCTCGCATGAACCCTCGTGCTTCGAGTGCACGCGCGAACATGGGATCACGCATCAGCGCCGCGTCGTACAGCGCGATGGCTGCCAGAAAACTGGGCGGGGTTCCATTTGGGATCGATTCCGCCTGCAGGTAGAATCGGTAGGCATCCAGATCCTGAGTCGGAGGCCGGCGCGCGGTGGAGGCAGGCAGATCCACCTTGAGGCTGGTCCTGAATGCCTGCACGATGGCGCCGGCCAGGTCGTCCTCCAGCTTGAAGATGTCTGCAGATTTCCGGTCGTAGCTCTGCGACCAAATCTGGTAGCCGCTTTGCGCATCGACCAGCTGCGCGGTGATGCGGATGCGCGCGCCCGCTTCGCGCACGCTGCCCTCCAGGATCGTGCTGACTCCCAGATCCTGCGCGATCCGGCGGATATCGAGGTTGCGCCCCTTGTAGGCAAAAGAGGAGGTGCGCGCCGGAACCTTCAGTCCCGGTACCCCTGCCAACGCGTGAATCGTCTCCTCGGCCATCCCGTCGCCGAGATATTCCTTGGACGGATCCCCGGTCAGGTTGGCAAAGGGCATCACCGCGATGGAACCCGCAGGGGGCTGGGCGGTGGCGGGCGGGTCAGGAGGCAGTAGTGCAGCTTGCGGTGGAGCGTGAAGCTGAGGTTTCCGCGCGTGCTCAATTCCCCACCACGAGCCCGCGGCCCCGAGGACCAGTATCGCCGCGACCGGCGTCAGCCAACGCCGCGGCGGTCTTGCAGGAGCTGCCGCAGTTGCGGCGGGTGGAACCGAAGGTGCGACCGGCGGTGGGTCCGAGCGGCCGTGTGCCCCTTGCGCACCCGCCGATACGCCCGCACGCGATGGCGGGGCCGCTCCCGGCGGCAAGGCCGCAAAGGGCATGCGGTACCCGTGCCCGCGCACGGCGAGGATGTACCGCGGATTCTCGGCGCTGTCCCCCAGTGTCTGTCTCAGTAGCTTGACACGCTGGGTGACCACATCGGGACCGACCACCACCCCCGGCCAAACCTGGTCGAGCAGCGCGTCGAACGAGACGAGATCCGGCGCAGCGCGAACCAGCGCCAGCAGCAGGTCGAAGGACAGACCGGAGATCGCCAGATCGAGGTCCTCACGGATGACCTTACGCGAACCGACATCGACCACCAGATCGTTGATCCGGTAACTGCTCGCGGCTACCGCAGCGGGTGTCTGTTCAGCGCCCATACACCCTCTCTCTACCCTATTTCAGCGTACCCACGCCATAGCTACACGCGCTCAGGCGAGAAGTTCATGAAGTTCAGCTTGTGCCGGTGGCTATCGGGTCATTGCAACGGCGCCGGTGGCACTCGGGCACGGCGTGGCGGAACGTGATTGAAGGCGGATGACTTCCGCCGCCGCTGGACGAAGATGCCCTCGCTGAGTCAATTTGCCGTAACCAGATGGTTACTGTTAGCCATTGGCATGATCACAACTGTATAACAATCAATGACTTGTGAGGCTACCAATGCGCTGATAATTCTTATGCAATCTGAACAGAATACCAAGATGTACCGTGAATATTTCAAGGAATCCGGCTTTGCCGTATCACGGCCACGCGGGAAGTCGCCGCAGCAGTGCGCGTTCTTTACACGCTCGCCGAAACTCAAGGAGGAAAGTTCGCTGCTGGCAAGTTTGTGCAGTCTGCTCGGTGCACTGCCACGCGCGGGCGCACCGGTTAGTCAACTGGCACTGGCCAACCTGTCACGCGGTGAGCTTTTGTGTCAGGCCTTCGAGATTTACCGCGATTTGGTGGCAGAGCCGCGCATCAGTTTCGAGCATCTGGTGTTTCTGGTCCGCGCGCTAACCCAAGGCGAGGAGCTGATACTGGCCAATTGCGACGAATGTGGTGCTCTCACCGTCGGCGAGCGCATCTCCTTCAAGGCTCGAAGGTGCCTGCATTGTGTGGGCTCCTCCGATTAGCTTCCCGCTTCGCGCGTTAGGCGAAGACCCGTTGCCCAGTGCCGGTGCTGCACCTTGGCAGGACAAGTCATTCAAATTAGAGCGATAATTCGTGTAGGCGGGTGATCGGGGGAGGCCTACGATGGCGGACGACTTGCTGAGTGGCGTCC
>DATDIL010000185.1:0-10147 GCA_036521075.1 Steroidobacteraceae bacterium | reverse complement strand
ATGCGCTGGTCCTATTCTTCGGAACACTGCTTGTGGCCGCCATGCCTTGGAATCCCGTTCTGTGGTGGCAGCGGCGGCAGTTGCTGTTTGCCATCGAAAAGGACTGTGACCAAAGAGTCGTGGCTTCAGGTCTCGAGCCGGTGGAATACGCTCGAGCGCTGCTCGCGACCGCGCTGGTACAAGGCGCTTCGCCATTCGGCTCGGTGGCCGTGGTTGAGCGCAAGCCGCAGCTCGAACGCAGGATCAGGGTGCTGACGAGTCCTCGCCGCCGGCACCGGTGGCTTTGGGCGCTGGCGGGCGGGCTGCTGGCTGCGTGCGGTGTCGCATTGGCAAGCGAGCTCAAAGCGCCGACCGTCAATGGCCCGGACTCGCTTCTGTGGCTGCCAGCCCAGGATCGCAATCCGTTTCGGACCAAGGCCGAGGCGGCGGCGCGCGAGCGCTATCCGGACCTCTATGCGGGAAAGTTCGAAGGGACGGTGGCCATCTTCGTCGACTTGGCGATCGATGGCACGGTGTGGGGAACGAGCACGGCCTCGTTTCCGCCGGGAGTCCTGAGGTGGGGTCAGGATCCCGAGAACCGATCACGCATGCTGCGGGAAGTGAATGAAGCCGCAGGCGGCAGACCTGTCGGCACGGGTCATTTTGTCGGCTGGTTTGGATCGACCCATCAAAATGGGCTGTACCTCTGGTACGAGGTGTACCGATGGCCGGCGGATGCCACGCGCAGCCCGATCCGGGCTCGCGATCTAGTCGCTGCTGGCCATCCGGGATTCTTTGGCTGCCACGCATCGGCTCCGGATCCTTCGGATTGGACGAACTTGACCGTGATATTCAATGACGATGGAACGATCGCCAGCGAACAGCAGCGGGTCATCCCCGCGAACACGCCGAAGGGCGCCTTCGAGAAGGGCGCCTGGGAGGTTGCTGACGCGCATTTCCAGAAATTGGGGATCGGTCTGAGTACGCAGGCGCACTGGGGCGAGATCGCAAATATCGATGCCCCCCGAATAACAACTGTCACGTAACGGGCGCCCTCTACTACGCGTGGCCGCGGCGTGCGACCGATCCGATCATTGACCGGGACCGGGAGCGTCGTATCTTGGAGCCCATTCGAACTGAGAGCATGGCCAATCATGCTACCGGTGTACGGCCCCAGCAGCGACTGTTTGAGCGCTACTTGGGCTCGATTTGGCGGACAGGGCTCGTAAGCCCCAACACCGGCGTATGGGTAGTGTTCAGCAGAACGGGCCAAGTCGTCGATTATGGAACCGGCACCGGCGATCTGATCCGGAACCTCCGAGCCAAGGAGTATCCGGGCGTGTTGCTGGGCCCCGCTTTCATGGGGTCGGTTCGGACACGGAAGGGTCAAAGCGTTCCGATCGCCTTCATGTGGATTCCGGAGGACACGCCAGTCCAGTAGGTCCGCTTAGGCGGGCCCTGAATTTAGCCCTCGGAACATCAGTTCACGACGATCATCACGTCGAGGGCATCCCAAACAACGCTCTATCCTCGTCTTCCAGCAACCTTTCTTCGAGTTACCGCTGCAGAGTCGACTTATCGAGCTTTGCCGTTTCAATTCGAGCCAACACCACGCCCCCGACCAGATCCCGCCGGCGAGCCTCATCATGTTTGGCCTGGCGCGATTCGCGCTTACGCCTCCGCGTCTCGAATTGCCTATGTTCCTGCTTGAGCCGTGAAGCCCCTCCTCCAGCGCGACGACCTTTTGATCAAGTTTTGGCGCGAGAGCACCCCAATCGGAAGTCCCTGGAGCCAAGATTGCCGTAACGAATTGGCCAGCCGACCCCGAATATAGACGGACTTTGTCCAAATTTTGGCATTAGCTATTGCTGATGTTCCTCAGAACAATGTGGCTTCTCGGAGCCGAGCTTCACCGGCGACCATCTGATCGAGCATCAAAGCCACCGGATCGAATACGAGGCCGTTTCAGGTACCTAGATTCTGACTCGGCCGTTTGCGAATATCATTTACGAGAGCAGCTGAGCTGTCGGCATCAATTGAAAACATAGTGCCGCGAAACGAATAGCTGTTGCCAGTGATTTGCCGAATTTGGGCAGCAGAAATTGGCAGGTTAATAATTTGGAATTTGTTTAGCTTCATGAAGTATTCTTCATCGCTTTGCTTCAAGTCGCCTCCCGCAGGCGCCTTTTCCAACTTACCAGACGCGTAGCCGTACGCGACAATTCCTGTTCCCGATTGATAGAGGAAGACTGTGTCTCCCTTTGACAATTGTTCGATCTTATGTTTCCACGGGGTCAGATATGCCGCCGCTTTTTTTTTGGCCAGCATCTCCTGATGATCGGCCGGGCTGTTTCGAAAATTCGTATTCAAAATATAGGAACCGGTTGTGGCATCTTCGTATGGATTGTCCTCTACGGCGAAGCGCGCCATCTCTAGGAGCACTTCCTGTCCAAGACCTTTGTAGATCCTATAGATCCAGGGGCGCACATCCAGCTTACGCGATCTCCAATACTGAATCGCCTGGCGCGTCCGAAAGTCCAAGCCATTAACCATAACAATGAAAACTTGTTCTTGATTGAAAGTTGCTGGTGCCAACGACACACCAAACGTTGCGGCGTGAGCTTGTGCGAGGGATCGGCCCGAATCGTCATACCGACGGAATCGTGCATCCAGATCCTCGTAACCGTAAGTGCCGAATAGTTGACCATAGCGAAGGACCTGGAGCAGATTTTCGGAGCGAGCCTCCCAAACCTTTAGCTCGAAGATAAAGAGACGTCCCTTTTCGTCAAGCGCAAGGAGGTCGGGCTCCTCTTGCCAACGCCTGGATTGGGCTATTAGGAGTAACTCCTCATCCGGTAGCAGGCGGTCTAACGATCTAAAGAGGATTTCCTGCAGTCCGCGCTCGTCAAGTCCGAAGGAGGATAGCTGTTCACCGGCCACACGTTTCGCAAGGCGTTGTTTTATGTCGATCTGAAAAAGCATGAGTTTTCCTACTGTGAGCCGGAGCGTAGCGTTTGTAAGCTGGAGCCTCGGAATTATCTAGCGTCAAATCCAAACAACGCCCGATCATCCGCCCGGGTCAGTGTCTTATCCAGCATCGCCCGGAAGTTTCTCTGATCGATTTCCCCCCGCTCGAGCTGCGCCAGGATAATCGCTCCGACCAGGATCTTGCGCCGCGTATCCGCTCGCCGCGCCTGCTTGGACGCCAGGTAGTGCAGCCGGGCGTCTATCCTCTCCCGGCGCGCCTTGAGCTGCTCGAGCTTGCGCCGGAGCTCCTCAGTCTTCGGAAGGCCCGCCTTGGCGACAGAGGGGGAGGGCATCACGGCGTGGCACCCCACTTAGCGATGGCGCCAAACGCAGTCGGCAACCGCTGTATCGAAACCATCGACGCTATCCGGTCAGACACGAAACCTCCAGTTCCTCACCCCAACTGAATACGAGCTCGTCGCCAGAGCCCCAGCTCACCCCCGCGGACCCCGCTTCTCTTTGCTTAACGCCCCGCCGAGGTTGACCCTCACGCCAAGGCCGCGGCGTGGAGAGCCGCATCCGACAAGCCGCAGTCCTTCCACGCCAAACCACTCTGGCGACCGCCGGCATCGCACCCAAGAGCGCAGCCCCAGGCGTTGCAGCGCGGTGAAACGGAGCGTAATCTTCGCCCGCAGCGGTGGCAAGGGCGCACTTATGCAAACTCCTCGCTGCGCTCGGGTTTGCGTGCGCCAAGGGTTCGCGCTGACGCGCTCACCCCTGGACCCCGCGGCGCTGCGCGCCGCCGTGGCAGCGCGGCTTGGATGTCGCGCTACTCGCGGGAGCCGAGAGGCGCCGGCTGCTACGGCTCTGCGGTCCGGTCGCCGGCGCGGGAGCGGAAGGAGAGGCGGGCGATGCCGGAGAGGAGCACGTGCTTTGTCGGGGGCTGTCACTGCGGCGCGCTGACGTTTCGCTATGACACGGCCGTCTTGGTGACGGCCTGGTCGGTGCGCGCCTGTCAGTGCTCGTTCTGTCGAGCTCACGCGGCCGTCTCGACCTCCGATCCCGCCGGATCGCTCGCCTTCCAAGTCACCCAGAGCGGCCTGCTGCAGCGCTATCGATTCGGGAGCGGGGTGACCGATTTTCTGCTCTGTCGAGCCTGTGGCGTGTATGTCGGTGCGACCTCTTCTGACGCGACGGGGCGGTTTGGCCTGATCAATGTGCGGGCACTCAAATCCATCCCCGATGACCTGCCGTCCCCGACATCGATGCATTACGAGAACGAGGCGCCCGGGGATCGTTTATCGCGCCGCGCGGAGCGCTGGACACCCTTGCGGGCCGAGAGTCTCTGAAGTCTGCCCGATGGCCGATTACCGACTCAGCGTGTACGCGCACAGCCGCAGCAAGGGGCACTCGGCCACCGCGGCGGCCGCCTATCGCTCAGCGAGCCGGATCCGGGATGAGCGTACGGGGGAGATCCACGACTACGCCCGCAAGGGCGGCATCCTGCACGCCGAGATCGTGCTGCCCACCGATGCGCCGGCCTGGGCGAGGGACCGCGAGCAGCTCTGGAATGCCGCCGAGCAGTCCGAGACGAGGAAGAACTCCACGGTCGCGCGCGACTTTGTGGTCTCCCTGCCTGCCGAGCTCACCGCATCGCAGCGAAAAGCACTCGCGATGAGCCTGGCCGGGGAGATCTCGCGCCGTCACCACTGTGCCGTGGATGTGGCGCTCCATCGGCCCAGCCGGGGAGGGGACAGCCGCAACTTTCACGCGCACCTCTTGTGCTCGACCCGTCGCCTGCGGCCGGAGGGATTCACAGAGAAGACCCGCGAGCTCGATGACAAGAAGACCGGAGAGATTCTCTACTGGCGCGAGCGCTGGGCGACGCTGCAGAACGAGCGCCTCAAGCAGCACGGCCACCCCGACCGGGTCGATCACCGGACGCTCAAAGCCCAGGGGACAGAGCGCGAACCCACCCAGCATCGGGGCCCGGCCATCGATGGCCTCCTGGCGCGAGGCGAGCGCTCACTCGTGGTCGAGCGTCGCCAGGGGGAGGCGAACGAGCGATTGAGGCTCGCCAAGGAAGCCGGAGAGCTCGAGCGAGAACGAGCGGGCATCGACAAGAGTCTCCTGGATCTGTCAGGCGATCTGGCCGCGGCGCAAAGGGAGAGGGGCAGGGGAACCGCCGCGAAACCTTCAGCAGAGGAGCGTCGTCGCCAGGATCTCGACAAATGGCTCGAGCGACGACGCGCTCAGAGCGCCGAACCGGCCTCACCCGACGACAAGAACCCAGACCACGAGAGGACCCGCGATCGGGGCCGGGGTATTGACGATGACTAGAGTGAACCTTCCCAACATCTGGCGATTGAGATGGGGCGGCATGGCTTATTTAACGGGCTTGAGCTTACGGACAACTCGCGGTGTCAGAGCTAACCCTGGCAAGGAATTTCACCGTTGGTCGCCCCTATTTCTCCGACACTCGACACAGAACTCTCCTTCCCTGTTCGTCAAGGTTTTCAAACCCAATCGACAGATGCGATACCTGTGATAGTGCTTCAGCAATTTCGCGGCGACTGAAACGTAGCATACGAACGGTATAACTGATCGAATTACCAGCTAGGTGCCCCGAATAAACTATGCGGAGAGCATTAGGCATGTATATGGATTCGATATACACCTGGCCCTCGAGACCGTCGAAGACGCAAGTTCGGAGTCCCGGCGGGTATATCTTTGAACTCGCTTCATAATCAATTGCCTCAAAAACATATCGTCCGCCTGGTTTTACCCGATGGATCACAGTGTCGATACGACCAATCAACTCCTTGATGGAATCGCAGGATTGCGTTGCCACGGAATACATGCAATAGACGAGGTCAAAAGGTGAACCCGACTTTCGGTGGAATCCATTCCCCAGGACTATGGTCACCCTGTTGTCAGCAGCAAAGCGCTCTCGCAAGACATCTGTCGCCTCCTCTTCTACATCGAGTAATTCCAATTGCTCTACCCCCAGCGCCAGCATCGCGGCCGCGTGACCCCCGGTACCGGCTCCAATTTCTTGCACTGATTGCCCAATTGGCGATGTTCCCTGGCATATGGCTCTAGCCTCGGCGGCGTACAATGCACCTCGGTCGAATAGCTGCGAATAAAACGTAAAATACCAATGAGGGTGCTTCATGCATGTGCTCGCGGTCACGCGGTAAAGAGCGAGGCGTGATAGCTCTTGAAATAATCAATCACCCTGTTGTCTTGTATCTTAAATGCTTTTTGCTCAGTTCCCATATACGCAGACGTTGCCCAACCAATCAGCAGCTCTTCCTGCCCCGTTTCATACTCAAGCACGATGAAGTTCAAAAAACACGGTGGCTGATCGGCCATAACCTTAAACTGATATGAGCCGGCCCTCTTACCGCTAATGTCCCTGAGGAACTCGGAACTTGGCTGGAAGATGGGACTGATGACGTCCTTGCATACCAATCCGGACTCCAGGGCTTTCGTTAGAATTTGCGAATATCTTTCTCCGATGTGCCGCCGCGGTTCAACTCCGGCCGCTGAAATCTTTGTGTTCAGAATTACGCGGGAGGATGGAATACGTGAGCATAAATACTCCATCGCGTCATCCGAGGTCGGGAATTCGAAGATCGTGTTTATTTCCGGTACGCCTGCGAGTGTTTCGCGCATTGTCCGAGCAAGGTCACGTTTGAGCACTGATTCCCTGGTTCCTGCAGCTATGCGGTCGCCGAGCAGCAGCACGAGTAGGCTCGTCGCGAATGAAGCGAACGACACGTACGTTGGATCGCTGAATGCCCCGAAGTATTTCGAATCTAACCCGCCCACTAGTCCGCCGATCGCAAGGACCGTAGTCAGGAAATAGATCACAACGTCCGTCACGGCATATTCCTTTTCGCCACATTGGTCGCTAAGTAATCCCTGAGGGAATAGTATTCCATGAACATTGAATGCGGCGCATTGTCCGTGAGGCGCAAAACATGATCTCTGGCTAACCTCAGCACATTACGAATCGCCTTTCTTTCCGGCAAATAGCGCGCAGTAGCTTCGATTATCGCTTCCCAAGACCAAGCTACTGCGTTCAATTGCAACAATTTCATCTCTTGAAAATATTCGGCCAAACTAAAGCGGGTTACATATCCGAGCTCCTCAGTTATGCAAGCGCGCGGGTACACGGGCGCGGTCTGCACTGCGTATAGGAGACTTGAGTTAGCTATGCCGTCGTAGGCAAGTTGCTGATGTTCGTAAAGTGACGCGCTCGAGCGCTGCATTGTCCGATGTGAATAGCCGTTAACGTACTTCTCGAGAAGAGCACGAGTGCCCCTTCGGAACGTGCTGGTCATAGCGATACAGCAAAGAAACGACGGAAGCTCCCACGCGACCAAGTGGCGCAATGATGGATAGAAAAGAAGATGCAGCGTGGGTTCATTCGTGTTCCCTAGCGAGCGATGTTCGTGCCGTGATATTACCTTTGCGCGCTGCAGCACCTCGCTAACCGTTAGGCGTTCCACGTACTCGTTCATTGAGTGTTCGATTGCCTCAAACGTCGTGCCGACATCAAGAATGAAGATGTCGCGTTCATACGACGTTCCTGACCCGAAGTCAGCGATAACGTAACGATCGTCGTCAAATGCGTCGATTAATGCGTCCAAGTCGGCTGACGTCATCAAGATTCTCTGTGAAAAGATCGGGTTAGAATGCTCTGAATGCTATCCAGTAGAAATGACACCGTTGGTCTTTCGGGGTGCGGCGCCAAAACGATGCCTGAGCCGCCCTATCACCATCGTGCCTGGTTCCATTCTAAGAATACGCTGCGCGTAGGACAAAAGGCCATAACACGCGTCGGTCCCGATGAGCGGATTGTCGCGTGGGTAGCGACAGGCGCGACGAAGCAGCACCACGACCACCGACTTGCGGCCGCGACGGCCATTTCTTACATTTGACGGACGTAATACAGCTCGGTCGCGCCCCGTCTTGGGACCTCGCCCGGGGGGCCAACGGCACATTCAGGCGAAAAGCGGAGGCGAAGACGTCGTCCTCATCCGCTTCAACGACGGAGCAACCGAGCCGCTGAAGGCATTTCGTTCACAGCGCGCCCGATTTGCCACTCTGGCCGACAGTACCGGCGAATCCCACCCGTCCTGTTTGATCTTCCAGCCGCGCGCATGCGCCGAGGAACCGCAGGCAACGCACGCCGCCGCTGCTCGTCGCCCACACTGGGTTCATATTTTATAGGCCAGGGACCAAGCTGCCGAATCCACTTTCTGCCGGCACGGGCTGCGTGGTTCGAGTCAGCGAGCGCTATGCCGTGGTTGGAATCGAAGGAGGTCGCAATCGTGCTGATCGTCGAAGCCGATATACTAGAAGTCCACGACAGAGGCATCTTCGCTCATGACCGCATCGCCGGCCAGCGGTAGCCAGGCGAGGATCGGGTCGGTTGATGGCTACAGCTTGAACCTATGGCGACTCGACGGCGTTGGTCCGATAATCTGGTCGTTGGGATACTTCGACAATTGATGTTTGCCGCAAAGGTGCACATGCCGCGCGCGCCGAACAAGCCAATGTGCTGTTTCGTTGACGAGAGCATTCACGAATCGCTCGGATTCGTCGTTACAGCTTTTGTGTTCGGCTCAACAACATTTGAAGATGGTGTGAAACAGGTCCTTCAGAGGGCTGGCCTAAGATCGCCGGAGCAAGAATTCAAGAGCAGTACGCGGATGGACGCCAACCCCCAGATACGGTTAGCACGGGACGCGTTGATGTCTTTCGCAGCGGAGAACGCTCAGCTGGCTATTTTCTTTGGGCCCTTCAATCGGCAACATCTCGGACGACAGGCGCTACAGGCGCTGCAGTCCGTCGTGGCTCGCAATGCGATTTCGCCGTCCCTGCTGACGTTGTACTTCGACCAAGGAATCTTTCTGTCGAGGAAGGAGGCGGAGCGACTCCACGGTCTATTCCATTTTCTGAAGGAATGTCAACTCTTTGCCCATGAGGATTCGCGTGCGCGTGTGGGAATTCAAGTCGCAGACGCGGTCGCACATAGCTTCGGGCAAATACTTAGGGAATCGCTAACTGGTGCCAGGAAGGCCATTGACGTCGGCGGCCCAGAATCGGGCTATCACAAGGGCACGGAGGCGCCTTTAGGCTGGGCCCTATTGACAAGTCTGCGACACGCAATGTTCACGCGGCCCGTTGTCTACAATGGTCAGTCGTATTGCGCGGCGAGCGATCCGGTTGTGCTTGACCCAGAACGGGATGATCCGGTCACCTTCGGGCAGCACCCGGTTCTCCTAGGCTGGGGAGTCCAGGTTGCACCTGAATCGGGGAGAGCGTTGCGTCGAGCAGTCGAGGACGAGCTAGGTCGACTGTGGCTCGGCTGTGTTCATTGACGCTAACGACGGCAGATTATTCTGAAGTACAAGCCGCCGCGGTTGATGTAATTCCTCCCCCTTCACCCAGAGATTCCCGTCCCGCTCGATTTATCCCCCGAATCAGTGCATAACCCTGTGTATAGCGGGGTCTGAAAACGGCCACGATGCCGATATTTCAGGCCCTTGCGCTCCTTGGTGGCAAACTGTTCATATCGGACACGAGGGAGCGTCCGCCGATGGCAATTACCTGGTCTACCCTCGAAAAGCAATTCGCGCCGGACGTCGCGGACCACTGGGCCCGCGCGCAGCCGCTGGGTCTCGATTGCTCGCTCGATGTGTTCGAGCAGCTCTTCAACGACCATCGCGGTGACGAAACCTTCGCCAATGGCGTCCAGGACGACCGGCCGGAGATCGCTGATCACTGGCACACTGCCGGCACCTGGCTGGGAAGACGCGTTCCGCCATGAACGGGTACGCGCTGAGCCATGGCTGGGGCGGTTTGCTGGTTGGCTACGTCCTGACGGGAATCCCAATGCTCGTCGCCCTGATCAGGCGTCGGCGACCGTTGTCGCGACTGCTGCTTGCCCCACTCTGGGCGGTGCCCGTCGCCCTGGCCGCGGGTCTGGCCTGGAGCGCCGTCAAGTTTCTCGTGGAGTCTGGGAGTGGCGTGATGCCGGCAGGGCTCGTTTATGGGGCTGGCGCGGTCTTCGTCATGCTCTTTGGCTATGGCGTCGGCATGCTGTCGGGGCGCGGATCACCCCTGGTGCTCCTCAAGCGCGGCACCCACATCCATGACGGCGGCGTATTCACCGGGACCCGAGGCG
>DATDIL010000184.1:0-15746 GCA_036521075.1 Steroidobacteraceae bacterium | reverse complement strand
CACCGCCATCGGTCATATCAGCAGCACGAATCTTGCGAGTCTGACCACCAGCGTCGTGGGTGCCTTCACCTCCACCCAGGTGCATGCCTTAAGTTCCAACATCACCACTTCGCAGATCGCCGTGCTGTCTACCGCCGGGGTTGCCGGGTTGACGACCGCCGCGCTCAATGCGTTGAGCACCTCGGACATCGCGACCATCTCCACGACGGATGTCGCGGCCTTGTCCGCCACCCAGGTCGGCGGTCTCACCACTACGCAGGCGCAGTCCTTGAGCTCCGCGCAGGTGGGCACCTTGAGCACCGCGCAGCTGGCCGCCGTCGCCGGCAGCCTCTCCGGTGCGCAGCTGGGCCTGGTTGGCACGAACCAGGTCGCAGGTCTCACCAGCACCGCCATCGGTCATATCAGCAGCACGAACCTGGCGAGTCTGACCACCAGTGTCGTGGGAGCATTCACCTCATCGCAGGTGCATGCCCTAAGTTCCAACATCACCACCTCGCAGATCGCCGTGCTGTCCACCGCCGGGGTTGCCGGGTTGACGACCGCCACGCTCAACGCGTTGAGCACCTCGGACATCGCGACCATCTCCACCACGGATGTCGCGGCACTGACCGCGACCCAACTCACTGGCGTGACGAGTCCTCAGGTCCAGGCGCTGACAACCACGCAGGTGGCCACTCTGACGTATGCGCAGATCCAGGCTCTGGACGCCGGGAATGGCGGACTGTCGGAGTTCTCCACCACGCAGGTCGGGTTCCTGGCCGTGATCTAAGCCATCACAACGACCTGGCACGGTGTGCCGCCACGGCCGCCGTGAACCAGGTCACTCTTTTGTCCTGCCTCCCCCGGTCCGACTGTGATCGGTCTGACATTATGTCCCCCATTGATATTGTTAAAGTGGCGCATGGAATCTGCTGCGCGATCCCTGGAATCGCTACTGAATGACGTGAACGACGGGCGTGCTGCGCAAGCTCTGCCTGAACTCGATCACATGCTTTGCAGTCTGCCGGGACACCCCGGGCTGCTCACCCTGCGCGCCGAGGCGCTGCGCCTCACCGGACAGCTGCCTGAGGCGGTCGTGGCGTTCAAGCACGCTGGGGAAACTGGCGCCAGCCCGCGCAGCTGGCTCATTGCCGGTGTCCTGCTGACCAATGAGCGCAACATTGAGGAAGCCGTCAAATGCCTGCGTCGGGCACTCGCCGAGACTCCGGACAACGAGGAGGTGTTGGACGCACTGATCACGACCCTATTCAACTCAAACCGACATGGTGAGGGCATCGAGTTCGCACGTCGGCAACTCATCATCAGCAGTAATCCCACGCTCATGTCGCGCGCGGCATTGCTGCTGCAGGCTTGCGACCTGTACGAAGAATCCGCCGCTGCCTTCAAGAGAATTCTCGCACTGGCAACCGATGATGCGGCGATCGTCGGATCGGCGCTGGTGCCGACGCGCTTCACGTGTGATTGGGAGTGGATCGAACAACTGCAGCAAAGGATCAACGTCTACTATCGACGTGGCGACTTTGCCGCGCCGCAGGAATACCCGCTCACGAACCTGACGTGGTGCGCTGACGAGGCGGTCAATCTGGAAGTGACGCGTGCCTACGTGACCCGAATGGTCTCCAAGGGCACGAGCGGTGTCACCCGCCCCGCCGCTGCGGCGCAGGGGCGCATCCGCATCGGTTACCTCTCCTGCGATTTTCGCAATCACGCGACCATGCATCTGATGGCCGGGCTGCTCGAGGCGCACGACCGCAAGCGCTTCGAGGTATTCGCCTATGACTACAGCAACCACGACATCTCCGAGTACCGGCAGCGATTCCTCAATGCGGTCGAACATCACGTTGCGATTCACTCCCTGACCGACGAACAGGCGGCCGAGCGCATTGCAGCGGACCGGCTGGATATCCTGCTGGATCTGAAGCTCTACACCGGTGGCGGCCGTGCCGGTATCCTCGCCTACCGCCCGGCGGCGGTACAGGCGGCCTATCTGGGCTTTCCCGGAAGCGCGGCCAGCACCAACATCGACTACATCATTTCCGATCGATTCGTCACGCCGGATAGCAGCGCGCCGCACTACACCGAGAAGTTCTGTCGACTTCCCCACAGCTATCAATGTAACGACCGCGGGCGATTCGTCGCTGCGGCGCGCAGATCCCGTGCCGACTACGGGCTTCCCGACGGCAGGGTGGTGTTCGGCGCTTTCAACCAGTCCTACAAGATCGACCGCGGCAGCTTTTCAGTATGGCTGCGCATTTTGAAGGAAGCACCGGACAGTGTGCTGTGGCTGCTAGGTCAAAGTCCGGACGCAGTGGCCCATCTCACGCAACATGCCCGACTTGCCGGGGTTGATTCGAGCCGGCTCATTTTTGCGCCCTTCGCGGCGCCCACCGAGCACCTGACGCGCCTGCCACTGGCGGACGCCATCCTGGATGCATTGACTTGCAATGGCCATACCACCACTTCGGATGCGCTGTGGGCCGGCGTGCCGGTGATTACCGCCCGGGGCCGTCACTTCGCCTCACGGGTCAGCGAGAGTCTGCTCAATGCAATGGGACTGCCGGAACTGGTGGCGCACGATCAGGACGAGATGGTCCGAATTGCCAAGCGCATCGGCACCGAAGCCTCGTATCGGACCCGGCTGCGGAACAAAGTCGCGGCCAATCGGTTGACGGCACCCCTTTTTGATACCGCCCGCTACGCGCGCGACTTTGAGAGCGGCATCGAAATGGTGGTTGAGCGGCACCGCAAGGGTCTGCCCCCGGCGCACGTCGACGTCCCGGATCAGGGACCCGTGAAAGTGGTCACGCCTGCGCCGACCTTCGTGGGTCGCGTGGATGCACTGCAAAGCAGCTACGCCGGCTGTCCGCTGTGCGACAGCCCCAGTGAAACACTGGGATTCGCCAACTGTACAACCCATGCCTTGTGGCACGAGCC
Source organism: Steroidobacteraceae bacterium (assembly GCA_036521075.1). Classification (GTDB taxonomy): domain Bacteria; phylum Pseudomonadota; class Gammaproteobacteria; order Steroidobacterales; family Steroidobacteraceae; genus DAIDKA01. Next base: position 12,812 of record DATDIL010000184.1, on the reverse strand, counting down.
GCTGCCCACGTCGATCGAATGGAAACGCTGCACGGCGTGCGCGCACCTGCACACCCGGCACTTCTGGACCCCCGCGGGGTTCACCGAAGTCGCCCGCCAGGTCAGTATCAATGTGCCCACGAGCCTGTACACAGCTGTGGAAACCCGACGCGCAGGCTGGACGCCCGTCGTGGAAAAGGTCGTGCAGTTGCTAGGCGGCTGCGCTGCACTTCTCAAGGCACCCGTCAGGCGCGTCTGGGTGGATGTGGGTACGGGTGATGGCTCGCTGGTCATGACGGCTCTGGACTACGGTTTTGGGGCAATCGGGGTGGATGCCAAACCCGAACTGGTCAGCCGGATCCAGCAGTTGGGTTTCAATGCCATGCAGCAGGACTTCATGGCGCTGCGCTTTGACCTGACGCCCGATGTCCTGTCAATGACCGACGTCCTCGCACAGCTGCCGCATCCGCGCGCGGCATTGCGCAAAGCGGCCGAGGTTTTAGCACCTGGCGGCATACTGGTATTGACCACGCCCGATCGCGCCTCGGCCGGCTGGAAGTTACGCGAATCGGCGCAGCCCAATCCCTATTGGACCGACCTTGAGCGGTTCCATCTTTTCAGCCGCGAACAGCTCATCGGGCTACTGGCGCAGGCCGGCTTCGATGTGGTGCATTTCAGCGCCAGCGGGCGCGAAATGGGGCAGCTGGAACTCTACGCGGTCCGCAAGGCCGCACCCCGACCCGCGGCTCCCGGGAATGCCGATGCAATTGTCATTTGAAAAGATTCACCTGAAGATCATCAATCTCAGACATCGCGCCGATCGGCGCGAAGATTGCGCCCGGGAGCTGGCAATGGTCGGGGCCGAGGTGAGCGATGAGGTTTTCTTCGACGCCAAATCGATGCCGGAACTGGGCGCCCTCGGATGCGCGCTGAGTCACGCCAAGGCGCTGGCTGATTTCATTTACTTCGACGAGAAGCCATTCGCACTCATCCTCGAAGATGATTTTTCGATTCGCGACGCAGAGATATTCACCAGCACCATAAATAATTTCTGCAATCAGGATCTCCTGTGGGACGTGATGCTGCTCGGCCATAATTCCGCCGTCCCCATCGAACCCACTCATTTCGGAACCGCATGTCGCGCCATCAACGCGCAGACCACCTCCGGATACCTGGTCGGACGCTTCTATGCGATAAGGCTGATCGAGTATTTCTTCCGGGCTGCGGAACTGCTGCGGCGCTATCAATATCTGCCGGAGCCGAACAAGTCGATCGCAAAAAGCATGTTCAGCTGCGACATTCTGTGGAAGGAGTTGCAGACCAAGGACCGCTTCGTCGTGCCGATACCGTCCCTGATCATTCAAAGAGCCTCGTATTCGGATGTCGAAAACCGCAATGTCAACTACGGGGTCTGACCAGCGCAAGGTTTTGGTTCGCTTGAAGGGAGGCATCGGCAACCAGCTGTTTCAGTACGCCTTCGCACTGCGGCTGGCCAATGGCAATCCGCGCAACGTCACCTGCCTGCTGGACTATTTCCGAGTGGATTCCAAACACGGTGGGTTTGCACTTCAGCACCTGCTGGGAGCCGAGGTACTGAGCGCGGATGCCCCACCCGCCGAGCGGCGCTGGGCCTACGTGAACGCTGACGCGCTTGCCGATACGGACCTTAGTATTCTGCAAGGCTCGACCTTTGATATTTTCATCGACGGCTATTTTCAGCACGTCGCCAATATCCTTCCCGCAATCGACAAGCTGCGGTCGATGTTCTCGGCCCAATTCGACCAGGACCTGTACGAGAAGAAACTCACGAGCCTGCATGGCAGGCCGTCGCAGGAGACGGTAGTGGCAATCCACTTGCGCCGTGGCGACTATCTCAATCCGGACGTTCGCAGTGCGCATGGAATCCCCCGACCCGAAAGCATGGTGGGTTGCCTGGCACGCGTGCCGACGCCGGGGTATTGTGCAGTGGTATTTTCCGACTCCGAAGTGGCGATCGATCTGCCCTGCCGCGCCATGCGCCTCGTGGCGCCGCAGCCGCGCTCACTGTTGGGAGACATCGACGAACTTCGGCTGATGGCGTGTTGCGACTGGATCATCGCGAGCAATTCGACCTTCAGCTACTGGGCCGGCATGCTCTCGAATCGCGTGCAGCAGATCTTCCTACCCGATCCTTGGATGCGATCAGGCAGCATCAGGACTGCCTCGCTGCTCACGGATCGGTTTGAGTCCTACGGCACCCAACTCCTGTAAGGACACATTGTGACTCCCGAAGCCTTTAGCGAAGCTCTGGCACGATTTCGCCAGCAGTGCGGCGCGACCAAGGAGCGCTTCTTGCTGACGAACGAGACGCTATGGCCGATCCTGAACGAGGATACCGACCAAACCTCGTTCGATCGGCATTACACATATCATCCGGCGTGGGCGTGCAGGGTGTTGAGGCGCACCAGCCCGCCGGTGCATTACGATTTCTCCTCTACCCTCAATTTCATTGCCATGGCGTCCGCGTGGGTGCCCATTACCTTTTGCGACTACCGGCCGGCGCAGCTGCAGCTCGAGGGACTGTGTACGCGTCGCGAGGATTTGACCCATTTGTCCTTCCCGGACAATTCGCTCGGCTCGGTCAGTTGCATGCACGTCCTGGAGCACGTAGGCCTCGGCCGTTATGGCGATGTCCTGGACTATGACGGGGATCTGAAGGCCGTCGCGGAGCTGATCCGGGTCGTGCGTGGCGGCGGCAATCTGCTCATCGTATTGCCTTTGGGAAGGACGGCACGGGTCCAGTTCAACGCCCATCGCATCTATACCTGGGCGGGCGTGCTTGAAATGTTCCAGGAGCAATTCGATCTGGTGGAGAGCGCCCTGATTCCGGAGCAGCCAAATCTGGGCCTGGTCTATTCACCGGATGAGACCTTGTTGAATGCTCAAAACTACGCCTGCGGTTGCTTTTGGTTCAAGAAGCGCTAGTGGTCCGGACCGGTCGCGTCCGGCCCATTGAACAATATTCGATACCGTACACACCGCCGCTGCAAATATCCTAAAGTTCCCGCGCTGCGTGCCGTTAGCTGAAGTGTAGCGGGCTGACGGAGCGATTTCTGTCGCTTTATTGAACATAAATCCGGCGCGTCGCGAGGACGCACTGGGTCTGATGGCCCGTTCGAAGTTTGACGTTTCAGCACTTGTGGAGCGTGAGTATGAACGAGGAATCAGGTTCGATAGCCGCCGTTGGAGCGATGAGCTCCATGGATGACTACGTCTCGACCCAGGACAACTCGCCTTCGCCCCAGGCAGCGGCGGATCTGTCGCAGAGTGCCGCGGCTGTTTCCGGGTCGTCGCCACGACCCAGTCAACAGGCGATACAGACCGCTCTGGCCCAGATCAATGCGCATCTGGCCAGCGTCGATCGGGTGTTGTCGCTGAAGGTCGATCCGGGCTCCGGTTACACCGTGGCGCAGATCTCGGATGCAACGACGGGTCAGGTCCTGCAGCAGTTTCCCAACGAAGACCAGATACAGCTGGAACGGATGCTGGCACGCTGGTCGCACGGTGGCAACGTGCTGATGGACGAGGAAGCCTAGCCGACGAAGCGGCGCGCATTGCGGAACATGCGCATCCAGCCGCTCCACTCCCCCACCCCATCCGGCGCCCAGGAATTGTGCACATTCCGGTAGGAGCGCTCCGGGTGCGGCATGGTGATGGTCACCCGTCCGTCCGCATTGGCCAGGGCCGCGATCGCCAGTGGACTGCCATTCGGATTGGCGGGGTAGCGCTGCGCCGGGTGCCGCTCATTCGTCACGTAGCGATAAGCGATCAGCCCACTGCGCTCACATTCTGCCAGCTGCTGTGCGGATTCGAATTCGGCCCGCCCTTCCCCATGTGCGACGGCGATCGGCAACACGGATCCGGCCATGCCCTGCAGCAATACTGACGGGGAGGGTAGAATTTCCACCAGCGTGAAGCGCGCCTCGAACTGCTCGACGCGATTGCGCACGAACCGTGGCCAAAGGTCGGTGCCCGGTATCAGGGATTTGAGCGCCGCGAGCATCTGGCAGCCATTGCAGGAGCCCAGCGTGAAGGTGTCCGGCCGCGCAAAGAAGGCGGCGAACTGCGCGCGCGCGCGCGGATTGAACAGGATTGATTTGGCCCACCCCTCGCCTGCGCCGAGCACATCGCCGTAGGAGAAGCCACCGCATGCCACCAGGCCCTGGAAGCGCGCCAGAGTCTGGCGCCCCTGCAGGATGTCGGTCATGTGCACATCATGGGGCTCGAAGCCGGCCTGCTCGCAGGCCGCTGCGGTCTCGACCTGGCTGTTGACGCCCTGCTCGCGCAGGATTGCCACGCGCGGACGCACCCCCGTCGCGATCCACGGCGCGGCGACGTCCTGCTCGGGATCAAAGCTCAAGGCAACGCGCAGACCCGGATCCGCCACATCGGTCTGCGCCGCCAGTTCCTCGCTCGCGCATTGCGGATCATCGCGCAGCTGGCGCATCTGGAACGAGGTTTCGGACCACGCGCGGCGCAATTCACTCCACGGGGCGACCAGATTCTCACCGGCACCGGCAATGTGTATGAGCATGTCGGTGCGCGGCGCACCGACCCGTCGCGCATGCGCCAGCAGCCCGTATTCGCTGAGCACCTGCTGGAACTCATTGCGGTGCGCATCGCTCACCTGCACGACCACGCCCGGCTCTTCGGCGAACAAAAAGGCGATCGTGGCCGACTGGCCGGATGCGGCGGCATCAATGTCCAGGCCGCAGTGCCCCGCAAAGGCCATTTCCAGCAGCGTCACCAGCAGGCCACCATCGGAGCGGTCGTGATAGGCCTGCAAGAGGCCTGCCGCGCGCAGTTTGGGCATTGCCCGCGCCAGAGCGAGCAGCAGCTGCGGATCATCGAGGTCCGGGGTCTCGGCCCCCAGCTGCCCATGCACCTGCGCCAGTACCGAGCCGCCCAGGCGCGCCTTGCCAGCGGACAGATCGATCAGCCACAAGGATGAGGGCCCCAAATCCTTGCGCAGCACGGGTGTCAACGTGCGGCGCACATCACCGACTCGGGCAAACGCCGAGACGATCAGCGACACCGGCGCGATCACGCTGCGCGCGGCGCCGGCCTGCTGCCAGCTGGTTTTCATCGACAGTGAGTCCTTGCCCACCGGTATCGCGATCCCCAGCGCCGGGCACAACTCCTCACCGACCGCCCGCACCGTGGCGTACAAGGCCGCATCCTCACCCGGTTCGCCACAGGCGGCCATCCAGTTGGCCGACAGCCGCACCTCCCCCAGGCTGGCCACGTCGGCCGCCAGGATATTGGTGATGGCCTCGGTGACGGCGAGGCGCCCCGAGGCCGGCGCATTCAACACCGCCACGGGCGTGCGCTCACCCATCGACATCGCCTCGCCCGCGTGACCTTGATAGTCGATGACGGTCACGGCGACATCGCTGACGGGGACCTGCCAGGGGCCGACCATCTGATCGCGGCTGATCAGGCCGCCCACGGTGCGATCGCCAATGGAAATCAGAAAGGTCTTGTCGGCGACGGTGGGACAGCGCAGAACGCGCAGCATGGCCTCGCGCAGGTCCAGTGAGGCGGGATCAAACTCCACGGCCGTTGAAACCTTGCTCGCCGCCTCCCGATACATGCGCGGCGTCTTGCCCAGCAGCACATCAATGGGCATGTCCACCGGCAATCCGCCCAGCAGGGGATCACGGACCTGGAGCACTCCCGAATCATTGATGTCGCCAATCACCGCGTAGGGACAGCGCTCCCGGGCGGCGATGGCCGCAAAGCTGCTCAGGCCTTGCGGGCGCAGCGCAATCACATAGCGTTCCTGCGCCTCGTTGCACCAGATCTGCAGCGGCGACATGCCCGGGTCGCCACTCGGTATCGCGCGCAGATCCACGCATGCGCCGCGCTGGCTATGCGCCACCGCTTCAGGCACTGCATTGGACAGCCCGCCGGCCCCCACATCGTGGATGAGCGCGATCGGATTGTGATCACCGAGCGCCCAGCAGCGGTCGATCACCTCCTGGGCGCGGCGCTCGATTTCCGGATTGCCGCGCTGAACCGAGGCGAAATCCAGATCCGCGCTGCTGCTGCCACTGGCCATGGAGGAGGCGGCACCGCCCCCCAGCCCGATCAACATGGCCGGACCGCCGAGCACCACCAGCTGCGCACCTACCGGCACGTCGCCCTTGGTGACATGATCGCGGCGGATGTTGCCCAAGCCGCCGGCGATCATGATGGGCTTGTGGTAGCCGCGGCTGCGTTGCGGCCCATCCCCTGCTGCGCGCTGCTCAAAGGTGCGAAAGTACCCGCAGATGTTCGGCCGTCCGAATTCATTGTTGAAGGCCGCCGCGCCGAGCGGGCCCTCGAGCATGATGTCCAGTGCCGAGGCAATGCGCTCGGGCTTCCCGGGGCTTTGCTCCCAGGGCTGCTCGAAGCCCGGGATATTCAGGTTCGAGACGGAAAATCCCGCAAGACCCGCTTTGGGCTTGGCGCCAAGGCCGGTCGCCCCTTCATCGCGAATTTCTCCTCCCGATCCGGTCGAAGCGCCGGGAAATGGTGAGATTGCCGTCGGATGGTTGTGCGTCTCGACCTTCATCAGGATGTCGACCGGTTCGCGATGCCCGCGATACACGCCCGCAGGATCCGGGAAGTAGCGCACCCCCATCGATCCTTCCATGACCGCCGCATTGTCACGGTAGGCCGAGGAGATGCCCTGCGGGGCCCGCTCATGCGTATTGCGAATCATGGCGAACAGGGACTTCGGCTGCGGAGCGCCGTCGATGGTCCACTGCGCATTGAAGATCTTGTGGCGACAGTGCTCGGAGTTGGCCTGCGCGAACATCATCAGCTCGGCATCGGTCGGATCGCGCCCCAGCCGCGAGAAGGCTTCCAGCAGATAGCTGATCTCATCGGCAGCGAGCGCCAATCCAAGCTGGACATTGGCGCTCTGCAGTGCCTGCCGCCCGCCATTGAGCGCGATCGTGCGCAAGCCTGCGGGTGCATGGTGGGCGAAGAGTTGCTCAGCCTCCGCGGCGGTCGCGATGGCCATTTCGGTCATGCGGTCGAACAAGGCCGCGGCTACGCGCGACACGGCGGCGGCGTCCAGCGCGTGCGCGAGACCCAGCTCGTAGCGTATGCCCCGCTCAATGCGGCGCACGGCAGTGAGCCCGCACACCTGTGCGATATCCGTGGCCTTGCTGGACCAGGGCGAGATCGTTCCCGCACGCGGTACGACCAGCAGCACCTGTGTGGCCGCGCCGGCCGCAGGCGCCTGCGGTTCGCCCCTCGGCCCATAGGTGAGCAGTTGGGTCAGCAGCTGCTGGTCGGCCACCGTCAGCGGCGCCGACACCTCAGCGAAATGGACAAACCGCGACCGCAGGCTCTCCACCCCTGATTCAAGAGCCTGAAGCTGAGACAGGAGCTTTGCAATACGGAAGTCAGATAGGGCGGCCCTGCCCTGAAGCTCGAGCATCAGCGTGACCGCCTACTTGCGCGGCGGCTCGCCCGCCGGGGTCGAATAGACGGGCATCGGGAAGGCGGTGACATTGCCCCCTTCGTGGGCCGTGATCTTGGCCGTCCCCTGCTTCAGGACTTCGTCGATGCGCAGCACCGAGTGCAGGGGCAAAAAGCTGCGTTTTACGCCTTCAAACTCGGTTTTGATGCGCTCCTCGTTGGGGTCTACGACCACGCTGGAGCGCTCCCCGAAGACGATGTCTTCCATTTCGATGAAGCCGAAGAGGCTGCCATGGGTGACCTTTTTGGCATAAACCTCGTAAATCTTGCCCTGATTGAGGAAGAGGACTTTGAAAATGTGACTGGCTGCCATGGGTCCTGGGGGTGGAATTGATACTTTGAGGCGGGATTATATGTCCCCCCACCGGTCGAAAACGGCCAACTGGGTGTATTTGTCCTAACGGGGGCGCCGGTGGCGCTACAGCTTCGCATAATAAGTGATCACCGCAGGCTGCTCGGAGACCGCAGTTCAGTGGTATTCGACAGCGCGGGCGGCAATATCGGCCGCTCGACGGACAACGACTGGGTGCTGCCGGACCCGCAGCGCTTCGTTTCCGCACACCATGCCCGCGTTCACTTTCGCGACGGCATGTACATTCTCGAGGACACCAGCACCAATGGGGTCTTCATCAACGACGAGGAGCGGCCGGTAGCCAAGCGCGGCGCCCATGTCCTGCAGAACGGGGACATCCTGCGCTTCGGGGAATACCAGGTCGTGGCCATGGTCGAAGCGGGCTCGTCGGGCTCGTCGGGCTCCTTCGCGGGCACCGGGAGCAGCAGCGTGGAAGTCCACACCTCTGCCCAAAGTGTCGAGGTGTTGGCAGCAGTTGGCCAGGCGGCCCAGACCGACCTGGGCGCAGCGCTGGACCTGGGTGAGCTGCTGCAATCGGACGCCGCTGACTTCAGAAGGCCGGTGGCCGTGAATGCCTACGGGCAGCCGGTGCGCGCGTTCACGCCACAATCGGTACCCTCCCCCGCGGAACTGAGCGCATCGCTGGCCGACAGCGAGACCGAACGTCGCGCCATCGCCCGGCGCATAGAGCGCCTGGCCCGTGCGGCATCCCGGGCCCAGGACCGGCGCGCGGCCGCCAATCCGCCCGTGGCGGTGGATGCGAACAATGGGCTGTCGGCATTCTGCAAAGGCGCGGGAATTGCGGCGGATCATTTCGCGCCCGAATTGCAGGTGCGGCTGTTGCAGCTGGCCGGGCAGCTGATTCGCGAAGCGCTGGTGGGCCTGAAGGACCTCGAGCGCGCGCGCACCGAAGCGCTGCGCCCCATGCAGATCGATACTCCCGCGAACACCGATGATCCGCGACCGTCACTGGCACGCGCGGGGGTCGAGGATCTGCTGGTCGAAATCCTGAACCAGCACGAAAGCCGCCGGCTCGATGCCGTGCAATGGCTGCGCGAAGTGCTGGATCGCGCCAAGGCCCATGATCGGGCCACCTTTGATGCCCTGCATACGGCCTTCGTGGACTTTGTGGCGCGACTTGACCCCGCGGAACTGGAGTCACGCTTTGGACGTCCCGCCCGGTCGGCCGCCGACGGCGGCGCGCGCAACTGGGAGCTGTACAACGAGTTCTACCGCAGTATCGCCGCGAAGGCGGATGGCCAGCTGCCGCGTGTTTTCCTGGACGCCTTCAGCGCCGCGTACGAGAAGAACCTGCAGCACCCCGACAAGTAAGCCGCGTGCCTGCGCAGCGGCTCACAGCTGCGGTTTGCCGCAACGGGCCAGAACCGTGCGCAGATCGCGGATCGGTGGAAACACTTCATTGTTCCAGTCCGCACCCTGGGCATCATAGGCACGCTGCTCGAACTCCACGATTTCCTTGTCCTCACGAAAGATGTTTTCCGTGAAGTGAGTGACGAACGGCCACACGGCGTGGATCACCCCCGGCACCGGGGGCTTCTTCACTGACAGGTAGCCAAAAGTGCGATTGGTGCGCTGCGCGGCATCCAGCGGGGTGTACCCGAGCCATACCGAGAGCACCGGATTGGCGTTGTCGTAATCCGTATTGCGGCCTAGCCACACCCGCAGAGTCTGATACGGATAGTCCGTGCGGATGCGCATGTGATCGCAGAAATCGGCCTTCTTTTGAGTGCGCCGGTTGCGCGTCAACTCGACAATGACGCGCTCACCGGCCGACTTGCCACCGCCGGCGCGACTGAAACTGTATTCAACCTGCGCCCAGTTCTCGCCATGGTCGCGTCCCAGGCACTTCGCGGTGATGGACCCCATCTGCTTGCGGTGCATGAACTGATGGTTCATGTCGAACAGGTTTTCATGCATGAAGGTGTAGTGGCAGGCCACTTCGCGGTTCAGCTGCCGGGTCTTATAGGCCTTGTCGGCGAACGCACCCAGCGCGGCAGGTTTGCGTGACTCGGCCAGCACCGGATCGCCGGGAAACACAAAGATCAGATTGTCGACTTCGTGAACCGGGTAGCTGCGCACGCCGTTGGGCAGGCGCTCCTTGCCCAGATACGGTACATCCACGCACTCACCGGTACCGCTATAGGACCAGCCATGGTAGTGACACTTCAGCCGGTTTTCACATACCACGCCTAAGTGCAGGGGCACCTGGCGATGGGCACAGCGATCCTCCAGGGCGTAGGCCTGGCCGTTCTGGCCCCGGTACAGGACGATGGGCTCACCGGCGAAACGCCGCGCCAGGGTGCGCCCCTTCTTGAGCTCATCTGCCCAGGCCAGGGGATACCAGAAGTCCGGATGCGCGCCGATGCGCCGCAGGTCGACGGCCTTGGGAACGTTTGCGGGGGCTGCGGGGGCTGTGGCCAACCGGGTCACGGCATCGTCGAGCATGATCACAATCCTACCATACCGCCATTATGCGATTTTTCAGGTGCTTGGGGCTGGGGTCGGGCTGAAGCGGCAGCGGCGCCCGCAATTCTTGTCAGACGATGCCTTCAGCGCACCCGCCGCGCACGCCCATATTTTCACACACGGGAATGGCGCATGGTGTGTGGGTGATCCATGGGCGCGAGGACTGAGCAATGAACAAGCAACCGCTTAGCTGGCGCAGCATCTACGCAGCGTATCGATTTTGTGGGCATGGGCGACTCTGGTCTGCGTGGGGTGCCTGGCGTTACTTGCGCAGATACGGTACATCGGGCAGGAAAACCAATAATCTGCGGGATGTAACGGGGTCAGGGATCTTGGGCAGCGCGCACGATCCGCCAGCCTGGAAGTCCTCCACCACCTGACGAACGGGCGTCACGACCAGCGCCGGCGGGATGGCACCAGCGCCCGCGCAAGCCAACCGGTTCGGGATTCAGAACTGGAGAATTCGTAGGCTGCGCGAGCTGCCCGCGACCGGAAGCGTGCACCTACCTGTAACAGTTGCGCGATAGGCACGACTCGCGGACCCCAGCGAGTCTTGCCAATGTCAGTTCCCGGGGAAAGATTGATTGTGCGAACGCCATTGGCGATAGCGAACTTGATGATTTCCGCCAGCGCGGTCGTCATGACACTGTAGCGGGACCAGGCCGTGTCGAAGCCCGAGTAGTACAGGTACAAGGTGTCGCCCAGCACGAACCCGATGCGCGTGGCCACGACCTTCCCGTCGACAATCAATTCGAACAGGCGAGTGATGTTGCGCGCGGCCAATTGTGCGCAGATATCCCGCAGGAAGGCTTGCGCGGATGCCGTTGCAAAATGATCCGGATGGGTGATGGTTCCCCCCATCTGAGCCCGCATCGCATGCAAACGCAGGAACCGATCAAGACCCGCCTGGATGTCTTCCGGCCGCTCACGGACGGCCAGCGAGAATTCGAGCTTGTCGCGTTTGAGCGAGTTGTAGCAATGGCGCAGGGACTCGCGGATGTTGCGCTTGAGGTTCTTGCGAAAGGAATCCCAGTCGGGCGGCAGGTCCAGGACGTAGTCCAGCAAGGTTTGCTGCCAGCGCAAGTCCGCCGAGCCGGCCAGGCCGCGGCCGAACGCGGGCGTGGCGCCCATCCACTGAATCCAATCCCAGCGGTCGATGAGCGCCAGCTGGCGGTCCAAAATGCGCGCCACCTCCGAATGGAAGCCAGGGGCGATCAACGGCATACGAATTTCGGTCAGCGCCTGGTCGGCACCCAGCAGACTCAGCGAGGAAACACTGCACGGTCCCACTGAGCGTCGCGTGCGAATCAGCGGCACGATGCCCACGCAGCGCCCGGTCGCCGTGCGAACGACGTAAACAAGAAGAGAGTCTTCTATTGCGCTACTCGTGGCCAGAAAGTGCTCACACCAAGCGCAGTGCCACTCGTGAAGGGTGAATGGCAGCGCCAGTGATGCCTCTCGATTCAATTGCTCGTAGTCCGCGCGCAGACCGTGCAGTTCGGCCGCGCTTGTGACCGTCGCAACAGTCAGCCCCGACAACTCTGCCGCATGCGCGTGCCGGGATACGATTTCACGCTCAGGTTGTCCTTCGGGCGCGTGCTGCTCTTGCTCATTGCGCGAAATCGTCTCTACGAGCGAGTTTGGCACCTGTAATTCAGCTCAGCGGTTGGTTTCGAAAATATGTCCGTCACCGCGGCAGAGACCTCATAGGGCACCGGCGCGTGAGCACTCCTGCCAGGATTACCCGTAGGTGCAGATTAATTATAAGGGTGACAGGTTGGCGAAAGAATCCGCTTTGTCACTATTGCGGCGTCACGAAGCACCAGATGCCAGGAACGTGATCGGGTTCACGATCCTTGGCTCGGCTGGATTAATTATCCCCTTCGACGCACGCAGGCAGCGCCATCGCCGCGGTGATGAAGGGACTATGGATCCGGTATCTTCCCAACAGCGGCACCGGGCTGTGCCGCTGAATCAGCAAAGGCCGCGCCGGCCGAATCTCGAATTCGCCCGCGAGTGACGGGCTGCCCCGAATCTCGACAGTCACTTCCCCGAATTCAAGCCACTCGCCAGTAAGCGGGTACTGGCACTTGTAGAACGCCTCCTTGGCGGCAAAAATCAGCGCAGCGCGCCGAGCACGGCACTCGGAAACCTTACCGAGCAGGGATATGTGCTCGGCCGGCGTGCAGATGAACGCCCAGACTTCCTCAGTCACGGCGGCAATCACCTCGGTATCGACGCCCAGACTGCGCACACGCGCCAGAGGCCCCACGACGGCCGCGGCATAGCCGGTAGTATGCGTGATGCAGCCAGTCAGACCCGCTGGCCAGATCGGCAATCCATCCGTACCGGCGCGCAGCGGAAAATCGCCCAGGTTGAACTGCTGCAGCGCCCTGCGCGCGCATACCCGCCCGGCGGTGAAATCCTGCCACCGCTTCTGCGACCACTGCCTTGTGCACTGCAGCTCCGCACTCAGGAGCAG
>DATDIL010000183.1:0-30445 GCA_036521075.1 Steroidobacteraceae bacterium | reverse complement strand
CGTGAGGGCGTGAATCCGTTCACCGGCGAGAAGATGACGTTCAAGGCGAAGCCCGCGAGCAAGAAAGTGCGCGTGCTGCCGCTGAAGAGCCTGAAGAGCATGGTGAATTCCTAATCCACCGATTCGGTCGGACGACAGCGGCCATGCCCGATGGTCGCTGCTCGGGACACTGAATTCTCAATTGGCCCGGATAAACATCGAGTTTATTCGGGCCTTTGATTTAGGAAGGCCGTAACGCGCTCGCGCAGTTCCGGCAGCCGGCCGTGAAAGTAATGCCCGGCGCCGGCCAGCACCTGCGTCACAGGCTCGGGGCGCAGCCCCCGCGCCCACTCCAGCATGCGCTGCGGTGACACGACATCATCGGCATCTCCCAGCAGCACCAGCCATGGGCACGTCGGCATCACCGACGCGATATCCAGGCGATCGACCGCGGGCGCCACCGCCACCACCCCGGCAGGCGTGGCCTCGCGGCTCGCCCGTACGGCGACCGCGGCCCCAAAGGAAAATCCGGTCAGCCACAGGCGCGCCTGCGGCCACCGTTCATGGCAGTAGCGCACGGCGGCCAGCACATCGTGCACCTCGCCGCGGCCCTCATCGTGAGTGCCCGCGCTCATGCCGACACCCCGGAAGTTGAAGCGCAGGCTCGGCATGCCGACATCGGTGAAGGCCCGTGCGAGTGTGTGGACGACCTTGTTGGTGAGCGTGCCGCCAAACAAAGGGTGCGGATGACACACCACCGCGCATGCCGCGGGCAAGCCTGTATCCGTCGGCAAGTCCACACGGGCCTCCAGCTCCCCCACCGGACCTTGCAGCATCAGGTTCTCGGCCGCCAAGGTCGCGGGCGGGCTCATGCGGCGCCGGGCACCGCCAGCCGCACCAGCAGTCGATTCAACCGCCGCACGTAGTCAGCAGGATTCACCAGCTGGCCGCCCTCGGACAATGCCGCCTGGTCGTACAACAGCTGCGCAAGTTCATTGAACGCGGCCTCATCGGTCCGCGCTTCCAGGTGGCGTACGATCGGATGCTCCACATTCAGCTCCAGCACCGGCTTGCTGTCGGGGAGCTTCTGACCCTGAGCTTCCAGGATGCGCCGCATGGCGGACCCCAGGTCACGCTCGCCCATCACCAGGCAGGACGGTGAATCGGTCAGACGCGACGCCACGCGCACCTCCATAACACGCTCGCCGAGGGCCGCCTTGACCCGCTTGAGCAGTTCCTGGTGCTCCTTGAGCTGCTCCTGCGCTTTCGCACGTTCCGCCTCCGGGGCCAGAGCGCCCAGTTCCAGCTCCCCGCGGGCGGCATCCTTGAAGGACTTGCCCTCGAAACCTTCGACCTGGCCCATCACCCACTCATCGACCCGCTCGGACATCAGCAGCACTTCGATCCCGAGCGCCTTCAACTGTTCGATGTGCGGACTGCTGCGCGCCGCGGCGACGCTGTCGGCAATGACGAAGTAGATGCGCTCCTGGCCGCTCTTCATGCGCCCCACATAGTCCTTGAGGCTGACGCTCGGAGTATCCTCGGCCTCGTGCGTGCTGGCGAAGCGCAGCAGGGGCAGGATCTTCTCGCGGTTGGCGTAGTCCTCGGCGAGGCCTTCCTTGAGCACGGCGCCGAATTCCTTCCAGAAGGTGGCGAATTTTACCGCCTCCTCGCTCGCCAGCTTGGTCAGCAGCTCGAGCACGCGGCGCGTCAGGCCGCCCTTCATCGCCTCCACGTCCGCATCCTGCTGCAGCAACTCACGCGAGACGTTCAGCGGCAGGTCGCTGGAATCGATCACGCCCTTGATGAATCGCAGGTACAGCGGCAGGAACTGCTCCGCGTCGTCCATGATGAACACACGACGGACGTACAGCTTCAGGCCACGCGCCGCATCCCGATGCCACAGATCGAAGGGTGCGCGGCCGGGAACGTACAGCAGGCTGGTGTAGTCGCGTTTGCCCTCGACCTTGTTATGGCTCCGCGCGAGCGGCTCGGTCGGGTCATGGGCAATGTGCTCGAAGAACTGCCTGTATTCCTCGTCGGTGATCTCGCTGCGGGCGCGGGTCCACAGGGCCCGCGCCTGATTGACCGCCTCGAACGGTGCCGCCTCGGGCGCAGCGTCGGCCGGGGCATCACTTTTCTTCGGCGCAGCCTCCTTGCGCATCAGCACGGGGAAACTCAGGTGATCCGAGTAGCGGTGAATCAGTGAGCGCAGGCGCCAGCTGTCGGCGAACTCCTTGGTGTCTGGCTTCAGGTGCAGGATGATGGTGGTGCCGCGCTGGGGCAGATCGACGTTCTCGACCGTGAACTGGCCATCGGCACTGGATTCCCAGTGCACCCCTTCAGCCGCCGGCGCACCCGCCTTGCGGGTGCGCACTTCGACCCGTGCGGCCACGATGAACGCCGAGTAGAAGCCCACGCCGAACTGGCCGATCAGCTGCGAGTCCTTCTGCTGGTCCCCTGACAGGGATTTGAAGAACTCGGCAGTGCCGGACCGCGCGATTGTGCCGAGATTGGCGATCGTCTCCTCGCGGCTCATGCCGATGCCATTGTCACGCACCGTGAGGGTGCCAGCGGCCGGATCGCCCTCCACCCACACTGACAGGGCCGGGTCGTCCGCCAGCAGCGCGGGGTTTGCGATCGCCTCGAAACGCAGACGGTCGTTGGCATCCGAGGCGTTCGAGATGAGTTCCCGGAGGAAGATTTCCTTGTGGCTGTACAGCGAATGGATCATCAGCTGCAGCAGCTGACTTACCTCGGCCTGGAAGCCAAGTGTGGTTTTCTGGTTCTCAGTCATGCGCACGCCCGCCGGTCAAAAAGTTGATCAGGCGTGCATCTTGGGTATCCCGACGGATTTTTCAAGCGCAATTCGCGCTTTCAGCCGCCCCGCGGCCGGCTACCAGAGCTGGAATAAGCTCTTTTGTGTCACCAGCAGGGCCCCGGCGAGCAGCAGGGTCGCCATGCTCCCCACCCGGGTCGAGGCGGGGCTCATGCGCATCACGGCACGGGAGACCACACAGCGGCCCACGCCCACCAGATCGTCGATCTCGTCCCAAACAAGCAGCAGTCTTTCCATGGGAGCGAAGCCTACAAACTCAAGGTGAGATCCGGCGTGCCGTAGATCTCATCTTGCGGCCCTGCAGCAGCACCAGTACCCTGTGCGTCCATGCAGCGCATCGTTGTCCTGAACCCCAAGGGCGGGTCCGGCAAAACGACCATAGCCGTGAATCTGGCCGGATACTTCGCCTCGCGGCAGCAGCGGCCGGTGCTCATGGATTATGACCCGCAGGGATCCTCGGGGCGGTGGGTGTCAAAACGTGATCCGGCACGCCCGAAGGTGCACCTCATTTCGGCCCACGAACGCGACCCGCGCGTGACGCGTACGTTTCAGCTGCGCCCGCCCCCGGATGCCACGCATATCATTCTGGACACCCCCGCCGCCGTGACCGGTCAGCGCATGATCGAGCTGACGCTGCAGGCGGACAAGATCTTGATTCCCGTGCTGCCATCGGACATTGATATTCACGCCTGTTCACGCTGCATTCGCGACCTGCTGCTGGTGGCGAAGATCAGGCGCAACGAGAATCGTCTGGGGGTAATCGCCAACCGGGTGAAAGTTCATACCCTGATCTATCAGTCGCTGCTGCGCTTCCTGGATACGCTGGGAATCCCCATCGTGGCGACTCTGCGCGATTCGCAGAACTACATTCGCGCCGCGGAAAATGGCCTGGGCATCCACGAAATGAAGGACAATCAGGTTCACGACGACACGCAGGCCTGGGAGTCACTCACCGGGTGGATCGCGGGCACGCATGTTCCCGAGCGGCTCACCTCCATCGAGGTCAAAGCCGAGGCCGAGCCCGTCGTTGAAACCGTCTGAGACCCGCGGCTACTTGCGCTTCGGCTCCGCTTCGTGCTCCCACGAACCCTTCACCTGATCAGCCCAGCTCTTGTAGTTGCTCCAGGTGTACAGATTGCGTGTGATGGCCGCGTGGCGCGTCCGCGCCCGCTGCATGCGATCCAGCCACGAGCCGTACTCCTCCGTGCCCGCCAGCGGCGGGGGTATCGCTGGGACCAGTGCTGCGGGATCTGCCGGGGCAGCCAGCGGAACGCCCCGCGTCCTGTCTGATGAGTTCATGCGACAACTCCTAAAGTGGTTGCCGCCAGCGTACGGAGTCTGGACCGTAAAGCTACAGGAACTGGGTCACAGCGATCGTTGCGCATCAGCGACGTGCGCGAGAACTTTCCGGCAAGGATTGGTGCGTCGCTTTTTGCGAAGCGTTATGTCACGCAACGAGTCGGTAGCAGGGCTGGTAAATCGAGCCCGGTAATTTCATGCGTCCCTGCGCGACGAACGCCGTGAGCAACTCGTCCAGCAGGCGCATGACATTCGGATCACCGGTCAGTTCGTACGGCCCGAGTTGTTCGATCGCCTGAACGCCGTAGTCCTTCACGTTGCCGGTGACGATGCCGGAGAAGGCCCGACGCAGATTTGCCGCCAGCATATGCGCCGGCTGCGCACGCGACAGCACCAGCGAACGCATCGATTCGTGGGAAACCTGGAAGGGACGCTGCAGCTCGATGCCAACCGACAGCAACCAGTTGAAATTGTAGGAATCGCTGCGCTCGCGGCGCAAGGCGCGCACGCTCTCCATCCCGGCAACCATGCGCCGCGCCACCGCGGCGGGATCATCGATGATCACCTCCAGGCGCTGCACGGCCTGACGGCCCAAAGTCGCTTCGACGAAGCGCAGGATGTGTTCGAAGTACCCCGCGCTGGCGGCAGGTCCGGTCAGCACGACCGGAAAAGGCTGATGCGCGTTGGCGGGGTCGAGCAGCAGGCCGGTCAGATACAGGATTTCCTCGGCCGTGCCGGCGCCGCCGGGAAACACCACGATGCCATGGCCCATGCGCACGAAGGCCTCGAGGCGCTTTTCGATGTCGGGCAGAATCACCAGCTGGCTGACGATGGGATTCGGCGGCTCCGCGGCAATGATGCCCGGCTCGGTCAGGCCGATGTAGCGGCTCTGGGGCGCCCGCTGCTTGGCGTGCCCGATGGTCGCGCCCTTCATCGGACCCTTCATGGCGCCCGGACCGCAACCGGTGCATACATCCAGGCCGCGCAGTCCCATCTCGTACCCGACCCGCTTGGTGTAGTGATATTCGGCATCACCGATCGAATGTCCGCCCCAGCACACGACCAGATTGGGATAGCCCTTGTACTCGAGCGCCCGCGCGTTGCGCAGGATGCGAAATACGGTGTTCGTGACCGCCCCGGAATCGGTGAGTGACACCACCCGGCTGTCGATGATCTGGTCGGCGATATAGACGACATCCCGCAGCACCGCGAACAGGTGCTCCTTGATGCCGCGGATCATTTCCCCATCGACAAAGGCCGTAGCCGGCGCATGCCGCATTTCCAGCTTGATGCCGCGGGCATGGCGCACGACCTCGATGTCGAAGTCGGCATAGCGCTCGAGGATTTCCTTGGCGTTGTCCGAATCGTTGCCGGTATTGAGCACCGCCAGCGCGCACTTGCGGAACAGTCCGTGCAGCCCGCTGTGGCTGGTATCCAACAGCTTGGTGATCTCCTCCTGCGACAGGTTCTCCAGGCTGCCGCGCGGAGCGACGAGCGCGTCGACCGAATCCGGGACGATAATGCTGCTGGTATTCACTATGCTCGAGGGAATCGCTGGGGTCCGCAGTCTACGGCAGGATGTCGATCGGGACATCCTGCGGCGTCATCAGCCAGATCTCGAGCATGTCGGAGTCCGATACCGCGATACAGCCGTCCGTCCAGTCGCGCTTCTCGTAATAGGACGGCTCGCGGCGCAGGTCATTTGGCAGGCCGTGGATCATGATCGCGCCGCCCGGCGTCAGGCGGTTGCGTCGCGCACGCTGCAGGTCCTTGTCATTCGGGTAGGACACCTGGATGGACAGGAAGTACTCACTGTGCGGATTGCGGCGGGTCAGCTGGTAATGCCCCTCGGGAGTGCGCGAATCACCCTCCTGCTCCTTCGGACCCACCGGGTTCAGTCCAAGGGCCACACGATAGGTGCGCAATATCGTCGACCCGCGCATCAGGTACATCTGCCGCTCGGACTTGCGCACGATGACCCGATCGGCAAGCAGCGGCTCGGGAATCGCACTGCTGTCGCCGGCGCCCGAGTCAGCCTGGGCGCGGGCGGTTTCCTTGGCCGGGCTGTGCGGTTTGTCGATGGCGCTGGCGCCGGGCGCGGCCAAGCCGAGCGCGAGCGCCAAAGCCAGCCCGAGCGCGGCGGGGTGAGCGAGCCTGCGCAAGTAGGTCAGTTTCGAGCGATCACACATGCCGGCAATTATAGGGTCTAAGCGGTTTTACGCGAAGGGCGGCCGTCACAATCGCCCCTGACCTGGCGCCATTTGCCGACACACTTCTCAATTTTCGCTACCTGCCGTGCCGAGGTCCTCGACGCGCGGCACGATGACCTGCGTCCCGGCCCTCAGATCATCAAAGGTTGCATCCGGGTTGTACTGCTGCAGCAACCACACCGGCAGATCACCGAAGCGATGCCGCAGGCTCCAGAACGAATCTCCGGAACGCACTACGTGCACCCGGGTGCCCGAAATCCGGTGCGACGCAAAGTACGCCGCCTGCAATTGGCGGTGATAGTCGCGGCGCTGTGATTCAAACTTCTCGTGCGAACTGTTCGCAAAATCCAGCTTCACCTTGTGGCCGATGCGCACCGCCGACTTGCCGCGCAGGTGATTCAAGGCGCGCAGTCGGCGCACGCCCACGTCCAGCCAAGCCGCGTAGTACCCCAGTGTCTCGGTCCCCGCCACCACGATGGTGTCGTCGCCCGCCACGGAGTAGTCCGTCGCATCCGCATTGTCGGCCGCGACCACCTGGGTGGGTCCCAGACCCGGCGTGATGGCCTCGGCCTGCTTGGCCGACACCGGCTGGGAGGGCGCGAGCGGCTTCTCCTGCGCCACCGCGCGTGCGTCCTGTTCACTCTCCTGTTGCGCCACCTGGGGTGATACGCCACCGGCACTGGTCTCCGGCTCGACATTGGGCGCGACTGGCGCTGCGGCCTCCTGCGGAGCGGTATTCGCCGCCACCAGCGCGGCACCCGGCACCGCCGCAGGGGCGCTCTCGGGCGCATTGGCCGCCACCGCCGCCGCGGGCGCGCTGGCGGTAGCCGGCGGGTTGGCTGCCACGGCTGCGGGCGCACTGGAGAGGCTGCCCGGCGCGGAGGATGCAGCGACCTGTTCAGTCGCGCTCGACGGGGCGGAACTGACAGCGGCGACCGACTCGCTGCCACCGGCGGACTGCTCCGCGCCGTGGTCCACTCTCGCAACGCGCACCGGGCTCGCCTCCGGCACGCGCAAGAATCGCCCGGGTCGCAGTCGCGTACGGGCGCTGAGGTTGTTGAGTCGCGCCAGCTCACCCGGCTTCATGCCGTAATCACCGGCGATGCTGGCCAGCGTTTCACCCTTCATGACCCGGCGTCTCTCCGGCACGGTCTGCCGGGCCTGCAGGTCGGACGGCGAGAGCCGATCGGCCAACATCTCGGAAGTCCAGTCCGGGCCATTGAGCGGCAGGCGCAGCACATACCCCTTCGGCACGCGCCGGCGGTCCTCCCAGCACGCCGGCAGCAGCGCCGGGTTCAGCTTGCGCAGCTCGCTGGCACTGATATGCAGGGCATGGGTGAGCGCGCTCACCGATACGAACCCCGGCATGATCACTTCGCGGAACCGTGCTTCCGGCTCGCGCTTGATGGGACCAAAGTATTTCTCGGGATTGCGGTCCACGGTCAGCGCCGCGAGGAACGACACATAGTAGTTGCGCGATGCAAACCCAAAGCTCGGGCTGTGGTAGTTGCGCAGTATCTTCACGATGTCATCCGAGCCCACCTGCTCCTTGGCCCGTCGCATGCCCTCGGCGCCGTGATTGTAGGCCGTCACGGCGAGCGGCCAGGTACCCAGCAGACGGTAGTTGAAGCTCAGCAGCTGGGCGGCAGCCTCCGTGGCGCGAAACGGATCCATGCGATCGTCCACCGCGGAATCAATGCGCATGTAGCGCCGGCCCGTCGAACGCATGAACTGCCACAGGCCCGCCGCGCCGGCTTTGGAATACGCGGCCGCATTGAAGGATGACTCCACATGCGGCAACACGCCCAGCTCCGGAGGCATACCCAGATCGGTCAGCGTCTGAATGATGTGGTCCTGCCACAGTCCCGAGCGCACCAGTCCTTCGCGAAAGCGATCGGCCTGCCCCAGCTGAAAGCGCACATCTTCCACGGCGCTCAACAGGCGGGCCGGCGAATAGCCCTCGCCCCACATGTCACGAATATGCTGGTCCTCCGGCGAGAGCGTGCCGGTGGAGTGGGCGATGCGCTTCAGCGCCGCGATGATCCGTTCGCGCGCGGCGGCGACCATGCGCTCGCGCTGCCGCGCGGAGGTGTCCGGTCCGAACTGCAGCGTCTCGTAGACGACACCGAGATTGTACTGATCGTGCAGAAACCCGGCATTGGTGCCGATTTCCGTATAGACACGGATCCAGAAGTTCACATCCCGGTCGAGCGCCGGAGGTTGCGGAAACAGTTTGTCGAGTACGCGCGGGGCGGGCGCTTCGGCGGCGCGCGCCACCGCTGGCGGGCCTCCCGTCAAAGGAGGGGGCGCCGGCACGGCCGGCGGGGCGGCCGTGGCAGCCGCCACAGCGGCCGGCGCCTCGGTTGGCGTCGGGATCGCCGCCGGGCCCGGGATGGGGGCCGGCAGCGGCGCCGAGGAGCTTGCGGGGGTGTTCTGGGGGATCGCGACAGTGGGCCGGTCGTGATGATTCTTGGACGCCGTTGTCGAACAGGCGGCAAAACACAGCGTCAGGCTCGCCAGCGCGGTCAGTGTCCAGGTCGTGAGCTGGGGTGTCGGTCTCATTTACACTCCACACAACCCAGTATTTCTCATTAATATCAATGTGTTATGCACAATCCCGCTCACCGCTGGCGATGGCAGCGGAGAAATAGTGTCGATGATTTTGACACTCGCCGATGCAGCGCACCAACCCATCTCACGTTCTGTCATGCCGACTATCGGCGAAGAGTCGCACATGGCGCGTTGCGGTGCGGTTGACCCCCGTCTCAGATACAAGATGTCACATCGCGCCCGAGGTTATGCGCACTGGCATGCACGTTGCTTATAGATATATGGGAACGGCCCATTTGGCCGCAGGAAGGAAGCAGCCCGGCGGGTTCGCCGGCAGATTCAAGAAGACCGGGCACCGGGGCCCTCACGGATGCCCACACCCCAGATAAGAAGTAGAACAATTGCTCCTCCACAGCAAGCAAGCAACCGAGTAACCCCGCTCTTGCGGGGTTTTTTTTTAGGCGATCGCGATGGAGGCACGGTGGGCCGCGATCATGCGGCGCAGCTCCGGAATGCACGATCCGCAATTGGTTCCGGCCTTAAGTCGGGCGCCGAGGGCCGGTGCATCCCGACACCCTGCGAGGATGGCGGCCTCAATGGCGTTGCGGCCGACATTGAAGCAGGCACACACCGTGGCACCGGCATCTGCGGCCGGGTTCGCGGGTCTTCCGGAAAGTACCGTCGCCCGCTCCAGTGCCGAGAGTGCGTGCTTGGCAAAGAGGTCGGCGAGCCAGGAGCGCGAGGGCAGCTCGGGCCGGGAGCCGATGAACACGCACGATTCCAGACGCTCATCCTGAAGATGTACGGCCCGATAGGTACCGGCGCCGGGATCGGCGTATTCGAGCCAATCGGCTCCCGCCTCGGCGCCGAGCAGGCCGCTCGCCCAGCTCGACCAGTCCCCCGGGACGCGCCGACCGGCAATCTCATAGCGCTGAAAATCCTGGCCCGCGACGCTCGCCCACCAGGTGAAGGCCTCCAGGGCAATTGGTCGACGCGTGAGAATGAAGCCATGCCAGCTGACCACGAAGGGCTCGACCCGCGCCGGCGTGAATTTGAATTCCGGCTCCCCACTGATGGCATCCACCGCCGGATTGACGAGGGCACCCACGCGGGCATCGGAGGCCGTGGCGCCGTTCCAATGTATCGGAACGAAGATCGTCCGGCGGGCGATCTCGCCGCTGGTACGCAGGCGCGCGACCATGCGGCCCCAGCGCGTAGCGACTCGCACCAGTGCGCCGTTGCCGAGGCCGAAGCTGAGCGCATCCGCCGGATGCATATCGACGAAGGGTTCCGGCAGGTGAGTGCCCAGGCGAGGTGAGCGGGCGGTGCGCGTCATGGTGTGCCATTGATCGCGGATGCGACCCGTATTGAGCACCAACGGGTATTCCTCATCGGGTGCGTGGCGCGGCGCCTGCGGGCGCACGGCGATCAGGCGCGCACGGCGGTCGGGGTGATAGAAGCGCTGATCGCCGAACAGGCGCGCCGTGCCGGCCGGTTCATCGGCGGGTACCGGCCATGGCACCGGCGCCAACCGCGCGTAGACCTCGGCATCCATGCCGGTCAGTCCCGCAAGATTGAAGGCGCGACTGCCGTCGTTGCCGCTGCAGCTGAGGCGCGCATGTTCATCGAAGATCTGTGCGGGGCCGGTAAAATCGAAGCCGCGCTCGAACCCGAGGCGCTTCGCGACTTCGCACAGCATCCACCAGTCAGGACGCGCCGCACCCGGCATGGGCAGGAATGCTCGCTGGCGTGAGATGTGCCGGTCTGAATTGGTGACGGTGCCGTCTTTTTCGCCCCAGGCCGCTGCCGGCAACAGCACGTGCGCCAGCGCCGTGGTGTCGGTGCATGCGATGCAATCGGAGACCACGACGAGCTCGCAGCGCTGCAAGGCCGCGCGCGCGCGGTCCGCATTCGGCAGACTCACCACCGGATTGGTCGCGATGATCCACACGGCCTTGATGCGCCCCTCGTGCATGGCTTCGAACATGTCCACGGCTTTGAGGCCGGGTCGCTGCGCCAGCCGTGGCGCCTGCCACAGCCGCTGTACGATGTCACGATGGCTGGGATTCTCGATGTCCATGTGCGCCGCAAGCATGTTGGCCATACCGCCGACTTCGCGCCCGCCCATGGCATTGGGTTGACCGGTAAATGAGAACGGTCCCATCCCGGGGCGTCCGATGCGCCCCGTGAGCAGGTGCGCGTTGATGATGCTGTTGGCCTTGTCCGTGCCAGTGGAGGACTGGTTGACGCCCTGTGAAAACGCGGTCACGACGTGCTCGGTGCCGGCGAACAGCTCGTAGAAACTTCGCAGCAGCTGCGGCTCGAGTCCACAGCTGCGGGCTACGGCCTCGACTTCTCCGGCGGTATTCTCGGCCACCAGCACGGCGCGGGCCGCCCCGCGGGTGTGCTGCTCCACGAAGCTGTGGTCAATCCGGTTGGCGCGCGCCAGCCAGCTGAGCAGGCCGTTGAACAGCGTCACGTCGGTGCCGGCGCGCAGCGGCAGATGCAGATCGGCGAGCTCGCAGGTCGCAGTCCGTCGCGGATCGATGACGACCAGCCGCAGGGCGGGACGCTGCTGCTTGGCCTTCACGATGCGCTGGTACAGCACCGGGTGGCACCAGGCGGTATTGGAACCGACCAGCACGATGAGATCGGCCAGGTCCAGGTCTGCGTAGGTCAGCGGCACCAGGTCCTCGCCGAAGGCGCGCTTGTGCGCGGCCACCGCCGATGACATGCACAGCCTGGAATTCGTGTCGATGTTCGCCGAGCCGATGAAGCCCTTCATCAGCTTGTTGGCCACATAATAATCCTCGGTGAGGATCTGCCCGGAGACATAGAACGCGACCGCGTCAGGGCCGTGTTCGTCGATGATGCGTCGCAAGCCCGAGGCGACCGCATCGAGCGCGGTGTCCCATCCCACATCCTTTCCATGCACCCGGGGCTGCAGCAGTCGACCCGTCAGATCAACGGTCTCACCCAGTGCCGACCCCTTCGAGCACAGCGCCCCGAGATTGGCCGGATGGGCCGGGTCGCCGCGCACCTGCACGGTCCCGTGCGTGGCCGTCGCCAGGACGCCGCAGCCCACGCCACAGTAAGGGCAGGTGGTGCGCGTTTCGATTGCGCCGTTCATCCGGTCGGGCCAAACAGCAGGGTGTCGCGCACCGAGCCCACGTCGCGACCTTCGTTGATCAGATCGAAATACCAGCTGCCATCCCCGGTATCGCCGTAAAGCACCGCGCCGCGCACCTTGTTGTCCTCGATGAGTAGTCGCTTGTAGATGCCTCGACGCGGGTCACGCAGCACCAAGGATTCACTGGTTGCGCCGCCTTGCAGATCCCCGGCCGAGAAAACCTTCACACCACTGACCTTCAGCTGGGTGGAGACCTGCGAGCCACCATAACGGCGCACGCCGCGCTCGGCCAGGTGCGCGGCACAGACGCGGGCCTGTTCCCACAGCGGCGCGACCAGGCCGAAGGTACTGTCGCGGTGCTGGACGCACTCACCCACCGCGTAGATGGCCGGATCAAAACTCTGCAGGGTATCGTCCACCAGGATGCCACGGTCGCAGCGCAGGCCCGCGGCTCTTGCCAGTTCAGTATTCGGACGCACGCCCGTGGCCATTACCACCAGATCCGCCGGCAGTTCCCGGCCATCGGCCAGCTGCACGCCGGTCACCTGCACGCTGCCGTGAATCGAAACCGTCCGGGCCGACAGCCAGAACTTCAGGCCCTGTCCTTCGAGCTCCTTGCGCAGCAGTTCACCGGCATGCGCGTCCAGCTGCTGGTTCATCAGGTACTCGCCGATGTGCACGACGGTAACTTCCATACCCCGGCGCCGCAATCCGGTCGCCGCCTCCAGGCCCAGCAGGCCACCGCCGATGACCACGGCGCGGCGTGATGCGCGGGCGCCCGCGAGCATGCCGTCGACATCCTGCAGATCGCGGAAGGTGAGCACCCCCGGCAGATCCCGGCCTGGCACCGGCAGCAGCACCGGCACCGACCCGGTCGCGATCAGCAACCGGTCGTAGCCGACCTCGACGCCCAGGCGCGAGCGCACGCAGCGACGTGCCCGGTCGATGTGCACCACCGGGTCCGCGAGGTGCACGACAATTCCCTGATCGCGAAACCACTGCGGGGGGTGGGTGATGATCTCCTCGGTGCGTTTCTCCCCGGCGAGCACCGGCGAAAGCAGTACGCGGTTGTAAGGACTGTGCTGCTCGGCGCCGAAGACCGTGATGTCATACGCCTGCGGCGTCAGTTCCAGCAGTTCCTCGATCGTCCGCATCGCCGCGACGCCATTGCCGATGACCACCAGCCGCCGCTTGCCCGCGGCATGCTGCATCACGACGGCCTCGGCGCGCACCCACACCTGTCCGTCGTGGATACGGGCCAGGTACACCGGCACCGCGTATTCGGGCTCCTCCAGGCAGCGTCCGGTGATCAGGCTGAAATGCTGCTTGTACAGGGGCGAGGCGACCACCAGTTCGCCGCCCATGTCGCCGACAATGCCGCGGGAGAGCACATTGACGCCACTGACGGGGTCGCGGTTGCCGATGGCATGGACACCGTTGTTGAGGCGGAACAACGCGACCTGCTGCCCCTCGATGAGCGCACACACGCCGCTGTCCGGGTAGATATCCTCCAGGGCACAGATTTGCACCCAGCGCGAGGTCTTCATACGACCTGCTCGAGCTGTTCGACCTCGGCGGGTACCGCCGGCCGGGGCTGTCCACGTTCCTCGACGAACACCACGTTGCTGTCGGGACGGTCACTGTTGATAAAGTGCCGGAACCGCTTCAGGGTTTGTGGATCCTCGATCGCGGCCTTCCATTCGCACTCGTAACTGCCGATGACCCGCTGCATATCGGCTTCCAGCTCCGCCCCGACACCCAGCGAATCCTCGATGATCACCTCTTTCAGATAGTCCAGCCCGCCCTCGAGGTTGTCCCGCCACACCGAGGTGCGCTGCAGCCGATCGGCGGTGCGGATGTAGAACATCAAGAAACGATCGATGTAACGAATCAGGGTCTGCCGATCCAGGTCCGGCGCCAGCAGTTCCGCATGGCGCGGCTTCATGCCCCCGTTGCCGCACACGTAAAGGTTCCAACCCTTTTCGGTTGCGATCACTCCGACATCCTTGCCCTGGGCCTCGGCACACTCGCGGGTGCAGCCGGATACGCCGAACTTGAGCTTGTGCGGTGAACGCAGGCCCTTGTAGCGATGCTCCAGTTCCAAGGCCAGTCCGACACTGTCCTGAACCCCGTAGCGGCACCAGGTGGACCCGACACAGCTCTTGACGGTGCGCAAGGACTTGCCATACGCGTGTCCGGACTCAAAGCCCGCCTCGACCAGATCGCGCCAGATCAGCGGCAACTGATGCACGCGCGCACCCAGCAGGTCGATGCGCTGGCCCCCGGTGATCTTGGTATAGAGGCGGTATTTCTGGGCGATCTCACCGATGCTGATCAGCTGCCGGGGAGTGATCTCCCCGGCGGCCACCCGTGGCACGACGGAATAGGTGCCGTCCTTTTGGATATTGGCGAGGTAGTAGTCGTTGGAGTCCTGCAGCGGCGCCTTGTCGCGGGCGAGTACAAACTCATTCCAGCAGGAGGCGAAGATCGATGCCGCGGTGGGCTTGCACAGGTCGCAGCCGGATCCGCGCCCGTGCCGGGCGAGCAGCTCCTCGAACGAGCGCAGGTTGCCGATCCGCACCAGGTGGAACAGCTGCTGGCGCGAATAGGCAAAGTGTTCGCAGACATGATTGTTGACGGCAATGCCGCCCCGGGTCAGTTCGGCCTTGAGGATTTGCGTCACCAGCGACGCGCAACCCCCGCAGGAGCTGGCCGCTCGGGTGCATTTCTTAAGGGCCCCCAGCGAGGTCGCGCCGCCGGCGATCGCCGCGCACAGATCCGCCTTGCTGACGCTGTTGCAGGAGCAGATCTGCGCATTGTCCGGCAGCGCGGCGGCACCCAGCGCCGGGGTCTGCACGGCATCCTGCGCCGGTGGCAGCAGCAGCAGTTCCGGATTCGCGGGCAATGGCAGCCCGTTCTGCACCATCTGCAGCAGCGCGCCGTAGTCCTCGGCTTCCCCGATCAGGATACCCCCGAGCAGTCGCTGACCATCCTCGCTGACCACCAGTTTCTTGTAGACCCTTCGTCGCTCGTCCACCAGCGAACACACGCGCGCGCCGGCGGTGGTGCCATGCGCATCGCCAATGGAGGCAACATCCACGCCCATCAGCTTCAGTTTGGTGCTCAGATCCGCGCCGTCGAAACGCGCGCCTGACCGCTCCAGCAGCTGCGCCGCAGCCACGTTGGCCATCCGGTAACCCGGCGCCACCAGCCCGTAGAGCTTGCCGTCCCACAGCGCGCACTCGCCGATGGCGAAAATGTCCGGATCGCAGGTGCGACAGGCCGCATCGATCACGATGCCGCCGCGCTCACCCACGGTGAGGCCCGCAGCCCGCGCCAACTCATCGCGCGGACGAATACCGGCCGAGAACACGATCAGATCCGTCTGCAAGTCCGTTCCGTCCGCAAAGCGGATGCGCTGGGCATGCGTCTCCCCGTCCGTGATCTCCACGCTGCTCTTGCCCGTATGGACCCCTACGCCCAGCTCCGCAATGCGCGAACGCAGTACCCGACCGCCGCAGTCATCGATCTGCACCGCCATCAGGCGCGGGGCAAACTCCACCACGTGGGTGTCCAGACCCAGGTCCTTGAGCGCCTTGGCGGCCTCCAGGCCGAGTAGGCCGCCCCCGATCACCACGCCGCGGCGGCCCTGGCCGGCCGCCGACCGAATCGCTTCAAGGTCCTCGATGGTGCGATAGACAAAGCATCCCGGGCGCGCGCGGCCCGGAATCTGTGGCACGAAGGCATAGGAGCCGGTCGCCAGCACGAGGCGGTCATAGGCGAATACCTTGCCGGATGCACTGTGTACCTGGTGCGCAGCGCGATCGATACGCGCCGCGCGTTCGGCAAGGTGCAGGCAATAGCCGCTGCGCTCGAAAAAACCGGCCTCGACCAGCGACAGGTCCTCGGCACTCTTGCCGCTGAAGAATTGCGTCAGATGCACCCGGTCGTAGGCGGCCCGCGGCTCCTCACACAGCACGCTCACATCCAGCGGCGTGACGCTTTGCGCCCGCAGCTGCTCGAGCAGGCGCTGCCCCACCATGCCATTGCCGATGACCACGAGTTTCATACCGGGCTCGCTTGCGCGGGGCTGGCCCAGGCCAGCCACTGCTGGTGCAGGGTCACGACCAACCCGAAGGCCACGGCGGCCAGCACGCCGAAGGTGACGAAACCCATTTGATAACTGCCCGTGCTCTGCCGAGCCATGCCCATGACGACCGGCAGATAGAAGCCGCCGATGCCGCCGGCTGCACCGATGATGCCGGTCATCACACCGGTGCGCCCCTTCCAACGGTGGGGAACCAGCTGAAAGGTCGCACCATTGCCCAGCCCGAAGCCCAGATACAGGGCCGCGAGCAGTGCAACGCCCCCGGCCAGGGGCGGCATCAAGGCGGCGAAGGCAAAATTGCCCATCGAAATCACGGCCAGCAACACCAGCAGTACCCGCACGCCGGAGAGCCGATCGGCAATGAGCCCGCCCACCGGACGGACCATCGCGCCGGTGAAGGACAACGCGGCCATCACGAGGCCCGCGTGGATTTTCGTCAGCTGGTACTGCGTGGTGAGCAGCAGGCTCACATAAGAGGACATACCCACGAAGCCGCCAAAGGTAATGCTGTAGACGAGCATGACCACCCAGGTGTCACGCTCGCGCAGCACACTGAGATACCTGCGCGGGAGCACCACCAGCGCCAGCCCGGCACCGAGCACCGGCAGCAGCAGCTGACCCGCGTTGCCGTGGGCCAACACGCCGGCATTCACCAGCAATACCAGTGCGATGATTGCGACCAGGCTCACGGCGAAGCCGACCAGCGCACGCTGCCCGCTGCCCGCCTTGAGGCTGCGATCCTCGGCCCACAGGATGATGGCCACGGCCGCAACGGCCAGCATGGGCAGTGCCGCCGCCGCGGCGTACTGCCAACCAAAACGCTGTGCGAGGCCGGGAAATACGAAGCCATCCAGCACCGCGCCGATGTTTCCGGCGGCCGCCAGGCCCAGCACCAGGCCCTGCACGCGCGGCGGATAACTGCTGCCCGCCATGGGCAGTGCGATGGCAAAGCTGGCGCCCCCCACGCCCAGCAGACCGCCGAGCACCAGCAAGAGGTGATAGGTGGGAACAATCGGCAGCAGCAGCGCACAGGATGGGATCGCGGACAGCACGATACCCAGCAGCGCGAGGCGCGGACCCGGCACGGACTGGAACAGGTTGCCGAGCGTGACGCGCACGATGGATGCCGTCAGCACCGGCACCGCCACCAGGAAGCCCGATTGGGCGGGCGTCAATGCCAGCTGCTTGGCGATGAACGGTGCCAATGGCCCGAACATCACCCACACCGTGAATCCGCTATCGAAGTACAGGAAGCATGCCAACAGGGTCTTCCAGTTCCCGGCCTTCAAGGATCCGATCAGGTGCTTCATGGCACGTCCTCGATGAACACTCACAAAAAAACCGCCACCAATACGCATCCCTCGAGATTCGGGGACACACGTACCGGAAGGCGGCTTTGCCTGCGCAGACCCGACATTGGATCCGCTCTACGCCGTAGGTCATGCGACCTCCGCGTGTAATGCATAGAGCAAGGCGCGTGCCACATCCGCGCGGGCTTGGGCACCGAGCGGGGGTTTCCATACCGCTCAAGCGCTTAGCACTGCACGAAACTTTCGCACGCGCACCCGGGGGACACTTGCGGCAAACCCTCGGAACTCACGGACGTCCATTTCAGGGCAATAAATGCGGTCCACGCACACACTCTGTGCATGGTCGCGCAACTGCACACGCTCGCTTGAGCGGCGCCCAGCCTTCGTGCCAGAGTGGCTGTCAATGACACCAACGATCCACGAACGAACTGAAGACACCGGCAACGCCGTGGCTGCGCGCTTCCTGCGCGCGGCACGACTATGCCGGACCCGCGATCTTGAACAACTGTCGATACTCGGCGAACTGGTCGGCAAGCTCAGCGAGCTGATCCACGCGTTGCAGAAGGAACGCGGCGCGGCGTCGATCTTCCTGGGCTCCAACGGCGCGCAATTTGCCGAGCGGCTGACCCGTCGCGTCGGCGAATGCCGCGCCCTGGAGCAGGCCGTTCGCGAGCGGCTCGAGCATGTGGACGAAAAACTGGATCGGATGAGTTCGGGTTCGCGCTTCTACACGCGTGTGGCACTGGCCTTGCGCGCACTGGATACGCTGCCGGTGCTGCGCCAGCAGATTGCTGCATTGGCCATGGCACCGCTGGACAGTGTCAGGGCCTTCACGCTGCTCATCGGTGCGCTGCTGGCGGTTGGCTTCGAGGTGGGGGATATCGCTGCCGACCCCGCGGTCTGCAAGGTGCTCGTGGCCCTCGTCAATCTTGCGCAGGCCAAGGAATATGCAGGCCAGGAGCGCGCCACCGTGGGTGCCGCTCTGTCCAGTGGCCTCGTTGAGGAGGGAGTCCGGCAACGCATGCAGCAGCTGAGCAATGCACAGGATGGGGCCTTGCGCATTTTCATGGAGTTTTCCGCCGGTACGCACATCGATGCTTTCAATGCGATCCTCGCCAGCCGCAACACGCAGGAAGTCGGGCGACTGCGCCACTCAATCGGCCAGGCCGCCCCAAGTGAGGCCGGGGGTGCGGCGGCGGCTGCCTGGTATCGACATACCACCCGGCGCATCGATGCCCTGCATGCGATTGAAGATGCACTGTCGCAGCAGCTCGGCGGCCTGTGCAGCCTCAAGCTCAAGGAAGCACGGGCAAGTGCTGCGGACGCTGCCGCGGGTGACAGCGATGACATTCTCGCAACGGGTCCGGTCGGGGTGCTCCTGGCCGGTGCCGACGGCATCGATCTGTATACCCTCGAAGATCCAGGTCCGAAGCCGATGCGCTCCATTTTGTTCGTGATCCAGGCCCAGGCACGACGCATCGATGATGTGAGCGCCCAGCTCGAATCCGCCCGCGCGGCGCTGGGCGAACGCAAAGTCATCGATCGCGCGAAGGGGCTGTTGATGAGCAATCGCAATCTGACCGAGGCGGACGCCTACTCGCTGATGCGCGAGACCGCTATGCGGCAGAACAGGCGCATCGTCGATATTGCCGAGTCGATTGTCAGCATGGCTGACATCCTCAAGGCGTGAAGCATTAGGGAGCGTGGTGGCGCCGTTCGTGCATAAACTGTTCGGCCCGGCAGGCAGGCGGTCGCCTCGCAGCCGGGGCCGGGCCACCCCGCAACACAATCCGGCACTGCAGGACCTGTGGCACGTCATCGCTGCGATTCCGCGCGGTCGGGTATGCACCTATGGCGAGGTCGCGCGTGCGGCGGGCCTGCCGGGCCGCGCGCGGATGACCGCTTACGCGCTGCGCGTTGCGCCTGAAGATCTGGCACTGCCCTGGCACCGGGTTCTGGGGGCCGGCGGCCGAATCGTTTTCCCCGCGGGTTCAAAACAGTTTCATGAACAGGCCCGGCGCCTGCGCGTCGAGGGCGTCACGGTCACGCACGGCAGAGTATCCGCTGCCGCGATAGCGGATCTGGCTGGAGGCCGCCGCAATCCTTAATAACATGTAACGCAGGTCAGCGTGCTGCCCGTCGCGCCGTTGTTTCATTCATGAGGCGGGAATTTCGCCCGCAATTGATAACTCAACGCCTGTCCTTCGAAGAGGATTGTTTATGTCAACCAGATTTCACAAGACCCTGACCTTCGCCGCTGCCGCGGTAATGCTCGCGGGCGTGGTCGGCACCGCGTCGGCCGAGACCAGTTGGCAGAAGCGCCATCCGCGCCGCACCCAGGTCAATCATCGCCTGCACACCCAGAACCGGCGCATTCACAATGACGTGAAGAACGGTAGGATGACCCGCAGCCAGGCTGCCAGCGCGCACAAGGAAGATCACCAGGTGCGGCAGGAGGAGCGTGACATGGCCCGCCAGAATGGCAGCCATCTCACCAAGCCGGAGCAGCGGGTGCTGAACCATCAGGAAAACGGCATCAGCGGCCAGATTCCGCCGAAGTAACCACCCTCCGCGCCATCAAGGCGATGGCGCGGATTGCTCAGCGTTGCGAGCCCACGAATGCGGCCACTCGCTGCAGTACCTGCGGCGCAATCGTTTCATCCAGTTGCGCGTATTCCTCGGCCAGTCCGCTGTGTGCCGTCTGGAAGAGATGATTGAGGCCCGCGAGTGATTCGATCTGGATCCGTGTATTGCCAGCGACGCCAAGCGCGGAGCGAATTCCGGCGAGGTTCTCCACGGCCGGCACTTGCACGTCCAGTGTCCCGTTCAAGGCGAGCACGGGACACTTCACCTTGCGCCAATACGCCGGTACATCGCTCATGAGCAGTGCGGACTCGTAGGGCAGGCTTGCCTGCTGCAGACTCAAGGAACCCGTGGACGCGAATTTGCGCACCAATGCCTGGTCCGCCTCGCTCAATCCGCCGTACAACGCTTCGAGTGCCTGGCTGCGGGTCTCGGGCGTGTCATTGGCAACCACAGTTTGGTAAAAGCGCCGGCTATAGTTCGTCAGCGCCTCGATCTGCGCCTGCCGCAGGCCACGGCGTTCATATCCGACCCTGTCTTGCAGGACAATCAGGTCGATGCCCTTGAGGCCGGGCCCGGCAAGGGATACGGCGAAATCCACCGATTGCGGATGGTCCGCAGCGATCATTGCGGCCAGCAACCCACCCTCGCTGTGACCAATGATACCGACCCGCGCGATGTCCCTTCGGGCGCGCAACGCCTGGACCACCGCAAACCCATCATCGGCCAGCGTGGCGATTACGAGCGTGGAGTAGTCGCCCGTCGATCGCAAGATGCCGCGCTTGTCGTAGCGATAGACGGCAATGCCGTTTCGCGTCAGATAGTCCGCGAGCACCGCGAACGGACGATGCCCCGCGATAGCCTCGTCGCGGTCGGTAGGGCCGCTGCCGGGCAACAGCACAACGGCAGTCACGCGTTTGTCACCCGCAGGACGGGTCAACGTACCAGCCAGCACAGTCCCGTCCTTGGCAGTGACCGCCAGCTCCTCGACCTGATAAGGCACGGGCTCCTTGGGTGTTTGGGGTCGGACGGGGCCGCCAAAGCTGCTCACGCGCTTGAGTTCGACAGGCATCACCAGATTGCCTTGTCGAGCTTCGCCAACCAGGGCGTCGGTGGCGGCCCTGAGCGCCCACTTGATACCCACCGGATTGATGTCAATCTCGATCAGGTTGCCGTTGACTGACACAAGATCCGCTGGCAGTGCGAATACGCCCTGATCGGGGCTGGCCATGCTCGCTCCGAGTGAGCCATCGGCCCGTGCAAACAATTCGATGCCAGCCGACAGCGTGGGACCACCGGGAATACTGATCCTGCCGAGCCATTTGCCGTAATGATCCTGGATGACATCCGCGAAAGCGCTGGGCATCATCAATAGGGACGCCATGCCGAGCGCGGCAAGGAGCTGCATTGTGGTTCTCATAGTGATGCTCCATCGGCTGGGTCCGGCCGCACTGAACTCTTGGGGAATGCGAACCGCAGCGCCCATCGCACGATCACCGTCGTGACGATGAGGATGAG
Organism: Steroidobacteraceae bacterium; assembly: GCA_036521075.1. Taxonomy (GTDB): domain Bacteria; phylum Pseudomonadota; class Gammaproteobacteria; order Steroidobacterales; family Steroidobacteraceae; genus DAIDKA01. Next base: position 8,919 of record DATDIL010000183.1, on the reverse strand, counting down.
TGGGCCGACAATGAGCATGACCGGGATGAACCACGGCCCAAGCACCTCGTGGGACTGCTCGCGGACTCGCTCGGCGGGGGAAAGGTCTCCCCTGGGGTCAAGTCCCACGTATGCGGCCCAACCCACAGACCCACACGCTCCGGACGAATCACCTTCATAGTTGCGCCGACCAGGCAGGACAGGCCGCTGGTATAGCCAAACAGCGCAAAGACTGACATCACGAGGCCTGCAATGCTCTTTCCCGCCCAGCGAACGGTGGTCCGCAGAATGAGCAGTGGTGAAGTGCTGGCACGCGCGCGCGCCACCATGGCCCTGGACCGATAGAGCGATCCGATGTCCTCCGGATTGCCGAGTGAACTGAGAATCCGTGTGAGCGCGGCCTCGTTGAGTGAGTCCATTGACTCGGCGCGCTCGATGATGTGGCCGTGAATCTCACGCACGATCTCGGCAACCTCTTCGGGAGGAAGCGCAGCGAGGGCTTGCCGCAGGCGCTTCAGATAAACGTCGATCCGTCCCTGCCGCGCGGGTTCTATCGGTATGCTCATTTTCCCTCCGCGAGCAACGGCTTGATGAGGGCCGTCATTTTTTCGAGAAACGCGTGGGAGTGCTTCGCCAGGAGCAGCGTGCGTTTGCGCCCCGCGGGGGTCAGCTTGTAGTACCGGCGCGGATGGCCGGAGAGACCTTCTTCCCATTCCGCTTCGACCAGTCCGTCATTGCGCAGCCTGGCGAGAACCGGGTAGATCGTTCCCTCGGCGACCACCAGATCGGAACTGCTCTCCAGTTCGCGAATGATCTCCAGCCCGTAGAGGCGCCCGCGCCACAGCGTCGCGAGAATAGCCACTTCCAGCCACCCTTTGCGGATCTGCGCTTCCCAATTGCCGGTTTGCTCTACCATGACGATGCAAGATATATTGTATTGCAATGTATCTTGTCAAGCATTGGTTCGCGAATGGGCTGCGCGCCGGCCACGGCGGGTCGTAGAATGCTGCGGTTACGGAGGCCTGACCCATGAAAATGAGCACCGCGGCGGCAACCTTGTTGGGCACATTGCTGATCACCTTGCCGATTCTGGACGGCACGCGTGCTCAGGCGGCGAGGCTCGATGCCGGGGCAATCACCGGCGAACATCTCGGGAGCGTCGCCTTTAGCGTGTCTTGCCTGCCGTCAGTCCAGGCACAATTCAACCGTGGCGTCGCCCTGCTGCACGACTTCTGGTACGAGGAAGCCAGGCCCCAGTTCGCAAGAATTCTGCAGGCCGACCCGAATTGCGCCATGGCGCATTGGGGTCTGGCCATGAGCGGCTTTCATCAGATCTGGGACACTCCGGATGCCGCCGGCATGGCCGCCGGCTGGCGCGAGATGCAGGCGGCACAGGCAACTGCCGCCAAAACCACTCGGGAACGCGAATACATCGGCGCGCTCAGCAACTTCTTCAGGCCAGGCAATGCCGCATACCAGTCGCGCATCGAGGCTTATGCGGCGGCCATGGGGATGCTGTACGCACATTTTCCGCGGGACGTCGACGCCGGTGCGTTCTACGCGCTGGCTTTGCTTGCCGCGATACGCCCCGACGATCTGAGCCTGACGCAGGAGCACCGGGCGCTCGCAGTGCTGACGCCGCTGTGGTCCCGCTATCCCGATCATCCGGGTCTGGTCCACTACATCATCCATGCCTGCGACTCACCGACACTCGCCACGCAGGGTCTGCCGGCGGCGCGACGCTACGGCGCGCTGGCGGCTTCAGGGGCGCACGCCGTTCACATGCCCAGCCATATCTTCGCGCGACTGGGAATGTGGCAGGAGGATATCCAGGCAAACCTGGGCTCGGTCGCCGCGACCCACGCGGCAGAGGCGCGCCACGAGAACGGCTGGATGGACCAATTCCATGCCGATGATTTTCTGTCCTACGCTTACCTCCAGGTCGGCGAGGACGAGCGGGCCCGGGCAGTGGTCACCGAATCGGCAGCAGCACTCGCACATTTTGCGGCGATGCCGGGCATGGCCAACGACAGTTTCATGACCTTCGTGCTGGCCAATTTCCGCCTGAAGCTGCCCATATTCTTCGCACTCGAGCGACACGACTGGACGGCAGCCGCAGAAATCGAACCGGCCGCAGGACCAACGCGTACCAAGCCCCAAGTGTATTGGGCGCGCGCCATCGCCGACGGCCATTTGCGCCGGGCAAGGCAGGCTCATGCCGACCTTGCCGCATACGATGCGCTGATCGAGACGATGCGACGGGCCGATCACTCCTCCGGCGCGCCGTCGGCCGGCAGATCGATCACGCGCGGCGAGATGCTGGCATGGGTCGCCTTTGCCGATGGGAAGATCGACGCGGCGGTCGCTGATATGCGCGGCAGCGCGGACGAGCAGGACAAGGTCGGCCAAGATGAAGTGGACATTCCTGCCCGGGAGATGCTGGCCGACATACTGCTGGAATCCGGACAGCCCGCCGCAGCACTGGTGGAATACCGCAAATCACTGCAGCTGAGCCCGAATCGTTTCAATGGTCTTTATGGCGCCGGCCGCGCCGCCGAAGCCAGCGGCAACCTGCCCGAGGCGCGCAGGTTCTTTGCCGCGCTGCTCAAGTCGACTGACAACGGCGCACATACCGTGCGTCCTGAAATTGCGCATGCGCGAGCTGCGATCGGGGGTGCGCCGTTGTGAGTGAAACGCAGGGACGCAACATGCGCGCCTACGGCCGCTATCACTTCGAGAGCGCGTGCGCCCACGAGGCCTTCGCACTCGCCAGCGCGCAAGCTGTCTGAACCCTAGAGATTCGGATCGTAGTCCTTGCGCACCGTGCCTGATTTCTTCGCCACCGCAAACTGCTCCGGATAGAACTGCGTGAATGTCCATTGCACGGCGCCGTGCTGTCGATGGCACGCGTAGCATGTCGCCGTCGCCGGCAATGGCCGGGCCTTCTGGTCCGCACCTCCCGGTCCGAAATTGAAATAGGCGAAACCCGCGCCGGGATAGCGGGTGCGGTCCTTCTGCTCGGCTTCCAGCGCGAGTAACTCGCCCTGGGAACTGCCGTGAGTGCCGTGCGAGGTGTGTGCGACACCCGCGCGCACCTCCAGGAAAAAAGTGGCGCCGTCCGGCCACGTGCCGGTGCGCATGAAGCTGCGATATGCCTGCCGCGTTACGAACACATTCGTGAACGGAGGTGGTCCGCCGCCCTGCTTCGCCTTATCGGCCGCCGGTCCATAGGCCATGCCCTGGCCACTGGACAGAAACACCAGCTCACGCACATCCGGCGGCCGCTGCAGCGTGGGACCCGCGGCGCCGGCCGGTGCTGCAGCGGGCGCCCCGGCGCTGGCTGCGGACGTCACGGCCAGTGCCACGACCGTCGCCGCGATACTCAACTCCTTGCCGTTCATGATTACATCCCCTTGAATCGACCCTTGAATGCGACGCTGACCGGCACGCGGTCGGCCGTGCCGGTCAGTTCCAGTTCGAAACGTTCACCACCGCGGGCGTGCATGGCACGCACGGCGGCAACGCGCACGATCACACTGCGGTGGACCTGCCAGAACACATCCGGGTCCAGCGCCGCCAGCAACTCCTTGAGTCCCGTGCGGATGATCGCCTCGCCCTGGCGCGAGACCACCCGCGTATAGCGTTCGCTCGACTGGAAGAACAGGATTTCCTCCAGCGGGATCATGCGCACGATGTTGCCTATACTGACTGAAATCCAATGCATCGGGCGCGACGGCAGAGCCTGCGCACGGGCGCGCAACGTCGCGATTGCACCGCCCACGTCACCGCGTCGGCCACTTTTGATGCGCTCCTGCACACGTGCAAGCGTCATGCACAAACGCTCCGGGGCGACCGGTTTCAACAAATAGTCGACGGCACCGTGCTCGAAAGCCTGCACGGCGTGTTCGGAATAGGCCGTCGTGAAGACGACCTGGGTGTCCGCGTTCAATTGCGCGGCGATCTGCAGTCCACTCATGCCCGGCATGCGGATGTCGAGGAATGCGACTGCCGGCTTGTGCATCTGCAGTGCCTCCAGGCTCGATATGCCGTCCTCGCACTCGGCGACGATGGCAAGGTCGGGCCACTGCTCGTGCAACAGGCGCACCAGCGCCTGGCGCTGCGAGCCTTCGTCTTCGGCGACGATGGCAGTCGGCCTCGTCATGACCGTAGCGCCCGCAGCGCAATGGTGATCGAGGCGCACACGCCGCCTGCGGCCGATGATTCAACGTTCAGTCGCGCGGCAGGGCCATAAAGTGCCGCAAGTTGCGCGCGCACGTTCGAGATGCCGGTGCCTTCGACGAGGCCTTCGCGCAGGCCGATTCCATCGTCACGAACGAACACTTCGAGCAATGCTTCGGCTCCGGTACCGAGCAAGCGCGCACCGAGCGCGACGCGTGCCGGTCCGGCTTTCGGCTCCACGCCGTGCGTCACGGCGTTCTCGACCAGAGACAGCAGCAGTAGCGGCGGAAATGCAGTCATGCCGAGCTCTTCGGATACTTCCAGGAGAATCGACAATCTGGGGCCCAGGCGCAGCACCATGATTTCAAGATACCCGCGACAGATCGCGAATTGCTCGGCCAGCGTCGAAAGTGGTGCACGCCCGTCGGGGCGCAGGTGGGGCAACGTCGTGCGCAGGTACTGCGCCAGCGCGTGCACCAGGCTCTTCGCGCGTTGTGGGTCCGCCTCGATCTGCGCACTTACGCTGGCCAGCGAATTGAATAGAAAGTGCGGTTCCACCTGCGCCTGCAGCACGGACAGCCGCGCTTCGGCCTTCAGTTTCTGTTGCCGCAAGGACTCCAGTTCACGTCGCGCCGTATGTTCCTGCCAGCGACGCGGCTCATCGAAATAGGAACGCAGTGCCAGCGCACCGCCGGCGATGGCGTGTACGGTCAAGGCGGCGACCAGATCGGTGAGATTTTCGACTACGGCGTGCAGCGGCCACTGGCCCGAGAAAACCCGGATCCATCGTTGGACTGCGGACAGGTGCGCACCCATCAGGTGATCGTGATAAGTCTCGGTGTAGACGCGCAGCGACCATGACAGCAGCACACCGGTCACGACCGCGGTGACCACCGCCATGCGTTCTACGGGTAGCCGCCAGCCGGCCCGCCGCACCAGGGCCCCGAATACCGGGCCTAGCGTCACCGCCATGAGTGTCGCGAACGCGGCACGCCAACCCACTGCGAGCCCCTCGTCGAGCGCGTGGGCGTAGAGCCCGTGAATCACCCCGAGCATTGCACCGAAGGGCACGGCGATTGCCCCGAAGAGCAGCGTGCGCCGCCAGGTCCAGTCCCAACTGAACGGTGAAAAGCGCTCGTAGTACCAGCCCGTCCCAAACTCCCCCTGGGCCACGTCGGAGGGTTGGGGTTGGGCGAGCGCGTATGGGAGGGTGCGCGGTTCTCTCATATCGCGACACTAGCGCGGCGGCCCGCGAGTTTCCGCAGTTTGCGATGAAGCCGCCTGGCGACCGGACGAAACCCGGTTGCCGCGCGTGCACACTCAGTCCGAGGACTCCGCCCCGGCGGCCACGAACGCCAGGTCACTGAGTGATACTTTCGCCAGGTCAAATTCCCGCGCTGCAGCAGCCATGCGTGTCATGGCCTGCAGGACCGGCATGGCAGGCTTCCTGTCACCAGGCTTCAGGCGGTGAAAGCGGACCGGATTGATTCGCGCCACCACATAGTTGCGCAGATACGGTGACTTCATGCCCCGCTCCTGCAGCGCGCTCACGATGCCCTTGACCCGCTGGTCGATCTGCAGCAATCGGGCTGCCAGATCCGCACGCTCGCGCAAACTGACCGTCAGAGTTTTCTCGGAGAATCGATCGACCTTCTTCAGGAACGAACTGTATGCGCCGCCGCCGAAGCGGGGGGTCTTCTCGTAGATGGCGCCCAGAGTCAGCAGCTCCGCGGCCTCAAAATGCGCGGCGAACCCGGACTCCTTACCCGCAGGTTCGCGCTTCGCCAGGCTGCGCGCCATGCGGATGACTTCAAGGCTTTTGTCCTTGAGGTTGTGGGCCTTTTCGGTATTGAGCGCGAGGATGCGATAGGACAGGCTCTCATCCGGGGAGATCAGTGCCGTAATCTGCTTCAACCCCAGCACCTTCGCGGCCGCGAGTCGGTGCCGCCCATTGGGAGTCCAGAAGTGGCCGCCCTGCCCGAGCACGACGATCAATGGGTCCAGAAACGCGCCCGTGGCCTCGATCGCGAGAGACAGTCGCTTGGCATGCGTAGGCGACAGATCCCGTTGAAACGGCGTCGGTTCGATGGCCGCGAACGGGAGCGACGCCAGTAACAGCGGCCGGCCCGACAGTGGTTCCCGGTAGGCGCCAATTGTTGAGCCGTCCGCATTGCGAACGGCCGCGACGACCTCGGCCAGCAACGGGTCCTCGACCGCGAGGACGATTTCCTGGCTGGTCAGGCCGCGTCTTACGGCGGCCGGCCCGAGGCGGCCGGTACGACGCTTGGGCGCGGCCTTGCGCGGTGTCTTTTTTGGTTTGGCAGCCACTGCATCTCCTCCGCTCCCGCGCGACGCAGTGTGCAGAATACCCCTAAACGACAGACGGGGATCTTCAGAAGTTCGCCGTCGCCGGATCGGGGCCGATACGGCCTTGCGCCGAATCCAAAGCAGCAATGGCAGCCAGATCCGAATCACTGAGCTTGAAGTCGAAGACCGCGAAGTTTTCGGCAATCCGTCGCGGCGTCACCGATTTGGGGATGGCACTCAGGCCGTTGTCCAGGTGCCAGCGGATGATGATCTGCGCCGGGGTGCGTCCGTGCCGGGCCGCGATGCGGCCAATGACCGGATCGGAGAGCGCCTTGCCCTGGCCGAGCGGACTCCAGGATTGCGTGGCGATGCCCAACTGTGCGTGCAGCTGAATGAGCGCGCGCTGCTGGAAGTGCGGGTGCAATTCGACCTGGTTCAGCATCGGGGTGACGCCGGTTTCGTCGATGAGACGCTGCAGGTGCGCGGCACTGAAATTCGAAACGCCGATCGAGCGGACTCGACCATCCTGCTGCAGGCGCACCAGCGCGCGCCAGGTGTCCACGTATAAATCGCGCCGGGGCGATGGCCAATGAATCAGGTACAGATCCAAGTAGTCCACTCCCAGGCGTTTCACGCTGTGGTCGAACCCCTTGAGCGCGGCGTCAAAGCCCTGGTCGGCATTCCACAATTTCGTCGTTATGAAGATCTCGCCACGCTCGATCTCCGCAGCGCGCAGACCCTCGCCGACGCCGAGTTCGTTCACGTAGACAGCCGCCGTATCGATAAGTCGATATCCGGCGGCCAGCGCGGCCTGAACGACCGAGGCCGTAATCTCCGGCGGCGTCTGAAATACTCCGAGACCGAGTTGCGGAATGGCATTCCCGTCACGCAGGGCGATTGAAGTTGGGGTGCTCAAGAGCGAATTTCTAAGACCATCGGCTACCAGCTCCATTGAACGCATAAGTAACTTCCCGCCTGTACGGCTCGCTTGGCGATATTCCCCAAGCCTTCATTCTGGGTCGATCAGCCGAACAATTCCGTGACTTTCCGCATACCGCGTATTTAGGAGCTGTGAGCCACTTAACACCCCGGGTGCGCCACTATTGCCACGCGAGGACCTCGACCTTGCCCGCTACTTTGTGCCTGACCACCAGAATGCAGCTTGCTGTGGCGTTGACGAGATAGCTGTGCTGGCAATGATGCAGTACCGGAAGGTCTGATTCGCTATCGCTATAACCAATCGCCCAGGGCGGGGCGAAGCCCCGTTCGGTGAGCATGGGAACCTTGTTTTGCCCGAAGCAGTGCCGATGAGCAGCCATGCCGCCCAGAAACGGCCGCAGTGTCGATCCGACGATCTCAATGTGGCCGAAGCCGGCACGGCAAAGCAATTCTCTGGCGAGGACTTCAAGGCATCCGGTGGCGATGACCACGGTGTGACCTTGTTCCAGATGATATTGGAGCCGCGCGAGGCCCTCGTGGTAGAACACCGGCTGAGCTGCCGAAAACAGCAACTGGGCGTGACGTCGGGCTAAGATCCTCAGGTCCTGTTGTGTGCGCCGGAGGGTGGCAGCCCAGATGGCAAATTGGACGGGCCACTTTCGGGTCGATTTCGCGAACAGTAGCAGGCCAAGGGCCGGAAGAGCGAGCAAAACCAAACCGAGCCGCCACACATCACGCATCAGAAGCCAGCGGAAAAACTTCCCCGCCGTGTCCCAGGCGGTAAGCGTCAAATCAAAGTCGAATACGACGACCGGCGCCCCACTACGCATCTGTCAATTGCCCCTCTTCGCCCCCGGCGCTGGATGTCAGGCCGTATCGCACTCGTGTGCCCGAGCGTCCATTTCCAGCGGTGCCGCCGCGTACCCGACGGATGCAATTTGCTTCAGGTAGACAGCCAGGAAGTTGCGGATCGAACCGGCCACCTCGTACTGATAGACGTGCCTGCACTCGTGCGAGACCAGTCTGTTGGTAGAGTGACCCGCGACGACGTATATGCCGTATCCCAAAGTCAGCCCGATGGTATGTGGCCCAATGAGGTCCGTCGCCGCAATGGCCTGCTGCAGTTCCGGATCCTGTGGCCGAGGAATCTCACGAACCTCCAGGATTCGTACTCGCTCCGGTAGCTGCACCCCCACGAGATGCGCGAGCCTTAGCTGGAGGTCAGTCAGCGGCGCCCCGGACCCCATGATCTCAGCGCAACGCGCCTCGGCCCAGGCGATTGCCTTCGGCAACAGGTGGGGAAGTGCTGCGGCAAGGTCGAACATTCGGCGTAGCCTCCGGGTTGATTCTGACTCGAAAGTCAGCTCTCATGGTCCTTTCTATTACACACATCTCGAGTGATTTTCTCTGAGATTTTGATGACTTCATAAAGAGCGCTGGACACAGACGCTCGCGTTGCGTAGTGTAGCGGTGGTCGCGATATGCGGCGATCCATGGCGAACGACTTGGGAAGAT
>DATDIL010000182.1:0-32847 GCA_036521075.1 Steroidobacteraceae bacterium | reverse complement strand
ATCTTCCCAAGTCGTTCGCCATGGATCGCCGCATATCGCGACCACCGCTACACTACGCAACGCGAGCGTCTGTGTCCAGCGCTCTTTATGAAGTCATCAAAATCTCAGAGAAAATCACTCGAGATGTGTGTAATAGAAAGGGCAATTCGACTAGCGATGCTTCCAGTAGCCAGGCCGGCGACGGTGATGAGCGATCGCTATCACTTCTACATAGCCTTGACGCTGTCCATAGACGATGCTGAGCGGGAATTTATGCAGTAGGAATCGCCGATATCGGATATGAACTCGTGGCCAGCGATCCGGCGTGTTGGCGATGGCCACCATTGCGGCATCCAATTCCCTGAGAAACTCTTCTGCGGCAGCGATGCTGCGATCGGCATACCACCGATGTGCAGACTTGGCCTCATCCTCAGCGAGGGGATGGAGCCTGACCGCCGTTTCAGCCACGCGCCAGACGCTGACGCACTACATCCCAAGGAATGCTCTGCACAGCGCCGGACTCAAGCTCTGCGGAACGGCGCTCAATCTCTACTCTCCACGCTTCCTCGACACCCGCCTCAACCTCCGTATCCAGGCTGTCTAGAAGCGCCCCAATTAAATCGGTACGCTCATCCTCAGGGAGACCCAACGCATTGCGGAATATGTCGTCTTTAGAGGCGGCCATGATCGAAGCGTACACCCTGATGGCACAAAGGCAAAATGCCGCCTAACGTCCAAGTTGCGCGGCGCGCCGCAATATGCCGATACACAGTTTATTCACGGCGCGTCCGCTCAACCGCATGTTAGGCGGGAAGTGCGAGAAGCCGATCCACAACTTCCACAAGACGATCTGCGACAGCCTGTGTAGCAAGTCGGGTGGTGTCCACTATCGGTAGCCTGAGGGCATCGGCTTGCCTCCGAAGATAATCCGCCCAAGAGTTCATCTCGTCCGTGACCAATTCCGGTTGGCCACGGCCCTCATGGAGGCGGCGTTCCCGCTCGCTTTGTCTGCAGTCTAAGAGGACTATTTCCACGGTCCGGCTGACAGACTTGGCCGCTTCGATGATATAGGAGGGTCGTGTCTGTCCATCAAGAATGGCTACGCGAATTTCCGGATTGAGCTTATCCAGTTCGGCGAGCCACCACCGCGTGGCCCATGATTGCCATTGCTCGCCACCGCCATGGTCACGCCGCATCTCTTCAGCCGTTGGCACGCCAACCGAGTCGAAATAGAAGCAGCGCACGCCGGCAAGGGTGCGCGCTTCAATCGCGCGGACGGCTGTGGTCTTACCCACCCCCGAGGCGCCAGTGACGACTAAGATACACATCGATATTGAAGTGCCTAACGCCAGAGTCGAGCAGCGCCCCGCAACATCACCACTGGCACTTTATTCACGGCGCCTCCGCTCCAACGCATGTTAGAGGTCATAGGCGCGAGCGCCAATAGTTGGGTCTTTGCCGGCGATGAGCGACTGCTACCATTTGAAGGTGCACGCCGTCTGTTCGATAGATCAAAGCGTAAGGGAACCGTGTTAATGGAAAGCGCCGGTAACCAGCGCCGAGAGGGGTACCGATCCTTGGCAGATCGCACAGGAGACTAACGAGCCGCTGGGCCTCTGCGCTCAGTTCTGCCCCAAGCCCCGTTTCAATTTCTTCACCGGCCATTACTGCAGCTTCCAGTTCAAGCTCAGCCGCCGGGTGAAACTCAGGGATCATTTCTTGAGGGTCGATTCGAGCCTCTTGAACACGTCCTCGGCCGGGACACACTGCACCAGCCCTTCGTCGATTTCCTGGCCCCGCCGTTGAGCCTCATCAAGCCACAAAGCATCAATTTCGGGATCGGCGGCCACGTCCAGCTCGATAACGAGAGCGCGGAGGAGATCTTCTTTCTCGACGAGGCTAAGTTTTTGGATTTCTTGCCGAATTTCCTGAACAGAGCGTGCCATGTCTTGTACCCTAGCAGGGGTACGGCCCTCCGGCAACCGGTCAGGTAATGACCTTTAACGCGAAAGTTGAGCGGCGCGGCACCGCATCATTGTATTCGCCGCGCGCTATGACAGACCGGGCAGTTTATTGACGGCGCGTCCGCTCGAACGCATGTTAGACAAAGGCATGGTACTAAACCAACGACCCGGCAATATGTGCCGCGACGTTCCAAACATGGCCGGCCGAATCCATAATCCTCCCAACCCGATCGCCCCACGCTTGGTCTGTCGCAGGGAGGAGAACCACTGCCCCTGCTCCAACGGCGCGGTCGATCACTGAGTCCACATTGTCGACATAAATGTAAATAACAACAGACGAACTTCCGTCGAGTTTCGGGGCGCGGCTGTCTAGATGCGGATATTCACCGTGGACCATAAACATGGTTTGGCCCACCTGCAAAGTAGCGTGCACGACCGTGCCATCTTTCCCGGATCTCCGGGATAATTCTTGGGCGTCAAATGCGCGCAGGCAGAACTCTATTTCTGCCGCGGCGTCCAAACAGATCAACATTGGGATAAGCAGTGCAGGGTTCACCTTGTGTCCTCTTTGCCTAACTACTTTATTAGAGGGTTCTGGACTGCCGTCATATCCCGCGTCATATCTGGACGTTTGCGTGAGATATGCAGACTTCCATAGTTCATAATCCTATGTTTCGCTTAGTCATGTGGCGAAGTCAACTATCGAAACCTGACTCGGTGGCATATCCGCCTTGTGTCCATCTGACGTTCCCCCTCGTCCGCCGGGTCTGCTGTATTCGGCGCGATTGCAGATGCGGTTGCGGCACTTCGGCTTGCGGACGGAAAAGATGTACCTCGGCTGGATGCGGAGGTTCATTGCATATCACGGTCGCCGCCACCCGCGCGAGATGGGGGCACGGAAGTGCAGGAGTTTCTATCGCACCTGGCGATAAACCGGGATGTCTCGGCGCGCTCGCGGCGACTTCCGGTGGTGCTCACGCCGCAGGAGGCAAGCCGCGTCATTGCCCATCTTGAGGGGGGGTCGAGATTGGTCGTGCAGTTGCTCTACGGCAGCGGGCTGCGGCTGATGGAGGCGCTGGCTTTGCGAGCCAAGGACCTGGAATTCGAGCGCCGGGAACTCATCGTCCGCAACGGCAAGGGCAGCTGTTGCACGGGCGGCCATCGGCAAGCCGGCGGGTTGTCATACCTCTCGCCACTGCTTTGCCACGCATTTGCCGGAGAACGGTTATGACATCCGCACTGTGCAGGAGCTGCTGGGACATACTGACGTACGCACAACGATGATCTATACACTTGTGCTGAACCGCGGCGGCCTGTCGGTGCGCGACGTTACCGTCTTGGATAAAATGCCTGCCGTGTACTGAAAGGCGCTGCACCGTGACGAATTGTTCGATTGCCTCGGCACTGGCAGGCTCGTGCGAATCCTGATTTTGGGGGCGGGCGGCGTCGGTGGCTATTTCGGTGCGCGGCTGGCTGCGGCCGGCGTGGATGTTTCGTTTCTGGTGCGGCCAGGACGAGCCGCGCAGCTCGCGCGCGACGGACTGGTGGTACTAAGTCCCTTGGGTGATCTGCGATTGCGGGTTTCGACGCTGACCGAGGCGCGACCGGGGTTTGAGGTGGTGATACTGGCGTGCAAGGCCTACGACCTCGACAGTGCGATCGATGCCGTCGCCGGGGCCGTGACCGCCGACACGCTGTTGGTGCCGCTGCTCAACGGGATGCGTCAGTTGAACATTCTCGATGCCCGCTTCACAGCTGAGCGGGTGCTCGGCGGCCTGTGCCAGATCGGCGTGACGCTGACGGACAAGGGCGAAGTGCAGCATCTGAACAATGTGCAGCAGTTCGCCTTCGGCCCGCGTCTGCCGCTGCAGCTCGAAGGCTGCGAGCGGCTGCGCGCCACTCTCGACCGTGGCGGCTTCAACCCCGTGCTCAGTGCGGATATCGTGCAGCGAATGTGGGAGAAGTTCGTCCTGCTCGCGGCCTATGCCGGCATGACCTGCCTGATGCGCGCGCCGGTGGGCGCAATCGTCGCTGCCGATGCGGGCGAAGCGCTGATGCGCGAAATCCTGACCGAGTGCGCGGCGGTTGCGAGCGCCTGCGGACACGCCCCTGATCCGGTGTTCATTGCCGAAACGCTTGCAGTGCTGACGCAGCGCGATTCGCCAGGCACTGCGTCGATGTTGCGCGACATCCAGCGCGGCGCACGAACCGAACACGAGCACATCCTCGGGGACATGCTGCTGCGGGCCCGCGCGGCGCAGATCGCCGTGCCCTTGCTGCGGGTCGCCAATGCCCACCTGCAGGCCTACGAATTCGATCGATCGCGCCTGCACCGATAAAAAATGGCGAAGGATGTTATCCCTTCGCCATGAATGGTCTGTCAGCTTAGACCGTCGCTCTCAATTCATTCGTCCCAAGCTCACTCTACCCGCACTTCGAATCCCCGCAGTTCAGACAGGTCATGCACCCATCCATCATGATGACGGCGGCGGTGCTGCACTTGCTGCACAGCTGCGCGCCGTCCGGAAAATGTGATTTTGCAAACGCATCGGTCTGCTTGGTGCGCGCCGCGAACTCCGCGCGCTTCTCATCGACCAGCTTCTGCTGATGTGCATCCAGGGGCACCTTGCGCAACAGGCCGATGTTCTGCAGGTGGCGCTCGATGACGTAGCCCAGCTCGGCGATGATCGAGGGCATGAACTTGCCGCCGGGCTGCCAGTAGCCGCCACGCGGGTCGAACACAGCTTTGAGTTCATCCACCAGGAAGGTCACATCCCCACCCTTGCGGAACACGGCGGAGATGATGCGCGTGAGTGCCACGATCCACTGGAAGTGATCGAGGTTCTTCGAGTTGATGAAGATCTCGAAAGGGCGGCGCTGTTCGTAGTCCGTGCCCTCATTGAGAATGATGTCGTTGATGGTCACGTACATGGCGTGGTCCGACACCGGCGTCTTGATCTTGAAGGTCGAGCCGATCAGGACCTCGGGCCGCTCGACGCTCTCGTGCATGCGGATGACCTTCGCCATGCGTCCGCTGCGGTCCTTGAACATTTCCGGTTCCGTGCCGTTGGCGCGCGCGGCGGCGGCCTGCTCGGCCGCGGCCTTTTCGGCCGCTTCCTTCTCGGCCTTGTCCTGCGGCTTCTCGACGTTGTACTTGACGATCTTCTTGGCGATCTTGATGGACATGGTGCTTTCCTTGGCGGCGCTTACGGCAGCTTAATAGCGGCCGAAGTACCCCTCCTTGAGGCTGTCGAACAGGTTCGCGGCAGTGTGCATCTCACCGTCGTATTCGATTTCCTCATCGCCACGAGCCTCAACGATCGTACCGTCCTCCAGCGTGAACCTGTAGACGGTATTCTTCAGGTCCGCTTCCTTCACCAGCACGCCCTGGAAGGCTTCCGGATTGAAGCGGAACGTGGTGCAGCCCTTGAGGTCCTTCTCGTGGGCATACAGGTAGATGTCCTTGAACTTGTCATAGGGGAAGTTCGTGGGGACATTCGCGGTCTTCGAAATCGAGGAGTCAACCCATTTCTGGGCGGCGGCCTGGATGTCCACGTGCTGCTTGGGGCTCACGTCATCGGCGGCGATGAAATAGTCGGGCAGCTTCTCGGCATCGCTGGTCGGATCCGGCCGCGCCTTCGAATTGACGAGTTCGCGGTAGGCCAGCAGCTCGAACGAGAACACGTCGACTTTTTCCTTGGACTTCTTGCCCGGGCGGATCACATTGCGGAAGTAGTGATGCGCGAATGATGGCTCGATGCCATTGGAGGCATTGTTCGCGAGCGACAGCGAAATCGTCCCGGTCGGGGCGATCGAGCTGTGATGCGTGAAGCGCGCGCCGACCTCGGCCAGTTCGCGCACCAGCTGCGGGGCGACTTCGGCAATGCGCTGCATGTAGCGGCTGTAGCGGGCATGCAGCACGCGGCCGGCAATGTGCGCACCGGCTCGCCAGCCATCCTTTGCCATCTCCGGACGCTTGCGCAGCATCTCCTTGGTGACCGTGAACTCCTCGTTCATGATCGGCGCCGGACCCTTCTCGCGCGCCAGATCCAGCGCCGCCTCCCAACCGGCCACGGCCATTTCGCGCGAGATATCCTCGGTGAACTTGACCGACTCCTCGGAGCCGTACTTCATCCCCAGGCAGGTGATGGTGCTGCCCAGCCCCAGGAAACCCATGCCATGGCGACGCTTGCGCACGATTTCGTCGCGCTGCTTCGCCAGCGGCAGCCCGTTGATCTCGACCACATTGTCGAGCATGCGCGTGAACACGCGCACGACCTCGCGGTACTCCTCCCAGTCGAACTCGGCGTAGTCCGTGAACGGATGGCGTACGAAACGCGTCAGATTCACGGACCCGAGCAGGCAGGAGCCATACGGCGGCAGCGGCTGCTCGCCGCACGGGTTCGTGGCGCGGATGTTTTCGCACCACCAGTTGTTGTTCAACTCATTGACGCGGTCGATGAGGATGAAGCCCGGTTCGGCGAAGTCGTACGTGGAGGTCATGATGACGTCCCAGAGCCGCTTGGCGGGGACCGACTTGTAGACCTTGCAGGCGACGAGGCCTTCTTCATTGACGACATAGCCGTCATGAACCGGCCATTCACGCCAGATGAAGGCGCTGGCGTCGTTGAGGTCCGCGCCTTCGGTCTCGTACTCCTTGCGGGTCAAGGGGAAGGCGAGCTTCCAGTCGCGCTCCTCGCGCACGGCGCTCATGAACTCATCGGTGATCAGCAACGACAGGTTGAACTGGCGCAGGCGCCCGTTCTCGCGTTTGGCGCGCACGAACTCCAGCACATCCGGATGCCCGACATCGAAAGTGCCCATCTGTGCGCCACGTCGGCCGCCGGCCGAGGACACCGTGAAGCACATCTTGTCGAAGATATCCATGAACGATAGCGGACCGGAAGTGTACGCGCCGGCGCCGGACACGTAGGCGCCGCGCGGCCGCAGTGTCGAATGCTCGTAACCGATTCCGCAGCCGGCCTTCAGCGTCAGGCCCGCCTCGTGCACCTTGCCCAGGATGTCATCCATCGAATCGCGGATCGTGCCGGACACGGTGCAATTGATGGTCGAAGTCGCCGGCTTGTGTTCCAGCGCCCCGGCGTTGGAGGTCACGCGCCCCGCGGGGATCGCGCCACGGCGCAGCGCCCACACGAAGCGCTCATACCAGGGCTCACGCGCCTCCAGCGCTTCGACGTCCGCCAGCGCTCGTGCGACGCGTCTGTAGGTATCGTCCATCGACTTGTCGATGGGCGTTCCGTCCTTCGCACTGAGTCGATATTTCTTGTCCCAGATGTCCAGCGATGCTTCCTGGAACGGGACGGTGTCGATCTCGCGTGGTTCAATTTTCACGACGGTATTCATGGATTCGTGACGCTCCGTATCCCCATAGGAGAGACACAAGATCTTGTGTCGAGCGGTCGAGATTAAAGACGCGCAACATAACCGTCAAGAACGGCTGGTGCTTGTTTTTCGTATTATTTAACCGTTATAAAACAAATCCTTACAATGTTATTGGCTGTCATGAGCGCGCTCAAAAGACCATCAAAACGCAAAAAACTCGCAAACGGCATAGCCCAAGATCTTGTGCCACGGTGCCCACAGGCTGTGCGCAGCTGTCGCACAGGTTGCCCACAGGGTTATTCACACCTGCGCGCCTTGAAAGCCGCGGGGCAAGCCATAGATCGGTGTCATTCGCGGTTGTCGCGAACAACTGGAGACTCACACATGACTTTCGTTCGCTACTTTGAACCCGCGCGCACGGTGGCCTGGATTCCTTCTGTCGATGTACACGAAGAGACCGAGCGCTATGTCGTGCGCGCCGATCTGCCGGGCGTCAATCCGGATGACATCGAAATCACGGCCGATGCCGGCGTGCTCACCATCAAGGGCGAGCGCAAGGCCAGTTCGGCACACGCGGATGGCAACTACCAGCGCGTCGAGCGCGTGGCGGGTAACTTCGTGCGCCGCTTCACGCTCCCCGAGGCTGCGCAGACCGATGCCATCAAGGCCACTCACATCAACGGCGTACTCGAGCTGTCCATTCCCAAGCAGGCAAAGCCCGAGGTCCGTCGCATCAAGGTCGAAGCGGCCTGATGAGCTTGGCGCGCGCCCGCACGTGGCGCGCGCCAACGCCATGCGCAGGTGTCGCCCGGGCTACAATGCTCGGCATGACAGGCTTCAGAGGCGCTCGGATCGCGCTCGCGGCGCTGGCCGTGCTGGCCGGCGCGACGGCGTTTGCCACGCTACCCGCGCCGGCCGACGATGCACCGCTGCCCTCGCTGGCCCCGATGGTGCGGCGTGTTGCTCCGACGGTGGTGAATGTCGCCACGCGCGGTTCGATCACGGAGAGCAGTCCCGCCAATCCGCTGCTCGCCGATCCTGCCTTCAACCGCTTCTTCGACTTGCCGCAGACGCGCCGCGGCCACTCGCCCCAGTTCCAGAGCGCAGGTTCCGGCGTCATCCTCGATGCGCGCAAGGGCTATATTCTCACCAACGCACATGTCATCGAGAATGCCAGCGAAATCACGGTGACCCTGGCCGATGGTCGCGACCTGAAGGCCGAAGTTGCCGGGATCGATGAGGCCACCGACATTGCCTTGCTCAAAGTGCGCCCCGTCAAGCTCACGCAGATCACCCTCGGTGACTCGGCAAAACTCGAAGTCGGCGATTTTGTGGTCGCCATCGGCAACCCGTTCGGGCTGCGCAATTCGGTAACCTCCGGCATTGTCAGCGGCCTCGGCCGCAGCAATCTCGACCAGGACGGGTTCGAGGATTTCATCCAAACCGACGCCGCCATCAATCCGGGCAACTCCGGCGGCGCACTGGTCAACCTGCGCGGTGAACTGGTCGGCCTCGCCACCGCCATCCTGGCCCGTTCCGGCGGCAATATCGGCATCGGCTTTGCGATCCCGGTGAATATGGTTCGCAGCATCACGGAGCAGCTCGAGCAGTTCGGCTCGGTGAAGCGCGGCCTGCTCGGTGTCGACACCTATCCCGTCAGTCCCGACGTCGCGCAGGCGCTGGGCCTGAGTGGTGCGGAGGGTGCGCTGGTCACCCAGGTGCTGCTCGGCTCCCCGGCCGAGCAGGCCGGCCTGCGCAGCGGCGATGTGATCGTTTCGATCGATCAGACGACCGTGATGGTGCCCGCGGACGTGCGCAATGCCATCGGTTTGCTGCGCGTCGGCGACACGGTGGATATCGGCTTGCTGCGTGATGGCCGCACACGCCATGTTCAGGCGCTGATCACGCCGCCTCCGGAAAGCCCGCCGGCAACTGCGGCATCGCCCGCTGAAATCAATCCGGCCTTCGAAGGCGCGACGCTGGCGGAAACTCCCGGCGGTATTGGCGTCGTGGTGCGCAACGTCGACAGCGGCAGCCCCGCCGCCGCGGCCGGCATCCGCAGCGACGATGTCATCGTTGCCGTCAATCAATCCCGGGTCGGCAACCTGCAGCAGCTGCGCGAACGCACTGCCGGACTGGCCACACTCGTCATCGAAGTGCAGCGCGGCAGATCCACCGTGCTCATCCCGATCCGCTGACGGCGGCGCACACCTGCGCATCGCGCCGGGCCTTGGGCTGTTTGGCCAGCGCGCGCACGGCGGCATAGAAGCGCGGCAGATCACCATCCTCCTGCGCCAGCAGGCGCCGGAACCCCGGCATGCAGTCCTCGTAAGTCGCCACGGAGGCGAGCTCGGCATTGTTGATGCCCTTGACCAGCCACGCCCCGTAGCCCGACGGGACGCCAAAGCGCTTCTCGGTGGCGCGGATCGCATCAGCCAGTGCGGCCATGCGCATGTGCTTGGCGGCACGCATCTCATCGTGCGGCAAGTTCGAGGCGTACAGGCGCGCGAGATCCCGGCGCGCGTGGCCGAGCAGTTGCGAATACTCGCGGGCGTGCGCCTCAGCGCGGTGAAAGTTCTCGATGTCGGCGGGTCGCCCCTTCGCGGTCAGCCAGCGTGCCAGTCCGGTCTCCTCGACCGTGCTGGCGAAGGCTTCGTTGAACGCCGAATCGCCCGGTACATATAGCAGCTGGTGTGCCAGCTCGTGAAAGATGATCGCGGCGAGCTGGTCGCGCCCATAAGGCAGCATCGTATTGAGGATCGGGTCATCGAAATGCCCGAGCGTCGAATAGGCCGGTACGCCGCCGACGACGGTGTCATAGCCTTCGGCGGCGAGCTTGTTGGCGTAGGCCTGCGCGGCCTTCTGGTGGAAGTAGCCGCGGTAGGTGACGCAGCCGGCCACCGGAAAGCACCACACCTTCGGTTTCACGGAGAACTCCGGCGCGGCGACCACGTTCCACACCACGTAGGGCCGCCCGATGTCCGCATAGACCCGGTAGCTGCGATTGTCCGGCAACCCGAGGCTGTGCGAGGCGAAATCGCGCGCCGCACTGACCTCGGCGAGCGTATCGCGCACCGACGGGGGGGTCTTCGGATCGGCCACGACCTGGTCGATGGGGCGCCGGTCGACCAGGATCTGCGCCTGCCCGCGCACGGCCTGCAACAGGTACAGGCTGCCGCAGCCCGGCAGGATGCTCAAACCCGCCAGCAGCAGCACGATCGTCAGGAACTTGCGACTCTCGGTTAACATGAGTCGATGCAAGTGTACTTGGTGGGCGGTGCCGTTCGTGATCGTCTGCTCGGCCGCGCAGTCGGCGAGCGCGACTGGGTGGTCGTGGGCGCGACCCCCGACGAGCTCATCGCCCAGGGCTACACGCCGGTCGGCAAGGACTTTCCGGTGTTCCTGCATCCGCAATCCAAGGAGGAATACGCCCTGGCACGGCAGGAACGCAAGGTGGCCCCCGGTTATCACGGTTTCACCACCATGTTTTCACCGGCCGTCACCCTCGAGGAGGACCTGAAGCGGCGCGATCTGACCATCAATGCCATGGCGCAGGATGCCGGCGGCCACATCGTGGACCCCTTTGGCGGGCAGCGCGACCTTGAGGCGCGGCTGCTGCGCCATGTCTCCGCGGCGTTCGTCGAGGACCCCGTGCGTGTGCTGCGCGTCGCCCGCTTCGCCGCACGCTTTACCGAGGCCGGTTTTCGTATCGCGCCGGAGACCGAAGCGCTCATGGGGCAGATGACGGCAAGCGGGGAGATCGCCGCCCTCGCTCCCGACCGGGTGTGGCGGGAAACGGCGCGCGCCCTGCTCGAACCGCATCCGGAGGCATTCTTCACGATCCTCCTGAAATGCGGTGCACTGGCCGTGCTCATGCCCGAGCTCGCGGCGCTCGATGGCGTCCCCCAGCCACCGAAGTGGCATCCGGAAGTGGATACCTTTGTGCATGTCATGCTCGCAGTGTCGATGGCCGCGCAGCACGGGGCCGCATTGACGGTGCGCTACGCGGTGCTGCTGCACGACCTGGGCAAGGCGCTCACCCCCAAGGAGCAGTGGCCCGCTCATCATCAGCATGAAGAGCGGGGCAGCGCACCGATCGAAGCACTCTCGCAGCGCCTGCGTGCACCGAACGAATGTCGCGAGCTGGCGCTTTTGACCGCGCGGCATCACACCCTGGTGCATCGCGCGCTGCAGCTGCGCGCCGCGAGCATCATGCAGTTGTTTGCGCAAACCGATGCGTTCCGACGCCCGCAGCGTTTCGCCGAACTGCTGCAGGCCTGCGAGTGTGATGCGCGCGGCCGCACCGGTCTTCAGTCCCGGCCTTACCCGCAGGCGGACTACCTGCGGCAGGTCCACGCGGCGGCAACTGCCGCGAACTTGAGCGTCGAGGAGCGCGCGGGGCTGGCCGGCCCGCAGATCGGCGCGGCCCTGCAGCAGCGGCGGCTGGCGGTAATTGCGCAACTTCGCGAGCGCTTCGTTACAGCGAGTCGCGCAGATCCTGAAACCTGAAGCAATCCAGGGGCGCTTCGATGCCGCGTCCCAGCGCGAGCAGTTTGAAGGCCTCGCCCATCTCCCCCGGCAGCAGCAGGCGCCGCGCCTCAGCGGCCAGCCGCGCCTGCTCGAGCGCATCACGGGGCTGCCCGAGGAACTCATCGATGCCGGTGCCGAGCAGAAACCCCGCCTGGGTGCACAGGCCCAGTACCGCGAGGCCGCAGGCGTGCCCTGCCAGCGCCACGCGCGTGAAATCAACCCACGCCGTGATGTCCTGCACACCGAGGTTCACGAATGGATCGAAATGCGCGCGATGTTTGAAATGGCAGGTGAGCGTTCCAGCGTCGCGATCCGGCTGGTAGTACTGCGCGCGCGGCAGGCCATAGTCAAAGAGCAGCAGCACGCCGCGTTCGAGGCAGCCGCCAAGACTTGCGACCCACGCATCCACGCGCGTGCACACCTCGGAAACATAGCCCGGCTCTAACGGCACCGGGAGCGTTCCGTTCAGTTCGTTCACGGCCGCAGTGAGTGACGCAGCGGCCGCTCGGCGTGCCCAGCCCAGCGTGCCGTCGGCGCCGGCCGTCACCCCCAAGGCCTCGACCGTCGCCTCGCGCATGGCGAACCTCTGGCACGGCAGCGCGTCCAGCACCTCATTGGCCAGGATGACACCGTGCAGCGGCTTGGACGGCAGTTGCCGCAACCAGCGCAGGCGCGAACGCAGTGGCGGCGGCAAGGTCTGCAAGCGCTGCCGCTGGCGCTCGGCCAGATCCGCGCTGACTTCCAGGATGTCGTAATGCACCGGCAGCGCCTCGCGCGCCGCCAGCTCGCGCAGTACCGTGGCCGCCAGGCTGCCGGTGCCGGCCCCGAGCTCCAGGATGCTGCCGCCGGGAGTGTGCATCAGAATCTGCGCGCACTGGCGCGCCACGCAGCGCCCGAACAGCTCGGACACTTCCGGGGCAGTGGTGAAGTCGCCCGCGGCGCCGATCTTGATGCTGCCGGCACTGTAGTAGCCCAGCCCCGGCGCATACAGAGCCAGTTCCATGAACGTTTCGAAATCGATGCAGCCCCCGCTCGCACGGATGCGGCGGAGGATGTGTTCCCGCGCTGCCGCCGAATGCGCAGCTTCGGCTTCATTCAAAACGGGGAGCATTGGCAGGTGGCCCGATCCAGTCATAATACGCACCTATGACCCACACCCTGGCCGGGCAGAGCGTATTGATCACCGGCGGGGCACGCCGTCTGGGGGCCGCGATGGCGCGGGCGCTGCATGCGGCCGGCGCCAATGTCCTGATCCATCACCTGACCTCTACGCGCGAGGCTGCAATGCTGGTCGAGGAGCTCAATCAGAGCCGCGCGGCCTCGGCGCGCCTGGTGCAGGCGGACCTGTTGGATGTCGCGTGTCTGCCGGGGCTGATCGAATCGGCCGTGGGGCACTTCGGCCGGCTCGACATCCTGATCAACAACGCCTCGACGTTCTATCCGACGCCGATCGGTGATATCGGCAGCCGCCAGTTCGAGGATCTGATCGGCACGAACTTTCGCGCCCCGCTGTTCCTCGCCCAGGCGGCCGCGCCGCAGCTGCGGCGGCGGCGCGGGCTGATCCTCAACATGGTCGACATCCACGGCATGAAGCCGCTGAAGAACTATCCTGCCTACAGCAGCGCCAAGGCCGCGTTGATCATGCTCACCCGGGCGCTGGCACGCGAACTGGCGCCCGAGGTGCGCGTGAACGGCATCGCTCCCGGCCCGGTCATGTGGCCCGCCGATGTCGATGCCGCGATGCAGGCGCAGATCATCGAGAAGACCCTGCTGAAGCGCTCGGGCGAACCGCAGGATATCGGCAACGCGGCGCTGTACTTCGCGACCATGGCGCCCTACGTCACCGGTCAGATCCTCGCCGTCGACGGCGGGCGCAGCCAGTGCGGCTGAGCGCACCTAGCTCACCGTCGCGGCGGGGCGCACGGCGATCATCTCGTGATCTTTTGTCTTCAGGCCCGCCCACAGCCGCGCGATGGTGCGCCCCGCGGTCGGATGCCGCAGCTGCGGGGCGATGTCCGCCAGCGGACCGAGCATATAGGGACGCAACAGCAGATCCGGTCGCGGCAGGATCAGTTGCGGCCCGTGCAGCACCAGGTCGCCATACAGCAGGATGTCCAGGTCCATGGCACGCGCCGCCCATTTCGGGGCATTGCGCGGCCGGCCGCAGCGGGTCTCCACTTCGCGCAGCTGCGCTTGGGTGTCATGCACGCTCAACGCGGTCTCGAATCCGAACACGAAATTGATGAACTCCTCGCCCGCGAAACCCACCGCGGCATTGCGGTACCAGGGTGAAACCTGCAGCGCGCCGAAAATCCCTGCCAGCTGCGCTTGCGCGTGCGTGAGATTCGCCTCGGCATCGATATTGCTGCCGGCCGCGACATAGACGCGAGGCATTTCAGGCCAGGTCCGCGCGCGTGCGCTCGAGGCTGACCCCGACATCGCGCGCGGCGCGGATCGCTCCACGTTTGTTGATGGTGAGCTTCACCCAGGCAACATCGAACTCATTGAGAATGAGCAACGCCGTGTGGTGGGCCAGGCTCTCCACCAGCTTGAACTCGGATGCGGCGACATAGGCGCACACGAGCTTGGACAGACGCTTGTAATCCAGAGTCGCCTCGACATCATCGCTGAGCGCGGCGCGGCGGCAATCGATAGGCGCCTCGATATCCACGTACACGGTCTGTTTGACCAGCCGCTCCCAGTCGAGAAAACCGATGATGCACTCCACGGCGAGCTCACGCAGGAAGACCTTGTCGGTTGTTTGATTCATGCTCATTTAGGCCGCAGTTTCGGTGGGGGTGATGGGGGGGAGCGAGTCGAGTGCCCACTGCGCGCGAGCACCGATGGCCAGATCATCGTGCTGGCCCGCGCGCAGCCGCGCCAGACCCGCCACGGCAATCATCGCCGCATTGTCCGTACAGAATTCAGGCCGCGGATAGTAGGCCCGGCCACCGCGAGCGGCCAGCAGCCGCGCCAGGGTGTCGCGCAACTGGCGGTTGGCGCCGACACCGCCACTGACGGTGAGCACATTGCAGTCGGTGCCGTCCAGTGCGCGCAGCGTCTTCACGCACAGGCACTCGACGATGGCCTCCTGCACGGCGTGGGCCACATCCGCACGCAGCGTGTCATCGAGGAGCCGGTCGCGAACGGCATGCAGCACGGCGGTCTTCAATCCCGAAAAACTGAATTCGAGGCCGGGCCGGTCCAGCATGGGCCGCGGAAACACAAACACGCCCGGCCGACCCCGGGTCGCGATCCGCGCCAGCTCCGGGCCGCCCGGATACGGCAGACCGAGCAGCTTCGCGGTCTTGTCGAAAGCCTCCCCGGCCGCATCATCGCGGGTCTGACCCAGCAGGCGGTAGGCGCCGATGCGCCGTACCTCGATCAACATGGTGTGGCCGCCGGAGACCAGCAAGGCCACATGCGGGAAGGGCGGCGGTTCAGGCTCCAGCAGCGGGGCCAGCAGATGCCCCTCCAGATGATGGACGCCAAGCGCCGGCACCCCCAGGGCAAAGGCCAGCGAACGCGCCAGTGCCGCGCCCGTAAGCAGCGCTCCGACCAGGCCGGGACCGGCGGTGTAGACGATGCCATCCAACTCGTGGGTAGCCGTCGCCGCAGTGGCCAATACTTCCCGCAGCAGCGGCAGCAGCCGCTGGACGTGGTCGCGGGAGGCCAGCTCCGGCACCACCCCGCCATAGACCCGGTGCAATTCGATCTGGCTGAATACGGCGTGTGCGAGCAAGCCCCGCTCGCTGTCGAGCACGGCAGCCGCGCTTTCGTCACAGGAGGATTCGAGGGCAAGGATTTTCACGGCCGCAAGTTTAGAGGCGGATTGCCCGGGAAATCTTTGCCTTTTGCAGCACGGGTCTTTAGAATCGCCAGCCCGATCCTGCTACCGAACCCGGCAAATCGCCGGTAGATCAAGGACTTGAGGTTCCAATGCCGAGCGTTCGCGTCCGTGAGAATGAGTATTTCGATGCGGCCTTGCGCCGTTTCAAGCGCGCCTGCGAAAAAGCCGGGATTCTCACCGAGCTGCGTCGGCGTGAATTCTACGAAAAGCCCACCCAGGAGCGTAAGCGCAAGAAGGCCGCGGCCATCAAACGCCATATGAAGCGCGTCTCCCGCGATGGCATGCGCGCGACCCGCTAGGGTTTGCCCGTGTCACTGAAGGAACGCATCACCGAGGATATGAAGGCCTCGATGCGCTCCGGCGAGAAGGAGCGTCTGGCCGGCATTCGTCTGGTTCTGGCCGCGATCAAGCAACGCGAAGTGGACGAACGCATCCAGCTGGATGATACCCAGGTACTCGCCGTCCTTGAAAAGATGATCAAGCAGCGCCGCGAATCCATCACGCAGTTCGCAGCCGGCGGACGGGGGGACCTCGTGGCCAAGGAATCGGCAGAATTGTCGGTACTGCAGGGCTACCTGCCCACGCAGCTCGCCGACACCGAAGTGGAGAGCCTGATTCGCGCAGCCATTGCCGCCACGGGCGCGACCTCCATGAAAGACATGGGCAAGGTCATGGCGACGATCAAGCCTCAGGTGCAAGGTCGAACCGACATGGGCATGCTCAGCGCCCGCATCAAGATACTGCTCAGCACCTGACTGAGGCGTTGTCGGACTCGGGGGCACCCGGTAGCCTCCGCGGCATGGGCCGGATTCCGCAGAGCTTCATCGACGAACTCATTGAGCGTACCAACATCGTCGAGGTGATCGGCCTGCGGGTGCCGCTGAAGAAGGCCGGCCGCGAGTACCGCGCCTGCTGCCCATTTCACAGTGAGAAAACGCCGTCCTTCTGGGTCAGCCCCGAAAAGCAGTTCTATCACTGCTTCGGCTGTGGCGCGCACGGCACGGCGCTGGGCTTCCTGATGGAGCACGATCGGCTGCCCTTCCCGGAGGCCGTCGAGGAGCTGGCGCAGGGGCTGGGACTGACCGTGCCGCACGAGGGCGGCGCGGCACCTGCCCCGAAACGCAACGACTCACTGTTCGACCTGATGGAGAAAGTCGCGCGCTTCTATGCAAGCACCCTGGAATCAAGCGTGCGCGCCCGGGACTATCTCATCCGTCGCGGCCTCGAGCCGGACACGATCAGGCGCTTTGATATCGGCTACGCGCCCGACTCCTGGAACGAGGTGTTGCGGCGCTTCGGGGGGAGCGATGAGGCACGCCATCAGCTGAGTGAGTGCGGCCTCATTATCGAGCGTGACAGTGACGCCCCCGCGCCACGCAGCGCGGAGCGCCACTACGATCGCTTCCGCGACCGCATCATGTTTCCGATCCGCGATGCACGCGGCCGTGTCATTGCCTTCGGCGGACGCGTATTGGACAAAGGCGAGCCGAAGTACCTGAACTCCCCGGAGACGGTGCTGTTCCACAAGGGACGCGAGCTGTATGGCATGTACGAAACGCGCCAGAGCCGCGCGCCACTGCAGCGGTTGCTGGTGGTCGAGGGCTACATGGACGTCGTGCGCTTGCATCAGGCGGGGGTGCATTACGCGGTGGCGACCCTGGGTACCGCGACGACGGCGGATCATCTCAAACGCGTCTTCCAGCTGGTCAGCGAGGTGGTGTTCTCCTTTGACGGCGACCGGGCGGGTCGCGCCGCGGCGTGGCGCGCCCTGCAGAACGCTTTGCCCGAAGCGATCGAAGGCCGGGAGCTGCGCTTCCTGTTCCTGCCCGAGGGCGAGGATCCCGACACGTTGGTCGGCAAGGAGGGTCGCGCCGCCTTCGAGCAGCGCGTGGCCACCGAGGCGCTGCCGCTGTCCGAGTACTTTGTGCGCGAACTGGGCGAGCGGGTGATGACCCGTGGTGCCGACGGTCGCGCGAAAGTGGCCCAGGCGAGCCGGCCCCTGCTGCTGCAGGTTCCCGAAGGGGTGTACCGGCGGCTGCTGACCGAGCGGCTGGCGCAGGCCTTTGGCTTCCAGCGCACGCCGGAGGGCATCGCCGAACTGTTGGGCATTCGCATCGGTGCGGGGGCGCCCGCGGCCGAATCGCGCCAGGGCGGCGCCGGGCGCGGCAGCCTGGTGCGCCAGGCCGTGCGGTTGCTGCTTCATTTTCCGCAGATCGCGGCCGATATACCGGAACAGGGTTTGCAGCGCATGCGGACGTTGGATGAACCCGGCATCGACGTGCTGTCCGCGTTGATCGATGAGTTGCGCATCACTCCTGCACAGTCCACTGCGCAGGTGCTGGAGCGCTGGCGGGGTCGCCCCGGCGAGCCCCATCTGGCGCGTCTGGCGGGCATGGAGGCGATGGTCAAGGATGCCGCGGCCGCCCGGCGGGAACTGGAGGAAGCCCTGGGGCGTCTACACCAGGAGTCGGTGCGTCGGCAGCTGGACCAATTGTTGGAGAAGGACCGCAACCTGGGTTTGTCGAAGGAAGAAAAGCTTGAACTTCAACAACTTATGCAAGATCTGGCACGCCAGCCTTGAGGCACCCACGTGCTTTGGGTTTGGCAGCGCGTGCGTTGTGAAATACAATCGGCGGTTTGCCCAAACGCCCCTTGAGTTGCCCGAAGCCGGGACTCACATTTAGGGCTTCACACCATTTCAATACGGGGTCGCACCAGCTTCACCATGACAAGTAAGCCGAAGCCCACTGCTACCAGCAAGAAGCGTCCACAACCGGAAAAGAAGCCGGCGAAGGCGGTCATCGCCAAGGTGGTTGTCGCCAAGAAGGCCGCGCAGTTGCCGGAAAAGGAGCGCAAGGCCGCCACGCCCGCGCCCAAGAAGAGCGCATCGGCACCCGCCAGGGCGCACAGCCCGACGGCGGCGACGCTCGATGCCAAGGCTGCCGCGAAGCTGCTGGCGGAGAAGGAAAAGAAGACTCTCGCCGCCCGTCCGCTGGGCATGCCCGAGGATCGCCAGTCGCAGCTGAAGCTGCTGATTGCCCGCGGCAAGGAACAAGGCTACCTCACCTATGCGCAGGTGAACGACCATCTGCCCTCCGAGATCGTGGATCCGGAGCAGATCGAGGACATTGTCAACACCATCAATGACATGGGCATTCCGGTGTTCGAGAAGGCCCCGGATACGGATGCGCTGCTCGCCTCCGAACCGTCACAGCCAGCCGACGAAGAGGCGATCGAAGAGGCTGCGGCGGCGCTCGCGGCGCTGGATGCGGAGCTTGGTCGCACCACCGACCCGGTGCGCATGTATATGCGCGAAATGGGCACGGTCGAACTGCTGACCCGCGAAGGCGAAATCCGCATCGCCAAGCGCATCGAGGAAGGCCTGGATGCGGTGCGCGGTGCGCTGTCCATGTATCCGGCAACCTTTGATTTCCTGCTCAAGGCCTATGAGCCGGTCAAGGCCGGTCAGTCACGCCTCGTGGATGTGATCGTCGGCTTCATCGATCCGAATGCGCCCGATGTGATTGCCCAGCCCCAGAACCCGACCAAGCTGGAGCTGGTGGTCGCGGAGGAACCGGCCGAAGGCGAGCGCGAAGAAGGCGAGGAGGCGGACGCCGAAGAGGAAGCCGTCGACACCGGTCCGGATCCGGAGGAAGCGGCGCGGCGCTTCGCGTCGATCCACAAGACCTTCGTTCAGTCGCTCGGTGCGATCGAGAAGTTGGGCGCCAAGGATCCGAAGACCCTGAAGCTGCGCAAGAAGCTCTCGGGCGAGTTCATGGAGCTGAAGCTCTCCCCGCGCATGTTCGATGCGCTCATTCTGAATCTGCGCGGGCATATCTCCGAGATCCGCCAGCTCGAGAAGGAGATCATGATCATTGCCGTGCGTGACTCGGGCATGCCGCGCAAGGACTTCATCGCGACCTTCCCGAAGAATGAGACCAGCGCGCGCTGGCTGCAGAAGCACATGAAGGCGGGGAAGAAGTACTCGGCCCCGCTGACCAAGTTCAAGGAAGAAGTGGAGCGGCGCCAGAACCGTCTCGCGGTGCTGGAGACGCTGTATCACCTGTCGATCAACGACCTCAAGGAAATCAACCGGGACATCTCGATCGGCGAGGCGAAGGCACGGCGCGCCAAGAAGGAGATGGTCGAGGCGAACCTGCGCCTCGTGATCTCGATCGCGAAGAAGTACACGAACCGCGGCCTGCAGTTCCTGGACCTCATCCAGGAGGGCAACATCGGATTGATGAAGGCCGTCGACAAGTTCGAATACCGTCGCGGCTACAAGTTCTCGACCTATGCGACCTGGTGGATTCGCCAGGCCATCACCCGCTCGATCGCCGACCAGGCCCGTACCATCCGCATCCCGGTGCACATGATCGAGACCATCAACAAACTCAATCGCATTTCGCGCCAGATGCTGCAGGAAATGGGCCGCGAGCCGACTCCCGAGGAGCTGGCCGTGCGCATGGAAATGCCGGAAGACAAGGTTCGCAAGGTGCTGAAGATCGCCAAGGAACCCATCTCGATGGAGACTCCGATCGGCGATGACGAGGATTCGCATCTGGGAGATTTCATCGAGGACACCTCGGTGGCCTCCCCGATCGATCAGGCCACCTCCGAGTCGCTGCGCGAGACCACTCACTCGGTACTTGCGCAACTGACCCCGCGGGAGGCCAAGGTGCTGCGGATGCGTTTCGGCATCGACATGAACACCGACCATACCCTCGAGGAAGTCGGCAAGCAGTTCGATGTGACCCGCGAGCGTATCCGCCAGATCGAAGCCAAGGCGCTGCGCAAGCTGCGTCACCCCAGCCGCAGCGAGCAGCTGCGCAGCTTCCTGATGGATGACTGATCAGTAGCCTGCGTGCGGCAGGTTGTACATGACTTTTCCGTCCGGCAGCTTCACGCTCACGTTGAACCCGCCCTTGCGGCCATCCTTCAGCGGATGCAGGACCAGCTCGACCTTCTCACCGGAACTGAGAGTGTGCTTGTCCCAGCCATTGCGCGCCAGGTAGTTGGGGCTCATGCCCTCGATCCCGTACTCATCGACCCCGCCCGTGGAATTCGGCACATCGAACACGATCCAGGTGTGCGGATTGGTCCATTCAAATTGCTTGATGGTGCCCTCCAGCGTGACGGACTTCCGCATGTCGAACATGGCGGTGGAATGATGTGCACTGGCACTGCCACAGGCAATAACGACCGCGGCGGCGGCAATCGCCATCGCGGCCACGCGAATAATGCGCATAATCTGAATCTCCTAAAATCTGACTAATTTACCCTTATGCCTGGACGACCTTCATCGTCCGCGCTGTCATGGTTGTTCTGTTCGCACTCGTATTCGCGCAGGTCATCCTTCACCAGCTTGTAGAAGTGCGACACCGTCCAGGGCTCGGCGAGCACCTTCGGATCCGTGATGGTCTGCTTGATCTCCATGGTTTCCGGGCCCGTGCGGCGGATCCGCTCCACGATGTGCATCTGGTCGCTGTGCCCCACGCCGGGCGAGATCTGGCTCCAGGGCACAAAGCCCACGGTGTCCACCACCAAGGTGTCACCTTCCCAGTGTCCGATGGAGTGCCCGTTGAACAGCTGATCCGGATCCTTGGGATGCGGCCGTCCGTCCGTGAAGACCTGCCGCAGCTGCATGTAAGCCTCGGCCGCGATCGCGACCTTACCGGGGCTGTACAGAAACTCGATGGGATAGGGTTGCGTCATCATCTGAGGCATGCCCGGCGGCAGGCAATTGGCCTGCTCGGGCTGCAGGTCCTTCCCCGATTCCTGCGCCTTCTTATAGGCGTCCAGTTTGGCCTGTGCCGCGGGCGTCAGCTTCGGGGGTGCCGGTCGCGCGGCGGCGAGGCCCCCACCGGCTCTCCAGTTCAGCTCCCAGATGCCCTGCCAGTCCGGTAGCTTGGCAATGGAGGCCCAGGTATCCCCCTGCGGACCGCTGGCCTGTGGCGACTCGGCCTGCGCGGGCACTGCCCCCAGGGTCCAGATACCCGCCAGCACCATGGCTAATGCAGCGATGTTCCGTCGTACATATTTCATCGGTCGTCCCCAGTTGATGGCCTGGTCCTCATTGGATTGATGATTCAATCCTCGGGATCCCAAGCCCCGCCGCGGACAATTTTGCGGCATCTTCACTGGCAGCGCCACAGCCAGGGGGTAAATCGACCATTCCAGCCCCGCACAGGGCCTAGTGACTGCTCAGCGCGTACCGTATCGCCAGCTGGACATTGCTTGCCGTCGCAAAAGGCGTCTCATCGGTCAAAAGTACCCGATTGGCCTGGAAGCCGCGGGCGCGTACCCATTCCAGCGTGAAGCGCCAATGCGCATCCGGTTCGAGGCGGTAGGCCAGCGTTAGGGCGTGCCCGCCCTGATCACCCATGGGGTATGACTGCGCGCCGTCGACCTCGAAGTCGTCATAGCGGGCGGAGAAGGTGTTGGCGCCGCTGCGCTTTGACAGCAGCACGTAGCGGGTCACGAATTCCCAGCGCAACAGCCCAAACTGTTCAGGTTCGACATCCGTCCTGCCGGCCATCCACTGCACGATGGCGGTCCACCCCGAATCGTCCTCGGCGCGCACCCCTGCCGTATTGAAGCGCGTGTGCCAGGCATAGTCATCAGTGACCTCATCCTGCGCGACCGGGTCGGCGTTATTGTCGTAATGCAGGCCTTCGAGGGTGATGCGATCCAGGTAATGAACGTCCAGGCCCAGGTAGGTGCCGGCGCGACGGTCGAACTGGTGGTACTCATCGATCGGGCCGGCGAGGCCACCGGGACGACCCACGCGGCCAAACAGCGAGCCTTGCCAGTCGGTGATGGTGAATCCGGAACTGGCAAGCGCGGTGCCGGCGCCCTCGTTCCAGCCATAGACACCGAATGCGGCACCGGCGTCGAAGTCATGTCCGGAATGTGTGCCCAGCCACTCGAGTTTGAATTCGGCGCCGATGGTACGCAGCTCCTGCGCCACCCAGCTGTCCAGCGCGGAGGATGACAGGGTGTACGGCGACTCCCAGCCCTCGGCACGGTTCTCCAGTGAAATGGGCGCATAAAAGGCGCCTAGCTTCACGCGCGCGCGCCAGTCGCCCAGTGGGTAGGGATGCAACTGCAGATAAGCCTCCGTGACATCGACCGGATTGCGGTCGTGCTGACCCCAGGCGGAGGTGTCGACTTTGAAAGTGAACAGCTCGCCGAGATCCTGCGAGAGGGCAAGACGCGCGCGACCCAGCTGCAGGCCGTCGCGATTGTCGCCGTAGCGCAAAATTCCCAGACCGCCATCCTGAAAGGATGTCGGCGCATCGGCCCCGACCAGGCGCGTGTCCAGGGAAACATCCCACTGCGCGGCATGCGCGCGCGCCGCGGCCAGCATGGCCACCGCGGCGCCCGCAACCAGCGGCATACCTGCGCGCAGCCTCATCAATAGGCATCCCAGGAATGCGGGTGCGTCTGCAACTGTGCGGGTCGCAGCGCACGATCAGCGCGAATTTCGGCTTGCGCATGCTCGCCCGCACTTACGGTGATGTCCTGTTGCAACATCTGGCCGGCCGCGGTGAGCCGCGGGCTCCACACTTCGATGCGGTACTTGCCGCGCGCGATATCCGCCTGCGCCCAGCTGCCATCCGCGGCGGTCACGCCGTAGTACGGGGCGTCCGTGATCAGGATGTAGGCGAGCATCGCGTCGTGGATGTTGCAGCCCAGTGTCACCAGACCGGGGCGATCGAACAGCTCCGGCGGATGGCCGTTGCCACGATACAAGCCAAGTTTGAACTGATGCGCCGAGGAGAACGAATAGACCTCGTGGCTGACCTTGTCGCTGTTGATGAAGTTCACGGTTGAACCTACCGGGATGACCATCAGGTCCGGCGCGAAGGCCAGATTGATCTGGTCCATGACGGCGTGAACGGGCGTGGGTGCGGCGGCGCTCGCCGCGATCACGTGCACCGTGACGATGGCGCCGCGCAGCGGCTTGCCGTTTTGCTGCAGCACCCGCACCTGCAGATCCGTCGGCCACGCTGCAGTGCAGACGCTCAAACACAGCAGCGCCCCGGCGAACCGCCGCGCCAATCCCGGGAACTTACCCCAAATGCTGCCTGTTGCGCTGTGCATCGGCCTTACTCACCGGTGTGAATTCTCGCTCCTGTGGCCCACCGCACGCCTTGAG
This sequence comes from Steroidobacteraceae bacterium, assembly GCA_036521075.1. GTDB lineage: Bacteria > Pseudomonadota > Gammaproteobacteria > Steroidobacterales > Steroidobacteraceae > DAIDKA01. The sequence continues at coordinate 9,020 of DATDIL010000182.1, read as the reverse complement.
CCGTGTGCCTGGGGCTACCATCTATCAAAGTCATTTGAACGTAAGACATGGACAGTTTCCGCAACCGACTTCTCGCACTGATCATTGGTCTGGTCATAATCACGCAGAGTGTGACGCTGGTCGCAGTTCTCGCCAGCACCAAGCACGAGGCACTGGTGCGGGCCGATGAACAACTGCGGTACGGCTCACAGGTGGTGCAGCAGTATCTGCGGCTGCGCGCCGACCAGCTGTCGAGCACCGTGGCGACGCTCGCGGCCGATATCGGGTTCAAGGATGTCGTGGCCAGCCACGACGCGGACACGATGGTGTCCGCGGCGATCGAACATTCAAAGCATATCGGCTGGGACCTGGTCCTGTTCCTCGATGCCGATGGCCACCTGATTACCTCGAACTCGCCGCGGGACGTCTCGGCGCGTGCGCCGGCGGTGCAGAGGCTTGCCAATTCGATCGCGAGTGGTCGCGCCGATGCACATCTGGTGGTGCTCGGCGATCACCTGTACCAGTTTGTCGCGGCGCAGGTGAACGCGCCCGAGCCGATTGGCTGGGTGGTCATGGGCTTCTCGGTGAATGATGCCGTCGTCGCGCACATCCACGATCTGGTCGGCAGCCAGGTCAGTGTGCTGGTCGGTGAGGGAGCGCAACTGAGGCTGGTGGCCTCCACCCTGGGTCCCGCGGAACGCGCGGCCCTGATCACGCATCACGAGCTGGCGACCGGCACCCCGACCTCACGGCCGCGTCCGCTCGGCAGCCAGGATTACCTGACATATGTGTCCCGACTGGGCGATGCCACGGAGTCCGTCGCCGTCGTGCTGCAGCAGCCGATGGTCGATGTGATGGCGCCCTATAGAACCCAGCGCGATGCGCTCGCGGCCATTGGCGGTATCGCCCTGGTGGCCGCGATTGCGATCGCGCTGCTGCTGGGGCGCGGTGCGACCCGACCCATCGGCGAGCTGGTGCGCGCCGCCCGCCGCATTCAGGCGGGCGCCTATGACGAGGCCGTCGACGTACGCGGCGGCGATGAGTTCCGCAGTCTCGCCGCGACCTTCAACGCCATGCAGCAGGGCATCGCGCAACGCGAGGCACGCATCAGTCATGACGCACACCATGACGCACTCACGGGCCTGCCCAATCGCGCCTTCGCCGAACGGCATCTCGAGGAGCTGCTGCGCATTACGCCACCACCCGGCGTGGCACTGATCCTGCTTGAGGTGGCGAACTTGGGCGAGATCAGCGCCTCCCTGGGCCATCACGTAGGCGATGAGACCTTGCGCGAAACCGCCCGGCGACTGCGGCAGAATTGCGGCGAGCAGGACATCACCGCCCGCCTCGGCTCGGCGCAGTTTCTGGTGCTCGCGCGCGGCTGCACCGCAGCGCGCGCGAATCTGCTGGCCGAGCAGCTCATCGGCTCACTGCGCGCCGGCTTCAATCTGCTCGCCGTGAGTCTCGATCTGCACGTGAATGCCGGCATCAGCTGCGCGCCCGATCATGGCAATCTGGCCGAGGACCTGCTGCGGCATGTGCATGCCGCACTCGAAGACGCCGGTGAGGCGCGCGGGCGCATCGCCAGCTACCGCCCCGGACGCGAGGAGGAGTTGCGCCGCCGCCTTGCCCTGGCCGGAGACCTTCCCGGCGGCATCGAACGCGATGAACTCACGCTGGTGTATCAACCCAAAGTGGACATGTTCAGCGGTCGCGTGCGCAGCCTCGAGGCACTCGCGCGCTGGACCCATCCGCAGCTGGGCTTCGTCTCACCCGGTGAGTTCGTCCCCATCGCCGAACAGACCGGCGGCGCGCGCCGTCTGACGAGCTGGGCGCTGGGGGCGGCCATCCGCCAGATGGCCGCGTGGCATCGGGAAGGCATTGATATTGATGTCGCGGTGAACCTTTCGGCGCCGGATCTGCTTGATGCGAATCTCGGGGATGAAATACTCGAGACCCTGCGTGACCATGGCGTCGCCCCGACCAGCCTGATGCTGGAAATCACCGAAGGCGCCGTGATCAAGGACCCCGCGCTGGCGGTGCGCAACATGCAATTGCTGAGGATTGCCGGGGTGCGGTTTTCACTGGACGACTTCGGCACGGGGTACTCCTCCTTGTCCCAGCTCAGCCGCCTGCCGCTGGATGAGCTGAAGATCGACCGGTCGTTCATCATCCGTGCCCACGAGCGCCGCGACGACGTGACCATCATCACGTCGACGATCGAATTGGCTCATAGCATGGGGCTGAAGGTGGTCGCCGAGGGAGTCGAGACCCAGGAGGCGTGGAACCTGCTGCGGCGCCTGGGCTGTGACCTGGTCCAGGGCTACCTCGTGAGTCGGCCGCTGTCAGCCACGGATACCGTAAGCTTCTTGCAGAAGTCGCCGCAGGCGCAGGTTGCGGAAGAGAACACCAACCGCCAGCTGCGCACCCTGCAGCTTTAGGAGACCATCTGTCGGATGTCGTGTTCGAGTTCGTCAAGCGAATAGGGTTTGCGCACGAAGTGGTAATGCGGCGCAGAGCCTTCCAGTTCCGGGCGCGGATCACCGGAGGTGAGAATGATGGGCAGCAGCGGGCGGTGCGCTGACAGCCAGCGCGCCAGCCCCATCCCATCGATCGCGCCCGGCATGTTGATGTCGGTGAAGACCAGGTCGACATGAATACCCGAATCGATCGCGGCCAGAGCATCGCCCGCATTCTCGGCCGCGACGACATCAAAGCCGACGACGCGGAAATACTCCGCCACGCAGCTGCGCAGTTCCTCGGTGTCTTCCACGACCAGTATCACGGCCGGTGAACCATGGATTGCGTGGCCGGCAATGCCGGACACCTTGGGTGATCGGGCGGAATTGGCAAGCTGCTTGGCCATGCTTTCAGACTACTCCTCACGGCCCGTGAAACTGTAGGACGAAGGCACGAACACGGGGTCAATAACCCTCAAGCGCGGGCCCCCGCGGCGCGCCCGGATTGCTGTGTTCGTGCCTCCGTTATGTCAGCACCATCGCCCCGTCCCTGCGCTGAGGTCAGGAGCAACTCGCGGGCCCGCTCCCGGACGATCGGCAGCAATGGCAGCAGCTCATGCTGCGGCACCGGGTGGGCGAGCAGGAACCCTTGAATGAACATCGAGCGCTGGCGCGCGAGGTATGCAAACTGCTCGGGCCGCTCCACCCCTTCTGCCGTGATGTCGAGCCCCAATTTCTGGCACATCCCGATAATGGCCTGCGCGATTGCCGCCGAACGCGGGCTCGTATCGATTCCGCAAATCAGTGACCGATCGAGCTTGACCCGGCTCAGAGGCAATATCTCCAGCGAAGCCAGCGATGAGAAGCCCGTGCCGAAATCGTCCAGTGCGACTGCGACACCGAGTTCGCGCATTTTGTGTATTGCGGCGACGGTCGCGGGGCCGGTCTGCAGCACCGACTCGGTCAGCTCGATTTCGATACAGCGAGCGGGCAACTCGAACTCGGCCAGGAGCGCCGCCACGCGTGGGACGAATTGGCCATCGCTCAACTGCCGCGGCGACACGTTGATCGCAACGCGCGCGTCGGGCCAGCCGCCCCGGTGCCAGCTCGACGCCGCGCTCACCGCACGGCGCAAGACCCACGCGCCGATCTCGATGGCGAGGCCGGATTGCTCCGCCACCGGCAGGAACGCGCCCGGCAGCTGCAGCTCACCATTTGGCGCACGCCAGCGAATGAGTGCCTCGACGAGTCCAACCTCAAGGGTTTCGCCGCTGATTTCCGGCTGGAAGAACAGTTCGAATTCATTTCGATCGATCGCCCGACGCAGGCCCTGTTCAGTGGCGAATTTGGCGGCAGCGAGATCCAGCAGGTCCGGGGTGAAAACGGACAGCTGACTGCGGCCGAGGGCCTTGGCGCGGAACAACGCCATGTCGGCGGCCTTCAGCAGCGCGCCGGCCTGCTGTGCATGAATCGGGTAGGCGCACGCCCCCACGCTGACACTCACGATCAGCTCGCGACCCTCGATCACCATGGCCGATTGAAATGCCGCGACGATGGCTGCGCCGAGATTGCGGATCTCCTCGATCGTGTTTGTGCGCTCGAGGACGACGGTAAATTCATCGCCACCCAGGCGGGCGGCAAACCCGTAGGCGCTACTGAGCTCGGCCAGGCGCTGCCCCATCCCCGCCAGGACGCTGTCGCCGAACGCGTGGCCCAGGCCATCATTGATGTACTTGAAATTGTCAACGTCCAGGAACAGCACGCCGACCCAGTGACCGGACGTTCGCGCCCTTTCGATAGCCGCATCGAGCAATGCAAACAGGTGCCGGCGGTTGGACAGTCCCGTGAGCGGGTCGCGCTGCGCCAGTTCCTGCAGTCGGCGGGTACGCTCCTGGATCTTCTCTTCCAGGCCCTGCTGGTAATGAAGGCTCGCTTGCCTGGCCGCCGCGAGTTCATCCGCCATGGTATTGAACGCATTGGCCAGCGTGTCGAACTCGGTGATGCCCCCGCTCGCCACGCGCACCGAGTATTGACCCGCCGCAATCTGTGATGTCGCAGCCACCATGCGCTTCACCGGCACCACCGTGCTGATGATGATACCGACGCACATGAGGATCATCAGCAGCGCGGCCGCACCGCTTGCCCACGCGATAATGCCCCGGGAAGAGGAATCCGCCGGCATCCGGCTGACCGACTTCGTCTGCACCGCCGCCCGTGCGCGCGCAAGCGCAGGCGTCGGGCTCGACACGGCCGGCGCTGCGCTTGCGGCGGGGGATGGCCTGGTCGCGACCTGCGCAACCGCCTCGAGCGCCGGCGCCATGATGCGCCCGGCCTTGAGCAGAGCCTCTCGCAACCGGTCGCTCTGATGCGCGAAGGCCTCGGTCTGATCCGCCAAGTCGCTCGCAAGCTGTATCGACGCCTCGCGTCGCGCGATGAGTTGCGCCAGATCGGCATTCATGGCCCGGTACCACGCATCACTCTGGCCACGGCGGAACGCGGATTCGTTTGCGCTGAGGGTCTTCTGCACCCGCTGCTCTGCGGCGCTGATCGCCGCGACCTGCAGGGCCGAAATCGGCGTTGCCGCTTCCAGCGCCTCGGCGTGATGCCGCAGGCTGTCGATGTCGTCGCTGAGTTCCACCAGCGTCTGGCGCGAAACGACCCGGCCAAATATCGTCCACGCACCCGCAAGGGGTTCCTTGACGCGCACGTCCAGACGGTCCAACAGCGCGGTGCGATCCGCCTCGGCCGCTCGGCGCGCGTCGGCAGTGTGCAGCATGGCACTGGCATGCGCTGAGTAGGCGCTAAGCTCGGTGCGGACGTGGCGCAACGCGGGATCCGTACCCACCGATGCGGTTGAGCCCGCCACCGATTTGGCCGCCTCATTCAAATGAGCCAAGGCCTGCCGGTACTGCGCATCGGCCGGCGCCGACGCATCTTTGATGCGCAGCTGGCTGACAAGGTCCACACGCGCAAGGGCCCCGACCGCCTCTTCCAGTAATAGCGGCGACACCACGGGAGCCGCCGGGGCGCGTTCAACGTGTACCGGAGCGGGCGCTGCCGCCACCGTCACCACCGGCGCGGCCGGTTGCGGCGCCAGGACGCGCGTCGTTCGCTCAACCAGAATGCCCTGTTGCACGACCAGGTTGGCGGCGAGGATCAACCCGGCAACACCGATGAAGCTGATGGCCAGACGGCTGGCAATACCGAGTCGAATGCGATAACGGGGCCGCAGCCAAGGCAGAACGACGTTCATGTGACGGATCTAATCAGGCGCGGAGGCCGACGTCGCCGTGCACAGGTCACAGAAAATGGCTCGCGAGGCCTGTCCTACAACCGGTCCTACAAGAAGCGAATCAACAGCTTGGCACCCTGTCACAAAACACTGCCAGGAATCGTGAACTCGCTGCACTGGGCGCAGGAACTGTGCGCTGCGTACGTTCCCGTACCTGCCGATAACTGAGACTTCAGGGCGCTGCGGAGGGGAATGTGGGCAATCTGATCGGCAAGCTATGGTTGAAACTGCGTAAAAGCTCTGGAAACAGCGACAAACGTCTGCTGTGGCAGGCGAGCTTTGAGCAGTCGCCCACTGCTGTATTACTGCTCGATTCCACCACCTTACATATTATTGCTGTCAATGCCGCGTTTGTGAAGCAATCCGGTTATGCGGCGCACGAGCTAGTGGGGATTCCCGCGACGCGGGTGTTTGACGAAGACCCGTCCAGTGACGCCCTGATCGGCCGCCTGCGCCTGCCCACCGACCATGTGACGCTGAAAGTACGGCAGCGTTGCAAGGACGGAAAAACGCTCGACGTAGACCTGCTGGGCCATCGGGTGCGGCTGGGTGATCGAACGGTGCTTTCGTACACCTGCCACGACACTTCCTTGCGTGCACGATTCGAGTCGAGACTGCTCGAAAAGCAGCAGCATCTGGATCACCTCGCGCACCACGACCAGTTGACGGGACTGCCCAATCGGCTGTTCCTGGCCGCGCATCTGCCGCAGGCGCTGGCGGTCGCTGCGCAGAACGGCCAGATACTCGCCGTGCTGTTTCTCGATCTGGATCGGTTCAAGCACATCAACGACTCACGCGGTCACGAGACCGGCGATCAGCTCCTCAAGGCGGTCTCCCAGCGGCTGCGCGAGACCTTGCGCGGCGAGGACATCGTGATTCGCATGGGCGGAGATGAGTTCGTCGTCGTCATGAAATCCGTGCGCGATGCGGAGGATGTCAATGAAGCGGCGCGCCGAATCACCGAATCCTTGTCAACTCCCGTCATTGTCAACGGGCAACCGTTGGTCACCACCGCCAGCATCGGCGTGAGCCTGTTTCCGCGCGACGGTGCGGACATGGGCGAACTGCTGCGTCACTCCGATACCGCGATGTATCAGGCCAAGGAGCGAGGCCGCAACAACTGCCAGGTTTTCAGCCCCTTCATGGACCGTCGGCTCAAGCAGCGCATCGCCATCGAGACGCACCTGCGAGAGGCGCTGGAGTCGCAGCAGCTGGATGTGCATTACCAACCCATTGTCGAGGTCCAGACCAATCAGGTCGTGGCCCTCGAGGCGCTGTTGCGTTGGCATCATCCAACCCACGGCTTCCTGTCACCGGCTCGCTTCATCGGAATCGCAGAGGAATCCGGTCTGATCGTGCCGATCGGTGAATTCGTGCTGGAGCGGGTGCTGACGGACGCGGTCCGATGGCGCGGGCAGGGCTGCAAGCCGGTCCCGATAGCCGTCAACGTCTCCGCCTCTCAATTGCAACGTTCGAATCTGGTCGGCGTGATCGTCCAGCTCACACGCAAGTACGACATCGATCCGTCGACACTGCAGATCGAACTGACCGAGGGAACGATCTTCGAACGCCGTGAAGGTCGCAACGGCGAGGCCAACAAAGATGCGGTCACGAGGCTGCGCGACCTGGGCATCCACATCAGCATCGATGACTTCGGAACCGGTTATTCGAGTCTGTCCTATTTGAAACGCTGGCCGGTGGACTCGATAAAAATCGACCGCAGCTTCGTGCGTGATCTGGGCTCCGATCCCAGCGATCTTGCCATTGTGGGCGCCATCATCGCCATGGCGCGCCACCTGCGCATTCCCGTCATCGCCGAAGGCATCGAGGGTTGGCAGCAACTGGAGAAGCTTCGCGAACTGGGCTGCGCCCGCGTGCAGGGACATCTGATTGCGAAGCCCGCTCCAGCGGAAAACTGCCGGCACTTCCTGCAGGGATTACCCGTCGATCTGACCGATCGCAGCCGTGCCGTGGAGGCCACCGAGGCCACCGCCGTCTGGGCGATGCTGAGGAACTAGCGCAGCATCTACTCCATGCTCACGTCATGCGCCTGGTCCGACATGCCCTGCAGCCAGGTGCTCCAGCCGGAGATCATGCCGTAGGGGCTGCGCTGCAGGACCGCCTGGATGCGATGGATCTTGCCGCCCTGCACCTTGAAGATTTCGGCAATTTCCCAGGTCCACGGCTGAACCGGGCCGGCCACTACCGGGCGGCCGTCCGCAGTGGTGAAGTGACGGGTATCGCCCGCCTCGTGATCAAAGAATCCGAAGGCGAAAACGATGCCGCGCTCCTCATCCACCGCGACATAGCGCCGGTCGCGAATGCGACTGACGAAGTGCAACAGGCCGGACTTGAACTGCTCCATGCAGCTCCATTGCGCGGAATAATTGCCGGAGGTCTTCGGATCCGGCCGCGTCTGCCCCGCAGGCGTGGGTGCATTGGTCGTCTGCATGCCGTTCTCGAGCCGGTTGCAGTCCGCAGCGAAGGGATAATCGCCCTTGCCATCATTCTTCTGCATGCCGGTGAAGTACTTGTTGGCAGTCGCGATCAGTTCGGCCCGCGAGGCCCGCTCCGCGGGCGGCACCGTCGCCAGGTAGATCGGATCGACCGTCTTGCCGTCCATGGCGAGCGCGGGCTTTTCATCGCGCACCATCAGCTCCTCGATTTCCGTGATCTGGCGCTCCTTGACCCGCAGGCGCAGTGCCATCAGCACCTCCGTGCCCTTGGCCGGATCGCGGTTGTCCTCCTGGATGGTCGCCAGCACGCCCACTTGGCCGGCGCGCGGATCGGTCACGAACAGGCGGTAATGTCCCTTGGCGTGCATGGTACGCCACAGGCCATCACCTATCGCCAGCTGCTGGCCGTCTTCGGTGTAGCGCACGCCCGGTGCGAGGGGCACCAGCTTCGGATTGTGCGCCAGCAGGGCATCGAAGTAGCGGTCGACGAATCCCTCGAGGCAGGCGCGGTCGCAAGGCGCGGCCGCGTGTGCGCTCATCGCGCCGGTCAGCAGCAGCGTCGCCCCCAGGTATTTGAACTTTCGCAGATTGTTCATGAGCCCCTCTCGTCCTTGACTGGCCCGTATTGGCCGTTATTGATTTCGAAAATTGATTTCGAGCTTGACGCCATTCGGATCGAACACGAACAGCTGACGCATGCCGGACTTGGACACCAGATTGCGGGCCGGTGTCACGCCGTGGCGGGCCAGCCGCGCGATCACCGCCTCGAAGTCCTCGGCCGTGAAGGCGACGTGATCGAATGCGCCGGTGCTCGCTCCCGGGGCGGTCACCGGA
>DATDIL010000181.1:0-4786 GCA_036521075.1 Steroidobacteraceae bacterium | reverse complement strand
GGTCGGGGTCGTGGGCGCGATGGTCGTGGCCTTTGCCATCAAGCGCATTTTCATGCGCGGTGACTACCACCCGCTCATGCTCGAGCTGCCCGAATACAAATGGCCGACGCTGCGCAACCTGGCGCTGGGCCTGTGGGAACGCGCGCGCATTTTCCTGGGTCGCGTGGGCACGGTGCTGCTGACGCTGATGGTGGTGTTGTGGTTCCTGGCGAGCTTCCCCGCGGCCCCGTCCGCAGCAACGGCGCCCGCGATCAGTTACAGCTTTGCGGGCCGGCTCGGCCATGGGCTGCTGCTGCTGTTCGCGCCCATCGGGTTCAACTGGCAGATCTGCGTGGCGCTGGTCCCGGGCCTTGCGGCGCGCGAGGTTGCCGTGGGCGCACTGGGCACGGTGTATGCGATGTCGGCCGCCGGCCAGAATGTGGCCGGGGCCCTGCAGCCCATCCTCGCCCGCGGCTGGACGGTGGCCACGGGACTGTCGCTGCTGGCCTGGTACGTTTTCGCCCCGCAGTGCCTCTCGACCCTGGCTGTTGTCCGACGCGAAACCAACAGTTGGCGATATCCTGCGCTGATGGCCGCCTATCAGTTCGCACTCGCGTACCTGACCTCCTTCGTGACCTATCGCGCCGCGCTCGCGGCGGGGCTGGGCTGAATGCTCATCGTGCAATGGAGCGTGGTCGTGGTGCTGGTCGCCCTCAGCGCACTCTACAGCCTGTGGCGACTGCTGGGCGTTCGCCAGCGGCTGTGGCTGTTGGATCGAGTGCTGCCGCTGGCGCAGCGTGCGCGCGTGGGCTGGCCGGGCAAGTTGAAGGCATCACTGCAGGTGCAGGCCCTGAAGGGCTGCGGCAGCTGCGGGTCTAACGCCGCCGCGGCCCCGACTCGAAGCTCTGGCGCACCTCGCCATTGAAGATGCGCTCCTCGAAGCGCCCGCCGGTGTAGGCGCTCACGACCCGGCGCCAGAACTTCACGGCAATTGGATTGCGCTGATATTCGGTGATTTCCCAGCGACCCGCGAAGCGGTCCAGGATCAACTGCACGGCACCCCGACCCAAACCCAGGCCACGGTGGGTACGATCGATGAAGAATTCACCCATGCGGTAGTCCGCCGCGGCACCGGAGGCGCGGGCGACCATCGCGAAGCCGACTGGCAGCTGCGATTGCGCAATGACCAGTGGAAAGGCGTTTGGATCACCAAACCAGCGTGCCACCTGATCGGGCTCGCGATGCCCCACCTCGCCCAACACCGGAAAGATCCCCGTGCTCAGCGGATCCAGGTCATCGATGTAGTCCCGGAACACCTTCGCAATCCAGGAGCGGTCGTCCCGCGAACTGCGGGCGTCTCGCAGACTGATGGTCACAGTCCATTCCTTCAACAAAAAGCCCGGAGCCGTGCTCGCGCGCCGGTCCGGGCCATTTGCGAGCCCGCGGTCGGACTCGGATCAGTAACGTCGACTGTTACTTACGGCGAGCTGGAAGCCGGCGCCGACGACGGAGCCGAGGCAGCGGCGGCAGCCGCGTCATTGGCCGACGATGAAGCCGCAGCAGCGGCATCGGCTGCCGAGGAGGCGGACGCGGCGGCCGAATCAGCAGCGGCAGGAGCTGTCGTGTCCGTCTTGGCGCAGGCGACCAGCGCGAGCGCGGCAACGAGAGCGCTGAGAGCGAGTTTTGTCTTCATTGAGCTGTACCCCGAAAAAGAAAGCAAACGGTGAGAGACCAAATTTAAAACTAACTAGTTAGTCTGGCGATTTCAGACTGCGGCGCAGAATTCTATAGAGTTACAGCCGGTTTTTAAACATTCGTGAACGCCCCGTCATGAATGCTCTCCGGATCCTGCGCCAAAACAGCGCTTGAGCCGGCCTGCGCACACCGCCCCAGCCATCACCACGACCTGCGGCGACGCTGCGACTACAATGCAGCATAGCGTAATGAATGGCCGTGACAACCCGTGTGGATGAGGTAGTGGGTGAGCCAATGACCGACAGTCTGTCAGAATACGCGCAACATCTGGAGAGCCTGCAGGCCCGCTTTGCCGTGGCCCTGCAAGCGGCCTCGCTCGAGGCAGCCCTGGTGCATTCGGGCCTACTTTTGCCGGTATTTCGTGATGATCAGAGCTATCCGTTCAGGCCCCAGGCCTGGTATTCAATATGGGGTCCGCTGCCCCCCGCACCACACTGTTTCGTGTGCGTGAAACCGGGGGCCACCCCCAAGCTGCTGATTTGTGCCCCCCCGGATTTTTGGTACGAGCAGGCCAGCCGACCGCAGGGCGAGTGGACCGGATATTTCGAAATACAGCTGGTGCCGAGCCTCGCCGCCGCACGCGCCGCACTGCCGCAGGACCTGTCCCGGGTCGCGCTGATTGGTGAGTCGGATCCGCAAATCGCGGCCTGGGGCCTTGCGGCGCAAAACCCGGAGAATCTGCTGCTGGCGCTGGATTTCACCCGCGCCGTGAAGACCCCCTACGAACTGTCGATGCTGCGGCAGGCGAACCGCTTGGGCGCGCGCGGCCATGTCGCGGCCACCGCAGCGTTTGCCGCCGGCGCGAGCGAATACGGCATCCATCAGGCCTTTGTGTCGGCCATTGGCCTACGCGAACAGGAATTGCCCTACAACGCGATCGTCGCCCTCAACGAAGCGGGCAGTGTGTTGCACTATCAAAACCTGCGGCGCGACCCTCCCGCAGCGCACCACTCGTTGTTGATAGATGCCGGCGCGCAGTACCAGGGCTATGCCTCGGACATCACCCGTACCGTGGCCGCGGCCAGCAATGCGGGCCTCGACCGCGAATTCGCGGCCCTGATCGCGGCTATGGACCGGGCTCAGCAGGGGCTGTGCGCCCAGGTGCGCGCGGGCGTCGAGTGGCCGACCATCCATCTGGCCGCACATCGGGCCGTCGCGGCGGTGCTGCGCGCAGCGGACGTCATTGACTGCGACGCCGACGAGGCCGTTGCCAGCGGGCTCTCAGGCGTATTCATGCCCCATGGCATCGGTCATCTGCTGGGGCTGCAGGTGCATGATGTGGGCGGCCTGCAGCGCACGGCCGCGGGCGGCGAAATTGCCCGACCGGCCGGCCACCCTTACCTGCGCCTGACCCGCCGCCTGGAGCCCGGCTTTGTCGTCACGATGGAGCCTGGGCTGTATTTCATTGATCAGCTTTTGCGGCAAGCTCGCGCAGACGCGCGCGGCATCCATATCAACTGGCCGCGGGTCGAACAGCTGCGCCCGTTCGGTGGCATCCGCATCGAGGATGACCTGGCGGTTCGCACGTCAGGCTGCGAGAACCTGACGCGGGACGCGTTCGTCCAAAGCTGACTAGCGCTTGGCGAGCAGGTCGCGGATCTCGGTCAACAGGACCTCTTCGCGGCTCGGCGCCGGCGCTGCCGCCACAGCCGGCGGCGGCGGGCGCTTCAGCGAATTGATCGCCTTGACCATCATGAAGATGACGAAGGCGATGATCAGGAACTCCAGGATGGTCTGGGCGAAATTGCCGTAGCGGAGCAGCACCGGCTTGTTGGTGGGATCCACGCCCAGCTTCACGGCCAGGTCGCTGAAATTGATACCCCCAATGAGCACACCGATGGGCGGCATGATGACGTCCGCGACCAGCGAGGCGACGATCTTGCCGAACGCGGCGCCGATTACGACACCGACTGCCAGGTCGATGACGCTTCCCTTCATTGCAAATTCTTTGAATTCTGATCCCAAGCTCATGGCGACTCCTTATTGCCGTGATGCAGGACGGCACCGCCGATTATGAGGGGTAAAGAGCAAAAACCCCGCTTCGGTGGCGGGGTCTTCACTCAAACAATTAAGTTTGCGTAAGCTGCGCTCAGGCAGCCGCCTTCTTGCGGCGGCGCGGCTTGGCCTCGGCGGCCGGAGCAGCCGCTGCGCCTGCCGCAGCCGCCGCCTTCTTCTTGCGGCTACGCTTGGCCGCGGCCGGCTTCTCGTCCGCGACCACGGCGCCGGCCTTGTCGACCAGTTGCATCAACGCCATCGGTGCGTTGTCGCCGGCACGGGGCACCATGCGCAGGATGCGGGTGTAGCCCCCGGCACGCGCCTTGAAGCGCGGTCCGAGATCCTCAAACAGCTTCTCGACGACGGCCGTGTCGCGCAGGCGCGAAAGCGCCAGCCGCCGATGGGCTTCACTGTCGGACTTGGCCAGGGTGATCAGCGGCTCGACGACGCGCCGCAGTTCCTTGGCCTTCGGCAGGGTCGTACGGATGGTCTCGTGACGCAGCAATGACACGCTCATGTTGCGCAGCATCGCGTGGCGATGTGGGCTGTTGCGTGAGAGCTGGCGACCACTCAGTCGGTGACGCATATCTTAATCCTCGATCGGGTGCATCAATCAGATGCCGTCCCGCTCCTCGTCATGCTTGAGTCCCGCCGGTGGCCAGCCGTCCAGGCGCATGCCCAGCATCAGGCCATGGCTTTGCAGGACTTCCTTGATCTCGGTCAGCGACTTCTTGCCCAGGTTCGGGGTGCGCAGCAGCTCAACCTCGGTGCGCTGCACCAGGTCGCCGATGTAGTGGATGTTCTCCGCCTTCAGGCAATTGGCGCTGCGGACGGTGAGCTCCAGCTCATCGACGGGACGCAGCAGGATCGGATCGAACTGCATCTCGGAAACCTTGGTGGCGGCTTCCTCTTCTCCCTGCAGGTCCACGAACACCGACAGCTGATCCTTGAGGATGCCGCCGGCGCGCCGGATGGCTTCCTCGGCATCGATCGTGCCGTTGGTCTCGATGTCGATGACCAGCTTGTCCAGGTCCGTGCGCTGCTCGACGCGCGCCGC
>DATDIL010000180.1:0-26236 GCA_036521075.1 Steroidobacteraceae bacterium | reverse complement strand
ACGGTACTCGAAGGTAGCGTGCGCGAGGCCAGCTCACGCATACGCGTTACGGCTCAGCTGATCAACGCACAGGACGGACTGCATATCTGGTCGGCAAGCTACGATCGCAATTTCACCGATCTGTTCAGGCTGCAGGATGATCTGGCGACAGCGATTGGCCAGGCACTGAGCGTCAAACTGAACGGCGCAACGGCGATCACTTATTCACCACCCACGCAGAACGTTGAAGCTTACGATTTGTACTTGCAGGGCGAGGCGCTGATGGATCGGCCGAGTCCGCAAAGTGTGCCGCGGGCGCTGGACTATTTCCAACGGGCGCTGACTCTTGATCCGAGGTTTTCTCGCGCGTACGCAGGCATAGGCAACGCGAAGTTGCTGCTGTTCATTCTTTTCGCGCAGCAGCCGGCGCAGAACCTGGACGCGGCGGAACGCGCCGCGCAGCAGGCGCTAGAGCTTGATGCCAATTCTCCGGATTCGCATGAGGTCGTCGCTGCCGTAGCGACCGTGCGTGGTCACTGGGTGGAAGCGGAACATCACATACGGACAGCTTTGTCGCTGAGTCCCGGCGATGGTCCCATTCACATGGTTCACGGAAATATGCTGAGAATTCTCGGAAATCTGCGCGAATCGCTCGACGAACAGAGCGCGGCGCATGCGTTGGTCCCCGGAAGTCTCGGAGTCTCCGTAAATCAGGCGGCGTCCTACTCAGTGCTTGGACGTGACGCGGATGCCCTCAAATCTGTCCAACTCGCAGTAGATCTGGGGGTGTCTGTCGCCATTCCCCAGCTTTCGTCCGTGTACGAGCTGGCGGCATTTCGCTCCGGACACTTCGAGGACGCTGCAGCAGCTGCCATAAGGGCGCTTGACCTGACGAATCCGGACGCGGCCCGCACGGCGGAAGTTGCAAAACTGGTTTACGGCGCATTTGCCAATCCAAGTCTGAAGGCTACAGCCGCGGCAGCTCGCGCGCGCCTTTACCCCCGAGTTAGCCACCCTGAATCCGGCTTCTCGGCGGCCGCCGGCGTTGGATTGTGTTTAAACAGCGCTTACATGTACGCCATGCTCCGCGAATTGGATCTGGCGTACGACCTGGCGAATCAATGCCTGGACTCGATGACGCCAGTGCCGCTCGGACCGGGCATTGGGGCGGAGACCGGAGACAACACGCGACTGTGGGCGCCGGAGCTGCGGCCGTTCCGCGTAGATCGGCGCTTCCCCGCCTTCGTCAAACGCTTGGGATACATGGAGTACTGGCAGCAATTCGGACCTCCGGATGGCTGCGATCTGAAAGACGGCCCGATAGTGTGTCGATGACGAAGCCCGACCAGATGCTACTACGCACCCCTAATTGCCAATTTGGCCTTCGTCAATGCATAATTGCGCCATCTGGCGAAATATGCTATCGTGATATCATATTGTTATTTGAAGACTTCTTACATGGCTCAGGTTGTTGTGCGTGACATCGAGGAGGACGTAAAGGTTCGACTGAAACGACTGGCTGAGCGTCATGGTCGCAGTATGGAGGAGGAGATTCGGCATATTCTTCGCAACGCGGCGAAGGATTCCAGTCGCCCGATCGCCAAGATTGGATCGCGAATTGCGGCACGCTTCAGCGGCAATGGCTTGACGGTTGACCTACCGGAGCTTCGGGGTCAATTTGCGCGACCTGCAGATCTTGAGCCGTGATCGTAATGGACACAAACGTTCTTTCGGCGTTGATGCGCGAGGTTCCGGAGCGACCAGTCGTTGATTGGCTGGATCGCCAGGCAGCTGAGTCCATCTGGATTACCAGCATCACCCTCTTTGAAGCCAGGTTGGGGCTCGCGCTGCTACCCAAGGGCAAACGCAGACAGGCCCTTGAATCCGCGTTCGACAAACTACTGGTTGAGGACGTGGAAGGACGCATACTTGACTTTGATCAGCCTGCTGCGGAGGCGGCCGCCAAGCTGGCCGCCGGGCGGCAACGAGGGGGGCAAACGATCGATATGCGCGATATGCAGATAGCCGGGATTGTCATCGCGCGTCGAGCGGAGCTTGCCACGCGAAACGTCAGGCACTTCTCAGACTTGAATGTTGATGTGGTCAATCCGTGGGATGCGTAGGAATTGGGCCTGCTTGGATTCGAACCAAGGACCAAGGGATTATGAGTCCCCTGCACTAACCGCTGTGCTACAGGCCCACCGTAGAAGGCGGCAGACAATACCACCATGGCCGATCCGCCCCAAGTAGCGCGCTGGTCTAGGCCCCCGTCGTTTCGCCCCTGGCCAGGAAGCCCCGGCAGGCCGCATTCGCGGGATCGGACTTGGGGATCTGGCTGCAGATGCCATCCATCCGCCGCCGCAGCACGGCAATGGTCGCGGTGTGATCGCCGCTGACGTTCCATTTTTCAAGGGCCTGACTGAGCCGCTGCAGGCGATCGCGGGTACGCCGATAGATACGATCCGGACCCACAAGTTCTCCGAGCACCTGAAGGCCGGCCGAACGGATGCGCGCATCATCGGTTGGTTTCATCCGGATGAGGCCCATCAGATACTCGGTACCCCATTGGAATCGGGTGGCGGCTCCCTGGGATTGTGCATAGGCCTGCGCGAGCCAGTTCACGGCCGAGTCGGGGTGGCCATGCTTTTCATCCAGCGAAGCCAGATCCAGCATGTAGTAGTACGGGGACTTCGATTGCGCCATCTGCGCGCGGGTAATGGCGTAGGCACGATCATCATCGCCAAGGAGGTCGAGGATGTTCAATGCCGCGTTCACGACACTCGCGCGCGCATGCTCATCAAGCTTACCCGCCAGTGCGGCATCGATGCGCTGATGAGCCCGTGCCACCAGCTGCGGCGCGATTTCGTGTTTTGCATCCAGCGCCTTGGTGGCCGCCAGCTCCGAATTCAGGAAGTACAGGTGGTCGGCCACTGAGAAGCGCGGTTCGGTGGCAGCGGCTTCCATCACGCGTGCATAGCGTCGGCTCCACGCTGCGGCCCGCTCCGGCTGAGACTTGTCCACCGCCTGAAAGAAGGACTCATCGAGATCGCCGATGGCATCGGCAATGCTGTCGGCCAGAGCCTGATCTCCTAAAAGCCCATCCACCTGTCCGATCAGCCGCACCAGCCACCGACCCGGCGCCTTTCCCGCCACCAACGCGGCAGCCTCACCGTCCGCAGCCACGCTTGCCGCCATCACGATGAGTCGCGCGCGGTCCGCTTCCGTGCCGGTCGGGCAGCGCGCGGCGGCCCGTGCGAGAGTCGCTGCGAGGGCCGAAGACCTCGAGTTCACCTCGTCGGTCAGATCCCAGCCGTAGTAGGCCAGCCGATGGCAGTCATCGCGTGACAGCACCTGCGCACCCGGCGCCTGCAACGCTGCCAGGATCGCGCCGACGGGCCGCACGTCACCGAGCACCGAATCGAGAACCTCCGAGTACTGCGCCAGATCCATACCACCGGAGATGCGCGCCAGCTCACTGCGGTCCGCACGCAGCACGAGCACGGTGGGATAGCCCGTGACCCCGAACTGGTCACCCCATTTCTGCGCACCCGGATCATCGCCATCGAGGTATACCGGAATGAACAGTTTCAGTTTTTCGATGAAGTCCGAACGGGAGAAGACCGTGGCCTTCAATTCATGACAGGGCGGGCACCATTGCGCGCCCCAATAGAGGAATACGGGTTTGTTCTGAGCGCGCGCTGTCGCGAACGCCGATTCGACGCTGCCGCCGTACCAGGCAATGCTCGCCGGCGCAGCGGCAATTGCGCTGCCGGACGATATTGCACTGGGGGACGATCTTGAACGGGCAGCAGAGACGCCACCTGACGCTGGAGCCTGCGTCGCGCTATGCTTTGAGCATCCTGCCACCGTCAAACACAATGCCAACGCCAGGGTGCCGCGCGGGAACATATTCACAACTTTCCGGATGTTTTCTATGACCTCATTCTACGCCGCTAACCGGTCCGCGACGATTCGGGCAACGGTCACACTGGCGGCCGTGCTGTTCGTGGCCCTCGCAGGTTGTGCCACAACGTCGGCGGCGCAGCTGCCGGCGACCCAGCAGCAGTACCAGTTCGTCCGCTCGGGGGGGCGGGGACCGTTCACCCTGAAGCTGGCGGAAGTTCCTGTTCCGCAGCCCGGTGCGCGCCAAGTGCTGATCCGAGTGCACGCCACCTCGCTCAACCGGCGCGACATTTTCGTGCAGCAGGGCCAATACCCGGTAGGTCCGCGTGATGTCATCGTGCCGCTCTCGGATGGTGCCGGCGAAGTCGTCGCGCTCGGATCCGCGACCACGCGTTTCCACATCGGCGATCGGGTCGCGGGGATTTTCTTCCAGGACTGGATCAGCGGCCGGCCGCCGGCAAATGCCGCGCAGAGCGCACTGGGCGGCTTCATCGACGGCATGCTGTCGCAATTCGTGGTGCTCGATGAAGCCGGCGTCGTGAAGATCCCTGCAACGCTCAGTTACGAGGAGGCGGCCGCCCTCCCCTGCGCCGGAGTCACGGCATGGAACGGCCTGTTCACCCGCGGCCGGATACAGCCCGGCGACTATGTGCTGCTGGAAGGCACGGGCGGGGTTTCGCTGCTGGGCCTGTCGCTGGCGCTGGCCGACGGCGCCAAGCCCATCATCACCAGCTCGCACGATGAAAAACTCGCGCGCGCGAAGGCCTTGGGAGCGGTCGGTGGCGTCAACTACATCACCACCCCGGACTGGGAGAAGCCGGTCCGCGCACTCACCGGCGGCGGCGGCGTGCAGCAGATACTGGAAGTGGGTGGCAAGGACACCCTGCCGCATGCACTGGCGACGCTCAGCAGCGGCGGCCACATCGCACTCATCGGCGGACTGAGCGGTTTCGGCGGCAATGTGCCCGCCATGGCCCTGCTGAACGAAAATATCACCGTCTCAGGTATCTACGTAGGCTCGCGCGCCGACTTCGAAGCGCTGAATGCCTTCATCGATAAGCACCACGTCAAGCCGGTGATCGACAAGGTCTACGACTTCCGGGACGCGGCCGCGGCCTTCACCGCGATGGAAAAGGGTGAGTCGTTCGGCAAGACCGTCATCCGGGTAAGCGCCCCTTGACGCACAGGTGACGCTCGGTCAGCTGACTGACCGCCAACGGCAGTTTGGCGACTGCCAACTGCGCGCGTAGCTCATCCGCCGTGAACGCCGCGCACAAGGAATGATAGAAGTCCGTTTTCAGCAGCGGATGTTCCCCTCCCGACACGCGTTCGACAATCTCCTGCGCGGCCGCCGCTGTCGCCGGGCGGCACAGATCCATCACGCACACGGCCGCCCCGCCTCGGCCCAGTCGCTGCACCTCACTCCACAGCACCTGTGGATCGGGCAGGTGGTGCAGCATGTCCTTGGACAGCACCAGGTCGAAACTGCCGTCGGGAAGTGCCACGCCAGGCACGCGCCCCTCCACGAAGCTCACTGCTGTCCTAAGCCCCGCGGCGTGCAGTGCCCGGCGCGCGATGGCCAGCATGGCGCGACTACCATCGACAGCCGTGATCCGCGTGGCTGGCGCAGCGCGATGCAGCCGAATGGCGATGTCGCCGGGCCCGCAGCCCAAGTCCACCACCTGCGCAAGATGGTCCGGAAAGCTCGCGACGACATCGGCCACGTAGGCCTGATTGGAATCCGAAAAATCGGCGCGCGCGTACGCAGCAGCTTCCGCCTCGCCGTCCATGAGCTCCGGTTCAAGTATTCGTTCCATCCTTCCATTATGAGGCTTCGTCGCAGATTCGGCGCCGCCGGTCGCATTCAGCGCCAAGAACCGGCCGCAGTACTATCATCCGGGCATGTACTCGCTTCGCGAACCGTTGCCACCTGACCTCGTCGCCCACGCCGCCGGTCCTTTCGGCGGCTATCGGCGCTTTCCGGTGTTCAGTGCACCATGGTTGTTGGGGCGCAGCACAGTATTCCTACCCCTCGTGGGAGGACTTGGCGTACTGCAGGGCGCCCTGGTCGGCTTCGAAATCAACGACGCAAAGCTAGGCTGGCAAAGCGTGGCCGTGCTGGTTCCGTTCTGGATCATCGTCGCTTCAGGCGGACCCGCTCTGGCAACGCTTGCCCGGCATCGCGTGCCCCCCGCGCGCGTGACTGTAACGGTGGCGATCCTGCTGGGAGTCAGCATCAGCTTTCTCGGCCAGCATCTGGCCGAGCTGTATTCGCGGAACGTTGTCCTGCCGCGCTACATGGCAATCCTGCCCGGATACGATCCATCGAAGTGGCCGCACCCTTCGTTTTTATTCATGTTGACCACGCGCAGCGCGCAATTCCTGATCTTCGCCATGCTCGGGGGTGGCATCGCGCTCGTCGCCTTCCATCGTGAGCAGCATTGGTGGCAGATCACCGAACACGCGCATCAGCTCGCAAGCTTGAATCAGAAGCGCCAGGAATCCGATCTGCGGCTTATGGTGCTTCAGGCGCAGGTCGAACCGCATTTTCTGTTCAATACCTTAGCCTCGGTGCACAGTCTGATTCGCCAGGATCCGGCGCGCGCGGAAGCGACTCTCGAAGCGCTCGTCGATCACCTGCGCGTGACACTGCCGAAACTGCGCACCGATGTCGGCACGGCGCACTCGACACTGGCCGAGCAGATCGAAGTCTGCCGCAGCTACCTGTCGGTGATGAAAGTGCGCATGGGCGCGCGGTTCGGCTTCCTCATCGACATCGCGCCGCCCTTGCAGCGGCACCCGTTTCCACCGCTGCTGCTGATCTCGCTCGTGGAAAACGCCATCAAACATGGCATAGAGCGCACTACCGGCGACGGACAGATCACGATCAGTGCAGCGGTAGAATCGCGGACGGCTGCGCCGCAACTGGCGGTCGCGGTCGTCGATACGGGTGCGGGACTGCGGGCCAGCGCGGCGGCCGGAACCGGGCTTGCGAATATTCGCGACCAGCTGGCGGCGCGCTACGGCGCCGGTGGTTCCTTGAGCCTGCTGGATCGCACGGCCGGCGGCGTGATCGCGACCATCCGCGTTCCCTTTGAGGCCGCGGCATGAACCGCCCACGCGCGCTGGTGGCGGAAGATGAGGTTCCGCAGCGGCGCAGACTGTGCGAACTGCTCAGCGAACTGTGGCCGCAGCTGCAGGTCGTGGCGGAGTGCGGCGATGGCCTCAGCGCATTGGAGGCGTTGACCGGCCAGCATCCGGAGGTCGCCTTTCTGGACATCCGCATGCCCGGCCTGACGGGTCTGGAGGTGGCGCGGGCCGCTGGTGGCACGCACGTGGTCTTTACGACCGCCTATGAAACCCACGCACTGGATGCCTTCGATCATGCGGCGGTGGATTACCTGCTCAAACCGATACGCCGTGAGCGCCTGGCGCAGAGCGTTGCGCGCCTGAAGCGCCGTCTGGCCGAAGCGCCCGTGGACCTGAAGAAAGCCTTTGGTGTCAGTGCGGGGATTCGCTGGATAACCGGCAGCGCGGGCCCGGTGACCCGAGTGCTGGCCATCAATGAGGTGTTGTTCTTCGCCGCGCAGGACAAGTACGTGCGCGTGGTGAGCGTGGATGACGAAGTGCAGATCCGCACTCCCCTGCGCGAGTTGCTGGCGGCGCTGGATCCGGAGGCGTTCTGGCAGGTGCATCGCAGTGTCATCGTTCGCGCCGGCGCCATCCATCGTATCGAAACCGGCGACGACGGTCGCATGAAGCTCACGGTGAAGGGCCGGACCGAGGAGCTGCCGGTGAGCCAGGCCTTTCAATTTCGTTTCAGGCCGATGTAAGAGGGATACATGACAGCAGCTCTCGAAATCCGTGGCATCCGCAAGACCTTTAGCGACAAGGTCGCGATCGAATCCCTGGATCTGACCATACCGCGCGGGGCGACCTACGGTTTGATCGGCCCGTCCGGGGCCGGCAAGACCACCGCCATCCGCATGATCATGTCGATACTGTTTCCGGACAGCGGCTCGATCAGCGTATTGGGCCAAGGATCCGCACTGGATGCCAAGGACCGGATCGGTTATCTGCCCGAGGAGCGTGGCTCCTACCGGAAAATGACGGTGGGCGCCTTCCTCACCTACATGGGATGCCTGAAGGGGCGTACCCGTGCACAGGCCAGCGGGCGTGCCGATCGGCTGCTCGGACGCCTGGGACTTCCGGACGTCAGCGCCAAAAAGTGCGAAGACCTGTCCAAAGGGATGCTGCAGCGGGTGCAGTTCGTCGCGGCCATCGTCAATGAGCCGGACCTGCTGATCCTCGACGAACCCTTCGGCGGCCTCGATCCGATGAGCGTGCGGTTGCTGCGGGAAGTCATCGCCGAAGAACATCAGCGCGGCGCCACCATCATTTTCTCGACCCACGTGATGGCCCACGCCGAGGAGCTGTGCGACCAGATCGTCATGATCCATCAGGGCCGCAAGGTGCTCGATGAACCCATGGCGGGCCTGCGCCGACAATACGACACGCGGCACATTCTGCTTGAACCTCTGGACTCCGGCGCGAATCTGCTGGCCCTGCATTCCGTCGCGGGCGTCGAGAACGTCAAGCTCAATGACCAGGGATGCGAGATACGCTTGGCGCCCGGCACCGATCCGGGCGCTGCAGTGCGTGCCATCGCCGCGGTCGTCGCGCCGGCGCGAATCGAACTCGCCCGTATCCGCCTCGAGGATGTCTTCATCCGGCTCGTGAGCGAAGCCGGAGTGGGCCGCGAATCGCAGGAAGCCCTGCGCACGCATCTGCAAGGGTTGTCCAACACCGGAGCCGCACAATGAGTCTGTCCCTGAACCGCATTGGACTGGTCGCGGCGCGCGACTACAAAGCCATGATCACCTCGCGCGGATTCTTGATCGGACTGTTCGTGCTGCCTGTGATCATCGTGATATTCACGGTAGTGATGCCACGCGTTCTCAATTCGCGCAGCCCCCAGGTGGCCGGTGAGGTACTGGTCATCGATCCGACCGGCAGGGTCACCGCGCAGTTGCAGCACACCGTGACGCCGGCAGACATCGAGCTGCGCAGGTCGATGGAGAATGGCCAGAACCCGGCGGCCCCACCGGCGCGATCCGCAACGACGTCCATGCCTGCGGTCGGTCCGCCGATTCCCAGTGTGTCGCTGGTACCGCTGCCCGGCGATGCCGATGTTTCAAGCCACAAGAGCTGGCTCATTCAGCGGCGCGATGCGACGCCTCAGCACCTGGCCATTGTGGTGGTGCGACCCGACGCCGTGGTCCGGCGTCCTGATTCGGCCGCATTCGGCAATTTCGACCTGTACACCTCGGCGCGCATCGACGACAACACCGAGACCACTTTGCGCGGCAGCATCCGCGCGGCGCTGATCGACGCGCGCCTGCGCAGCATCGGAGAGGACCCCGCCACCATTGCCAAGGCGCAGCAGGTCATGCAGCCCGAGGCGGTGCTCGTCTCGGCGACTGGCGAGCGCTCCGGCTCGCGCGGGGTCGCGCGTTTCCTGCCCGTCGCCTGCGGCATCCTTATCTTCTTCGGTGTCATCATGGGAGGAAATACGCTGATGACGTCAACGGTCGAAGAGAAATCCAATCGGGTGATCGAGGTGCTGCTCGCCGCGGTCTCGCCGTTGGAACTCATGTACGGCAAGTTGCTGGGACAGCTGGGGCTGGGCTTGACGATGCTCGGGGTGTATCTGCTGATGGCGGTGTTTTCGCTGGGCCAATATGCGCTGGTAGGCGTGCTCGAACCCATGCTGATCGTCTACGTATTCGCCTTCTACTTCTTCAGCTACCTGGTATTCGGCTCATTGATGCTGGTCATCGGTTCGGCGGTGAACCAGATGGCCGAAGCGCAGTCATTCATGGGGCCGATCACGATCCTGCTGGTCTTCAGCTACAGCATGTCGGCCATTGTCGGTCAGGCGCCGAATTCCACGTTCAGCGTCGCGATGAGCTTCATTCCGCCCGTCAATACCTTCGCCATGATCGGACGCGTGGCCTCCAGCGCCCCGCCGCCGGCTTGGCAGGTGTGGACGACTTTACTCATCAGCGCCGTGACGTCCGCGCTGGTGATCTGGTTTGCGGCCAAGGTGTTCAAGATTGCCCTACTCATGCACGGCAAACCGCCGAGTATCGCGACCCTGTTCAAGTGGGCGCGGATGGCCTGACGCAATCGGGCGCGGTGGCAGTCCATTTGGCGCGGCCGCCCAGCTCACCAACGTCGGCTCTTCGGGAACAGGCTCGGCCGCGGGCGGCGCGCCCAGGGCGGTGAGCAAGGTGACGCGAATCGCGCTGGAGTCGCAGGTCCAGAACAGCTGCGCCAGATCCGCACGCAGCGCGGCCAGTTCCGCGCGCGTGTGCTGCAGCTGAGTCAACGCGGCGATGGTATCGCGCGAGAGGTTGACGAGGGTCGCCGCCGCAGGCAGGTTGCCCTCGTCCTTGCCATGCCAAAGCATGAGTTCCCGCAGCCGCTGCGCCGACAGCTGCACCTCCGATTCTCGCAATTGCATGCCGCATAATCGCACGCCGCGATGCGGGGCGGGAGTCTCTCAGGCCTTCGGTCCGCGGTTGCCAGAGGGCCTGGCGCGACGGGTCGGTTCGGCGAGCGCGGGATCCTCCGGCCAGTAATGCCGGGGGTAGCGGCCGCGCAGGTCCTTGCGCACATCCGCGTAGGATCCGCGCCAGAAGCTCGCCAGATCGCGGGTGATCTGCACCGGTCGCTGCGCCGGCGAGAGCAGCTTGAACGTCACCGGCACCCGCCCGCCGGCCAGCCGCGGCGAGGCCAGCACCCCGAACACCTCCTGTAATCGTACGGCAATGACGGGCGCAAGCTCATCGCGGTAGTCGATGCGGATGCGCGAGCCGGTGGGTACGGTGAAATGCGTGGGTGCGAGCTCCTCCAGGCGCAGCTGCTGCTCGCGCCCGAGCAGGCTCTTGAGAATTTCAGTCATGGACAGCCGCGCCAGGTGCTGCAGTCGAGTCACCCCCGCCAACCACGGTCCCAGCCAGCTTCCCGGATCGGCGCCAAGCGTCGCCTCGTCCACGGCGGGCCAATCGGCCGTCACAGCCGCGGGCGCGTGGGCGCGCACAAACTCCATGCGGGCCTGCAGGTCGCGACTTTCATCATTCCATGGTAGGCATTCGAGCCCGAGCTTGCTGATGCCCTCGAGCATGGCGGCACCGGCGGCCTCAGCCGGGACTTCCCGCAATGGCCGTTCGGCAATCTCCAACTCAAACAGACGCGTGACGCGGCGCGCGACCACGATCTGCTCGCGATCATCCCAATGCACTTCATCGGTCATACGCAGGTGTGCCGAGAAATGTTCTTCGAGATCCTCACGTGACAACGGCGCGGCCAGCGTGATACGCGCGTCGCGATCGCGGTCGTCCGCGTCGATGGCAACGATGAACTCACGCTGCGAGAGCGTCTGCGGCTGGGCGAACTGCGCACCGCGCCCGTTTGCCAGCACGAAGCGGTTGTCGCCGCCGGCGCGTTTGCGGGCGATGCGATCCGGGTAGGCCATCGCGAGCAGCACGCCTTCCATTCCGGCGTCGGCCGCGCCCGCAGGTGCAGGGCTTGTTGCGCCGGCGTTCCCGGACTGCCGTAACAGATCCCTGGAGAGGCGTCGGGCCCGCTGCAGCGCGCCGTGCTCCACACCGACCGGCTCGGTCTCACCGTGCAGCAGCGTGAGCCGCGAACGGATGTCCGCATCCCCCGCAGCGCCCGCCACGCGCAACAGGTCGCGCTCGGACAGCAAGGCCGCCAGATCGGCGGCCAGTGGCAGGCAACGCAGCTGGCGCGCGACGAGCAGCATATGCGCCAGGCGCGGATGCAGCGGCAAACGGGCCATTTCACGTCCATGGGCGCTCACGCGCCCCTTCGCATCGAGCGCATCCAGCCGTCCCAGCAGATCGCGCGCGCTGGCCAGCGTGGCGGCGGGCGGCGGATCAAGCCAGATCAGGGATCCCGCATCGTTTGCGCCCCACGCGGCCAGCTCCAGTGCGAGACCGGCCAGATCGGTCTGCAGAATCTCGGGAGTGGAAAACGCGGCCAGCGAACGCTGCGCGCCTTCACTCCAGGCCCGGTAGCACACGCCGGGCTCGAGCCGTCCCGCCCGGCCCTGGCGCTGCTCGGCCGAAGCGCGCGAAATGCGCGTGGTTTCAAGTCGCCCCATGCCGGTGACCGGATCGAACACGGCCCGGCGCTCCAGCCCCGAATCGACCACGATCCGAATGCCATCGATGGTAAGACTGGTCTCGGCAATGTTCGTGGCAAGCACCACCTTGCGCGTGCCGCTGGCGGCGCGGGCGAGCGCCGCATCCTGCTCCTCGGGTCGCAGCTCACCGTACAGCGGCAGTACTCGCGTGCCCGCCGGCAATGCGCCGTTCTGCAGCTGCGACTGCACGCGGCGGATTTCGCGCGCGCCGGGCAGGAACACCAGCACATCGCCGCCCTCCTCGAGCAATGCGCGTCGCACGATGCGCGTGAGGAGTGTCTCGAGGGTCGCGCCGTTGGGCACGAAAGGGCCCGGCAGCAGCGGCGCGGCGCTTGCCGCGTAGTGCGTCGTGACCGGGAAGCTGCGTCCCTGCGACTGCACCACCGGCGCATTGCCGAGTCGGTTGGCGATGGCTTCGGTATCGAGCGTCGCCGACATCACCAGCAGTTTCAGATCCGGCGCCAGGTTCGCCTGTGCGTCGAGCGTCAGCGCCAGGCCCAGGTCCGCCTGCAGACTGCGTTCGTGGAACTCATCGAAGATGACGAGGCCGACACCCTCCAGTGCGGCATCCTGCTGCAGCATCCGCGTCAGCACGCCCTCGGTGACCACCTCGATGCGGGTGTCACGCGAGACGCGCGTGTCCATGCGCATGCGGTGGCCGACCGTGCGCCCCACCTCCTCGCCCAGGGTTCGCGCCATGCGCGCGGCGACCGCGCGCGCCGCGAGCCGCCGCGGCTCGAGCATGAGGATGCGGCGGCCGCGCAGCCAGCCGCTTTCGAGCAGCACCAGCGGCACCACGGTGCTCTTGCCGGCGCCGGGCGGCGCCTGCAGTACCACCGCGGCGGCGGATGCGAGTTTGGCAGTCAGTTCAGCAAGGACGGTCTCGATCGGCAGTCCGGATGGCTGCACGCGCTGCATTCAAGCCGCGCGTCGCAAACGCCAGGAGGTCACGGCGAACATCACCCATCCGGCGATCAGCAGGATTCCGCCCAGGGGTGTGGTCAGGCCGACGACCAGCGGTGCCCCGAGCGTGATGTGGAAGGCCAGCAGGTACAGGCTGCCGCAGAAGGTCACGATGCCCCCGACCAGCAGCCACGCCGCGGCGCGCAGCCCGTCGCTGTAGCCGCCGCGGGCGACGGTACCCAGCACCAGCAGGCCCAGCGCCTGAAAAAACTGGAAGCGCACGCCGGTGTCGTAGATTTCCAGCTGCCCCGCCGTGAGCCGACCGGGCAGCGCATGCGCACCGAGCGCGCCGCAGATGGTCGCGAGCGCCATGAACACCCCGCCCGTCACAAGGATCCAGCGCGCGGAGCGCGCAGCACCGACATCGCCCGTACCCATCATCGCGCCGAGCGCCCCGGCCGCTTGGATCTTGCGACGCCGGGCGTACGCGGCAGGCCCGTGTGCTGGGTGCGAAACGGCTGCGTCGCATGACGCTGACCTTCCTGCGCTCCGGCGGTATTGGCGGGTTGCCAGGCCGGCACCAGCTGGTGCTTGCCGTTGCCGATCAGGTCCGCACGACCCATGCGCCGCAAGGCCTCGCGCAGCATCGGCCAGTTGTTCGCATCGTGATAGCGCAGGAATGCCTTGTGCAGCCGGCGCACCTTCAGACCCTTCGGAATCAGCACCTCTTCGCTGTCGTGGCTGATGCGATGCAGGGGATTCTTGCCGCTGTGATACATCGCCGTGGCAGTCGCCATCGGCGATGGCAGGAATGCCTGGACCTGGTCGGCGCGAAAACCATTGCCCTTCAGCCACAGCGCCAGTTCGAGCATGTCGGTATCGGAGGTGCCCGGATGCGCAGCGATGAAGTAGGGAATCAGGTACTGCTCCTTGCCCGCTTCCTTCGAATAGCGGTCAAAGAGCTCCTTGAACTTATGGTACGTGCCGACGCCCGGCTTCATCATCTTCGACAGCGGCCCATCGCCAATCGCTTCGGGTGCGATCTTCAGGTAGCCGCCGACATGGTGCTGCGCGAGTTCCTTCACGTACTCGGGCGACTCGGTCGCCAGGTCGTAGCGCACGCCGGAGGCGATCAGCACCTTCTTGATGCCCGGCAGTGCGCGTGCGCGGCGATACAGTTTGATCAGCGGCGAATGGTCCGTGTTCAGATTCGGGCAGATTCCGGGAAACACGCACGAGGGACGGCGACAGGCGCTTTCGATCTCACGCGACTTGCACGCGAGGCGGTACATGTTCGCGGTCGGGCCACCGAGGTCCGAAATCACACCCGTGAAGCCCGGCACCGTGTCGCGCACCGCCTCCACTTCCTTGATGATCGAGTCCTCCGAGCGGCTCTGGATGATGCGTCCTTCGTGTTCGGTGATCGAGCAGAAGGTGCACCCGCCGAAGCAGCCGCGCTGGATCGCGATCGAGAACCGGATCATCTTGTAGGCTGGAATGTTCGCCGCGCCGTACACCGGGTGCGGCTGGCGGCGATACTCCCGCTCGTACACCCAGTCCATCTCCTTGGTCGTGAGCGGAATGGGCGGTGGATTCAACCACACATCGACGTCGCCGTGGCGCTGCACCAGAGCGCGCGCATTGCCGGGATTGGCTTCCATATGCAGGATGCGCGAGGCGTGCGCGTAGAGCACCGGATCTGCGAGCACCTGTTCGAAGGCCGGCAGGCGGATGACGCTGTTGCCACGGTCCGCGCTCTTCACGCGCCGCACGAAACGCACGACCTGCTCGCGCGGCGCACTGGCAGCCGTGGCGGTATTGCTGGCGGGCTCGGCCCTGCCGCGCGCGGGCTCCATGGCGTAGGGATCAACGGGGGGATTGAGCGGCCCCGGCGCATCCAGGTGCGTGGAATTGATCTCCACCCACCCCTCGGGCAGGCTTCTGCGGGTGAAGGAGGTGCCACGGATGTCGGTGATCGTGCTGATGTCATCGCCCTTGGCGAGTCGATGCGCGATTTCGCAGATCTGCCGCTCGCCATTGCCGTACACCAGCATGTCGGCCTTGGCATCCAGCAGGATCGAGCGGCGGATCTTTTCGGACCAGTAATCAAAGTGCGCGATGCGCCGCAGTGAGGCCTCGATACCGCCGATCACCAGCGGCACATCCTTGAACGCTTCGCGCACGCGCTGCGCATAGACGATCACGGAACGGTCGGGGCGCTTGCCGCCGATACCATCGGGCGTGTAGGCGTCGTCGCTGCGCACGCGCCGGTCCGAGGTGTAGCGGTTCACCATCGAATCCATGTTGCCGGCGGTCACACCGAAGAACAGGTTGGGACGACCCAGGGCCGCGAAGGGTTCGGCGCTGCGCCAGTCCGGCTGCGCGATGATGCCGACGCGAAAGCCCTGTGCTTCGAGGACGCGGCCGATGATGGCCATGCCAAAGCTTGGGTGATCGACGTAGGCATCGCCGGTGACCACGATTATGTCGCACGAGTCCCAGCCCAGCAGCTCCATTTCCGCACGGGACGTGGGCAGGAACGGCGCCGTGCCGAAGCGGGAGGCCCAATAGCGCCGATAGGTGGCGATGTCGCGTGCGGTCTGCATGGAAGCAATGATACGCAATGCGCCCCGGCGCTGCCGAAATGGCGCTTTTGGGACCTACCCGAGCGCGGCGTCGAGCTCCGCGATCAGATCGGTCACGCTCTCGATGCCCACGGAAATGCGCACCAGCCCGTCCCCGATCCCCAGTTCGGCGCGCATCTGCGCGGGCAGCCCCGAGTGGGTCATGAGGGCCGGGTGTTCGATGAGACTTTCGACCCCACCGAGGCTCTCGCCCAGGGAGAACAGCTCGCAGCGCTCCAGGAAGCGCCGCGCCGTGGCCAGATCGCCCTTCAGCTCCGCGGCGATGATGCCGCCGAAACCGCCGAGCATCTGCCGCCGCGCCAGGGCGTGCTGCGGATGACTGGCGAGGCCCGGGTAGCGCACGGCCTTGATGGCCGGATGCGACTCCAGGTGTTGGGCGATGCGCAAGGCGTTGGCGCAATGCCGCTCCATGCGCACCGCGAGGGTCTTGATGCCGCGCAAAAGCATGAAGCTGTCGAATGCGCCGGACATGCTGCCGAGGCCGTTCTGCAGGAACTTCAGCTGCTCGGCGAGCGCCGCATCGCGCACGATGACCGCGCCCGCCAGAATGTCGGAATGCCCGTTCAGGTACTTGGTGGCCGAGTGCATCACGATGTCCACCCCGAGCTCCAACGGCCGCTGGATGTAGGGCGTGGCGAAGGTGTTGTCGCAGACGCTCAGGATGCCGCGCTCGCGCGCCAGCTGCGCCACGGCGCTCAGGTCGATCAGGTTCAACATCGGATTGGTGGGTGATTCCATCCACACCATGCGCGTGTTCGGGCGGATGGCCGCCGCGAACGCTTCGGGCCTGGCCAGATCGACGAAGCTGACCTCAAGACCGGCGGTGCGCTTGCGGATCTTTTCAAACAGGCGATAGCTGCCCCCGTATAAATCATGCGAGGCGACGATGTGGGCGTTCGCATCCAGCAGCTCGATAATGGTGGAGGAAGCCGCCATCCCCGAGGCAAACGCGAACGCCGCCGTACCATTCTCGAGATTCGCGAGTGCCGCCTGCAGCGCATCGCGGGTCGGATTGCGGGTGCGCGCGTAGTCGTATCCCTTGTGGACCCCGGGGCTGTCCTGCACGTAGGTCGAGGTCAGATAGATCGGGGTCATGACCGCGCCGGTCAGCGGATCCGGGTGCTGACCGCCGTGGATGACGCGGGTGCCGAAGTCGAGCCTGCGCCCGTTGTCAGAATCGCTCACTTGTCTACTCCGAAAATGCCAAGCCGCGTGCCTACAGGCGCCGGCGCAGCCAGTTCAACAGATCAATACGGGTGATGAGCCCGAGCAGTTCACCCTTGTCCATCACGATCGCCACCATGCCGCGCCTGAAGATCTCAAGCAGCTGCCGCAGTGACGCATCGGGACCGACCGTCACGAGGTGGCTCTCCATGATATCCGCCACCGGCCGGTTGAAACCTTCGGGATGGTCGAACACCTTCAGGAGCAGGTCCTCCTCGTCGAGGATGCCGACGATCTGGCCCTCGCGCATGACCGGCAGCTGCGACATATCGTACAGCTTCATGCGTCCATGGGCCGCAAGCGCGGTTTCGGCGGCACTGACCGTGATCGCGGCCTTCTCCCAGTGGCGCCGGGCGATCAGGTCGCGCAGATCCCCGAAGCGCTCCCGCTGCAGGAAACCCTGATCGATCATCCAATAGTCGTTGTAGACCTTGGACAGGTACTTGTTGCCGCTGTCACAGACCAGGCTGACGACCCGCTGTGGGGTGGTCTGCTCCCGGCAGTAACGCAGCGCCGCCGCCAGCAGCGTGCCGCTGGAAGTGCCGGCGAGAATGCCCTCCTGACGCAGCAGCGCCCGGCAGGCCGCGAATGCCTCGGCGTCCGGGATGGTGTAGGCGTGCCGGACCCGCGACAGATCACACACATCCGGTATGAAATCCTCGCCAATGCCCTCCACGAGCCAGGAACGCGGCGCCGCATGGGTCACGCCGGTGTTGACGTAGTCGGCGAGCATCGAGCCTTGCGGGTCGGCGAGCACGATCCGCACTGCCGGCTGCGTGCGCCCAAAAAAACGCGATATGCCGGTGAGTGTACCGCCGGTGCCGACTCCGCACACGATGGCATCGAGGCGGTGCTGCATCTGATCCCAGATCTCCGGCGCGGTCGTCTCCTCATGCGCCTGGGGATTGGCCGGATTGCTGAACTGGTTGACATAGAACGCGCCGGGGGTCTGCGCGGCGATGCGCGCGGCCTTTTCCTGGTAATACTCAGGATGGCCCTTGACCACATCCGAGCGCGTCATCACCACCTCGGCGCCCATCGCGCGGAGGTGAAAAATCTTCTCCTGGCTCATCTTGTCCGGGATGACCAGCAGCAGCTTGTAGCCCTTGCGGGCCGCGACCAGGGCCAGCCCCAGGCCCGTATTGCCGGCAGTGGCTTCGACCAGGGTCGCCCCGGGCCTGATGCGCCCGTCCCGCTCGGCCGCCTCGATCATGTACAGGCCGACACGATCCTTGATGGACCCGCTGGGGTTCTGGTTCTCCAGCTTCAGGAACAACTGGCACGGCCCGGTATCAAAGCTGCGGGTCGCCACCAGCGGCGTATGACCGATCAGTGACAGGACATCAGGCTGGGCCTGTAAAGCCATGGCATCCGTCCCCATACAGCAGCACCATGAGCAGCATACTGTATGCACGGCAGGCCTGCGCGCGCGCCGCCGCTTCTTTAATATAGTAAGAATGGGCCATTTCATTCGTATCCGCGGCGCGCGCCAGAACAATCTGAAGGGTCTGGACCTGGACATTCCCCTGAACGAACTCGTCGTGGTGACGGGCGTATCGGGCTCCGGAAAATCCTCCCTGGTGTTCGACACGCTGTACGCGGAAGGCCAGCGTCGCTACGTGGAGACCTTCTCGCCCTATGCGCGCCAGTTCCTGGACCGCATGGACAAGCCCCAGCTCGATTCGATCAGCGGCATCCCGCCCGCGATCGCCATCGACCAGACGAATCCGGTGCGCACCTCGCGCTCGACCGTGGGCACGATGACCGAGCTCAACGATCACCTGAAGCTGCTGTTCGCCCGCGCCGGGAGCCTGTTCTGCGAGTGCTGCGGCAAGCCGGTCCGCAGTGACTCGGCGCAAAGCATCCTCGAGGACATGCAGCGCCGCGCCGCGAAGGCGGGGGATCCGCGGCTGCTGCTGTGCTTTCCGGTGCCGGTACTGCGCAACTTCAGCGAGACGGAGGTACGCGAACTGCTGGCACGGCAGGGCTACACCCGCATCTTTGAAGCGGCGCGTGTGGCGGGGGCGGCCCCAGCCGAGAAGCAGGAACCGGGCAAGCGGCAGAAGAAAAGCATCCGCAAAACCAAGGCGCAGGCTGGCAAGGTGGATGACACGCCGATTGCCGTACTGCAGGTCATCCAGGATCGCTTTCGCCTCGGCAGCGCCGAACGCGGCCGGGTGCTCGAATCGCTGGAGGCTGCGCTGCGCGTGGGCCAGGGCCGCGTCGTGGTACAGATGGTCGATGATGCGGATCCTCCGCAAAGCATTGACGTATGGCGCTACTCCTCGGGCCTGCACTGTCCGGACTGCGATCGCACCTACGCCGCGCCGACACCGAGCCGCTTTTCGTTCAATTCACCCATGGGTGCTTGCGAGACCTGTCGGGGCTTCGGCCGACGCATCGGTATCGACTACGGCCTGGTCATTCCGGATGAGAACAAGTCCCTGCGCGAGGGTGCGGTGCGTCCCTGGCAGACCGAGTCCTACAAGGAATGCCAGGAGGATCTGGAGAAGCACGCCAAGAAGCGCGGCATCAATCTGGACCGTCCCTGGCGTGAGCTGACCCGCGCAGAGCATCAATGGGTGATCGACGGGGAGGGACCCTGGGAGAAGGGCTATTGGTACGGCATCAAGCGTTTCTTCGATTGGCTCGAATCGCGCTCCTACAAGATGCACGTGCGCGTCCTGTTGTCGCGCTATCGCGCTTACACACCCTGCGATGTGTGCGGTGGGGCACGCCTGCGCACCTATGGCCTGTTGTGGCGCGTCGGCACTCATGCGCTCGCGCAGGTCGCGCTCGGCGGGCGGCCGCGCTTTCGTCCGCAGGGCGTGCAGTGGAGCCAGGCAAGACTCGATGCGATGCCGGGACTGTGCCTGCATGATCTGATGCTGCTGCCCGTGGAACGCGTGCTCGCCTTCTTCCGCGGCCTGGAATTGCCGGCGCCGCTGGACAAGGCCACCGACCTGCTGCTGAATGAACTGCGCAGCCGCACCGGCTTTCTCGCGGATGTCGGCCTCGCCTATCTGACCCTGGACCGCCAGTCGCGCACGCTCTCGGGTGGAGAAGTTCAACGCATCAACCTCACGACTGCGCTGGGCACGTCGCTGGTGAACACTCTGTTCGTGCTGGATGAACCCTCGATCGGACTTCATCCGCGGGACATGCAGCGCGTGATCGCCGTGATGAAGCGCCTGCGCGATGCCGGCAATTCGCTGCTGGTGGTCGAACACGACCCGCAGATCATGCTCGAGGCGGATCGCATCATCGACATGGGCCCCGGCGCGGGCGAGCGTGGCGGCCGGATCGTCTTCAACGGCACGCCAACACAGCTGCGCCACAGTCGCGCTTCGCTGACCGCCGACTATTTGAGCGGGCGACGCACCTTGCCGGTGTCCAGTGAGACACCGCGTCGCACGACACCGGATATTCCCGGGGAAGTCGTGGCCGAAGCGCGCACCAACCGCTGGCTGGAGATCCGCGGCATCCACCATCACAACCTCAAAGGCATCGATGTGCGCATACCGCTGAAGCGGCTCGTGTGCCTCACCGGTGTCTCCGGCTCGGGCAAGTCCACCGTCGTCGAGGATGTGCTGTACCCGGCGCTGCTGAAATACCAAGGTCGCCCGAGCGAGCCTCCCGGGCAGTTCGAGTCCCTGCGCGGTGCGGAGCTGATCGACGATGTGGTCATGGTCGATCAGACGCCGATCGGCCGCACGACGCGCTCGAACCCGGCCAGCTACGTGGGTGCGTTCGATGTCATCCGCGAGCTGTTTGTGCAGGAACCGGTGGCGGTTGAGCGCCGGTACACGGCCGGCACGTTCAGCTTCAATTCAGGCAACGGGCGCTGTCCGACCTGCAGCGGTAATGGCTTCGAACATGTCGAGATGCAGTTCCTCTCCGATGTATACCTGCGCTGTCCGGACTGCAACGGCACGCGCTACCGCGATGAAGTGCTGGAAGTCAGGCGCGAAGGCAGCGACGGCCGGCGTGCGAGCATTGCCGACGTGCTGGACATGACGGTGACCGAGGCCCTTGCCTTCTTCGGCGAGTCGCGGGAGTTGGCGACGCGCCTGAAGCCCTTGGCCGATGTGGGCCTGGAATACGTGAAGCTCGGCCAGCCGGTGCCCACTCTATCGGGCGGCGAGGCGCAGCGTCTGAAACTGGCGGGCCATCTGGCCGATGCCGCCGCGAAGGCCGTCACCGCCAGTGCCAACGGCAAACTGTTCCTGTTCGATGAGCCGACCACCGGCCTGCACTTCGAGGATGTGGCGAAGCTGCTGCGGGCATTCGCCAAACTGCGGGCCGCCGGTCATTCCCTGCTGGTGATCGAACACAACGTCGACGTCATGCGTGCCAGCGACTGGATCATCGATCTGGGTCCGGAGGGTGGCGACGGCGGCGGCAACATCGTATTCTCGGGCACCCCGACCGCGCTGCGCACGCAGCGCGCTTCGCACACGGGCCGCGCCATCGTGGAATACGAGCGCGCGCTCGCCACGGCGTTCACGCTGCCCTTTGCGGCGGTCGCCGATGCGCCGGGCCCGTGGGCGCGCGCGCCCATCGACGCGACCAACGAAATCGTCATTCACAACGCCCGCGAGCACAACCTCAAGAATATCGACGTGCGCATTCCGCGCGACAAGTTCACGGTGATCACGGGGGTGTCGGGCTCGGGCAAGTCCACCCTCGCCTTTGACATCCTGTTCAACGAAGGGCAGCGCCGCTACCTTGAATCTCTGAACGCCTACGCCCGGCAATTCGTGCAGCCGGCCTCGCGTCCCGACGTGGACGCGATCTTCGGGATACCCCCGACGGTCGCCATCGAGCAACGCACCAGCCGTGGTGGCCGCAAGAGCACCGTTGCGACGCTCACCGAGATCTATCACTTTCTGCGCC
This sequence comes from Steroidobacteraceae bacterium, assembly GCA_036521075.1. GTDB lineage: Bacteria > Pseudomonadota > Gammaproteobacteria > Steroidobacterales > Steroidobacteraceae > DAIDKA01. Next base: position 4,453 of record DATDIL010000180.1, on the reverse strand, counting down.
TGCTGTACGTGAAGCTCGGTACCCAGTACTGCCCCGACTGTGATGTGGCCATCGAACCGCAGACCTCGGCCGCGATCGGGGCGCGCATGCTGCGCGAGTATCGCGGCCGCTCGGTCACGTTGCTGGCGCCGCTGGTGGTGGCGCGCAAGGGCTTCTACACGGACCTCGCCAAGTGGGCGGCCAAGAAGGGGTACCGGGAGCTGCGGGTCGATGGCGTGCAGATTCCGACCGCGCGCTGGCCGCGGCTGAACCGCTTCAAGGAACATACCATCGAGCTGCCGGTGGCCACGCTCACGGTGAGCGCCAGGCATGAGTTGGAATTGAATATGGCTTTGGCCAAGGCGCTGGACTATGGCAAGGGTCTGGTCAGCGTGATGCCGGCCGGGGATGGCCTCCAAGGTGCAATGTTTTCGACGCGCCGCGCCTGCCCTTCGTGCGGGCGCAGCTTCGCCGAACCGGACCCGCGCATGTTCTCGTTCAATTCCAAACATGGCTGGTGCACGAGTTGCTTCGGCACGGGGCTCGAGATTCCGGAGTTCGACGACGCGCAAAGCGGGGAGGAGATCTGGTGGAATGACTGGTTCGAACGCGAGGCCATTCCCTGCAGCGAATGCGCCGGTCAGCGCCTCAATCCGGTCTCGCTGAACGTGCGTTTCCGCAAACTGTCCATCGCGACCCTGGCGTCCGGTTCGATCGAAGCCACGATTGGCTTCTTTGGCGCTCTGAAGCTCTCGGTGCGCGAACAGGAAATCGGCCGCGATCTGCTGGCCGAGATCCGCGCGCGCCTGAACTTCCTGGTCCGCGTGGGCTTAGGCTACCTGCAGCTGGACCGCGCCGCGCCGACTTTGTCCGGCGGGGAGGCGCAACGGATCCGCCTGGCCGCACAGCTGGGTTCGAATCTGCAGGGCGTGTGCTATGTGCTGGATGAACCCACCATCGGATTGCATCCCCGCGACAATGCGGTGCTGCTGGCAGCGCTGGCCGAACTGACCGCACATCGCAACACCCTGGTCGTCGTCGAACATGACGAGGACACGATCCGGCGCGCGGACTATGTGCTGGATCTGGGGCCGGGTGCCGGAGTGCGCGGCGGTGAAGTGGTCGGCCGTGGCACGGTCGGTGATCTGATCGCCAATGACTGCTCCGTCACCGGCCGTTTCCTGCGTGCACCGTTGCTGCACCCCGCCAAGCCGCGACGCCCCGTGACGGCCGAGTCACCACGAATCGTTCTCAAGGGCGTCAACCTGCACAATGTGGCGAACCTCGACATCGACGTGCCGCTCGGGCGGCTGGTGGTCGTCACCGGCGTGTCCGGCTCGGGCAAGTCCACCGTGGCCCGCGACGTGCTGTTCACCAATCTCAAACGCATGATCGGTGAGGAAGCCCCGGGCGGGCGAGCGCGTGCCGCGCGCAAGGCGGCCGCCCGGCAGGCGCTCGCGGCAACCAGCCGGGGCGCGAAGAAAAAGTCCGGGCCTCGGGCCAAGGCGCTCGCCGCAAAGATCGCCGCGGGTGCCACTCGCGCCGCGCAGCCCGGCGCGCTGATCGGCTGCCGCGCCATTGAGGGCGCCGCGCGGGTCCAGCGGGTGCTGGAGGTGGATCAGTCGCCGATCGGCAAGACGCCTCGGTCCTGTCCGGCTACCTATGTGGGATTCTGGGACGAAATCCGCAGCATCTTCGCGGGCACCACGGAGGCGCGCATCCGCGGCTACACCGCGAGCCGTTTCTCCTTCAATTCGGGGTCCGGGCGCTGCGAGGGCTGCGACGGCCAGGGTCTGCGCACCATCGAGATGAGCTTCCTGCCCGATGTGAAGGTCAGCTGCGATGTGTGCAACGGGCGGCGCTTCAACTCGCAGACCTTGAGCGTATTGTGGCGCGGGTGCAGTATCGGGGATGTCCTGAACATGAGTATCGACGCTGCGGTCGAGTTCTTTGCGGCTCACCCGCGCGTGCATCATGCATTGAAGCTGCTGCAGGATGTGGGCCTGGGATATCTGACCCTGGGCCAGCACAGCCCCACGCTGTCCGGGGGCGAAGCACAGCGCATCAAGCTCGTGACCGAACTTTCCAAGGTGCGCGGCGATGCCGCTGGCGGTCCGCGGCAGATACCGCGGCACACACTCTATGTGCTCGATGAGCCCACCGTCGGACTGCACATGGCGGATGTGGAGAAGCTGATCGCCGTGCTGCACCGGTTGATCCAGGCTGGTAACACCGCCGTGGTCGTGGAACACAACCTGGATGTCATGGCGGAGGCCGACTGGTTGATCGATATGGGCCCCGAAGCGGGCGATGGTGGCGGCCGCATCGTGGCCGAAGGCACGCCCGCGCAGGTGTCGCGGCGCAAGGCCAGCTCGTACACCGGTCGCGTGCTGGCCGGGTTCCTCAAGGAGCGTACCCATGGCACATGATCTGGTGTGTTGGAAATGCGGCGCCGCCCTTGGCGCGCTGTCGCTGCCCCTGCGCCGCCTGGACGAATGCCCGAAATGCCGTGCCGAACTGCACGTATGCAGGTTGTGCGTACTGTTTGATCCGGGCGCATACCAGCAATGCCGTGAGCCCACGGTGGAGGAAGTTCGCGACAAGACCCGGGCCAACTTCTGCGACCACTTCAAACCCCGCGCGGGTGCCTGGAACCGTGGCGACAGTGCGACAACCGATCGCGCGCGTTCCGAACTCGACAAGCTGTTCGGTAAGTAGCCCTAGCGGCTGCGTTCCGCGAGCCGGTCGAGCAGCCGCGAGAACGGCGAGTTTTTCTGCACCTTCACATCCATATGCCGTATCTGGCCCTCGCTGATCAGTTCTCTGCGCGCGCCCTCGATCTGCAATTCGCCGGCGCCGAGGATTTCGAGGGTCTCTTCCAGAGTCTGCGGGCTGCGCCGTTCGTGGGCATTGACCCGAGTACGGCTCTTCGCACCCTTCGGAGCCGCACGGCCCGCGGCGCCGAGCTTGCCGGCCGCGCCAGTCTTCGGCTTCGCGATGCTGGAATTACCCCCTGCGGCGGGTGCGTTCGCCGCGGCGGCACGAGGCGTGGCAGCGGCGTTGGGCAGCTTCGGCGCGAGCGCCGTGTCATCCAGCAATTTGAATTCAGCGCTTTGGTCCGGCAGTCGCTCGGTGGGCCGTTGCGGCGCAGCCGCACCGCTCCCACCGGTCGCGCCGCTGGCGCCATCGCGTTCCTTCAGACTGACCGGGACCACGGCGACGGAGGAAAACTCCGAGCGCACATACTGTGCAACCTGTTTGGCGGAGTTGGCGTCGCTGAAGAACCCCAGGCGCAGGCCGAACCAGCGCCGTCCCTCGCGACTGCCCTCCACGGTGTACAGGGTATAGGCGCCGAAAATTGCCAAGGGCGGCACTTTCGCCAGATCGATGGGCTGCACGGACCATTGCAGCTGGATTGCAAAGGCGGCCGGAGTGCTGATGGTGTTCAACGGGTCGCCGCGTTTCTCCTCCAGCAGGTGCAGCACCTGCGATTCGGGCAACGGCCCCGGTTGACGCGCGACCGGCCCCAACGGTGCCACAGGCTGCGCGGGCTTGCGTGCCGTTTCGTCCAGAGAGTTCAACACTTCGCGGACATTCGAGCGCTGATCAAAGGGCACGCTTGCGGCGCGCTTCGCGCTCGCGGCGTGCGCGACGGGTGCAGGTGCAGCCTGCGGCAGCGCGGGGGACGGGGCAGCCACTGCGGCGGCCACGGGGGGCTCCGTCGGGGCAATGGGTAAAGCGGGAGCGGCTCGTGCCGGCTGCGGCACAAGTTCCAGGACCAGGGGAGCCGGCACCGGGTCCGGCTCGGGCGCCGCGCGCAGCGTCGGCATGTTCGCCAGCAGTTCGGCACTCGGGCCGGCAGCCAGCGCGGAGGCCGCCGGCACGCTCGGGGTCGCCACCGGCGCTGGTTTGTCCGCGGCGGCTCGAGCGCGCAGGCGTTTGCCGGGAGCCTCGCCGGCCCAGGCGCCCGGATATATCTCCCGCACGACGGGCAGCAGTTCCTCGGCCTGCAGCAGCGACTCGAAGTATCCCATGTGCAGACGAAACCGCTCGCGGCCATCCTCGAGGCGTCGGCTGACGAAAAAGGAATAGCGCTTCAGCTGCGCCAGTTGCGGCTGTGTCAAAGCCATCGGGGTCGTGGAGGAACACAGGTTGATGACGAACGATTCGTGTTCCACAGCGGGTGGCGCCGCTGCGGGCGGGGCTGGATCCGTTTTGTCGGCCTTTGGCATGGGCATGGTCATGATGCGTTCCCCGGAACAACGAACCGCTGTGCCGGACCGATGGAAGCGCTCACGAGGAGGGATGGCCGCATGCTCCGGCGCTGTTGCGCGGGAGAAGTGGAGACCCCGCCGTCGTGGGAACAAGTCCGTTAGACCGGTGGCTTTGCGTCCCCGCCTTTCGGCGGGTTTGCCTTTTTCACGTAACGAGTGTCGTGATGCGCAGACTGTCCGTCAAGCGACAAATTGTGCAT
>DATDIL010000179.1:0-46155 GCA_036521075.1 Steroidobacteraceae bacterium | reverse complement strand
TTTCGACACTTTGGACCTGGCGAACCTGCACTGGGCCTTTTGGCACGCCTGCGCGGCAACCCCGCACATCGCTCCCGCCCATTTCGGCGCAGCTATTCAAGGTCTGCAGAGCGCCTACACTAAGGCAATCCCTGACAAAGTTCCTGAGGGTTGGGCGTCGCGGGAGTCGTGGAAGGCCCTCCGAACTGCCTTAGCGACTGCTATCGACAAGACCGACATTCCCGAGGAAGCGAAGGCGGCGCTGAACGAGAAGTTGTCTACGTTCAACAGCGTTGATCAGCGCCAGCGCTTGAAGTCCATTATGGCCGCTCTTGACCTGCAGCTTGGTGACGACGAGGACGCCGCCTGGCGTCGGCGCAACAAGGCCGCGCACGGAAGACCGATCCCCGAAGGACAGGAGCTAGCGGCGATCCGAGACACAACCCTACTGAGGGGATTGTTCCAGCGCCTGCTCCTGCGGATCACTAATGCCGCGGACCAGTACATCGAATATGCGTCGCCCAACCACGACTATCGCGCTCTGAGGGACGCGCCACCCAGCGCGCCCACGACCTGATCGGAGAGGAGCGAGCCGTCGAAGTACCGGGCGTTAGCCGTGATTGAATGGCTTGTTCGACTTGTACTTCGCAATCGCCAGCTGGGTTGAAATCTCAGCGCTGAAAGCGGCCGAATACCTACCAAAATCCATTTGAGAAACTGGACCCCAATTGGACCCCAGCCGGTAGTTGATGATGGACCCCAGGCTACGGGCCATCAAGAAAATACCAGGAAAATCATTGGTCGGGATGACAGGATTTGAACCTGCGACACCTACGTCCCGAACGTAGTGCTCTACCAGGCTGAGCTACATCCCGAATCGGCTGCCGGGCTGAGCCTTCGGGGGCTCACGCGGGGCGCGCAGTGTACTCGACGGCACGGCGCGGGAACAAGGGTCGGCGGTTCGCCTCCGCCATCAGGTGGGGGGCTGGTCGCCTGAGAACTTGATCGCGGTGGCCCCAATCACCCGGCCAATGGTCGCGGTGTCGCTGACGTACAGACGGACGGCGCGCTCGAACGTCATATTGCCGTCAACGACGGCGCCGGGGCCGACGACGACGCGGGGTTTGTCGCTATCGCTCCACCAGTGGAAGAACCCGGTCGAGGGCTTGTGCACGAGTATGCCGCCCCGGACGTGTGAGTTGGCGCCGATATCGATATTGCCGTTGACGGTGCTGATGCCACCGTCGACCGTGGCTCCCGCCAGGATGATGGTGCCATTGACGTTGGCCAGATGGCCGCCGACTTCGGAGTCTTGGCGAAGGGCCAGGGTACCGTTGACGGTGCTGACGGTCGCGCTGACCTTGGCGCCTTGTCCGAGCAGAATGCCGCCGTTGACCGTCGTCAATGAAGTGGCCTTGGCGTGATCGCCCAAGCTGATATTGCCGTTTACGGTATGACCGCCGGACAGCCGGGCATTGTCATCGGCGCGAATCGAGCCATTGATGGTGCTGACTTCGCCACCGGGTGTGCCCGCGCTGACATGGATCGAGCCATTGATCGCATGGCTGCCGGTCACGTCGCTGTCGTGATCGGTGTCCGCGGTGCCCGCACCGGAGCCTTGTCCGGCCGCGTTATTGGCGGCGTTGTCGTTGTCGTGGGAGTTGATACAGCCGCTCAGTGCAAGCGTGCACAGCACGGCCCAGGCCGGGGCCTGGGCCAGATTGCGTACAGTGGTCATCATTTTCATTCCTCGACCCTCAAGTCGTGTGAGCGACCGCGAACTGCGCCAGCGCCGCAAGACCCCGCCGATACGGCGTGTCGGGCAGCACGGTCAATGCCTGCAGCGCCAGCTCGGATTCGCGCTGGGCTACACGGGATGCGTAATCGATGCCGCCCGTTGATTCGATGGCCGCGACGATCGGTTCGAGCTGCGCGAGGCCGCCCTGGCGGATGGCCGTGCGAATCAAGGCGCGGTCCGCCTCACCGGCAGAACGCAGCGCATGAATCAGGGGGAGGGTGGGTTTACCCTCCGCCAGATCGTCTCCCAGGTTCTTGCCGCGCTCGGCCGGATTCGAGCGAAAGTCCAGCACGTCATCCACGAGCTGGTAGGCCGTGCCCAGGTGGCGGCCGTAATCGGCCAGGGCGCGCTGCACGTCGGGCGGGCTGTTCGCCAGCACCGCGGCGACTTCCGCCCCGGCTTCAAAGAGGCGCGCCGTCTTTCGATAGATTACATCCAGATAGCGCTGCTCGGTGGTCTCCGGATCATGCGCGTGCATGAGCTGGAGCACTTCGCCTTCCGCGATGACATTCGTGGCATCGGCCATGATGGCCAGGACGGGCTGGCTGCCCAGCCCCGCCATCATCTGAAATGCCCGGGAGTACACGAAATCACCGACCAGGACGCTGGCCTGGTTGCCAAATACCTCGTTGGCGGTATCGCGACCGCGGCGCATCGAGGAGCCATCGACCACATCGTCGTGCAACAGCGTGGCGGTATGGATGAACTCGATGAAGGCCGCAGCTTCAACGTGAGCGTTGCTGTTGGAATTACAGGCACGACCGGCCAGAACCACGAGCAGGGGCCGCAGGCGTTTGCCGCCCCCCGCAATGATGTACTCGGCAATACGATCGACCAGGGGGACGGAGCTGCGCAGCCGGGCCCTGATGACCGCATCCACGGCGGTGAGGTCGGAGTTGACGATGGAGCGGATTTCTACAAGGGTCATGAGAGCCAGGCTGTGTAAAACTGGGGCATCGTAGCTGACCGAGAGCCCATTGTAAGTCCCCGTGAGGGCTGGAAAACTCATCGTTTGACCCGCCCGGCCCCGGTCAGTAGAATGCGCGACCTTTCGCGTAGCCTCAGGATTTGAGGGATGCGCGCCACTTCATTGCAGGAATTCAACATGTACGCGGTTATCGCCACAGGCGGCAAGCAGTATCGGGTCACCAAGGACACGGTTCTGAAAGTCGAGAAGCTGGACGCGCTGCCGGGCGCGACAGTCGAATTTGCCGACGTGCGGCTGGTGGCCGAAGGCGCCGATGTCAAGATCGGTTCCCCGCGCGTGGACGGCAGCAAGGTGCTGGCCACCGTGGTGCGTCACGGCCAGGGTGAGAAGGCGGTCATCGTCAAGTTTCGCCGCCGCAAGCACTATATGCGCCAGGGCACGCACCGGCAGCTCTTCACGGAAGTGAAGGTCACGGACATCAGCGCGGCCTGATCGCGCCACCTATTCCCAAGGATCAGCAGACATGGCACATAAAAAGGCGGGCGGCAGTACCCGCAACGGCCGCGATTCGCACTCCAAGCGACTGGGCGTGAAGCGCTTCGGTGGAGAACTGGTGGCCGCCGGCAACATCCTGGTTCGCCAGCGGGGCACCCCGATGCGCGCCGGCCCGAACGTGGGCGTGGGCACGGACCACACCTTGTTCGCGCTGGTGACCGGTCGGGTGCAGTTCGCTCGCAAGGGCGTCGAGCAGCGTACGTATGTGAGTGTGCTGCCCGAGGCGGCCTCCGCCACCCATTGATCGCCTGAGGGCCGATGCGGCCTAGTTCGCAGGTTCCGCCCTCATGAAATTCGTCGACGAAGCCCGCGTCAAGGTCCAGGCGGGCAATGGCGGTCGCGGCTGCGCCAGTTTCCGGCGCGAGAAGTTCGTCCCCTTCGGCGGTCCGGATGGCGGGGATGGTGGCCACGGCGGCAGCGTGTGGCTGCGGGCCGTACCCGGCATCAATACCCTGGCGGACTTTCGCGTCGAGCGCACCTACCGGGCGCCGCATGGCACCGCGGGCAGCAGCAACAGCTGCACGGGCGCCGCCGGCTCCGATTTGTATGTTCCGCTGCCCGTTGGCACCGTCGTGCACGACTCGGAGACCGGCGAACAGCTCGGCGACCTGGCCACGGTCGGTGCGGAGCTGCTCGTGGCCCGCGGCGGCAAGGGCGGGTGGGGGAATACCCGCTTCAAATCCAGCACCAACCGCACTCCGCGCCAGTTCGGCCCCGGCCTGCCCGGTGAGAAGCGCCTGCTCGAACTTGAAATGAAGGTGATCGCCGATGTCGGGCTGCTGGGCATGCCCAACGCCGGAAAATCCACGTTGATCCGCGCGGTGTCGCATGCGCGCCCGAAGGTCGCCGACTACCCCTTCACGACCCTGTATCCGAATCTGGGGGTGGTGAATGCCGGCGAGCAGCGCAGCTTCGTCATGGCCGATATTCCGGGTCTCATCGAGGGCGCGGCCGAGGGGGCCGGCCTGGGGATTCGCTTCCTCAAGCACCTGCAGCGCACCCGCGTCCTGCTGCATCTGGTGGATATCGCCCCCCTGGATCCGGCGATTGATCCGGTCAAGGAAGTTCGTGCCATCGTCGCGGAGCTGAAGCACTTCAGCGCGGATCTGGCGAAGAAGCCGCGCTGGCTGCTGTTGAACAAGCGCGATCTGCTGCCCCCCGCGCAGGCCGCTGCCCGCGCCAGGGACATCGTGCGGCGGCTGCGCTTTCGCGGACCGCATTTCGTGATTTCAGGGGCGACGGGTGAGGGAACAGCGCAGCTGGTGCAGGCCGTGATGAGCTTCCTCGAAGAGCATCAGCGTGCCGGCGCGGATGAGGCGCAGGATTCGCCTTAAGCCATGGCGCGGATGCGCGCGGCGAGCCGGCTCTTGTGCCGATTCGCCTTGTTGCGATGAATGATCTGCTTGTTCACCAGTGCGTCGATGACCGGAACGGCCTCGCGATAGCTGCTGCCGGCCACCTCCTTGTTGCCCCCCTCGACGGCGGCGGTGACCTTGCGGACGGCGCTGCGCATGCGCGAGCGCAGGGCCACATTGCGTACGCGGTGCTTGTCAGCCTGGCGGGCGGCTTTTTCCGCGGACTTGGTATTGGCCAAAGGACTCTCCAAAAAACGACGGGACGTGCCCGATTCGAGGGGGCGGTAGTGTGCTGATCGACCTTACGGTTGTCAACTTGAGGCAGGCCAACTTGCCTATAATTTCAACGAAATGCACCTGATTCGCGGACTTGCTCCGGCCGGTACTGTGGCCGGCCCACACGCCTTGACTGTTGGCACCTACGACGGCCTGCATCTGGGCCATCAGGCGCTCCTGGCACGCCTGGGGGAGCATGCCCGACGCCTGGGTGTACCCACTTTGATGGTCACCTTCGAGCCGATGCCACGGGAGTTCCTGACCCCGGATAATCCCCCCGCGCGGCTGACCTCGCTGCGGGAACGGTGGCGCTGTCTGGAACAAATGCGGCTCGACCGGCTGTGTGTGCTGCGCTTCGGCACCACGGTGCGCAACCTGACCGCGGATGAGTTTGCGCACCGGCTGGCTGAACGCCTGCGGCCCGCGATCGTCGTCGTGGGGCATGATTTTCGCTTCGGGCGCAATGGCCAGGGGACGGCGCAGACCCTGTACGCGGCCGGTCAGCGTCTCGGATTCGCGGTCGATATCGTGGAGCCCGTGACACTGGCCGGGGAGCGCTTAAGCAGCAGCGCGATCCGCGAGGCGCTGGCGGCCGCTGATCTTACGCGGGCCGAGCGGCTGCTGGGGCGTCCCTATACGATGACCGGCCGGGTAGTGCGCGGGGAGCAGCTGGGACGTAAGCTCGGGTTCCCTACCGCCAATGTGCGCTTTGCGCACCGGCGGCTGCCGCTGGCGGGGATTTTTGCCGTGCGGGTGCGCGTGCGGGGAGGCGGGCAGGGGCCGCTGGCCGCCGTGGCGAGCATCGGCACGCGACCCACGGTGGGTGGCACCGAGCCGTTGCTCGAGGTGCATGTCTTCGATTTTGCCGGTGATCTGTACGGCCGCGAGATCAGCGTTGAGTGTGTGCAGTTCCTGCGCCCCGAACTGAAGTTCGAGTCGCTGGATGCGATGGTCGCGCAGATCCAGCAGGATGCTGCGCAGGCGCGAGAGCTGTTGAATATTTGAGTGAGTGTTTGAATTGCCTGACTACAAGCAAACCTTGAACCTGCCGCAGACCGGCTTTTCGATGAAGGCGGATCTGGCGCAGCGCGAACCGAAAATGCTGGCCGAGTGGGAAGCAGCCGATCTGTATGGACGCATTCGCGCGGCATCGGTCGGTCGACCACGCTTCGTGCTGCACGACGGGCCGCCGTACGCGAATGGCAGCATTCACCTGGGCCACGCGCTCAACAAGATTCTCAAGGACATCATCGTCAAGTCGCGTCAGCTGGATGGCTTCGATGCGCCGTACGTGCCGGGCTGGGATGGCCACGGCCTGCCCATCGAGCAGCAGGTCGAAAAAAAGTACGGTCGCCCGGGCCAGAAGCTGGATGCCGCGGCCTTTCGCGCGGCCTGCCGCGCCTATGCGAACGAGCAGGTGAACCTGCAGCGGGCCGACTTCAAGCGCCTAGGCGTGCTGGGTGATTGGGATCATCCCTATCTGACCATGGATTCGCGCTACGAGGCGCATCAGCTGCGTGTGCTCGGCCGCATCATTGCCAATGGCCACGTGTACCAGGGTGTCAAACCCGTGCACTGGTGCTTTGACTGCCGCTCGGCACTCGCCGAGGCGGAAGTCGAATATCAGGATCACACCTCCGTGGCCATCGATGTGGCTTTCCGGGTGCTCGACAACCGTGATCTGGAGGCGCGCATCGGCGCCCCTGCCGGGTCGCTGGGTGCAACGCCCACCGACATCGTGATCTGGACGACGACGCCGTGGTCGCTGCCGGCCAACCAGGCCGTGGCGCTGAATGCCGATTTCGATTACGTGCTGGTGCACACGCCGGGTCGCAATCTGATCCTGGCATTGCAGCTGGCGGAGGCGTGCGTGGCCCGCTACGGGCTGCTGACCGATGATGCCGTCGAGGCGGAACTGCCCAAGGCATCCTTCAAGGGCCGCGTACTGGAGCACTTGCGCGTCGCGCATCCGTTTCAGCCCTACGCCGTGCCGGTCATCCTCGGTGATCACGTGACGGCGGATGCGGGAACGGGCGCGGTGCACACTGCGCCTGCGCACGGTCAGGAGGATTTTGCGGTGGCGCGGCGCTACAACCTGGCCGTTCCCAATCCCACCGGCAATGACGGCCGCTTCCTCCCCGGCACGCCGCTGGTCGGTGGCATGAAACTCGAGGAGGGCGGCAAGCTCATCGTCGCGACCATGCGGGGCAATGGCACGCTGATCCATGATGAGGCCTACGTCCACAGCTATCCGCACTGCTGGCGCCATCATTCACCGGTGGTGTTCCGCACGACGCCGCAATGGTTCATCAGCATGGATCGCGGCGATCTGCGCGCCAACGCCTTGCGCGACATTCACGAAGTGAAGTGGACGCCGGCCTGGGGCGAACAACGCATCAGCGGCATGATCGCCGACCGTCCGGACTGGTGCATTTCACGACAGCGCACCTGGGGCGTGCCGTTGGCCTTGTTTGTGCACAAGATCAGCGGCGAGCTGCACCCGCGCACCCCGGAACTGATCGAGGCGGTGGCGGTCCGCGTGGCGCGTGAAGGTGTCGAAGCCTGGTTCGCGCTGGATCCGGCGGAACTTCTGGGCGCGGAGGCGGCCGCTTACGAGAAGCTCAAGGATGTGATGGATGTGTGGGCGGACTCGGGGGTGTCGTTCGACTTCATGGCTGCGACGCGCCCCGGCTTCGAGATGCCTGTGGATCTGTACCTCGAAGGCTCCGACCAGCATCGCGGCTGGTTCCAAAGCTCGCTGCTGATGTCGGAGGCCCTGTACGAACGCGCACCGTATCGCGGCGTGCTCACCCACGGCTTCACGGTCGATGAGAAAGGCCGCAAGATGTCCAAGTCCCTGGGCAACGTGCTGCTGCCGCAGAAGGTGGTCGGCTCCCTGGGCGCCGATGTGCTGCGGCTGTGGGTCGCGGCCACCGACTATGCCAACGAAATGAGCGTGTCGGACGCGCTGATCAGTCGCACCGCCGATGCCTATCGGCGCATGCGCAATACCGTGCGCTTCCTGCTCGGCAATCTGGCCGGATTTGACCCGGGCAAGGATCTGGTGCACCCGGCCCGGATGGTGGCCCTGGATCGGTGGGCGGTGGCGCGCACCGCGCAGCTGCAGGCCGAAATCGTCGCGGCCTACCGCGAGTACGCGTTCCACCTGGTCTATCACAAGGTGCACAACTTCTGCATCGTGGATTTGAGCGCGATCTATCTGGACATCGTTCGCGATCGGCTCTATACGACGGCGCCGGACAGCCCCGCGCGCCGCTCGGCGCAAAGCGCGCTGTACCACATCGCGCAGGCCATGGTGCGCTGGCTCGCGCCGGTGTTGTCCTTCACGGCCGAGGAGATCTGGCGCCAGCTTCCCGGGGCGCAGGGCGAGTCGGTGTTCCTGGCGCAGTGGCATGTACTGCCCGAAGCGGCCGCACACGACATCGAGTGGCCGGTGCTCTTGCAGTTGAAGCGCGATGTCTCGCGGGAACTGGAGAAGCTGCGCGATGCCCAACTGATCGGGGCGCCGCTGGATGCCGAAGTGGAGGTGTACTGTGTGCCGGCCGAGTTCGAGCGCTTCAATGCGCTGGGCGCGGAGCTGCGTTTCTTGCTGATCACCTCCGCGGCGACGGTCCACAAGGTATCCTCCCCGCCCGCGGGCGCCGTGCCCGCGAGCGAAACCGCCCGCGAGGGGGTGTGGCTGGCGGTGCGCGCGACGCGCCACCCGAAGTGTGTGCGCTGCTGGCATCACCGTGCGGAGGTGGGCGCGGACCCGGCGCATCCGGATATCTGTGCCCGTTGCATCAGCAATATCGACGGTCCCGGTGAAGAGCGGAGATTCGCATGAGCGCAGCGGGCAGTGGCTGGCGGTGGTTGCCGCTGGCGGTGCTGGTGGTGGCCCTGGACCAGTTCTCGAAGGCATGGATCGTGAGCCATATGGCTTATGGGGGCATCCGCACACTGCTGCCGGTGCTGGATATCACGCTCAGGTACAATCGCGGTGCGGCCTGGAGCATGCTCGACAGCGCCTCGGGCTGGCAGCGCTGGCTGTTTTCGGCGCTGGCCGTGGTGGTGGGGATCGGGCTGCTGGTGTGGCTGCGGCGGATCAATGGACGCACGCAGAAGCTGCTCGCCTTGAGTCTGTCGCTGATCCTGGCCGGCGCGCTCGGCAACCTGATTGACCGGTTGCACAGCGGCCAGGTCGTCGATTTCATTCTGGCGCATTGGCATGATGCGCAGTTTCCGGCCTTCAATGTGGCGGACTCGGCCATCACGGTGGGCGCCGCGCTGATGTTGCTGGATGCCTTCTCGGATGCTCGCAGGAGTTCAAACTGATGCAAGTACTGCTCGCCAACCCCCGCGGCTTCTGTGCCGGAGTGGATCGTGCCATCGAGATCGTCGAGCGCGCACTGTCGATGTTTGGCGCGCCGGTGTACGTGCGCCACGAAGTGGTCCACAACAAGCACGTCGTGGATCGCCTGCGCAACCTGGGTGCGGTATTCATCGAGGAGCTCGAGGAAGTGCCGGCCGGTGCGACGCTGATTTTTTCGGCGCACGGGGTGTCCACGGCCATCGAGTTGGGGGCCAAGGATCGGCAGCTCACCGTGTTTGATGCCACCTGTCCGCTCGTGACCAAAGTGCACATGGAAGTGCAGCGCTACGCGCGCGATGGCCTCGATGTGATTCTCATCGGGCATCACGGTCATCCGGAAGTCGAGGGGACGCTGGGGCGCTTTGACACCAGCTTCGGCGGCCGCATCTGTCTGGTGCAGAACGTCAAGGATGCCGAAGCGCTCAGCGTGCGCGATCCGGGCAAGCTTGCCTTTGTCACCCAGACCACCCTGTCGGTCGATGACACGGCCGATATCGTCGAAGCCCTGCGCAAGCGCTTTCCGGACCTGGAGACCCCGCGCAAGGAAGATATCTGCTACGCCACCCAGAACCGCCAGGATGCAGTGAAGAAGCTGCTCGAAAAGGCGGACGTACTGGTCGTCGTGGGTTCGCGGGCCAGTTCAAATTCGAATCGCCTGCGCGAGCTCGCCGACCGGGCGGGTATTCCCGGCTACCTGGTCGACGGGGCTGCCGACATGCACCGCGACTGGTTTGAAGGCAAGCACGTGGTGGGGGTCACGGCCGGTGCGTCGGCCCCCGAAGTGCTGGTGCGGGAGGTCATCAGTCAGCTGCGCGAGTGGGGCGCGAAGGTACCCGAGGAGATCGCCGGCCGCGAGGAGCACGTGATTTTCGGGCTGCCGCGCGAACTGCGTCGTCCGGAAGTCGGGCCGGCATCCTAGGCTATACTGGACCCCATGCAGGACAACGGCTTACCTGATCCACCCGGGCAGTGTGCCCGGCGCCTGGCCGGGTTCGGCATCCGGCCCACGGCGCAGCGGGTACGCATTGCCGGGTTGTTGCTGTGCTCCCCTCAGCATCTGTCGGCGGAGCAGATTCTGGCGAGCCTGCGGGCTGCCGGCGCGCGCGTCTCGAAGGCCACGGTCTACAACACCTTGAACCTGTTCGCGGCGCGCGGGGTGATCCGTCAGCTGTCGGTGGATGGCGCCCGCACCTGGTTCGATTCCAATGTCGAGCCGCACTACCATTTCCACGACATGGACACGGGCGCGTTGGTGGATGTACCGGTTCCCGAAGTGGAATTCGCGCGCCTGCCCACGCTGCCGGAGGGCATGGAAATGGCGGGTATCGACCTGGTTATCAGGGTGCGAAAAATTTCCTGAAGTCGGGCCGATTCTTAGTACAATCCGCGCCCACAATTTAGTCCCGTTCGGCGCCGACTTAGCTCAGTTGGTAGAGCACATCATTCGTAATGATGGGGTCCACAGTTCGATTCTGTGAGTCGGCACCAGTCAAATCAATAAGTTACAAGCTTCCGACCCCGTTCCATAAAATGGTGTCGGCTCCAGTGACAGTTCCCAACGAATTTCAGGCCGTGGTTTCCGACTGAAGCTCTGCACGTGGGATCGGCTTCACTTTCGCCTTAAAGCGGCGCTTAGCCTGTGCCATGTCCCACTGCGCCTGCATCCGATACCAGAACCCCTGCGAAGTGCCAGGGCCTTGGGCAGCCGCAGGTCCATGTCAGGGCTGATGCCGCCATTCTCATTCAGCACCTCGACAAAGACAGCCGCGACACGCCCAACCGCTCGGCAGCCGCAGTCACGCTGATATCGGCCAACCATTCCTTCAGCACCGCTCCCGGGTGCGCCGGGTTATGCATCTCCATGCATTGCTCTCTTGATTGCGGCATGGTGCGCGGCTTCATTTCCCGACAATCCGCAACAGGTCTTTCATAAGCAACAGCAGATGATACGGGTCGCTCGGGCTCGGCTCGAAATCGAAGTGCTGGTAGAAACCCTTGGCGATGTCGTCCTTCGCATGAACCAACAGCGCTCGCGCGCCCACGGTGTCGGCCGCGCTCGCCACGCGCAACAAGGCATCCTTGAGCAGCGCGGGGCCGACGCCCTTGCCTGGCAACGACACATCCACCGCCAAACGCGCCAACAGGATCACGGGGATCGGGTGCCGGGCCAGCCCCTTTTTGACGCGCTCCGTCGCTTCGTCATGGGTCACGGAACCCGCCGCCAGGCTGTAATAGCCATACACGGTGAGTTCCCTGGCGAGCACGTAGGTTTGCGCGCTGTGCGCTTGCTGATTGTTCCAGGCTTGGCGCTTGAGAAAGCGGTTCAGGTCTTCCTTGCCGCAGTCGAAGCCGTCGAGCAGGTGCTCGCGCTTCAACTTCTCAATAACACCGTAATCGCTCATTCAACAACGCTGCGCGTCTTGAGCAACTTCTCCAGCCGCGGCCGTGCTTTAACTGGCGCGTCGAGCGCGGCGGCAAAGGCGTCATATTGTTTGGCGCTCAACCGGAATTCGCGCCGGTCAGCCAGCGTCTCCGCCGCCGCCTCAAGGCTCTTGTCGAGGACGAAGGCGCTCACGCTCTTGTCCTCAACGTCGGCGGCGCGCTTGAGCAGGGATTTCGCGCGGGGCGTCAAACGCACTTCCAGTCGGTCATCCCGGCGTCTTGCAGAAATCGGCATGGTGAACCTCTTATCCAGGCCCACACTATATCATCCGTACAATGTACGGACAAATACAATCACCAGGACGGGGAAGCTGCCCGGCAAGCATCAGTGGCGTAACTATTTGATCTTGAATGGATCGGCAGGGTTCGTAATGATGGGGTCCACAGTTCGATTCTGTGAGTCGGCACCAATAAATCGATAATTTACAAGCTCCCGGCCTTATTTGACTGAAGCTCGGCACGTAGAATCGGCTTCACTTTTGCCTTAAAACGGCGCCTAGCCTGTGCCATGTCCCACTGGCCCTGCATCCGATACCAGAACCCCTGCGACGTGCCCAGGGCCTTGGACAACGGCAGGTCCATGTCAGGGCTGATGCCTCCATTCTCATTCCGTCAGCACCGCTCCCGGGTGCGCCGGGCTATGCATATCCATTCTTTCTAAAGTAGATGCTAAAGGTTGACAATCATTTCTATAAGATTGACAATGTCATTCGCCAAGGTTGACAATGTGTGAGGGCGCACTGCCAATGACAGGGGTTCGAGCTAGGGGAGAGGACCTCCGTCGCTTCATCGTGGAGAACGTCGAAAAGCATCCTTCTGACATCAGCAAGGTTACTGCGGAGCGTTTCGACGTGACAAGGCAGGCCGTGAATAAGCACCTTCAGAGGCTGACCAGCGAGGGGTGCCTGACTGAGACTGGACAGACCCGGAATCGGGTTTACAAACTCGCGCAGCTCGCAGAGTGGTCACGCTCCTACGAGATAGTTCCTGGTTTGGCGGAGGACGTTGTATGGGCCGACGACATACGTGGGGCGTTGGGCCAACTGCCCGACAAGGTCATGAACATCTGGCATCACGGCTTCACCGAAATGTTCAATAACGCCGTGGATCACTCAGAAGGTAAGTGGATCCACGTGACCATCCGCAAGACAGCCTCCGCTGCCGAGATGATGGTGTCCGATGATGGCATCGGGATCTTCCGGAAAATTCAGTCGGCTCTGGGACTCCTCGATGAGCGTCACGCAATTCTGGAGCTTTCAAAAGGGAAGCTGACCACTGATCCGAAACGCCATTCAGGTGAGGGCATTTTCTTCACCTCAAGAATGTTTGACGAATTTGAGATCCTATCCGGGGGAGCGTTTTTCGCGCACCGGTACGGACGCGGCAAGGACTGGATGCTTGAGAGAAAGCAGCCGAAGGACGGCACGACCGTATTCATGAGAATCAATAACCACACGTCGCGCACGACAAAGAAGGTATTTGATGCGTATGTGTCAGGTGACGACTATGACTTTAGCAAGACGGTCGTACCGGTAGACTTGGCGCGTTACGGAAACGACAAACTGATTTCCAGGTCCCAGGCGAAGCGAGTCCTGGCGAGAGTTGAACTCTTCAAGACGGTTGTATTCGATTTCGAGGCGGTCGACTCGATTGGGCAGGCGTTTTCAGATGAAATATTTCGCGTTTTCGCGAATGCGCACCCCGATATTGAGTTACTCGTTATCAATGCGAAATCCGAAGTCCGACGGATGATTGACCGCGCCCGATCCGCAAGAGACGCTGCAGAGTCGACCGCCGGGCCGAACGGGAGCCAGGAATGAGCGCAGCCTCGACAGCATTGCAAGATCGTTGCTCCGGACGGCCTCCGGCACGTGGATACCTTGCAGCCGGATGAGAACACCATTCGCACGCTTCACTACCCCCTCGCCGACAGTCTCGTGGCGCCCGAAGCCGCGGGGCAGATCCGTGACCAGAGCATCCGGGTAGGCGGCGCCATTACTGACCCGTTCACGCATGTACCGGGCAACGTCGAGCCACAACATCGGGAGAAGTTCATCTCCGACGTCGTCGCGAAGATTGAGAATCTTGATGCTTCGCGAATCGGAGGATTGGGGATCACGCGGGAAGAGCTTGCGGCGTGGCAACAGTTCCGCTAGCGGACCAGGATCTGCCCCAGAACACGTTGCAGCTCGGCCAGCGGATCGTCGGACCTTGTGTGGCAGCGCCACGCCACCTGCTGGTCCGGACGCACCAGCAGCGCGCCGCTGTCCTCGATCTCGCTTGCCCGGGCCCAGTCACCCGTGAAGTCCTGCCACGCCTGGCGGGGGCCGACAACCCTCACCGCAAGGTCCTCCAGCCGCCCTTGCTCATTCAGTGCCGCCGCGGCCCGTGCCCAGCCCTCGCCACCAATGCCCGTGAAAAGCGTGAAGCGACCCTTGCCTGCCAGGTCCAGGGTAGAGGCCTTGCGACCGTCGGCTGCATGCAGCCAAACGTGCGGCAAGCGCGACCCGGGCCAGCTCGTCGGCTGATAGTG
This sequence comes from Steroidobacteraceae bacterium, assembly GCA_036521075.1. Lineage (GTDB taxonomy): Bacteria > Pseudomonadota > Gammaproteobacteria > Steroidobacterales > Steroidobacteraceae > DAIDKA01. The sequence goes on along the minus strand of DATDIL010000179.1, from coordinate 31,917 downwards.
CAGCTGCGGATCCCGCTCATAGGCGGGCTCGGCGGCGCCATCGGTCACTATCGCGCCGGAGCGATAGCGGTGATTCAGGTCGACGCCGTGCGCGTCGAACTCATACACCTTACGGGCGATCGCCTCGCGGATCCGCCGGCGCTGTACCTGCGCCTCGGGCGTGTCGTCACAGCGGGCATCCATGTCCTGCTGCATGGTGACCGGATCGATCGAGTCAAGCAGCCCGAGTGCCTTGAAGATCGGCCCGAACTCATCGATGGACTGGTTGGCGCGCGTCACGATCTGCCTGGCAATGGGCGCCCGCTCGGCATCGAAACTCTCCAGCAGCTGCGCACCCGCCTGCCCCTTGAGCACATACGCCAGCTTCCAGGCAAGGTTGTAACTATCCTGGATGGAGGTGTTGGAGCCCAGTCCGTTGGAAGGCGGATGCCGATGCGTGGCGTCGCCTATGCAGAACACGCGGCCGTGGCTCATCCGGGTCGCATACCGGTTGTTGACGGTCCAGGTCGACACAGATTGCAGTTGGATCGCCAGGTTGGGATCGCCCACCAGGTCGCGCACAACCTTCAGGGCAAAGGTCTCATCGATCTTCGGCGCGGGCTGGCTGATATCGTACCCCCACACCACCAGCCACTCGTTCCAGCGGCGGATCATCCGCACCAGACCCATGCCGATCCCGCCGACGTTGGACCCCGGCTGCAGCACCCAGTACAGCACCGAGGGGCGGTGGGCCACAAACCGGGAAAGATCAGCCTTGAAGAGGATGTTGATGGAGCCGGCCACGCCCATGGAGCCTTCGAACGGCAGGCCAGCATGCTCGGCAACGCGGGAGTTGCCACCGTCGGCACCCACCAGGTACTGGGAGCGAACCGTAAAGGATTTGCCGGACAGCCGGTCAAGCAGGGTCGTCGTCACGCCGTCCGCGTCCTGTTCATGGGCCAGGTATTCGCTCGACATGCGCGACTGCGTGCCGCGCGAGCAGGCAGTCTTGAACAACAGGGGCTCCATGAAGGTCTGCGGCAGGTCATTCATCAAACACGGCGACGCCATCAGGTGCGCCGCCTTGGACAGCGGGTGCGTGCCCCAGCTTTGCAGCCGTCCCAGCTCCTCGCCTGCCAGCGAGGTGCAGAAGACGTTGTTGCCCATGTCTTGCTGCGGAGTGGCGTGCAGGTAGGCCTCCGCCTCGACCTCGCTGCCCAGGTCGCGCAGGACTTCCATGGTCCGCTGGTTGGTGATGTGCGCCCGCGGCGTGTTGGTCAGCCAGCGGTACTTGTTGACCACCAGGTTCTCGATGCCATAGGTGGCGAGCAACGCGGCCATTGCCCCGCCGGCCGGCCCCGTGCCGATGATCAGAACCTGGGTATTGATGTCGCTGACGCGATGCACTCCCATCCGCTATTTGCCGCCGCCCTGTTTGGCCGTGTCCTGTGCCTCGTCCTGTGCGAACAGCTTCTTCTGGGTGCTGGTTAAATAGAACGTGTCGGGATCTTTGTAGGCCCGGGTTACCGTGACCGATTCACCGGGCAGGATGAACTGGGAGCTGCCGGATGCCGTGCGGATGACGTTATTGTTGCTCTCGCAGGACCACATATCGATCCGTGCGCCCACATCGGTCACCCGCTTGTACTGCATCACGACCTGCCAGGGCTTGCGCAGACCCTTTGGATCCCAAACCGTCACCTCGTCGACAATGGTGTCATGGTCCAGCATGTGAATCCTCTCCACGGTGCTGGTTTGATAGCTGTAATCCGGCTGACTGCGCTGGTACTCACCGTGAATCACGCGAATGGTGTGAACCACCAGCGTCTGGTTATCCCAAAATCCGATGGAGTCGCCGTCCCACAGGCCGTGCGCGGTAGCCTCGGGGACGTGACCGCGGCCATCCGTATAGATTCTTCGCGCCTCACTTTGTTGTTCGTTGATCCACCACGTCTCTTCAGGTGTGACGATAAACTCGCGCAGGAACGGCTCGGTGAGCCAGCGCGGATATCCCGCCGGCAGGCAATCGCTGAGCTGATCCCACTCATTGCCGGAGGCGACCTCGTGCAGCTTTTGTTCATACGCGGCCTTATAACGTGATGTCAGGTCTGCCGTTATTGGACCCAGTGGCACACTGAAGCCATTGCCGGATTGTTTGGTATCGAACTGCAGCCCGTGCGACAGATCTCGCGACCAAAGGCCCGACCAGTCCGGCATTTTGCCGTAGGTATCCCTTCGGTATTGCGTCCCTCCATGCGCCTCGGCCTTCATTTTCACGTAAGCCTGCCAGGACACCTGATAATAGTCCGGGATCGGCGTATCGGCGGGCGGCCTGTCCGGTGTGTTCGCGGCAAACACGCCCACCGGCACACTCGCGAGCAGTGCGATCGCAATGGCAGTTCTGGGAAAGGTCTTCAAGGTGTCCCATTCCATGCTCATTCCTTGGAAACGGGCGGATGGCTTGCGGGCGGGGCGCCGGGCCCCGTTCTGAAGACGGAGCCGTCCGCCATGACCACGGAGATCAGGGCTCCGGCCGGACGGCCATCGCGCATCGGGTTGGCGGTAACGGTCACCTTGTCGCCGGCCCGGAATGACTTGGGCAGAATTCCAGCGTGCAGCAGTGTTGAAGGGCCTTCTGCCTCAAAGCCCCACTCGACCGGATTGCCATCCGCACCGGTGACAATCACGATCAGCCACGAATGAGGATTGGTGAACTGGAAATTCTTGACGGTGCCGTGCAGGGTGATCGTTTTTAGATGGTCGAACATAGCAGCCGAGTGGTGTGCGGTTGCTGCGTTGAGCGGCATGAGCAGCACGATTGCCATTGCGGCTGCCGCTGTTCGTGCGCTTGCGTGGTCCTTAAATGCCCTGATAGACATGAATACTCACCCGTTCCCGGTTTGGGTCTGTGCAGTTTAGGAGTCTTGGCCTACGAACACCATTTGCACCAGAAGTACGCCACTTATACCTTGCTGATCCTTGCGGGATAAAACATGGTGCATCTCGTAGTTACTCTGAGGTTGAGTTAACACAGAAGGTGCAATTTTGAAGCGCGGCCTTTTGCCATCGGAGGCGAGGGTCCCCGGACCGGTTAGTCGCGCGTGCCGCAACAACTGTTATAGCTGCGAGCAGTACCACGCTGGTAGTGGTCGCATAAGCCCTTCTCACCAGCGTTACTGGGTCCCGACCTTCTTGAACGCGAATTCGCCGCTGGTCGGCGCATTCGGGTCACCGAGGTGATCGGTATAATGCGCGATGGCATCAGAGGCTGTCTTGCACACCGAATTGAGCGAACGGGCAAACGAGTCGAGCGTCAGTCCATCATCAAAGCGCAGGCAGGTCACTCGCAACATTTTCGGACATTCGATCGGCGGGGTTCCCTCGAGCTGAAACTCCACGTATTCGCGGTTCAGCATGCTACGCATCTGCCGCCAGAACTGCCTGCGTGCGCTTTCCTCGAGGGTCTTGAACACCTCAGCGTGCACCGGGGCCGCGGACAGCGCACAAACCACCATGACCGCGCGCGGGATGGATTTCGGATTGACGGCGCTCAGCACCAGCGGGTTCGGCCCCGCGATCGTGAATTCCAGGGCCCAGTTGCTGGCCGCATCGGTGCGTCGAACGCAGGCCAGGCCGAGATCGTGCAGCCAGCCCTCAATGACGGTGGGCGTAGTCATATCGATTTTATTCTGCATCGCGAAGCGCTCCTGGTAGATAATTGATTACCACACAATCAATTGTGCACTATATACACTTTTTTGTCATCCGTATGCACAGGGGAGTTCGTTGCATTAGTATTCGCGGGTACACGAAGGGGTAGTCCGGACATGGAGTTTGATCGAGCCGGGTTTGACCGCGATGTGGGCCTGCGGCTGCAGCGGGCGCGCAAGGAGCGCGGAATCACGCAAGAGGAGCTTGCGAAGCGACTCGGATTGCCGCGGCCGTCGTACGCCAACATCGAATCCGGACGGCAGCGTATTCCACTGGATGTGGTCTGGCGGGCGGCAGTCGTGCTGGGCGTGCCGATTGCGACATTGGTGCCCGAACCCCTGTCGCGCCGCCGCGAACCGGCGCTGACGAACACGATGGCATTTGGGACGGCAACCGCGTCGACCGAATCCATGGGCTTCATGCCTTGGCATAACCCCTCCGAAGATTCCGGCGCCTAGTGCGAACTTGGGGTCGCGCAATTTGTCACAACTGACTGCCGCAACCGACTTGACGACGTCTCAGTGATATAGTTATATATAACACCATATGACTTGGGTGCTGCGGCTTGGACCGCAGCAGGGGAACGACTTGGGTCCACTGACCGAATCAAATGCGGCGCAGAACGAGCAGCCTGTGACGTGGATCGGGCGCCAAGATGCACCGAACCTCGCGGAAAATGCCGTGACCGTGCCCCCTCCGAGCAAGTGGACGCCGGCCCGCCGGGGCCTGGTGGGCGCGGGGGTGGTGCTGGCCGTTGCGGCGCTCGGCACGGCGCTCTATGTCGGGACCAATCGCGGCAGTGATGCCACGACCACCGAAGGTGCGATTCCTCTGGTCAGTGCCGCGGTTCCGGGCGTGTCGGCGATCACCACGACGGTGGCGTTCACGGGAACGATCAACGCGCGCTACGACATGCCCATCGGTACGGAAGGGGAGACCGGACGCGTCGCTGCGATTTACGTGGAAGCGGGCGATCATGTGAAAGCCGGCCAGCTGCTCGCACAGGTGGATGAGTCCGTCCTCAAGCCGCAGGTGGACCGACTGGCCGCGAGCCTGGAGGAGGCCAAGGCCAACTCGGGTCTGGCCGCCGCCGAATACGGCCGGGCACAGGGAGTTGAAGCCGCAGGTGCCCTCTCCAAAGAAGATATCGAGAAGCGGCGCGCCGCCGCCGTGACGGCCGCTGCCGAAGTCAAGGTGGCCGCTGCGCAGCTTGCCGAATACCAGGCGCGCCTCTCGCATACCCAGGTGCGCGCGCCCGTTGATGGCGTCGTGCTGACGCGTGCTGCGGAGGTCGGGCAGATCGTCACGCCGGGTGGCAATGCAATGTTTCGCCTGGCGCGCGGCTCGGAAGTGGAGATGCGGGCACTCGTGGCCGAGCAGGACATGTCGAGCCTGCACGTGGGCCAGCTTGCCGATGTATATCTGACCGGCATCGACAAGCCCTTTGTCGGCAAAGTGCGCCTGCTCGGCGCCATCATCGATCCACAGACCCGTCTGGGTGAAGTGCGCATCCAGCTGCAGCCCGATCCGCAGCTGCGCCCGGGCGCGTTTGCGCGCGGCGAAGTCGTCGTGGGCAAGGGCGAGCGACCGGTGTTGCCCCAGACGGCGATACTGTCGGATGAAAAGGGCACCTACGCGCTGGTCGTGAATGCCGACAATCACGTGGCAAGACGCAATGTGCACGTATCCGACACCAACGCCCAGGGACTGATCATCGCTTCCGGGCTGACTGGCAACGAGCGGGTCATCATGACGGCCGCGGGCTTCCTGCGGGTGGGCGAGCGCGTTGAAGTGGTAGATCAGTCCAAAGCACGCTGACATATGCGCAATATTTCCGCATGGGCCATCCGCCACCCGGTATTGCCGGTGGTGCTGTTCGTCGTGCTGACCTGCATCGGCATCGTCTCGTTCATCCGCTTGCCGATCAACCAGAACCCCGACATCGACTATCCGATCGTCGACATCTTCATCTCGCAGCCGGGTGCGGCCCCTTCGGAGATCGAGACGCAGATTCTGCAGAAGATCGAAGGGGCGGTCGCCGGCATTGGCAATGTGCGCAACATTTCCTCGGTTGCGAGCGAGGGCAGTGCCGAGACCGACATCGAGTTCCAGATCGGGACGCCCATCGATCGGGCGGTCACCGACACGCGCGATGCGGTCTCCAAGGTGCGCTCGGATCTGCCGCAGGGCATCCAGGAACCCCTCGTGTCGCGGGTGCAGGTGGCCAGCGGCCCCATCGCGTATTTTGCGGTGAGCACCACACAGATGAGCGAGCAGGAGCTGTCCTGGTTTGTCGACAACGCGCTCACCAAGCGCCTGCTCGCAGTGCCGGGTGTGGGGCAGGTGAGCCGCGGCGGCGGCGTGGACCGGGAGATGCGCGTGGATCTGGATCCGGCGCGCATGCAGGCCCTCGGCCTGACCGCGGTACAGGTCAACCAGCAGCTGCGCGACCTGAACCTGGATGCGGCCGGCGGGCGTGCCCAGGTCGGCGGCGGCGAGCAGACCATCCGCGTGCTCGGTGGCGCGCAATCGGCGGTGACGCTCGGGGATGTCCAGATCAACCTGCCCATCGGCGGGACGGCCCGGCTGCGCGACTTCGCCGAAGTGACCGACGGTGTGGCCGAAGTGCGCACGATTTCGCGCTTGAATGGCCGCCCGGCGATCACGTTCGCGGTGATGAAGAGCAAGGGCAACTCCGATGTGGAGGTGCTGAAGCTCGTCGAGGCCGAGCTCGACAAGGTCAGCAAGGAATACGGCAATGTGAAGATCGCCCGTGTCTTCACCACGGTGGAGCTGACGAAGCGCACCTACCGCACGGCGCTGGAGGCGCTGATCGAGGGCTCACTGCTTGCGGTGGCGGTGGTGTGGATCTTCCTGCGCGACCTGCGGGCAACGGCAATATCGGCACTGGCGATTCCGTTGTCGGCGATTCCCACCTTTGCCTTCATGGACGCGATGGGCTTCACGCTCAACCAGATCAGCCTGCTGGCCCTGTCGCTGGTGGCCGGCGTGCTGGTGGACGATGCAATCGTGGAGATCGAGAACATCGTGCGCCACATGCACATGGGAAAGAGCGGCTATCAGGCCGCACTCGATGCGGCCGATCAGATCGGCCTGGCGGTCGTGGCGACCTCCTCGGCCATCATCGCCGTATTCCTGCCCGTGAGCTTCATGGGGGGCATTGTCGGACAGTTCTTCAAGCAGTTCGGCCTCACGGTCGCCGCGGCGGTGTTCTTCTCCTTGCTGGTCGCACGTTTGCTGACGCCCGTGATCGCGGCGTACACGCTGAAAAGCGACCACAAGGTTCACCCGGACGGTCCGGTCATGAAGTGGTACCTGCGGCTGCTGGCGTGGACCATCGGCCACCGCTGGAAGACCTTGGGAATCGGCCTGGTGGTGTACGCACTGTCCTTTCTGGCATTCCGGGCCCTGCCGACCTCGGTGTTCCCGGCGGACAACAGCGATAGCTCGACGTTGAGTATTGAACTGCCTCCGGGCGTGCGACTGGAGCAGACCGCCGCGATTTCCGCGCGCGCCAGCGCCATCATTGGCAGGTATCCGGAAGTGCGCAGCATCGTTGAGTTTGCCGGCGACAACAACGATGTGCGCCTCGCGACCCTCTATGTGGAGCTGATCCCTGCCACCCAGCGCCATGAGACCTCCTCGGAGTTCGAGGACAAGGTGATGAAGGAGCTGCGCCGGATACCCGATGCGCGCATCCACTTCCAGAGAAACAGTGCCTCCGGTGGCGACGCGGACCTGAGCCTGTTCCTGACGGGCGAGGATCCGGTGCTGATGGATCGTACCGCAGGGCAGGTGCTCAATGAGATGCGAACGCTGCCCACGCTGCGCGACCCGCGCATCAATGCTGACTTGCAGCAACCCGAGATCGTGATCCGGCCGCGCCTGGACCTGGCGGCGGCGCTGGGCGTGACCGTGGAGAGCATCAGCCAGACCATCCGCATTGCGACGCTGGGGGATCTGCCGCAGAACGGCGCCAAATTCTCACTCTCCGATCGGCAGATTCCGATTCGTGTGAGTCTGCTGGAGAGCTCACGGCGCGACCTGTCGACATTGGAGAACCTTCCGGTTCCCGCCACAGCCGGGCGCACGGTGCCCCTGAAGGCGGTGGCCGATATCAGCTTCGGGCAGGGGCCCAGCACCGTGCGGCGCTACAACCAGAGCCGCCGCATCGAGCTGGATGCCAATCTCAACCATTCGGAACTGGGTCCGGCCATGAAGCTGGTCGACGCCTTGCCGACCATGAAGAACCTGCCGCCCGGTGTGCGCGAGGTGGACACCGGTGATGCGCAGCTGCAGAACGAACTGCTGGCCAGCTTCGGCCTGGCGATGGGCACCGGCATCATGATGGTGTTCGCAGTACTGGTGCTGTTGTTCGCGCGCGTATTCCAGCCGCTGACCATCCTGTCGGCGCTGCCCCTGTCGGTGGGCGGCGCGGCTGTCGCCTTGCTGCTGACGCACCTGTCGCTGTCGTTGTCCGTGGTGATCGGCTTCCTGATGCTGATGGGCATCGTGGCCAAGAACTCGATCCTGCTGGTCGACTTCGCCATCGAGGAGATGCGCATCGGCACGGATCGGACCACGGCGTTGCTGGAAGCCGGTCACAAGCGCGCGCGGCCCATCGTCATGACCACCGTGGCCATGATCGCCGGCATGTTGCCGGTGGCGCTGCAACTGTTCCGCGGGGAGATGTTCCGCTCCTCGATGTCCATCGCGGTCATGGGCGGCCTGATCACCTCCACGGCCCTGACGCTGGTGATCGTGCCGGCGGTGTTCACCCTGGTGGATGATGTCGAGCGCTGGATCGGGCCGCGCGTATCGAAAGTGCTGATCTCGAACGAGTCGCGAACGCAGACTTCCGCAAAGGCCCCGCCGCACGCGGTATCCTGACCTCCATGCGTTCCGCATGGTGGGTCAGGCTGCTGGCCGCATTGCCCTGGTGGGTCATGAATCCACTTGCCGATGCCATGGCGTGGCTGTCCTGGCGGATCGTGCACGTGGAGGGCAAGCCGCTGCGCGCGAACCTCGCCGCATCCTTCCCGGCGCTCAGCGAGCCGCAGCTGCAGCACATGATGCGCGACTACTACCGCAACTTCGCCCAGGTGCTGGTGGAAGTGGTGCGCTCGGTGAGCCTGACACCCGAGGAATTGCGTCGCCGCGTCGTGCTCGAGGGCTTCGAGGGGGTGCGCGCCGCATTGGATGCGGGCACGCCGGTACTGCTGGTGGCGGCGCACCAGTGCAACTGGGAGTGGATGCTGCTCGGCCTGTCCCTGGAACTCAGCTACCCGCTCGAAGCGGCCTACAAGCCCCTCGTGGATGGGTGGGCGCAGCGCGAAATGCTCAAGGCCCGCAGTCGCTTCGGCGCGCGCCTGGTACCGGCACAGGAACTGCTGCCGCACATCCTGCGCGGCGGGCGCACGGCGCGCGCCATTGCCATGGTGGCCGACCAGGAGCCGCGCACCAGCGAGCGGCGCCACTGGACCCGCTTCATGAACCGCGATACCGCATTCTTCATGGGTGCCGAGGAAATTACGCGCGTCACCAAGTTCCCCGCCTTCTTCGTTGGCTTGCGCCGCACCCGCCGCGGGCACTACACGGTATCGGTCACGCCCTTGGCGCAGGCGGGCGAGAAGCTCGCCCCCGGCGTGCTCACTGAACGCTATGCGCGGCTGGTGGAGGCGCAGATCCTCGCATCACCGGCCGACTGGCCCTGGTCGCACAAGCGCTGGAAGCTGAAGAAGTCCCTTTACGCGAGTTGATCCGGCGCCGATCGGGTCATTGTGCCGGCGGCGGCGGCAGATCCGCCGGCGGTGTCGTGTCGAATCGTTCCTTGCCGGATTTCGCATCATATGACCGGTCCTGCTCGCTGCAGAAGTTCGCCTCCTGCGCCGCCTGCTTGCCCGGAACGCGACCCGACAGATAGGTGCGCCGGTCAATCGCGGTGAAGAGCTCGGGAGCGCTCGTCTCGACCACGGTCTCGAGTATGTCCTGCTGCTTCAGCCGGATGTGCTCGACGATCCGCGCATTTTTCCCGATGGGTCCAAATCGACCGAGCGGTGCGCTGGGACTGATTCCAATGGTCTCGATCACGAGCGTCTGGCCTTCCCAGTGACCCACGGAGGTGCCGCTGCTCGAGGGCTCCACGTTCACCGGCAAGTGCCGGCCGTCGGTATAGATGCGCCGGATGAGACCGCCTTCATTGGTGATCGTCACGCGTCCCGGCGTGAACAGGAATTCGAAGTTGACGACGAAGCTGCCATTGAAACCCGTAAAGGTGGCGGGGCCGCAAAACAGGCCGCGGCCGATCTCCCCCGGCTGTCGTTGCGCTACTTCGCGCTGCTTTTCCTTGCGCAGCGGTGGGGGATTGGTGATGAATGATCTGGCCGGCGCATCTCCCTGGCCCCACCACCCGCTCCAATCGGGCAGCACCGGCTCCGTCGCCCACGCATGGTGGAGGGTGATGAACCCGAGCGCCGCACATGCAGCGATGCCGGCAAGCCTGCGCGCATTCATGGTCATTGGGTCACGCTCAATGCGGCGATGGTTGAAGCTTCGGCAGTTCGAACGCAGGGGCCGGCGCGCGCCCGTCCCGCACTTGCGGTCCGCCGGCACCGACGAGGACCCGGCCATCCGGCAGGGTGGCCGTGTCCAGGTGGCCTCCCATGCGGCCATCCTTCACGGGCCAGTATTCCACCGTGATCCGGTCGCCGGCCTTCAGCGAAGTCGCGCTCCATCCCAGCCGCGTCAGGGCATTCACGGAGCCATTCTCGAAGGCGTAGAGGTCGTATTTGCCCGGGGCGTTCTGCTGGCGTACATAAAGCCACACGAAGGCGTGCGGGTTCATCCATTCCAGTTTCGCGACCGTGCCGCTGACGGTGCGCTTCTTTGCGGCATCGAACATCGAATAGGAGTGATGGGCGCTCGCCCAGTTGCATACCGTCAGCAGCCCGAGGCCCGCAGCCAGAATTCCCGTGCGCGCGAGAATGCTCGACACCCTTGCAGCCATCAATGATCCCCCCGATGTGTGCGCGTGCCTTTGTTTGAATGCAGCGCTACCCGCGTACAATAACCGAGCCGCCGTGCAAGTTCACCAATAGCGGGTCAGGCGCCGGCGGCCAGTGCGGTGCGGTACAGACCGGACAGGAGCAGGGGAGTGAACTTCATGAATGCCGTCCGCACGCCAGTTTACCGACCGGGGCCAGCAATGCGAAATCTCCTGCTCCTGGCAATGGCAGCCTTCAGTGTCGCGCTCGCGCCAGCGGGTGCCGCAGCCACGCGCCCCGTGCCCCAGATGATGCGTGCGGCCGCATTCGACAGGGCCGGCGGGCCGGAAGTCCTGTCGATTCACGAGCTGCCGGTGCCTGTGCCCGGCGCCTCGGAGGTGTTGCTAGCGCTGCATGGAGCCGGGGTGGCGGTATGGGAGGCGGACATGCGTCGCCATGCCAGCAACCGCGCACCCTATCCGTTGGTGCTTGGCAGTGACGGCGCCGGCACCATCGTCGCCATCGGCTCCGGCGTGCATGGTTTCAAGGTTGGCGATGTCGTCTACGGCACGGGCATCGGGTTTTACGCCGAGTATGTGAAGGTCGGGGTGGACCGCATCGCGCCAGTGCCGAGGGGACTCGATCTCACTCAGGCCAGCATTCTTGCGATCAGTGGATTGTCTGCGCTGCAAGGCATCGATGATGTCCTGGAGTTGAAGGCCGGCCAGACACTGATCATCCACGGTGCCGCCGGTGGGGTCGGCACGATTGCCATCCAGTTGGCCAAGCTGCGCGGCGTAAGGGTGCTGGCGACGGCGACAACCGACGAAGGCATGGCTCTGGCAAGACAGCTCGGAGCAGATGCGGTGGTGAACGGCCGCACCGGTGACATTGCCGCCGCAGCAAAAAAATTCGCCCCCGAGGGCGTGGATGCGGTGCTCGGATTGGCGGGTGGTGATGCGCTCGAACACTGTATCGATGCGCTGCGCCCCGGATCAGGCCGCGTGGCGTATCTGTATGGCCTCGAACCCATTCCGCGGCCGCGGGGCAGCATCCGCATGACGCTCTACAATTTCGTCCCTGGTACGAAGGAGCTCGAACGCCTGAACAAGGCGGTCGAAGCGGCTAAGCTACGCGTGCCGGTTGCCGCAACCTATTCCCTTGCCGATGCGGCGGCGGCACACCGGCGCCTCGAGGCCGGCCACCTGCTTGGCAAGATTGTCCTGATACCGACGGGAGAGAATCGATGAAAACACTGATACGGAGTCGTTGGTCGCTGGGGGTTCTGTTATCGCTCGTCACCCCGTTTGTCGTGGGTGCCGAACCGGACTCAAGTCCACCCGAGGCAAATCATCACTACGCCTACGCGACGAATGGCGTCACCGATCATATCGGCGCCGGTACGGGAGCCGAATGGAAACTGCTCCTGAACGAGTCGAACCTCGGCGGCAAGGAACTGCAGATGGTCGAGGTGACGCTGGCTCCCGGAACCACCGTTCCCAGTCATACGCATGGCGCCCTGGAAGTCGTCTATGTGCTGTCGGGAACCTACGAACACGAGGTCAACGGCAAGCGCTATTCACTGACTCCGGGCATGGTGGGAATCGTAAGGCCCGGGGATCATGTGCGACATCTGGTGCCGAAGAGCGGACCTGCCAAACTGCTCATCATCTGGGTGCCCGCCGGCGAGGCCGAACGCGTGCTCCGAAATGCCAAGGGCACGCCCGTGCCCCCGCTGCCGGAAATGAAGTAGCCCGGATGCATCGGTACGCGTGCGGTCAGGCGCGCGTATCGATGATCCTGCCGGCGGTAATCTCGCGGATGCTGCGCGCGCCGCACCCGACCATGGCCAGTCGCAGCTCCATGTTGAGGATATCCAGCACGCGCTCGACGCCATCCTGGCCGAAGGCCGCCAGCCCCCAGGCGTAGGGGCGGCCAATGCCCACCGCGCTGGCGCCCAGTGCGAGCGCCTTGAACGCGTCGGTGCCGCGGCGCACGCCGCCGTCGACCAGCACGGGAATCTGACCCGCAACGGCGGCGACGACATCCGGCAGTGATTCCAGGGTCGCGCGGCCGCTTTCGATCGAGCGGCCGCCGTGATTCGAGACGATGAGGCCGTCCGCACCGTTCTGCACAGCGAGCGCCGCATCATCGTAGGATTCGATTCCCTTGAGGACGACTTTCATGGTCGTCACATCCTTCAGCCGCTTGATGAAGTCCCAGGTGAGCGAGGGCTGCGTGAGTCCGAGGTTCTGCGTGTCGATGCCGGCGAACATCGGCTTGGTGCTGAGCAAGGGGCGCGGATTGCCGTGATCGTCGACCGCATGGCAGGTGCTGCAGTTGCGCGTGTCCTCGCGGCGCATGCGGGTTGCGGTGGCGGTATTGCGCCCGGCCGGCGTATCCACGGTAACGGCAACGACGGGGCAGCCGGCCGCTTCGGCGCGCTTGACCAGCTTCTTCGTGACCTCGAACTGGTTGGTGGTGTAGAGCTGGTACCACACCGGGGTGCCGCGCGCCTCATTGATCGCCTCGACCGGAAAGGACGCCTGGGTGGACATGATCTGCAGGGCGTTCTTCTTCCTGGTCGCGCGGGCGACGGCGATGTCCCCCTCCGGGTGCAGCGCGCGCAGGCTGCCGATCGGCCAGCAGCCGATGGGCGATGCGGCCTTGACGCCGAATACCTCGGTCGACAGGTCGACATGGCTCACATCGACCATGCGCCGCGGGTTCAACTGGTAACGGGAATAGGCGGCTTCGTTGGCGCGCAGCGTGACCTCGCCGTCGACGCCGCTTTGCAGGTAGCCCCAATGCGCGGGGGGCACGAGCCGCTGCGCGATGGCCTCGAGCTCGAAGACATCGACGGCCTGCGCCGCGGTTGCCGGAGGGTGTCCCTCGGCGAGCGCGCGGGCCCAGGGTCCCAGCGCCGCGAACAGCGGGCTGGCGGCCAGGAATTTCAGCAGTTCGCGACGTTCCAGGCTCATGATGTTTACCCCGCTCGCAAGGCTGCGGCGACCGAAATCCGCGCCGCCCGAATGGCTGGAAAAAGGCTACCGAACAAGGCCAGCATAACCGCCCAGCAAACGCCCAGTCCCATCAGATTGGGCGAGATGGACCATCTGAATACGATGGAAGTACCGGACTCGTGACCGTCGATGAGTAGCCAGGCGAGCAGGATACCTAAAATCGCGCCCAGCACCGCGAGGGCCAGCGACTCGATCACCACCGAAAGACCCAGGGGCAAGGGCAAGAAGCCCATCGCACGCAGTATCGCGATTTCGCGAGTGCGAGCCCGGACCGACGAGTAGAGAATGTTGACGGCCCCGAACAGCGCTCCAAAGGACATGACCACCCCGACCAGGTAGGCCATGGTATCGAAGAAGCCGCCCTGGCCGCCTTGGCGGGTGTAGTAGTCCGTCTGTCGCTCTGCCGTCACGCTCAGCGTCGGATTCGTGGTGAGCCATTTCCTGAATGCATCGAATTGGTCCGGGTCCGAGAGCCTGACGAGGACGCTGCCGTATTCGCTGCGGCGGGCGGAGGCCATGAGCGTTTGCGCATCCGCCATCAGCTGGCTTTCGATCGCCCCGCCACCGTTGAATATGCCTACGATGGGCCATTCCCCGTCGGGCATGATGATCCGGTCGCCGATCTTGAAGTGAAAAGTGCGGGCTCCGGCCGCCCCGACGATCAGCTCCTGCCGGCCAGTCGTGAAGCGGCGGCCGGCGACGATCCGCAACTCCGGCCGCAGCGTGAAGCCCTGCGGCCCGATACCGCGGATATTCAACGATCCTTGCGCGAATCCGTCGGCCGGAGGGACATTCACGACCACTTCGGCGTCGCCGATGGCATGCGCGTCCGCGCCCCGGGCTATTCCGGGTGCGTTCAGGATCGTGCCGACCAGCGCCGGACTCAGATCCGCGCCCAGTTCGTTGAGATCGCGGGATGCCAGGACAATCGCGCGGCCCGGATCACCCGAGTTGTGCAATTCACGCAGTAGGCCTGCCGTCACGGAGAGCATGGAGACCAGCACTCCCGTGACACAGGCCATTCCGATGATGATGACCAGGCTGGACCATTGTCGTGAGTGCAATCCTGCGATGTTTAAGCGCGCGACCGTGAGACTTTGAGTAAGCAATGTCATGTTCAACGGCCCGCGAGCGCGTCCACGATACTCAGCGAGCGCAGTCGCTGCAGCGGAATCACCGAACAGGTAAACGCGAGCAGCAACGCAAACCCTAAGGCGCCGGCAACCACACTCGGGGGATATTCGGGGGCAGACAGCAGTCGCCCCAGATCCCCGGACAGCAGGCGAACCGCCATCCGGGTCAGGAGGTACGCCAGACCCAGCCCGACCAAGGCACCGAAAAGACACGGTACCGCCGCTTCAGCCACTACGAGCAGGGTCATATGCGGTTGCCGGAATCCCATGGTCATCAGCAGTGCAAACTCAGGCACGCGCTCGCTGACGGATCTTGCGATCACGTTGGCGCTGAGGAACAGGATCATGAAGAGTCCCGCGCCCGCCACGGTAAGCGTCAAGGAGGCTATGTCGATGTTTGAATTGGCCAGGCCCTCTGCGTCGGTCCTGCGCGGAACACAGAAAGTCGGCGTTCCGGAGTTGGCGAATCGCCGGTCGATCCTTGTGCAGATTTCATTGGCACGTTTCGGATCCGCAAAGGCGACGTAGAACATGTTGCCGAGGTTCCGTTTCGCTTTGGATTCGGAGTTATCGATATAGCGGTAGTTGGCGAGGAACAGCCCGTGCGGACCGTACGGGATATCGCCGATGACTCCCAATATCTGGAACGCCCGGGTCGGATTGCCATCGGCCTTACCGTCCTGAGGCGAGGTGAACTGGAATGTGTCGCCGGCCCGCAGGCCCCAGCGATCCGCTGCCATGCGCGTGACATACGCGCCGTTCGGAGTGGCAAACAGGGTCTGCCACTGCAGCGGCGTCATGGGCGCTTCGGGCCAGCCCGCAGGCATGCCCTCATCAACCGCCATGACTCGCGTTGAATTGTGCGGATCGGCGTGATAGCCGTCCAGCCAGTGAGCGGTGCCTACACCGATTACACCCTGGATGCCGCGAATCGGCTCGGCCAGCGCCACCGGCAGACCGATGAAGGGTTGCGTCGGAAAACGTTGCACCACATAGGCACGGTCCATTCGCTCGAGATCGATCAGGCGCTGCGTATGCACGTACAGGCCGACCATCAGGCCGAAGAGGGTGAAGGCCACGGTTGCCGCGAGCCAGGTGAGCAGGGTTTCGGCCGGGTTACGCCACGAGGCTGCCCAAATCAGTGGAAAAAGCTTCATCGCCGGAGTGCCCACGGCCACTAATACGGTGATCATAGTGCGTTGCCGGTCGGCGCAGCATGCCCGACCTGGTTACGTAAGTTGTGCTGCCAAACGGCATGGGGCTGCGATCACTCGTGCGGCAGCGCCGCCTCTTAAGCGCCGGCGGCCCCGGCAAGCTTGTCTTCCAGATGCCCGGCAAGCTCGGCGATGGTCGGGAAATCAAACAGCTCCGTGAGATCGATCTGCCCGGGGAATTCGCGGTCGATCTGCTCGTGAATTTCGATGAGCTTCAGGGAGCTGGCGCCGACTTCGAACAGGTTGTCGTGCAGGTCGAGTCTCCTGCCTTCGAGCGCGGCGTCGCAGATGTTGCGGATCTTCTCTTCGATATCCGAGCGCGAGGCGCAGGCGGGGCCGCGCAACGCGGCGCGCAGCGCTGTCAGTTCGGCCAGCTCCGCGGCATACTCGCCCGTGATATAGCCTTCTTCGAGCAAATGACGCTGGATCTTGCCGCTGGTGGTCTTCGGAATGCGCTTCACCGGCACGAGGTCAGTAACTTCCAGGCCGGTATGCTCGTTGATGAGCCTGGCGACCTCATTGGCCACGCTCAGGAAGTCCTGGATGCCGCCGCGATGCAGCACGAACACGATGATGTGATCGGTTTGCGCATCCCCCGGCCGTACGCCCGCCACCACCACCTTGCCGAGGTCCAGACCCTGCGCGGCCTGCGCGATCCCTTCGAGGTCGTGCGGGTAGTAGTTCTGTCCGTTTACAAACAGGATTTCCTTGGCACGCCCGGTAATGAAGAGGTCGCCGTGGCGCAGGACGCCCAAATCACCGGTGCGCAACCAGCCATCGGCGCTGAAGCTCGCCGCATTCACGGCGGCGTCTTCGAAGTAACCCTGCGTCACGTTGTCGCCGCTGATCAGGATGTGACCGACCGCTCCTTCGGGCAGATCGCGATCATCGTCCCCGCAGATGCGCACCTTGCAGTAGGGGATCGCCCGACCCACGGAAACCAGTTCCACCGAATCCTTCGACCCGGGCGCTGCCTCGCGCACCGCTTCGCCGACGCTCAGGTGGTGGCGGTCGAGGCGGGCGGTATTCAGTCCTGCCCCCGGTGTCGGAAAGGTTGCCGCCAGGGAGGCCTCGGCGAGACCGTATACCGGGTACATCGACTCGCGCTTCAGGCGCGCCGGCTGCAGCCGTGTCAGAAACTGCGCGCACAAGTCCACCGAGATGGGTTCGGCACCGTTGAAGATCAGCCTGACGCTGGACAGATCAAGGCCATCGACGGGCCGGTCGCCGAGCACCTTCAGGTAATGGCGGTAGCCGAAATTCGGTGAGCACAGGATGGTCGCGCGCTTCTGGCCCGCAAAAGTGAGCCACAGCAACGGGCGGCGCACGAACAGCTCCGTGGGCAGCAGAAACTGGTGCATGCGATTGGCGAACATGAAGATATGGAAACCGATCAGACCCATGTCGTGCGTGAGCGGCATCCACGAAAGGCTGACGTCGTTCTCGGTGAACCGGACCACTTCGCTCACGCCGCGACAGTTGGCGAGGATGTTGCGATGGGTGAGCACGACGCCCTTCGGTTCACTGGTCGAGCCGGAGGAGAACTGGATGAACGCGACATCATCGGGCGCCGCGGCGTGCGGCTTGCCGGGGCGGGAGATGTCATCGAGCTGATCGACCAGGAAGACGCGGGCCTTGAGCTGCTCGAAAGTCGAGGTTTCGGCCACCTGCGCGGCGAAGCTGCCGATGCGCTCGAGCGAGCGCCGATCGGTGTACAGGAAGGGGTTGCCGAGCTTGCGGGCGATGCGCAGCAGCTTGTGGCGATGTTCAGCGCTGATCCCGAGGGCCACCGGCACCGGAATGATTCCGCCGAGCAGCGCGCCCCAGAAGGCGTCAATGAAGGGTTCGTTGTCGCCCAGGAACAGGATCAGGTGATCGCCGCGCTGCGCGCCGAGTTTCTGCAGGTGATGGAGGATGCCGAGCGCGCGCGCATACAGGTCGGCAAATGAGACGCTGCGCTCGTTCTGCTCACCCTCCAGATAGGTGATGCTGCGGGCGACCTTGCGATTGGCTTCGATCAGTTCGGTGAGTGTGGCAGGCGTGGACATCAGCGCCGTTCGAGCCTCATGAGCAGGGGTTTACGGGTACGCAGGTTGATCTGCGCCTCCAGCTCAATCGGCTCATCGGAGGCCAACGTCAGCCGGTAGTGACGGGCGATCTTGTACAGATGCATGAGCATCTCGTAAAGGGCGAGGGATTCACCGATGCAGTGGCGCGGGCCGGCCGCAAACGGGATGTAGGCGAAGCGCGGGCGTTCGTTTTCGTGTTCGGCATCGAAGCGTTCCGGCCGAAAGGCGTCCGGTTCCTGCCAGTACTGCGGGTGCCGGTGCAGCAGGTATGGGCTCAGCAGCACATCGGTGCCGGCCGGGATTTCGTAGCCTGAGAGCACGTCCGGTTCGAGGCTGCGCCGCGACAGGATCCACCCCGGCGGGTACAGGCGCAGCGCTTCGTTGATGACGTTCTGGGTGTATTGCAGGGCTTCCATCGCGCCTAAGCCCGGGGCCGTCAGTTCCGGAGTGGAGTCGATTTCCGCGTGCATGCGTGCGTCGGCTTCGGGGTGTTTGGCCAGCAGGTACCAGGCCCAGTTCAGGCCGCTGGCGGTGGTCTCGTGCCCGGCGACGACCAGGGTCATCACCTCATCGATGAGCGCGCGCTCGCCCATCGGCTCGCCCGACTCCTTGTCGCGCGCGTTCATGAGCATGCTCAGATAGTCGAAATGCTCGGCGGGTTCGGCGCGGCGCCGGGCCATGAGTGCCGCTACCTGCTTGCCCAGCAGCCGGAACTGGTAGGCGAACTTCAGGTCGCGCGCGGTTTCCTTGGTCACCACCGCGAACGGATTGCCGCCGGGCTGCTGGGTGAGCACCGCCAGATCCTTGCCGAAGATCGAGCCCAAGACGATTTCGAGGGTAAGCTCGCTCATATCTTCGGTCAGGTTCACCGTCTCGCCGCGCGCGGCCTGCGCCGCCCACTTGTCGATGAAACGCACATTGGCCGCATCGATGAGCTGGTTGAAGCCCGTGACCACACGGCGGTGGAAGAGGGGCTGCATCATGTAGCGCTGGCGGCGCCAGAAGTCCCCCTCGCTGGTCATGAGGCCGTTGCCCAGCAGGATCTTCACCCGATCCAGGCCCGTGCCCTTGGTGTAGTTGCGGTGATTGCCCACCAGCACCCGCTTCACATCCTCCGGATGGTTGATCACCCAGGTGTAGGACTTGCGCCCCGGGGCATACACCCGATAGATGTCGCCGAACCGAGCGGCCAGCTGGGTCATCCGCTGCAGCGAATCCTCGGTGGCACCCACATCGAATTGCACGTCGGCCTCCGGCGGTTGCCGTATCGACGGGGCGGCGGGTAAATCTGTCGCGGTCATGCGAACATTCTCGCATGACCGATACCGACCCGGGCGGGGAGCTCCGCAACACGCTGTACAAGACCGTCACGCGGTCCGGCCGGCGCATGACGCGGGCGCGGCGTGCCTTGTATGCCACGGCGGTGCCGCTGGGGCTGGCGATCATCCGCCTGTGGTGGCTCACCTGCCGCATACGCCACATCGAGGGGGACGCGCACCTGAGCGCTGCGCTGGCGAAGGCACCATCGCTGGTCCCGTGCTACTGGCACCAGCATCAGCTGTTCTGTGCCCGCTACCTGCTGCAGCGCCGGGTGCGTGGCCTGGTGCCCGGCTGGCTGATCAGCCCGTCGGTGGATGGCGAACTGGGCGCCATGATGGTCAATCGGATCGGGGCGCGGGTGATCCGCGGTTCCTCCTCACACACCGGTGCCCGGGCGCTGCGCGACTACTACCTTGCCCTGGTCAAGGACAACATCTCTCCGGTGGTCACGCCGGACGGCCCCAAGGGGCCGCGCTTCAAGTTCAAACCAGGAGCCATCCTGCTGGCGCAGATGTCGGGCCGTCCAATGCTGCCCATGGCCTATGCCGCCTCGCGTGCGTGGCTGATTCAATGGGATAAATTCGTCATTCCCGTGCCGTTTGCGCGCATCAGCATCGCCATCGGCGAACCGCGTTATGTCGCACGTGTGCTGGACGCCGCGGGTGTCGAAGCGTTGCAGGCGCAGATGGAGCAGGAGTTGCACCGCTTGTACAAGCAGGCGTCCGCCTGCCTGTGAGCGATTCGCATCGGCGGCGTGGTCAGGTCTCAGAATAGGGAAATTCTTCAAGCCCAGACAGTACCTTAGCTTGAATTCCTGTTTCCGTGTGCCATTATTGGTAAGACTCCAGTCGCACCAAAAAACTCACAGTCAAACAGGTTGCAATGCCGAGCGTCCCGTCAGACTCAAACGTGGAGTTCACCGCCTCGGACGTATTGTCCACTGTCGTGTGGAGCGGCAAGGCACCGCCGGCCGTGGTCGGAATCGATGTCGCCTGTACCAAGATCTCCGTGGATCTGCAAAATCTGAGCCGCGGGTCCGCCGATGCGACCATCCAGCGCAATCTGCAGCATCTCGTGGACCTATCCATCAGTGACTGTGCCTTCCTGGCCATGATTGGCGAGGATCAGAAATTCGGCCTGGTGCAGGTCGCCCGCCGCGGCATGGCTCATTGCCAGCCCGAGGCCCTGACGGGGGACGCACTGGCCGATTACCCTTGGCTGAATTCCCGCCTCGAGCACTTGCGCCTCACGGAGTTGCGTGACACCGGTGCGCCCGCGGCCGCGCAGGGGACCGAAGGCCGGCGCTTCGCGGCATTGCAGATCGGTTCGCTGCTGATGGTGGTGTTCCGCATCCAGAACCAGCCGGCGGGCTTGCTGGCGCTTGCGCGCGCCATGCCACAGGGCCCGTGGGACGTGAACCTGCAGCTGCTGCTGAAACTGGTGGGTTCAAGCATGGCCACGGGGCTCGACCGGCTGCGCATGGAGCAGCGTCTGGCGAAAGTCGAGGAGCGTCTGCACCTCACCCAGGCCGCGGCCAATGACGGGGTGTGGGACTTCGACCTGGAGAACAACGAGGTTTATTTCTCACCGCGCTGGAAGGCCATGCTGGGGTATGGCGATGAGGACATGCGCGAGTCACCCGACTGGCGCAACCTGGTCCATCCGGACGACATGACTCGCGTGCAGAACGCCATTCGCGATCACGTGGCCGGCAAGCTGCCGATCTTCGAGAGCGTGCACCGCATGCGCCATCGCAACGGCGAGTGGCGCTGGGTGATCAGCCGCGCGCAGGCTCGCGTCGACGCCCACGGGCGCTTGCTGCGCCTGGTCGGCGTCGAACTCGACATCACCGAGCGCAAGCTCTACGAGGAGGCGCTGTTTCGGGAGAAGGAGAGCGCGCAGATCACCCTGCAGTCCATTGGTGATGGCGTGGTCACGACCAATGCCGACTCCACCATCGATTACATCAATCCGGTGGCCGAGGAGCTGACCGGCTGGCGGCTCGAGGATGCCATGGGCCGTCCGGTGGAGGAGGTCTTTCGCGCCTTCCACGAGGAAACCTGCGAGCCTTTGGAGAATCCGCTCGCCGTGGCGATCCGCCGGGTGCGCCCCATCAAATCCGTGCGGCCGGTGCTGCTGATCCGCCGCGACGGCAACGAGCTGTATGTGGAGAGCACCGCGGCCCCGATCCGCGACGGCGCGGGTCATGTGGCCGGTGGGGTGCTCGTGTTCCACGACGTGAGCGAGTCGCGCGAACTGAACCGCCGCCTGTCCTATCACGCAAGCCACGACTTGCTGACCGGCCTGGTCAACCGCCGCGAATTCGAAGCACGCATGGAGCGGGCGCTCAAGAGCGCCAAGGCCCGCGAAGCCTCCTATGCGCTGTGCTACCTCGACATCGACCAGTTCAAGATCGTCAACGACAGCTGCGGCCACGGCGCCGGTGATGCGCTGCTGGGGCAGGTCGGTGCGCTGCTGAAATCCAAGGTTCGCTGGCGTGACACTCTGTCGCGTTTGGGGGGGGACGAGTTCGGCATCCTGCTCGAGAGCTGCTCGCTGGATGAGGCGATGCACACCGCCGAGCAGCTGCGCGAGGCCGTGCGCACCTTCCGCTTCACCTGGGAAGACCGGGTGTTCCGCTTGGGTGCCAGCGTCGGGGTCGTGCCGATCACCGCCGAGAGTGAGGATGTGGCCTCGATTCTGTCGGCGGCCGACAGTGCCTGTCAGGCGGCCAAGGAAGCCGGTCGCAACCGAGTCCATAGTTTTGCCGAGAACGACATCGAGCTGATGCGCCGCCGGCGCGAGATGCAGTGGGCGGCGCGCATCAATGCCGCACTGGAAGAGGGCCGTTTCGAACTGTTCCGCATGACCATCCTGCCCCTGCAGCGTCCCGATCCCGGCCAGCACTACGAGCTGCTGCTGCGCATGCGGGATGAGTCGGGGCGGATCGTCTCACCGGACAACTTCATTTCCGCGGCCGAGCGCTACGGGATTGCGCCGGCCATTGACCGCTGGGTGATCGAGAACGCGCTGCGCTGGCTGGTCTCCGAGGCCGACGAGCGCGAGACCCTGAAACTGTGCTCCATCAACCTGTCGGGCCAGAGCTTGGGGGATGACAAGTTCCTGCCGTTCGTGATCGACCAGTTCCACCGCAGCGGCCTGGATGCCTCGAAGATCTGTTTCGAAATCACCGAGACGGCGGCCGTGGCGAGCTTCTCGCAGGCCAACCGCTTCATCCAGTCCCTCAAGGAGCTGGGCTGCAAGTTCGCGCTGGATGATTTCGGCACCGGCCTGTCTTCATTCGGATATCTGAAGCACTTCCCGGTCGACTATCTGAAGATCGACGGCAGCTTCGTGCGCGAGATCCTGCGCGATCCCATCGATCGCGAGATGGTGCGCTCGATCAACGAGATCGGCCATCTCACCGGCAAGCAGACCATCGCCGAGTTCGCCGAGAACGCCGAAATCATCCAGATGCTGACCAGTCTCGGGGTCGACTACGCCCAGGGCTATGGCATCGCCCAGCCGCAGCGGGTGCTGAAGGCTGTCGGGACCTAGCCTTGCGCCGCAGCGGAGGGGGTGAATTCCAGCCGCATCGACAGATCGATCGCGCGCACATGCTTGGTGATGGCGCCGACCGATATGAAGTCCACGCCGCTCTCGGCGATGGCGCGGACGGTTTCCAGGCTGGCATTTCCGGAGGCCTCGAGCTTCACCGGTGAACCGACCTGGCGATTGCGCTCGACCGCGCTGCGCAGATCGGCCAGCGTGAAGTTATCCAGCATCACGATATCGGGGCGCGCCAGCAGCGCCTCTTCCAGCTCGCGCAGATTTTCGACTTCGGTTTCCACCTGCAGGCGCGGCGCCACGCGGCGCGCATTCTCGATGGCCCGGGTGATCGAGCCGGCCGCGGCGATGTGGTTTTCCTTGATGAGCACCATGTCGAACAGTCCCATGCGGTGGTTCTGCGCGCCTCCGCAGCGCACGGCATACTTCTGCGCGGTGCGCAGGCCGGGCAACGTCTTGCGGGTATCGAGGATGGTGCACCCGGTCCCCGCCACCGCATCCACATAGCGGCGCGCTTCGCTGGCCGTGCCGGACAACAGCTGCAGGAAATTCAGCGCCGTGCGCTCGCCGGTGAGAATGGATCGGGCCAGCCCTTCGAGCAGCAGCAGGGTCTCATCCTTGCCGGCCTGACCGCCTTCCTCGATCTGCCACTTGAGGACAATCTGCGGATCCAGCTGCCGGAAGGTTTCTTCCACCCAGGCGCTGCCACACAGGGTCATCGGTTCGCGGGTAATGAGGCGGCCGCGCACGCGCTGCCTTGCCGGGACCAGGCTTGCGGTGACATCGCCGCCCGCGACATCCTCACGCAGGGCGTCGGTCACCTGCTCGCGCAGATCCGCTGGCAGGGCGCTGGGGAGGTCGGCCGGAAGCGCATTCATGAAGGCAAGCGTAGCACCGGCCCGCCCCGAAGCGGAAATCGCCCTGGCGCGATATCCTATCTGGATGACGGAACCTTCGAAGACGGCTGAACAGGCACGCCTCGCGCTCAAGTCCGGGTCGCTGCTGCGACAGGCGGCCTACATTGACGGGCAATGGGTTGAGGGCTCGCGGACACTGGATGTGCTCAATCCGGCGAACCAGCAATTGCTCGGCCGCATCCCCGCCCTGGGTGCCGCGGAAACGCAGCGCGCCGTTGCGGCGGCGCATCGGGCCTTCGAGACCTGGCGCCAGCTGGCGGCGGCCGCGCGCGGCGCCCATCTGCAGCGCTGGTTCGAACTGATCATGGCGAACCAGGAGGACCTTGCGCGCCTGATGACCGCCGAACAGGGCAAGCCGCTTGCCGAATCACGCGGGGAGATTGCCTATGCCGGCTCCTTCATCGAGTGGTTTGCCCAGGAGAGTCGGCGCGCTTACGGGCAGGTCATTCCCGGGCACCTGGCCGACAAGCGCCTGCTCGTGCTGCGCGAGCCGGTTGGCGTCGTGGCGGCGATCACGCCATGGAATTTCCCGGCGGCAATGATTACACGCAAGGTGGGCCCGGCGCTGGCCGCCGGTTGCACGGTCGTGCTCAAGCCCTCCGAGTTGACGCCGTTTTCCGCTTTGGCGCTGGCGTGGCTGGGCAGCCAGGCGGGCATCCCCGCGGGGGTATTCAACGTGGTGACGGGCGAGCCCGCCGGCATCGGCGAAGTGCTCACGAGCGATGTACGGGTGCGCAAGTTCACGTTCACCGGTTCGACCCGCGTCGGCAAGCTACTCGCCGCGCGCTGCATGGACACCGTGAAGCATGTATCCCTCGAGCTGGGCGGCAATGCGCCTTTCATTGTCTTTGATGATGCCGATGTGGAGAAGGCGGTGACGGGCGCGATGGCATCCAAGTTCCGCAACACCGGCCAGACCTGCGTGTGCGCGAACCGCATCCTCGTACAGCGCGGCATTCACGATGAGTTCGTCGCGAAGCTATGCGCGCAGGTTGGAAGGCTGGTGATGGGCGATGGCCTGGCCGGCGTCACGCAGCAGGGGCCCCTGATCAATGGCGCGGCCGTTGAGAAAGTCGAGCGCCATGTGCGGGACGCGCTGGCCCGCGGCGGAAAATTGCTGACAGGTGGCGCCCGCGGCACTGGCAATTTCTACCAGCCCACAGTCATTGCCGACGTGAATGCGCAGGCCGCCCTGTTTTCCGAGGAGACATTCGGCCCCCTGGCGGGCATTGTGAAATTTGATACCGAGGCGCAGGCCATCCAGCTGGCCAACGACACCAGCGCCGGCCTTGCAGCCTATTTCTACACCCGCGATCTGAATCGCGCCTGGCGGGTGTCCGAAGCCCTGCAGTACGGCATGGTCGGGCTGAATACCGGGATGATATCGACCACCGTGGCGCCGTTCGGTGGCGTGAAGGAATCCGGGCTCGGTCGCGAAGGCTCGAGCTTCGGCATGGGCGAATATCTCGAAACCAAGCTGGTGTGCACGGAAGTGACCTCCGCGTAACTTGCCAAGCCCGTCCATGTGTATTAGTGTATCGATACACATGGAATCAGACGAGCTGGTCATCCAGGCGAGCGCCGCCGAACCCATCTACCGGCAGATTGCCCAGCAGCTGCGGCGCCTGATCGCCAGTGGCCGGCTGGCAGCAGGGGATGAGATTCCATCGGTGCGCGACGTTGCGGGACGGCATGCCATCAATCCCATGACCGTGTCGCGGGCGTACGGTCAGCTGGAGGCCGAAGGCCTGCTCGAACGCCGGCGGGGCAAGGGCATGGTGGTCGCGGTGCTGCGCGGCCGCGCGCCCTCGACCGACCGGCGCCTGCAGCAGCTGCAACCGCAACTCGATGAACTGTCGCGCCAGGCGCGCGAACTCGGCATACCGGCGCAGAGCGTGCTGGATCGATTACGAGTGCTGCTGGAGAAAGACGCATGAATGCTGTGAATGTAACCGACGGCAATGACGTTCACGATTTTGCGGCGATCTGCCGCGGCATTCGCAAGCGATTCGGCGGTCGGACGGTGCTCAACGATGTGAGCATCGCGATTCCGAAGGGCGCGGTGCTCGGCCTGGTGGGGCGCAATGGCGCGGGCAAGACGACGCTCATGCGCATTCTGGTCGGACTGCTGATGCCGGACTGCGGCAGCGCGATTATCCTGGATGAACCCGCCCTGCAGATGACTGACGCGGCGAAAACGCGCCTGGGCTATGTGCCGCAGAATCTGCAGACGCTGAAATGGATGACGGTCGAAAGCATGCTGCAGTTCGTGGGAGGCTTTTATCCGCGCTGGGACAGCGAATACATGTGGAATTCGCTGATGCGGTGGGACATCACACCCTCGCAGAGGCTCGGCAAGCTGTCACCGGGTGAGCGGCAGCGGGTCGCCCTGATTCGCGTCCTGGCCACCTGTCCTGAACTGCTGATCCTCGATGAGCCGGCCTCTGCTCTGGACCCGGTCGCACGCCGTGATTTTCTGCGCGAAATCGCACTGCGCGCCGGGGAGGCCGGCATGACCGTGCTGTTCTCGACCCATATCGTGACCGACCTGGAGCGGGTTGCCTCGCACGTGTGCTTTCTGCACGAAGGCAAGCTGTTGCTCAACACGGGAATGGACGACCTGAAGGACACGCACGTGCGCTTGAGTCTCTCGCGCGAGGCTGCCGCGGGCATCGGCAGCCGCCTTCCCGGTGAGATTGCGCGTCGCCGCCGGCCTGATGGTGGCGTGTCCATCGTGCTGACCCGGCAGGATCTCGCGTCGTGGCCGAGCGCGGCGCTGATGAGCGGCGGAACACTCGAGCCGATGAATCTGGAGGATCTGTTCATCGAGGTGACGGATCATCCCGGTGCCGGGTGGTTTCGCAGATGATGCGCTGGGTGCGATTTGCCGGCCAGATGCTCAACCAGACACCGATTCTGATGACGATGCTGTTGCTGATGGTCACTGCCTGGATGGCGGCTGGCGAGATCTACGAGGCCGCCATTCAGATACCGCGTCACGGCGCGACCGCCGCCATGGTGCTGATGGGATTGAACGTCGTGTGCTCCTGGTTGCTGGTGTTCAATCTGCTCGCACTCGTACACGACATGCAGGAGCTGCGCCTGCCGCAGCACCGGCAACTGCTGGTCGCCGGCCTGGTCTTCATTTTCGCTTTCATTTTCGTGCTGCCGTGCCTGCTCGTGTGGTCACTGCAGGGCGGCACGCGCGATGTGATCATGATTGCCATGGGATCGAGCGTGGGTAGCGCCGGGGCCGCGTTATGGCGCACGCGATCCGGCACGCACAGTGCGCCGGCGGACCGCGTGAATGGCGCAAGGGTCCCGGTACCGGCGCAGCCCGCGAGCCCCTGGCGGGCCGTGCGGGTGGCACTGGGTCCGCCCTATGCGCCGACTTCCTGGCAAAGGCGCGCGGTCCAACTGGCTTTGTTGTGCGTCATCGTCGCATCCGCACCGATCCTGGCGTTGTCCTATGCACGCTCGCCCAGACCGCCAGTCTTTAACTTCCTGCTGAACGCTGGCGAGTTCATCGGGTTCCTCATCGCCATCAGTTTGTGCTGGGTGTGGCCGTTGTCGCGCCTGCATGCGATCTTGAATCCCGAAGGAGGCGCACTGACGGAGTTGGCGCTGCTGCCCGGTCTCGGTAGCGGCAGGCAGCAGCTGCGACGCCTGTGCCTGGTAGCCCTGAGCCTGCCTTTCGCTACCTTGATGGTGTTGCTGATCGCTGCCATGGCGATCGCCACGCTGCAGCATATGCAACAGGGCGTCTACCTGAAATTGACCCTGGAATTCCTGTTGATTCCACTGATTACACTGCCCATTCTGCTCGGACAGATTAACCAGGCGCACAAGGTGCCCTCCCGGTTCACGGTTTGGCTGATGTGCTCGCAGATGTGCACGTTTTCCGTGATGATGTGGTCGGCTATCTGGAACCTGCGTGCGATGGGAACGATCGCGGGACACAAGCTTGCGTTGCTGGCGGGCGGTCTTGTCCTTGTGGTGGTCCTGCTGATTGTTGGATTTTCGATCCAGTCGCTGCGCAAACTGCTGCGCCGACCCCATCCGTTTGTCGAGGTCGCCTCCTAGCACGTTTGAAGAAAGCGCCCCCAGCCCCCATAATCGCTTCATTGCCCGCAGCGGCCGTTGGTCGCCATCAAAAGGACTGGATTATGGACGTCGAGGAAAAGATCAAGGCCGAGCTGAATTCGGCGCCGGTGGTGCTGTTCATGAAGGGCACGCCGGATTTTCCGCAATGCGGCTTTTCGGCGCAGACCGCGGCGGCCCTGAAGGCCGTGGGCGCGCAGTTCAAGCATGTGAACATATTCGAGGAACCGGAGCTGCGCGAGGCCCTCAAGCGCTACTCGAACTGGCCCACTTATCCACAGCTGTACGTCAAGGGCGAGCTCGTGGGCGGCTGCGACATCGCTCTGGAGATGTATCACAGCGGTGAGCTGAAGAAGCTGCTGCAGGACAGCGGCGCCGTCGCGGCCTGACCGCACGGCACGTCGGCGCCCGGTAACGGCCGCTAGGTGTCCGGTGCGCCTGCTTCGCCGGGCGCAACATCGAACCAGCCCAGCTCCCCGGCCCGATCCTGGGCCGCCGCGTAGGTCGTCTGCATGCGGTTGCAGACGAAACAGAACACATCGGCCGTACGCTCGGCGTCATAGGAGGCGGAGTGTGCGGAGCTGGCATCCCATTGAATGCCTGCGACCGCGACGGCCTTGGCCAGCACGGTCTGCCCCAGCGCAGCGCCCGCCAGGGTCGCGGTATCAAAGCAGGAGAAGGGGTGGAAGGGGCTGCGCTTGACGTCGGTGCGTTCCAGCGCCGCATTCACGAACGCCAGATCAAAAGCGGCGTTGTGGCCGACCAGGATCGCCCGCCGACAGTCGTAGGCTTTGAGCTGGTGACGCACCTCGCGGAATATGCGCTGGATGGCTTCGCGTTCGGGCAGGGCGGGCCGCAGCGGATGATAGGGGTCGATGCCGGTGACGCTCAATGAAGCCGGATCCAGGCGCGCACCGGGAAAGGGCTGGACGTGGAAGCTGTGGGTGGCGCCGCGCGACAGCGTGCCGCTGGCATCGATGTCGATGAACACGGCAGCGATTTCCAGCAATGCATCGGTGCGCGAATTGAATCCGCCGGTCTCCACATCGATCACCACGGGCAGGAAGCCGCGGAAGCGGCGGCTCATGAGCGCCGCGGTCGCGGTCCGAGTGACCTCTTCGTATTCGCTCACGGATGCGCCGGTCCGGTCATGCGCCAGCCGATCATTTCGCCCGCACGCAAGGGCACCAGCGTCTCGCCGCCAAAGTCATAGGTGTCAGGAACCTTCCAGGGGTCGGCGACCAGGGTGATGAAATCGGGATTGCGTGGCAGGCGGTAGAAATCCGCGCCAAATTCGGACGCGAAGCCCGGCAGCAGGGGCAACCGTCCGACACTGTCAAACACCTCCGCATACAGCTCGATTGCGGCGTGCGCGCTGAAAATGCCGGCGCAGCCACAGGCTGCTTCCTTGGTATGCCGGGCGTGTGGTGCGCTGTCGGTGCCCAGGAAGAAGCGCGGATCGGCGCTGGTCGCCGCCTCGATCAGGGCCTCACGATCCTCTTCGCTCTTCAGCACGGGCAGGCAGTACAGATGTGGGCGAATGCCGCCGACGAACATTGCATTGCGATTCATCAGCAGATGTTGCGGCGTGATCGTGGCGGCAACGCCGGCGCGCGCGCAGCGCACGAATTCGACGGCCCGGCGCGTGGTGATGTGTTCGAACACGATGCGCAGGCCCGGGTGGCGCACGCACAGTGGCAGCAGCACCTCGTCAATGAAGCGCGCCTCGCGATCGAACACATCGACATCAGGCGCGGTTACTTCGCCATGGACCTGCAGCACCATGCCGTGCTCGCTCATCTGTTCGAGTACCCCGCGTATGTTGCGCACGTCCGCGACACCCGCTTCCGAATGGGTCGTGGCACCGGCCGGGTAGAGTTTGAAACCGGCGATGCAACCGCTGGCGCGTGCCAGCGCAACCTCTTCAGGTGCGGTGCGGTCAGTCAGATACACGGTCATCAGCGGCTGGAAGCCCGATCCGGCCGGCCGTGCGGCGAGGATCCGCTCGCGATAGGCCATTGCCAGTGCCGTGGTGCTGACCGGCGGGTGCAGATTCGGCATGACGATCGCACGTCCGAAGCGCGCCGCCGTGAACGGCAGGATCGCGGCCAGCGCGGCACCGTCGCGCAGGTGCAGATGCCAGTCATCGGGGCGGCGCAGCGTCACACTCGTCATGGCTTCGGTTTCCGGGTGTGCAGTGGCAGCTTGCCACGACGCAGCAGTTCCAGGGTGTAACGCACGCCGAAGCCGGTGATATCGGTGTTGACATGGGCCAGGCCGCCACTGCGGGCGGCGGCGGCGAGATCCATGTGGATCCAGGCGGTGGCCTCGGGCACGAAGCGCGACAGGAAGCGCGCCGCGAGGATATGGTCCGCCTTGCCGTCCGGGATGCATTGCATGACATCGGCGATCCGGCTCTCCAGCTCAGCGTCGTAGTCGGCATCCATCGGAAAATTCCAGACACGCTCGCCACTGGACTCCCCGGCCGCCAGCGCGATCGGCACCAGCGCGGGTGGTTGCACGAAGATGCCGCTCATGCGCTCCCCCAGAGCCGTGATGCAGGCACCCGTGAGCGTCCCGTAATCGATGATGAGCGCCGGCCGGGTGCGCCCGACGAGCGCCAGCGTGTCGGCCAGCACCATGCGTCCCTCGGCATCAGTGTGGATCACCTGGATGCTGGTGCCATTGACCGCCGTGACGACATCCTGAGGCACGTAGGCCCCGGGCCCGGTGCGATTCTCCGTGATGGCGAGCCAGGCATCCACCGCCAGCGGCGCGCGGTTTTCGGCGCAGGCACACAGCGTGGCCAGCGCAACCGCGCTGCCATTCATGTCGGTGTGCATGTCGAGCATGCCGCGATGGGTTTTCAGATTCGTGCCGCCGGTATCGAAAAGCACGCCCTTGCCCACCAGGGCCACATCCGCGCGGCCATGGTGGCCGACGGGCCGATAACTCAAATGGGCAATGCCGGCGGTGCGTCGGGCGTTGCCCTGCGAAACGGCGAGGAAAGCACCCGCGCCGAGCCGCTTCAGCGCAGCTTCCGACAGCCAGCGGAACTTGAGACGATGCCTGCGGGCCAGCACGCGCAGCGCACGCTGGTAGCCGGTGGCGTCGAGCTTGTTTGGCGGCAGGGCCGTGAGCCAGCGTGCCAGTCCGTTGGCCTGTGCCGCGCTTTGGATGCGTCGCAGATCCAGTGACCCGCCGACCACGGCAACCCGTTGCAGGGTGCGCGCGCGCTTGCGGGTGCTGCGGAAACTGGGCATCTCAAATGCGCAGGCAAGGGTGGCGCTGAGTAGGGCCTCGAGAGCGGTGTCGGGGTCACCCCCCGGTGCGATCGGCGCGGCCAGGGCCAGCGCGCGTGGCATGCAACCGCCCAGGTCGCGCGCCATGCGACCGGCCAATGAGAGCACCTCGAAGGCGCTTGCATTGCGCGGCATCACTCCCAATATGAGTCGGGTCTGCGATGAGTTGGCGACATTGACGCTGCGGATGCTGCCCGGACCGGTACCGCTTCTGTGGCCTGCCCGTCCGGCGTGCAGCTGGCGCCAGATTTGCGCCTGCGGCAGTGCTGAAAGCACCGCAGGGGAGGCATCCATGGGAATGATGACTAGTATGGCGCCGAGGGTGTCGGCGAGACGCGCGGACAGGCGGGCAACGCGCTCGATCCGCGGGGGTACCTGGACCGGCAAAAGGCTTGATGAGCGAGCTGTCATGACCGGATCGCGCAGATTGAGGGCAGCGTCCCGGAAAGAGCCCCGTTCCGCCATGCTTGCTTGACCGTCGCCAGTGAAATCCGGATCATTACCCAGCTTGATTCAACGCGAATTCACGCGCAGTCCAATTGCGCATCCTAGCACAGCATCCGTTCGCGCCCGTGCC
>DATDIL010000178.1:0-18042 GCA_036521075.1 Steroidobacteraceae bacterium | reverse complement strand
GAAGGCAACCGGGTCCAGTTCGTGCAGTCACGCACTGTCCCCACCAACGCACCTTCGACCCGCCGACTCTCCGATCACATCATTCACGTCGGCTTCATCGTGCATGACCGTGTGCTCGAGGACGGCTTCTATCACAAGCTCCTGGGGTTTCGGCCGTACTGGTTCGGCGGCAATGAAAATGACAAGCCGACCTGGATCTCGCAGCAGGTACCGGACGGTAGCGATTGGCTGGAATACATGCTGGTCGAGCCGCCTCGAGGGCGGGGTATCCCCGCTGGCATGAGTTCGACGCTGCTGGGGATCTGCAACCATTTCTCACTCGGGGTAGCGAACATGGAGTCGGTCTATTCGCGTTTGTGGAATGAGGCGCGGCTTGCGGGGCAGGATGGCACTCCAAAGATCGGCAGGGATGCCAAGTGGCAACTGAATCTGCACGATCCGGACGGCACTCGCGCCGAGATCATGGAACTGCATGCCATCGGCAAGCCATGCTGCTCGCCTTTCACGGCTGCCGACCCCGCACGCTAGCCCCGCGCGCCAATGCGAAGGTCCCGTACATGACAGCCCGCCGCCGATTCATGATCCAGGGCGCTTCACTGGCCGCTTTGCCCTTCATCAGCACGCGCGCACGCGCCGCGACAGCGAAGCCCAAGCTTGGCTTCGCGCTGTGCGGTCTGGGTGATCTTAGTGAGCATCAGATCGCGCCGGCCCTGCTGAAAACCAGGCGCTGCAGACTCACCGCCGTCATTACCGATTCGCCCGCCAAGGCGGCCGCCTGGAGGAGCAAGTACGCAATTCCGGCGCGCAGCGTTTATACCTACGACACGATGGCCCGCATGGCCGACAACCCGGACATCGACGTCGTGTATGTCGTCACGCCGAATGCGCTGCACTTGCAGCATGGCTCTGCTGCCGCAAAGGCCGGCAAGCATGTCTTTTGCGAGAAGCCGCTGGAGATCACGGTGGAGCGCTGCCAGCAGCTCATCAGCGCCGTCAAGGCTGCCAAGCGCACACTTGGCGTGGCCTATCGCTGCCGCTTCGAGCCGCATCACCTTGAAGCCATCCGCCTGGCGAAGTCGCGGCAGTTCGGTGCGCTCCGGATCATCGACGCCTATTTCGGCTTCAATATTCAGCCGTCGGTGTGGCGCCTGAAGCGCGCGCTGTCCGGCGGTGGTCCCTTGCTTGATGTCGGCATCTACGCCTTACAGGCAACGCGCTATCTGACGGGCGAAGAACCCACCTGGGTCTCCGGATTCACGACCAAGGGCGACACCGCACGCTTTTCCGAAGTCGAAGCTTCCGTCCTCTGGCACGCGAAATTCCCCAGCGGTGCCGTCGCCCAGTGTGGCGCCAGCTACGCCGCCGCACCCGCGGGATACATCCGCGCCATCTTTGAAGGCGGTGGGTTGACACTCGATCCGGCATTCAACTATGGGGGTATTCGCGCAGTGCGCAGTGACGGTCGCCCCATGGATTTCCCGGACATCGATCAGTTCGCCGCGGAAATGGATGATTTCGCACGCTGCATTCAGGAGGACCGGCCCAGCATCGTCTCCGGTGAGGAAGGCCTTCGCGATGTCAGGATCCTGATGGCTATCTACCGATCGGCGCGCACTGGCGCGCCGATCGACCTCACACGTACCTGAAATCGGCCCATGGTGCGCCAGGCAGTGGCGATTTTGAGCATCAGCACCCGACGGGGTGGACTGCTGGAGATCACCAAGGAGGTACGCACTTGGCTAGATGCGCAGTCAGTTGTGACCGGACTGCTCACCGTATTTTGCCGGCATACGTCGGCGTCGCTGCTGATCCAGGAAAATGCGGCGGCCGAAGTGCGCTCGGATCTCGAGACTTTCTTTGCGCATCTTGCTCCGGAAGACCCGACACGTTACGCGCACGATGATGAAGGCCCGGACGACATGCCAGCGCATTTGCGTACGGCTCTTACACAAGTTCAGCTGGCGATTCCGGTCATGGCAGGGCGGATGCTGCTGGGAACCTGGCAGGGAATCTACCTTTTCGAGCACCGCCGACGGGGGCACGTACGCGAGCTCGCGTTGCATGTGATCGGGGAATAGCGGACCGCGACACCGCTGTCCATACAGCAATCCTGCGCCACGGATACTGGATTTACGGAGCTTCCGGGATCTCCTATCATGACCACATGGCGCGCCGCATCTTAGGTTCTCAGCCACTCAAGGGCCGCGGTGCCTTGTCTAACCCGCCGGCGCGCTTCGAGACAACCGCGGTCGAAAAAACCGACGATGGTTGGCAAGGGGAGGAAGAGGTCGCGACGTCGTTGCCGCAGATCGTACTTCCGGATCGCGCCAAAAGCGTCATCACCACCAACAGTTCTCCGGATGTTGGCTTCGAGCAGTCGATCAATCCATATCGTGGGTGCAGCCACGGGTGCGTGTATTGCTTCGCGCGGCCGACTCATGCCTATCTCGGATTGTCACCGGGACTGGATTTCGAGACCCGGCTTTTCTACAAGGACAATGCCGTGCAGCTGCTGCGTGCCGAGCTCAGCAAGCGCAATTACCGGTGCAGGCCTATCGCGCTCGGCATCAATACCGACGGTTGGCAGCCCCTCGAGCGAAGCCTGAAGGTCAGTCGCAGCATACTTGAGGTTTTGGCACAGTGCCGGCACCCGGTAACAGTGGTAACCAAGAGCACCCTGATCCTGCGCGATCTGGATCTTTTGCAGGATTTGGCCCGGGATCACCTGGTCTCGGTCATGGTCAGCATCACGTCCCTGGACGTGGCGATCAAGCGCACCTTGGAACCGCGGGCTGCGGCGCCCCAGGCACGCCTGAAGGTCATTGAACGGTTGTCAGCCGCGGGCGTGCCTGTCGGGGTGCTCGTGGCACCGGTCATTCCCGCACTCACCGACCACGAAACGGAGCAAATCCTGGAGGCCGCACGGATCGCCGGTGCCAGCAGCGCCGGATATGTGCTGTTGAGGCTGCCGCATGAGGTCAAGGATCTGTTTCGCGAATGGCTTGCCGAGCACTATCCGCAGCGGGCCAAGCACGTCATGTCGCTGATCAATCAGTCGCGCGGCGGCAAGGACTATCAGGCCGAATTCGGCACACGCATGGTAGGTACGGGCGTGTTCGCGCAACTGCTGCGCACACGCTTCGAAATTGCCCGGCGCAGATTCGGACTCGAGGATGCGGGGCACCGCCATGAGCTTCGCACCGATTTGTTCCATCCTCCCGCTGCCAAGCAGGGGCAAATGACGCTCGGTTTGTAGAGTCGCCACGGTCACGAACGGGCGTTCAGATAATGGCGTAGTAGCGAAACAGCGAGTGGTCGGGCGGATCGCCGGGATTGATCTTCGGCACGCGCCGGCCGACACCCACCACCACGGTGCGATTCAGCCATTCGTGGATGCCCTGCGGCGCCCGGAAGTAGGGAGTGCAGCGAAAATATGCGGCGAGCGCCGGCGGCTCCTCCGGTTGCTGATTCGCGGTACGCAGCGGACCGTGCACATAGCCCAGATTGCGTATGTAGATGAGCGTCCCATCATCGGCCTGGATCATGTAATGGGCATTGAGTTCAACGACACCGTCGGTCCTGACGGCCGGCCAATCCGCGCCACTGTAATCGACCAGTTTGCCGTTGAGTCGAGGACCGTAGACGGTCGAACCCGCGCCGATCGACGTATAGCCCTGGTGAGCGCCGCCAGACACCGGGCCGAGCATCCAGCGCTTGTCGAAATTGATGCGAATGTCGAAGGCGTGTTCGTGGCGCAATGCCAAAGTGTTTTCGTCCACTGCGTTACTCCGCTTTGCCGCTAATCAGGTCGGCCGCCTTTTCGGCGATCATGATGACTGGTGCATTGGTGTTGCCGCTCACGATGGTTGGCATGACGGAGGCGTCCACGACGCGCAGCGATTCGATGCCGCGCACCCGCAACTGGCCATCCACGACCGAGTCCTGTCCGGCGCCCATCGCGCAACTGCTGGTCGGGTGCATCGCCGTGCCGACGATGCGGCGCACGTAGGCGTCGATCTCATCGTCCGATTGTACGGCCACACCCGGCATGCGTTCACGGCGGACCAATTCGGCGGCCGGCTGGGTCGAAAAGAAGCGTCGCACAAAGCGTACGATGCGACGCATCGCGGCGCGGTCCGCATCAGCCTGCATCAAGTGCAAGCGGATGCGGGGCGCATCGTGTGGATCCGGGGAGCGTAACGCCACCTCACCGCGACTTTCCGGTCGCAGCAATACACAGGCCGTGGCCATGACGTGTCCCACGCCCCTGCGCCACAGCGGGAACCAGGGTTTTGCCATCATGGAGACGGGAATTATCAGCAGTTGAAAATCCGCCCGGTCGACCTGCGCGCAACTGCGCACGAACCCCTGAGCCGACACGGCTTGCTCGGCAAGCGTTCCGGTGCGTGACAACAACCAGCGCAGCATCGAACGGGCGAGCCGGTCGGCCCGCAGTTCCTTCTCGAAGGCAAAATCGCCGCTGGCCTCGAACATCATGCCGATCGACTGATGATCCTGCAGGTTGCGGCCCACATTCGGCGAGTGCCTGATCACCGCGATGCCGTGGGCGGTGAGTTGATCGGCGGGCCCGATTCCCGATAGCAGCAGCAGTTGCGGAGTATTGAAAGCGCCGGCGCACACGATCACTTCGCGGCGTGCCTCGGCGTTCAACACTGCGCCGTTCACCTCGTATTCGACTTCGCGAGCACGGCCGGCCTCGATGCGGATTCGCCGCGCCAGCGCACTCGTCCTGACGGCCAGATTCGCACGGTGCATCGCCGGGCGCAAATAGCGTGTCACCGTGCTGCCGCGTTCGCCGCGATGCACGTTGAAGTCCGGTGCGCTGAAGCCTTCGAAATCCGCACCATGGAAATCATCCAGATGCGGGTAGCCGAGCTTGCCTGCCGTCTCTATCAGCCGCGGATAGATGAAATCATCGGTACGGTGCTTGGTCACCGTCAGCGGTCCGCGGTCGCCGTGCCATTCGGAGGCGCCACGCCAGTTGCTCTCCGAGCGGCGAAAATAGGGCAGTACCTTCCGATAACTCCAATCAGGCAATCCCGCGCTCGCCCACTCCTCATAATCCTCGGCGCGCCCGCGCGAGTACATCATGCCGTTGATCGAACTGCACCCCCCGAGGACCTTGCCGCGCGGTGCCGGCAACACGCGGTTGTCGGCATCCGGCTCGGGTTCCGTCATGAACCCCCAACTTACCGAGCGATCCAGATATGTGTCCCGCCACGCCAGCGGGATACGCATTCGCAGGCGGCCCAGCTCCGAAGCGCCCGCTTCGAGGAGCAATACGCGCTCGCGTGGGTTCTCCGAGAGCCGTGCCGCGAGCACGCAACCTGCAGAGCCGCCACCGATCACGATGTAATCGTACGCGTCGATCAGAAACTATCTCGGCATATCAGTACGATTTTCCCCGCCCCACCGCCTTGCGCCAAGGCATGCGCCGCGCCCGCATCGCGCAGCGGCAGTCGCCGGCCGATGGGCAAGAGGAATTTCCCGTCGCGGATGTCATCGGCAAATTCTCGCACTTTCGACGCGTCGGGGCGCGCGAAAACCCGGGTGATGGTCACGCTTGCATTCCGTTGCGCCACCCCGTCGGGAAGCACCGACGCATAGCCGAAGTTGCCACCATGCTTTACTTTGCCAAATAGCTTGGCGGCGGTCTCACCCCCTACCGTATCGGCAATACCGTCCACCATCGCAAGCTTTGCGATTGCAGCATCGTCGTCAATGGCTACCGTGTCCAAGACCCCGAGGGTCTGCGCTTCGGGCAACTGCCGAGCACGAACCCCTGCGATCACCTTGATCCCGAGTTTCTTGGCGGCATGCACGGCGGCCCGCCCGACGCCTCCCAGCGCCCCGCTCACGAGCAGCGTCTGTCCGGATTGAGCCCGAGCGGCAAGCCGTATCAGTTGATCACCGGTCAACGCTACAAGCGGTATCGCTGCCGAATCGACCAGGTTTACCCCGTCAGGCAAATGCGTGAGTACCGAGCCTTCTACGGCAACGAGCTCAGCGTAAGTCGCCGTGGTGAATGCCAACACTCTATCGCCAGGTTTGAATGCGCGGATGTTGTGTCCCACCGCCCGCACCACGCCGCTCACGTCCCGGCCGAGAATAGCCGGTAGTTTGAGAGGGAAATCCTTTTGCCGTGCACCGGAGCGTATTTTCCAATCAACGGGGTTGACGCTGGCCGCCGCCGTCTCGACCAGTACGAAGTCGGCGCCCAAGGGGGGCTCAGGAGCATCGTCCTCAAACTTCAGATTTTCAGGGCCACCGTATTCGTACAACCGAACTGCTTTCACTTCATCCTCCAAGGCTCGCCGGGAACTGAAATTCTACTCCGATCGGTTCCACCACGCCGCCTGCGGCCGGCCGGCGAGACGGGAGACGCTCACGAATGCGGCGCCGAGCGCAATTGCGGCCGCGACGCCCAATACGAGGTTCGAACCGCGCAGCGGATAGGCATCAAACAGGATTGCGACACCGGCGGCGCCGAGCGTTTGGCCCAACAGCCGAGCCATCGCCAGCATGCCGCCCGCGGCACCGGTGCGTGCGTAGGGCGCCGAGGCGATGAGTGTTCGGTTGTTGGGTGCCTGGAAGAAGCCAAAACCCAATCCGCACAATGCCATGCGCCAGATGAGGTCGGCGGTTGTGCCGTTGGCTGGAAACAGTGCCAGCAGGAACAGGCCTGTCGCCATTGCGAGAAGTCCCAGGCTGCCGAGAATTCCCGCCGGATAGCGGTCGGCCAAACGCCCGGCCAGGGGCGCGGCCACGGCGACCCCGACCGGCCACGGTGTCATCAACAAACCCGTTTGCGCGGCACTGTGGCCGACGTGCTGGATCGCGAAGGGCAATGCGACCAGTCCGGCCGTCTGGGCCATGAATGAACCGACTGACGTGGCGACCGATAACGAAAATAAGCGCACGCGCAGCAGATCGAAGGGGATGAGCGGCGCATCACGAACAATCTCATGGCGCACGAGAAATATGGCCAGCACACAGCCGCCGGCAATCTCCGCAGTCCCCAGGGCCGACAGCGCCGCGTGTGCCAATGATTGCAGACCGCCAAGCAGCAGTGCAAAGGTCCCCACCTGCAGGGCCACGCCCATATGGTTCAGCCGCCGCGCGGAGCGCCGCGTTTCGGGAAGCGCGAACAAGGCGATCACAATGGTGAGCAGGCCGACGGGCACGTTCACCGCGAACAGCCAACGCCACGGAGCCACGGCCAGTATGGCCGAGGCGATGGTCGGGCCGGTCGCGGCGGCGATTGCGACGGCAAAGGCATTGATGCCGATTGCGCGACCCAACATGCGGTGTGGGTACGTAAAGCGCACCAGCGCCGAATTCACGCTCATGATCCCCGCCGCGCCCAGCCCCTGCACGACGCGCGCGATGCTGAGAGTCGTCAGGGTAGGCGCCAGGGCGCAAGCGAGCGAGGCGAGTGTGAAAACCGCCAGTCCGCACTGCGAGACACGACGATAGCCCACGATTTCGCCCAGGGAGGCGAGCGGCAGCAGCGCGACGAGTATCGCAATCTGATACGCGTTGATGACCCAGATTGACGCCGCGTCGCTCACCCGGAAATCGTGGGCCAGCGACGGTAGCGCGACGTTGACGATGGTGCTGTCGAGCACCGACATGGTGATTGCCAGGATGATTGCCGCAATGGCCCAGTAGCGGCGTGGAACCGGCAGGCCATCGGCATGCGGAGCCGCTGCCGCCTGGGCGGGACGTGTGCTCGACATCAGTTCGACGGGATGCTTCGGCTAAGCGCGCGCAGCGCCGACTCCATTCATAAGATCCAGCGGGACAGCGCCGCACAGCAGTACTGCGTCGTGAAACTTGCGAATGTCGTAATGCGACCCCAGCATCTTCTGAGCCCTCTCGCGCTCGGCCAGGAACTTCAGCTTGCCCAGCATGTAACAGCAGGCCTGCCCGGGCCAAACACAGTAGCGTTCCACTTCGCTTGTCGCCTCCGTGACGGGATCACCCAGCGTGTCGGTGTAGTATTTGATGGCTTGTTCCCGACTCCACTTCATGCTGTGAATTCCGGAGTCGATTACGAGTCGCACCGCCCGGAACATCGAATCGTGCAATTGACCGATTCGCCCCAGCGAATCGTGGTCGTATTCGCCTATTTCAACCGCCAGCTGCTCGGCATACAGGGCCCAGCCCTCTACGTAGGCCGTGTACTGGGAGACCTTGCGAATCAAGGGCAGACCCGACTCCTGCTGTATTGACAACTGCAGGTGATGACCCGGGATACTTTCGTGATACGTCAGGGTTGGCAGCGTCCACTTCGGCACCTCGCGCGTGTCGCGCAGATTGATCCAGTAGATGCCTGGCCGCTTCCCATCGAGCGAGGGAAGGTTGTAGTAACCACCGGGCGCGCCGGCCTCGATTTCCTTCGGCACGCGCCTGATCTCGACACCGGCCTTGGGCAAAGTCCCGAAGTATCTGGGCAGCTTGGTCCGAACGGCACTGACTCGCCTGTTGAGATCCGCCAACAAGACCACCTTGGCGGCGTCGGTATTGGGGTATTGAAACCTTGGATCCACATACATCGCTCGCAGGCGCTCTCCCACCGTTCCCTGCGTCATGTCCTGCTTTTTCATCAACTCATCGATACGCACTGCATGCTCAGCGACGAGATCAAGACCAAGTCGATGTATCTCCTGGGGCCTGCGGGTGGTCGTTGTTTGGCTGAGAACCGAGGCGGAGTAGTAGTCTGTCCCGCGGGGCAGACGCCACACTCCGGCGTCGTGCGTCGCCGCCTTGCGCATTTCGGCAATCAGGGCGATCTGGCGCTCCAAGGCGGGGTAGACCTTGTTCCCGACGATTACTGCCGCCTGGCGGGCATAATCGCCGGGAATTTTGCGCGCCCGCGTGCGTCGTGCGATGGATTCGGTAAGCGGGGAACTGGCCGGGGCCGGTGCGCGCAACAGCCGCATTTGCGTCAACGTCTTGGACAGGACAAAGTCCGGGGGTACGACGCCCAGTGCGACGTCATGATGCGCCACCTCGATCTCCTGATCCAGCAACGTGGCGAAGCCCGCAAGGCGGTGCAGATAGGCATCGGCATCGGCGCTGGATTCAATCGTGTGCTGCGTATCGAGGAAGGACGGCACCGACTGATAGCTGCCGGTGAGCTGACTCAGAACATACGGTGACCCCGCACCTACGGCGCCGTACTGAAACGCCTTGTTGGCGGCGTCGCTGGTGCGCAGGCCGAACATCACCACGTCGTAGCTCAGGGCGTCTGCGGCACTCAGGCTTGCACGATTGAATGCCTGTAGTCGGACGTGCTGGCTGGCGATGAGCGCCTTCTGTTTCTCGATGCCCGCTTCTGAGCCGTCATCAAGCTCGCCTTTCTGTGGCGCGCGTGCGCCGGTATCGAGCCCCAGACCGGTCACCGTGATCGGCGATACATCGAGACTCTCCTTCATGAACTGATCGAACAGGGAATTGAGAGAAGCCGAAGCGCTCTTCGCAAGCGCGCGCCCCGGCCCCGTGGCGAGCGCCACCGTGGCCCCCGTACTGAGTATCATCGTTCGGCGATCCAACGGGCTCTCCTTGACTGCCATCGGCAGCGACCCGGGCATTATAGCGAAGGCGCGTCGAGCGGTACGCCACCAGCCTTCAACTTTGTCTGGACGGTCCATGCCGGAGGCCTAATAATGAGCTTGCGGGTGCAGGTCGGGCGCGACGCAATGCGCTGTCTTGATTCGTGCAGCCCGCTACGCGACCCTGCCGCGTGACGCGCATCGTAGAGCAGCTGATGTCGACGTTTGATAATCAACCATATGTACACAGATTCACAGCTACTGTCCCGACGGGCATCAGGCGCCGCTCGGCTCGCTGTGCTTCTTGTCGCGATCGGCTCGCTCGTGTGCGCAAGTTTGATGCTACGTGCTGGCGAGATATACAAATCCGTTGACGCCGAGGGCCATGCTGTTTACTCAGACCAACCCGATGCGGCGGCGTCACAGCCGGCACCGGTGGAAATCCAAGGCGGCGAACCCGTCGCGGATAGCGACGTGCAGGCATCCGAAGCGCCTCCGCCCCTGCCCGATGACGAGCAGCCGAACTGTCCCGACGAGGGATACCTCTGGACGCCCGGATATTGGTACTGGAACGCAGCCGGGTACTACTGGGTACCGGGTGCTTGGGTGCAGCCGCCGCGGGTGGGTGTGCTGTGGACACCCGGCTATTGGGAATATGCAAACGCCCTTTACGTCTTTCACCGGGGATATTGGGCTGAACACGTCGGCTACTACGGCGGCATCAACTACGGCTTCGGCTACTTCGGCGTCGGATTTGCCGGAGGACGCTGGATCAATCGTTCATTTGCCTACAACAGATCCGTGAGCAATATCGATGCGCGCGTCATTCACAGCACCTACGGTGAGCCTGTGCATCACAATGGCACCGTCAGTCGAGTGAGCTACAATGGCGGCCCGGACGGCACATCTTCAGTCATGACGGCCCGGGAAAAAGCGCTCGCAGCGGAGCACCACTTTGCCCCGACGTCCGTGCAACGGCAATACGCGGTACAAGCCGCCCGCACTCCTGCTCTCATGCCTCATATGCCCGTCAGCGTTTATCGGTCGGAGCGCAGCGTCGATCATCGCAGCATTGAAGCCACGCAGAAACCCGCCGTGCTCAATGCGCCGGCATTGGTGGCGCCACGCGCAACCGCGCCAGCGTCCCTGGCTCATCAGCACGAGCTCACGCGTACGCCGCGGTCAGGCAGGGTGCTTCCTCAGGCTATTGGGGCACGCCCAATCACGCCTGCCGCCACGCGCCGCGCCTTGAGCAAACCGCTGGGTACAATGCCTTACCCGAAGAGTTAATCGAAGCGCGTTAGCCGGCTCGATGGGCCCGCAAGGCACGCATCCTCATTGCGTCGCGAACAGCGCTGCAAGCTTGGCGCGATCCGGCGCACGCACGATCCCTTTTTCCGTAATCAGCGCAGTGACCAATTCGGCCGGCGTCACGTCGAATGCCGGATTTCGTACCGACACGCCTGCCGCGGCCCATTGTAGGGTGTCGTATCCCAACACCTCGTCGCCGGAGCGCTCTTCGATGGGAATCGCGGATCCGTCCGCCGTGTTCAGATCGATCGTCGAAAGCGGACAGGCGACGTAGAAGGGAATGTCGTGGCGGTGTGCGAGCACGGCGACCATATACGTGCCGATCTTGTTGGCCACATCGCCATTTGCCGCGACGCGATCCGTGCCAACCACCACGGCGTCGATCTGGCCTGTGG
The DNA here is from genome assembly GCA_036521075.1 of Steroidobacteraceae bacterium. GTDB lineage: Bacteria > Pseudomonadota > Gammaproteobacteria > Steroidobacterales > Steroidobacteraceae > DAIDKA01. The sequence continues at coordinate 6,758 of DATDIL010000178.1, read as the reverse complement.
CCATCAAATGTCCGGCCATGTTGTCGGTAATCAGAGTGACCGGGATTCCATCCTGCATCAGCTCCCATGCCGTCAGACGCGCACCCTGCAGGAAGGGCCGAGTCTCGTCGGCCAGGACGCTGATCCGCTTGCCGGTTGCCACGGCCGATCGGATGACTCCCAGCGCCGTGCCATGTCCGCCGGTCGCAAGCGCCCCGGCATTGCAGTGAGTGAGCACCCGCGCACCGTCCTCGAGCAGTACCGAGCCGTGGCTCCCCAGGGCGCGGTTGATGCGGATGTCTTCCGCCAGGACTTCGTGGGCTTCCCGCAGCAATCGCCGGCACACCGCGAGTGGCTCCTGCTCCGGGGATTGCTCCCATCGGCGCCGCATCCGCTGCAGTGCCCAGAATAGATTGACTGCCGTAGGCCGACTGGCCGCAAGTTGCGTAAAGGCGCTGTTCAGGCCCGCCGTGAATTCAGGTTGCGCACTGCCCTGCAATTGTTGGGCGGCCAGCGCAATGCCGTAAGCCGCCGCGCAACCGATCGCGGGCGCGCCCCGCACGACCATGGTCCTGATGCCCTCGGCAACGCCTGCAGCGCTGTCATAGCTGCGGTACTCGACGTGCGCCGGCAACAGGCGCTGGTCGATCATTTCCAGTCGGCCCTGCACCCAGCGTAACGTCTCGAAGGGCTGACCGCCGCTCATACGGAACTGCGCGGGCGCAAAACGCGGCCGGCGACCGCATCCAGTTGCCGGACCATCTGCGGGTCGCGAGCCGCGGGGGCCGTGAGCAGGGCATGATCCAATGCAAAGCGGCAGCTGCAGGCGGTTGCCGCAGGATCGGCGCAGACGCGTGGCGCGGCCGCCCTTACCAGGTTTCGTGCCTTGTCAGCATTGGCCAGCAGCACCTGGACGATCGCATCGACTGTCACGTCATCATGGTTTGGGTGCCAGCAGTCATAGTCGGTGACCATGGCCACGGTCGCGTAGCAAAGCTCCGCTTCGCGTGCCAGTTTCGCCTCGGGCATGTTCGTCATACCGATCACATCGCAGTTCCAGGCACGATACAGCTCGGACTCGGCGAGGCTTGAAAACTGGGGGCCTTCCATCACCAGATAGGTGCCGCCGCGGGCCACGCTTATGCCGGCGTCGCGGGCGGCGACCTCAAGATGTCCGCCCAGTCGCTCGCACAGCGGATGCGCCATCGAAACATGCGCAACCAGGCCGGTACCGAAGAAGCTCGCGGCTCGCGCGCAGGTGCGGTCGATGAACTGATCCACGATCACGAAGGATCCCGGGACGAGATGCTCGCGCAGCGAGCCCACGGCACTGATGGAGATCACATCGGTAACGCCGGCACGCTTCAATGCATCGATGTTGGCGCGGAAGTTGATTTGCGTGGGCCCAAGTCGATGGCCGCGCCCGTGGCGCGGCAGAAACACCAGTTGTTGGCCGGCCAGTTCCCCGAACAGCAATTCGTCGGATGCCTCACCGAATGGTGAGACGACCCGCTCCCAGCGGGTATTGCTCAAGCCATCGATGTCGTAAACGCCGCTGCCGCCGATCACGCCAAGCACGGAGGCGCCTGTGCGCCGAATTTCCCGTTCTGTGTTCACGCTTGCACCTGAAATCCCTCGAGATTTGCACCACCGAACACCAGTTCGGGGTCTGCCGCGTCCGGGCGGCCATAGGTGCGGAACTTCTCCAGCACCTGGCGCATCTGCGCGGCATCAAGCAGGCGCACGCCCCCGATCGACAAAGCAGTGCAGTATTGTTTCGCCAAATTCTCCACCTCGGCGGCCAACGCAAGCGCAGCGGCCAGCCCAGCGCCAATCGCGATGACGCCGTGATTGGCCAGCAGACAGGCCCGGCGGCCCTCCAGGGCCGCAACCGCTGCGTCGGACAGCTCCTGGGAGCCAAAAGTATGGTACGCGGCGCAGCGGACATCTGCGCCACCGGCGACCGCCACCATGTAATGGAAGGCCGGAATGCCACGGCCCGTACAGGCCAGCGCGGTCGCGTAGGAGGAATGGGTGTGCACGATGGCACCGGCATCAGTTCGTGCCCTGAGGATGTCACGGTGAAAGCGCCATTCGCTCGATGGGCGGCGGTGCCCAAACCAGTGGCCGTTAAAGGTCAGCATCGGCACGTCGACAGCCTCGAGGGTTTCGTAGGCCACGCCGGTAGGGCTGATAAAAAAGCTCGACTCGTCGCGGCGTACGCTGACGTTGCCTGAAGTACCGTGCGTGAGTCCGCTGCGCGCCAGGTCCCGGCACGCTGCAACGACTCCTTCGCGAAAGTGCAGATCCAGGGTTGGATCAATCGGGTGAGTCATTCGGCCATCCATACATCGGAATGCAACTGCCGCAAATTACCACGAGCGGCCCCGCCATACGAAAATTGTGAAGCAGGTCTCGACTGCGCCCGGCCAACTGCATTATAGTATTAATGCACCAAGTCACTTGAACGAGGATCGATAGCGGGTGTTCATGGTAAACCCCCAGTCAGGCGTGCCGATCTACCGTCAGATCCTCGAGCAGGGACGACGCATGATTGCCAGTGGCCAGCTGCGGGCCGGCGCGGAGCTGCCATCGATACGCGAACTCGCGCTCACCCACGCGGTGAATCCGATGACCATTTCCAAGGCCTATTCGTTGCTGGAGGCGGAAGGGCTGCTGATCCGCAACCGCGGCAAGCTGATGACGGTCGCCGGTGCCGCGCGTAATGCGGTGCGCGGCCAGTCCCCGCTCGGCAAGCGCCTCGAGCAGATCGATCCTCTCGTTGACCAATTGGTGCTGGCGGCGCGGCAACTGCAATTGAGCGAGGGCGAGCTTGCCAAGGTTCTGCGTCGCAAGTGGGAGGAAACCGATGAAAAACACGACCGTCGAAGCATCACACCTCGGTAAGGCATATGGCGCGACGCGCGTGCTGCAGGAGCTCTCGTTCAGTGTCGAGCCCGGCGATGTAATTGGGGTGTTGGGCAAAAACGGTGCCGGCAAGACCACGCTGCTCGAACTCATGCTCGGATTTACCCTGCCGACGGAAGGCGAAGTTCGCGTATTCGGGTATCAGAGTTGCCGCATGCCGGGGGATGCCAAGGCGCGCGTGGGGTTCGTGCCCCAGCAGGATGAGCTGCTCGACCAGCTCAGCGTCGGCCACAGGCCGGATTTACTGCTCCTCGACGAACCCGTCGCAAGCCTCGACCCGATTGCGCGTCGCAGTTTCTCGAGCAGCTGGTGGAGATCTCCGCGGAGGGCCGGCGCTCCATTATTTTCTCCTCACATATCGTGTCCGACATCGAGCGGCTGGCGAACCGCATCTGGATTCTCAAGGAAGGGCGCCTTTTCTGGCAGGGAGACCTCGACTCGCTCAAGGAATCGATCGTGCGCATCCATCTGCGCGGCTCAAGGCCGCTCGCGGCGGAGGCCTCCATTGCCGGTGCGATCTGCATACGACGCAATGCAACCTTCGGCTTTGTGCTCGGATCGCTCAGCGCGCTCATGATTGGGATCGGCAGCTACGCGGCGTTGCCGGTGTCGTTGCTGGCCGCCGCCCTGCCGCTGCTGCTGATCAGTACAGTACTGAGCACGTACCTGGGTCTGATGGTGACGCGCAGCCTGCGACTAACGCAGGCGACTCTCGCCGTGGTCGTCATGCTGGCGCTGATGGCGGTCGCCATCGTTGCCGCGCGTTCCGGCGGCAGCAGCAAGGAGATCCGCATCGTCATCGTCCTCGAGGCGCTCCTGGCACTGTGCGGCTTGGTGCTGCGGGCGGCCGCAAAGTCACGGTGGTCCCGCATCGACTGGATGCTCTGCCGGCCCGATCGGGCCTTGCGCGCGCGAGCCGCCGCATGATTCGGGTCTTACGCAAGACTGGCCACGCCTGATGCCGCCATCGCGGGGGACGAGCCTGCAACTCACGGCTCGACGTACCGCCACAGGCCGCTGTTCCACATTGCGCCTATCAGGATGTTGTGGGTTCCGTCATTCATCACCGCGATCTGTGCCGGGCCTTGCGTCATGGCGGTCGGGGTCCCAGGCGCATTCCACGTTCCAGTCCCAGGAACTGCGTCGAGCTGGAAGGCGATATTATTCGTGCCCGCGAGTCCGATGGGGAAGCCGAACATTCCGTAGATGTTCTTCGGCGTCCCGGTGACGACAGTTTCCGGATTGGCGATGCTGATGTGTGACCACGTCACCCCGTAGTCGGTGCTTCTTAGGACCCCGTCTCCCGATGCTGAATATTGGCCGGCGATGAAGACAATTCCGCTGGTATCCGGCTGGTAGATCTGTGCGGAACCGTGGGGGTGCTCGTTGGTGGATACCTGGATCCAAGTCGCGGAAGTTCCGCCGTTCGTGGTGCGCCAGGTGCCATAGGTTCCACTACTTGCTTGAGCCATCCACAGCCAGGTGGTGCGAGTGGTCGAGGAACTTCCAGTGTTGATGAAAAAAATTGCGCCCGTTCCTCCATGCTCCAGCATGCCGCTGTTGAGTGGAATGGACGACCAGGTGACACCACCATTGGTGCTTTCCAGCAGATGGTTCTGTTCATGCGCGGCCATGAGAAGATGCATGGGATCGTAGGGATCAACGATGGGCGGATACACATCCTGAGTTGATGGCATGGGCGGAACGACTGAATAGCGGGTCCAGTCAACCCCGCCGTCCGTGGATTTCCAAAAACCGACTGCATTGCCTCTTATGCATGATTCGTAGATCGTGGGAGCCGCTGCTGTAGGGGTTACCGTGATTCCGCCCGCGCAGTCTCCCACTGTTGCCCCGTTGGTTCCGGTGTTGATGGGGCCGGTCCATGTCTGCCCGTAGTCGGTCGACTTCCAGATGCCCTGGCACATAAACTGCGTATACACGGTGCCAGGATGCGAAGTGTCCACCTGCGCCGACTGCGTGCCATAGTTCCGGCAGTCCAGGGAATTGGTAAGATCCACTCCCGCAGGCGTGACGTTGTACCAGATGGCAGTAGGGATGGAGTCTGCCGCAAATCCGCGAGAACTTCCTGCTGTCCCCGGCAGCGAAAAAATCACCGAAAGAGTAGCTGGCAGGATCACCTTAAGCATACGCATCACTGCAAATTACGATGTAAGCATCCACCGCATGTTGTACGGTGTGCCAGGAAGGAGGATCTCCTGCTCGATGGATTAACCAAATTTGCCGGGATGTTCTTCCCGGCACTATTGCGGCGGGCGCGACTGCGGGCGCGCTGGGCGCAGCCGGGCGATGCCAGTGGGTGGGGTGCGAGCTGGTATTTCGACCTGCTGCGCGAGCGGCTGAGCACCGCGGCGGTGGTGGACGACAAGACCTGGTCGGATCTCGAGTTTCCGCGCTTCTTCACTGCCATCGATACTACGATCTCTGTGGTGGGCCGGCAATATCTCTTCGCCCGATTGCGTGCCTATGAATACGACAAGGCCGAACTGGACGAGCGGCATCACGCCTGTGGGGTTCTGCAATCCGATCAGGCGTTGCGGGAACATATCCAGCTGACATTGCGGCCATTGGAAACGGATCCGTCGGCATTCATTGCCGATCTGCTGCTGGGTCCGCAGCCGCGCCCAGTGCCGTACGGGAAGCTGCTGCTGCCGTGGACGCTGCTGAGTGTGGTCACCGTCGCCGCTGCACTGGCCCAACTGCTGCCCATTGGGCTATGCGCAGTACCGCTTGTGATCAATATCAGCATCGCGATGAAGATCGATGCGAAACTGGGGCGCAATGTCGATGCCCTGATGGGCCTGGCGCGTCTGTTGGGTGTGGCGAATCGAATCGCCAGGGCGCGCAGCGAGGGAAGCTTTGCGTTGCTGCGCCGCCTGGTAGCAGAAACTGAAAAGCGAAAAAAACTCAAGGCTCAGATCAAATGGCTCGCGGCATTGGAGCGCACTCGGTCGATCGAACTGATCGGCGGCCTGGCCGTCACTTTGAACCTGCTGTTCTTGCTGAAATTCGCCCTCTACGCGCGCTCGATTGAGCGCTTCACGCGCAGCCGCGCCGAGTGGCTGTCCACGTTTGAATTGGTCGGAGCGCTGGATGCGAGCATCGCCGTGGCGAACTTCCTGTGCCGATACCCGGATCATTGTCGCCCCGGTGTCAGCCATTCCGCGCTTGCCATCGAAAATGGCTATCACCCCTTCATCGCGAAGCCGGTGAAGAATTCGCTCAGACTGGAGAGTCGATCGGCTCTGATCACCGGGTCGAACATGACGGGCAAGACGACATTCATCAAGATGATTGCGATAAATGCGATTCTTGGCCATACCCTCGGTATCTGTCTGGCCGATCAGGCGACCCTCCCCCCGTCACCGGTGCGGGCACTGATTCGGGGTGATCAGTCAGTGGCGGAAGGCAAGAGCCGCTATTTTGCTGAAGCCGAAGCCATCCACGATTTCATCGTCGAATCGACCAGCGGGGCGTGCCGGATCTTCATCCTCGACGAACCGTTCAGCGGCACGAATACCCTCGAGCGCATTGCGATCGCGAAGGCCGTGCTAAGAGCCATTGGCGCGAACGCCCAGGTCCTGGTGACCACGCACGATGTGGAACTGCAGCACCTGCTGGGAGTGCGGTTCGAACTTTATTACTTCCAGGAGGACCCCGCCGTCGAGGGCTTCTTTGACCATCAGCTGCACTCGGGCGCGAGCACCCAGCGAAACGCCATCCGGGTGCTCGAGCGGCTCGGATACCCGGCCGAAATCATTGCGGAAGCATTGGCTACCGTTGCACGGGACCCGCCAGATACTCCGCGTCGGTGACCCGCTCCTTCCATTCGA
>DATDIL010000177.1:0-10338 GCA_036521075.1 Steroidobacteraceae bacterium | reverse complement strand
CGTTCGTCCTTTGGCCCGATAGTCCTTCCAGCGGAACGTGACGCCGCGATCATCCAGGGCCAGGAGCCGAGAGTTGGAGATAGCGACCCGGTGGGTGTAGCGCGACAGATAGGCCAGTACGGCCTTGGGTCCTGCGAAGGGGCGCTTGGCATACACGACCCACTCCACCTCTCGCAGCGGGGCAAGCCAGGTGGCGAAGGCACCGGCCTCGGTGAGATGGGCGAACTCGCCAAAACACTGTAGCTGGCCGCAGCGGTGAGCCGCGGCCAGCTCCTTCAGGAAGCGCCGCCGGAATAACTGTAAACAGGCGTCCAAGGTTGATCAGGCTTTCGACCAATCCGGCACCGAACGCTGATCAGGGCACCATTGGGATTGTCCGAAGACAATCCAGAGGTTGTGTTATCAGCCGCTGATAGGCGTTCGGCGCCGGACGCTGCTCAACCTACGATGCCGGTTAACATTGGTGGACAGCTTGCGCATCCGCATGTCTTCAATCATGCGGCGCCGCAGCGGGGAGATCTTCTCAGCTGAGTCCTTCATGGCTATGCTCCGGTTGCGATACGAGGCGGAATGCCTCACTCGCAACTTACGGAACGGAGCCACAGAACTCAGCTCACTCAACTACCTTGATCGAAGCCACCCCTACCGCGAGCGGTTTAGTCCCGTGACCCACTGTCGACGGTCGTGAGTGTCTGCCTCAGGTGAGCCTGATTCAGGTCTTCTGTCTAGCGGCACTCTCGCGCGCCTCCTTGAGTTGCTGCCAGTTCGGCGCGTACTTGAGCGACTCTTCGTATTTCTCGAGGGCCTCTTTCGTCTTTCCCTGCCGGGCGAGTACATCGCCCCACACCTTCAGGGGATCCGCGAAGTGCGGGCCCTTGTCATGCGCCATCGCGAGTTCGCGCGCGGCGCCCGCGAGATCCCCGCGGGCGAGCAGCGCTTCGCCCCACTCGAAGTAGGCCATCGGCAGATCCGGTGCCTGACGCACGGCCTCGGCAAACCAGTGATCAGCGGTCGCGGCATCATGTGCGGCCGCCGCGACGTTGGCGCGAGTGCGTACGCACACGTAGCAGTCGTTCGGGGTTTGCGCGATGAGCGCCGTGGCGGATGCGATATTGCCGGTCATCGCCTCGGCGTAGGCAAGCCAGGGACGGTACTGGGTTTCAAGTAGCAGTTCAGGGCGGCCGGCGAACTCAGGGCTCGGGGCTTTAGACACCTGCGCCTCCTGGTCCGCGACCAGCGCCTTTGCGGTTTCAAGCGCCGCTGTCCAATCGGCTGCGGCCGCACTCACGTCCCAGCGGGCCTCCAGCACGGTGAGGTCCAAGGGCCCGGCGGCGAGCGCAAGCCCTAGCTGCTGCCGGGCAGTCGCCTCATCGTGCAAGAGCGCGGCCACCTGGGCGCGTTCCCCGTAGCTATCGGTAACCGGCATGCTCAGGCGTCGATCGTAGATCTCGTAATCACTGCGAAGCGCCCCGAAGTCGCCCGTCGCTTGGTCAATGAAAGCATGCTCCCCGGCGATGAGCCAGGAATTCGCACCTTGTTGTGACGGTGGCTGGTCGCGCCGTTTTGTTCCAAGTCCCTTGCGAGCGAAGTCGACAGTGGCTTCGTCGTGACCGAGGAACGCACTCTCCCGTGCAGCCTCCATCCAGCCGACCATTAGGCGGGGATCGGTGTCGATTGCGATCCCCGATTCAGAGAGCATCCGACGCTCGTCCCAATCCGCAGTGGCCAGCAATGCGTAGGCGGTAGCCCTGTCTGTACCGGGCGCTGCAACACTCAAACTGTGCGCGTAACGCGAAGCTGCGCTGTAGGCCTCGACCCGGCGGCCCGTGTTCAACAGATAGATCACGTCGTTGACCGGGTCGAACGCTGCAAATGCTTTCTCTGCAGAAGTCTGCACCAGGCCACCGAGATCCGTATCCAATCCATTCACCACGATCGGATCCGCCCCCGGAATGTTGAGCAACAGGGTGAGTTGGTCGCCGCCTTCCTCGCGTAATTCACCACTCACCACCGTCTGATGTCCCAGCCAGCGATGCAGGAAGCGCTCCAGCTCATCCACGGAGATGCCGGTCTCGGGGATCTGCACCCTCAAGGTGGCACTCTGGTCAGACCGAACGTCATTCGAATAGGTCAGGGAATGGCCATTGGCGAACGCACGAATGGCCGCTACACGGTTTGCCAGGTCCGCGGCCAGCGCCTGGCTGGTGACGCCGCGGGCCGCCAAGTCCGACGGTACGGTGAAATCCTCGACCACCAAGCCGTGATCGCTCATGGCCTCGTAGGTCATGCGAACCACCGCGATCACGATCCCCAGCACTAGCAGCGCGATGCAGGTGTAGAGCGCATTGCGCATGAAGTCCGCGTAGCGCTTGCGCTTGGCCGCGGCGATCCCCAGGCGGCGCTCCTCGTCGAAATGCTTGATCTGGATCTGGATGAGACGGCGTTGCTCGTCGAGATATTCACTTGCGGAGCGGCTGAGCACCGGGTCGCCGGCCGCCTGCTGCATCGCCACCGACAGCGCCACCGCGTCGGCGCCGGCGAGTGGTGCGCCGTCCTCCCCAGGCGCGTCATCGCCGAGGGCTCCCTCGACGCCATCTAACTCCCCCATCTACCCGCGCTCCTTGGTCATGCGCCGCAGAGTCTATACGGCTCGGAACCCCGAGGTCGAACGGCGCCTTTCAGGCAGTCAATTCAGGCTGGTGAGCGGCTGCAGTTGGCCGGTTGCGTCGCGGAATGACCGGTAACTGGCGACCGCAGCTGCCGTTCGACGACGGGTGAAGACTGAGTCCGGGTGACACGTCAGCGTTCATCAGCGCGACGGCAATTTCACCGGTACGAACTCGTTGGCAGGCCAGCCCGTAAAGCCTCGACAGCCACCCATAACCTCCGCCGAGCGTCAGTCCCCCGACCCCGGTGTTCGAGATCTTGCCCATGGGAGTCGCCAGACCGTACTGCTGTGACTCCCAATCGAGGTCCCCGACCCAGGCGCCCCCGGCGACCTGTGCCGTCCTTTTCTCTGGATCTACACGGACGCTGCGCAGGGAAGATAGGTCAATGACCAGGCCACCGTCGCACATGGAATAGCCCGGAAAGCTGTGCCCGCCTCCCCGCACGGCCAAGAGCAGCTCCCGCTCGCGAGCAAATGTCACCGCACGCAGGATATCAGCGGCCCCGGAACACCTCACAATCAATGCCGGACGGCGATTGATCAGGGGATTCCAGATTCGCCGGGCTTGTGCGTAATCCGGATCGCTTGCGGTGATGACCCGACCGCGCACACTTGCTGCGAAGTCTTTGACGACCCCTGTAGAAACGAGCGTCGGCTCACCGGAAGGTTTGACCGCCTGGATGTCGCCACCCACCGAGGCCTTGGGTGCAGCTCCCAGACTCGTCCATGGGATGGCTGCCAACGCTCCGGCCACCGCTGCTGAAGTAAGTGCTGTGGTGCACAAGTCGCGCCGATTCATGGATTTTCTCCGGTTCGAATCCCGAACCCTGAGTTCCCCAAAGACGCGGCCCGTGGTCGAAGGCGGAAGCGAGCGCAAGACAGTCAGGGCCCGGCTGGAGAGCGGTACGCCTCGGCTGTCTCCGTTCTTGGTGATGGGCAACAGTGCTGTTCGCTTATTCAGATCGACGTTGACCCACTCTAGGGACAGCAGCTCGCCGCGCCGCATGCCCGTTTCGAGCGCGATTATCACGAAATGCACGAGCCACGGGTTGCGAGCGGCCCGGCAGTGAGCGAGTAGACGTTGTTCCTCATCGCCCTGCAGCCGCCGGCTCCGTGGGCGCCCTTGCGGCGGCCGGCGAACCAGGGTGCAGGGATTGAACGGGATATGGATCTCCCATTCGCGGCGCGCCGTGTCGATGGCATGCGAGAGGACGTTAAACTCGCGATTGACCGTGGCGCCAGAGACCACCTTGAGCCGTTCGTCGCGATAAGCGGCTAGGTACGAGCTCGTGAGCGCGGCCATGCGGATACCGGCGAAGGGCCGCAGCGCCATCGCCTTCAGGCGCAGGTTCTCATCGCGGGCGCCGCGCTTGGTCGGCGTTACATCGCGTCGGTAGCGCTCCAGGATTTCCGAGAGGGTGGTGCGCTCGGCGGGGCGCCGATCGATGACAATGCCGCAGTCGAGCTCGGTCTCGAGCCCGCGCGCCCACTGTTGGGCCGCCGTCTTGCTATCGAAAGTTCGGGTCTGCGCAGGGCGCCCTGGCGACGGATTTTGACCCGCCAGAACTTGCCGCGTTTTTCGATTGTCGCCACAGGACAGTCTCCTTGTTGGCGTCCCACACAGAGGTGCCACAGGCGCTGTCCCAGAACTGTCCCAAAATGACCAAAGACCGAACATGCAGAAAGAAACAGGACCTTAGGAGACTTCCTAAGCCCTTGATCTAACTACGCTTCGGGATGGTGGGCGGTACAGGGCTTGAACCTGTGACCCCTGCCGTGTGAAGGACGGGAACGCCACTTTTACGCTAAACCACACTAAACCTAAGTCTCTGAAAGGCCTTAAAACAAGGGGTTTTTGTGTCTAACGCTCAATCGTCGTAAATGCTATTCTTTTTCACAGAATTTTCACAGAGCGACGCTGCGTGCGAATCGACACGAAACGGGGCAGGGCCGCGCTCCCGGTGCGGCCGGCGCCATACTTTGAGAAATTGGCGAAAGGGCGTGCACTGGGGTACCGCAAACTTTCCGAAGTCCGTGGGACCTGGGTAGCCCGGTATGCATCGGATGACGGGCGCACGCCGGACGGCAAGCTGAAACTCACCCACGCCAATAAGAGTTTGGCGGAGTGGTCCCCCACCTTCGACTACGACCAAGCGGTCGAGGCGGCCCGCGCGTGGTTCAAAGACATGGATTCGGGCATTACCGGCGTCACCGAGGACGGCAACGTCGTGACGGTGGAACGGGCCTGCCGGCGTTACATCGAGGACCGGCGACGGGTGAAGGGAGAGCCTGCGGCGAACGATGCCGACAAGCGGTTCGAACGGACCGTTTATGGGTCCGAAAAGTACCAACCCGATGCTATCGCGGGCATGAAGCTTTCGAAGGTGCGGGCGCACCATCTCGGCGCCTGGCGTGCCAGGTTGGTGGGGCTGTCAAAAGGATCGGTAAACCGGACGACAACCGTGCTGCGCGCCGCATTGATGCTAGCGGTCAACGATGGGTTGGCAGGTGCGGAAATTGCGCTCGAACTGCGCAAGGTCAAGCAGTACAAGAACGTGTCAAACCGGCGCTCATTGTTTCTCGATCGCGCCCAGCGTCGACGGCTGATCGATGCGTGCACGAGTGCTGTGCGCAATCTTCTCGAAGCCGCAGCGCTGACGGGCTGCCGCGCCGGCGAGTTGACTCATGCGCTATGCAAGCACTTCGACGCGCGACAGCAGACCCTGGTCGTCAAAGGCAAGACGGGTCAGCGCGCCGTGCTGCTCGCGCCCGCGGCGGTCGATTTGTTCAGTCGACTCGCCGCGCCCCGCAAACCAGATGACCTGCTTCTGGTACGGGATGACGGCAAGCAATGGCAGCACTCCGATTGGGATGAGCTGGTGCGCGAGGCCGCGAAGTCTGCCCAACTGCCCACCGGAACGGTGCTCTACACGCTGCGGCATTCTTGGATCACGGAGGCTCTGATGGGTGGGCTTTCAACCCTGGAGGTTAGCAAGATCACGGGTACCAGCCTGGTGATGATCCAGCAGCACTACGGGCATTTGGTCAGCACCTCCGCGAGCGAACGGTTGGCAAAACTGCAGTTGACGTGAGTTGCAGTTCAGAAAACTGTCTTGAGCCGTCGATAATCTTGCTTGATCAAGAATATTTTTTCAGCGTACTCAGGCGTACCGGCGATAACTGAGGCGACACCTGGCGCCGTAGCGCGAAGTCGGAAAATCATTCTCCCGAGCGCGCAAGCCGCCGCGATTGTTTACACACGCTGAATTCCGCATATTATTCACGACGTCCACTTACTTGAGGGCGTCACATGACCGAACTAACGAAGCCGGCACGGGCCGCGCTGAAGCGCGTTCCGCGACCGCTACTGATCGATCCGAACCAGCGATATACGCTTGCCGAGACCCACGCGGTGCTCGGGCATTCACACGTCAAGACGTTTCAGGAAATCAAACGGGGCACGCTGCAGACCATCAGGGATGGTCGGCGGCGATACGTTCTGGGCAGCGAGTTGATTCGGCGCTCAAGGTTGAGTGACTGATCACCTGGTGGCGACCGCGGACACCATAGGGCGCACGGCGAAGGCCGCCGGGGCGCGATCGGCATGAAGCCGCGGTTAGGGGCTCTGTGATGAAGCCGGCGGCTGCAAGCCGGCCTGGCAGGTCGAGTGGTTCGACCGCTCAGCATTCGATCTTGCGCGTCGATCACAGTGCGGGGCGGTGGAAGGCGATTCCGATGGCGCTCATCAACGACGATCGCCTGGGGCTCGACACGCGGGGATTTGCCGCGTGGCTGTTGGCGCGACCGGATGGCTGGGAGATTCGCTCGAGCGCACTACCGCGTTTGCTCAGCTCGAGGGTCGAGCATGTCGGTCGTGAGAAAACGCGCCGATTCCTGCGCGAACTTGAGGCTGCGGCATATCTGACTCGCGCTCGGTGGCGCGATACCCACGGCAGATGGATTTGGAACTATTGCTTCCGCCCGACCCCATCGCCGGAAACGCCGAGCACCACCATCGACGGCTTTGCCGGCGATGGTTCGGCCGTCGGTGGGTCAGCCGTCGACGGCAAGCCCGTCGCTATTCTGCATACTCCGATCAGTTCTAGATCTGATCAGTCCATATCAAACGCTACAACAACAGCGGCCCCGGACAAACTTGCGGTAGTGGGCGGGCTATTAGAGGTTCGATTTCCGCAATGCCTGACGGGCAGCCAGCTCGCATCGGCCCGGAAGCTGATTTCCCGATGCCCGCAAGCCGATGCGCAGGCAGTGCTTGATGAGCTGAGCGCGATGATCGCGCAGGGCGCAGTCCGGTATCCCATGGGCCTGCTCAAGCGCCTCGTCGACAGGGCTATTGTGGGTGAGTTTTCTCCAAATCGGTCTCTCGCTCGTTCCACTTTGCGTGCGCCATCAACCGAAAATGATTCGCTGGAATCGACCATTGGGGGCCGTACTGAACGCACTACGCAACCGCAAGTCGCGTCGAAAGTCGCGCAGCGAGTGTTGTCCCAGCTGCAATCGAAATCTGATCCGGAATCCATGTGAGTCGCCAACCAAATGGAGGCGAAGTGCGCAGTGCAAGATTAAGGGGCGTGGCACGGTGGCCGCTTGAAGCCGATGTCTGCACAAGGGTTTTGCCGGCACGAGGTCATCCACTGCCGTGGCGGTTCTCGAGTAAGGTGCTCTACGGCAACGCGAAACTTCGACACGAGTTCGCTCAACTACGCCAAGGCTGGGGAGTTCTGCGTTTGGTGAAGGGCGAGGATGATCTTCACTTCCGCACGCAGGTCGGATGGCCAAGAGCGCGCGATCTCTGGCAACTCTGGTCGCCCAGCAGGCATTCTCCATTACCCGCTCGAAAGCGGGATTTAGCCGGCTTTGCGCAACTCCTCACGAAGCACACGACGAAGCGTTCTTTCGAGCGGCTCCGCCTCGCGCTTGATGTGATCGACCAGGGCTGAATTGATCAGAGTTTGGTAGTTGCCGCCGCCCGCTGCGTCAACCTGCGCCCTGAACCATTCCAGCACTTCTTCGTCGAGACGAATAGTAATCCTGGCCTTGCTCTTCGAGGTCGCTACGGCCGGGCCGCGCTTCGCCTTGGAGAAATCGTATTCCTTCTTCATATGTTTGCCTCGTATGGCCGCCGTTCGGCGCGAGCCGCATTGCGGGAGGAGATGATGCGTGTCGATCGCCCGCGCAACGTGTACACCGTCACCAGAACACGCCCAGCCGGATCGGCGCCAAGCAAAATCAACCGTGGTTCGCCCGAAGCGTCAGCATCTGCGATGGATAAGCCCAGTGGATCCTCAAGTGAAAGCGCAGCGTCAGCAAACCGAACATCGTGCTTCTTGACTTTTGCGGCCGCCTTGGCCGGATCCCGCTCGTGATCCACTGGCAGCAGTGTATGCACAAATGTACACCGCCTGCAAATTGCGCGCCGACCATCGATGTACCTGCCGCCGGCAGTTTGAGCGGTATTAACTCGCTTTCGGATCGGGTGAAGTCAACCGTCTGACGGATCTGTTCAACCGCGAATGGGCGGCCATCGGCGGGCGGTATGGACGAGTGTCAGGATCCATACGGTGTCGCCACTGATCTCGTATACCAGGCGGTAGCTTTCGTGCGGAATCAACTCGCGGGTGCCGGGTATGGCTCCGGCTTTGCCGAGCATGGGATGCTCAGTCAGGTGGGATGCCGCATTGCTGAACAGTTCGTCCATCTTGGCCGCCGCGTGTGGGTTATCGGTCGCGATGTGCTCCCAGATGTCGGCGCGGTCGAGTTGCGCTTCAGGTGTCCAAATGACATTCACGGAGCACGCGGTACGCGGGCCCGGCGGGCGGAGAATTCCGCTTCAACCGCCTCGTTCGTCGCCCCCTTTCCGGCCCGCATGGATGCCCGGCCGGCTTCCACTTTGCGGCGCAGAAATTCGTCGTACTCTCTGGCGTCACGCTGCCGTTGCACGAAGTCGCGCATCAGCTCGCGCAGCACCTGGGATGCCGGACGGTGGGCCGCCTCCGCTTCGGCCATGAACTCCTCGCGCAGTTCGGGTTCCAGTTTCATGGTGAAAACGGCCTCTTTCGACATGATGCACGCTCCTTTTGTGGGGTACTAACGTAGTATATACGTTGTAAGTACCTCGCGCCACTGGGAAAAGGGACACTCATCGGTCGGTCTGCCGTACACCTGAACGCTTTGAGCGGCGCTTCTGTTCAGCGCCACCGTCGATTCCTTGCTGATCCATGCTGAAGGGCTCGCGTCCGTTATCGGGCAGATCCTGCACCCAAAGCAGGCATCCGTGAGCGTCCGGTATCAGGCAGCGAAATTCTCAGCGTAGTGGAGGGCGCTCGGCGTCGCGCCCACTCAAACGCTGACCCGTCATTCGTTTGACGCTTAACGTTAGTCGTTATACGATACATCCATGGTAAAGGGCTTCCGATGCGCGGATACGCAGGCATTGTTCGAGACCGGCAAGAGCAAGCGGTTTTCCAATGTAGCGAAGGTAGCAACCCGGAAACTGGCTCAGCTGGACGCAGCAAATACTTTGGAGTTCTTGCGCTCGCCGCCCGGCAACCGACTCGAAGCACTGGCGGGAGATCGCAAGGGTCAATACAGCATCCGGATCAATGATCAATTCCGGCTTTGTTTTCGCTGGACTACCGAGGGCCCCATCGACGTCGAGATTGTGGACTACCACTAAGGGTTATTGAGATATGTTCAAGAACGGTATGCGTCCTGTACACCCTGGGGAGGTGCTGCAGGAGGATTTTCTGAAACCTCTTGGGATGAGCGCGAATGCGTTGGCTAAGGCATTGCATGTGCCGACGCCTCGTATCAATGATGTTGTGCGTAAGAGGCGCGGCGTGAGTGCGGATACGGCCATGCGTCTGGCGCGCTATTTTGGCGGGGATGCTCGTTCGTGGCTGAATCTGCAGACGGCCTATGATTTGCGCATTGCGGAAATTAGCAACGCCAAGCGCATCGTGCGGGAAGTATCCCCCTCAACGGCGGCGGACGCATCCTGACCCGGGGACTAAACCGCTCGCGCGGTAGGTAGGAGCGGCTTCGATCAGGGCGGGTGGTTGAGTTCAAGTTCTGTGGCTCCGTTTCGTATGTTGGGAGCTGAGGCGATCCGCCTCGTGTTCCAACCGGAGCTTCAGTCATGAACACTACCACTTCGGGGATTTCCCCACTGCGCCAGCGCATGATCGAGGAGATGGCCATGCGCCAGCTCGCGCCCAAGACGCGCGAGGCCTATATCCGAGCCGTCCTGCACTTCACCCGATATTTGCGCCGCTCGCCCGACACTGCCACGGCGGAGGAGCTGCGTAGCTACCAGCTGCACTGTGTCAAGGAAGGGGTCTCAGTGATCAGTCTGAACGCCACGATCACGGGGTTGAAGTTCTTCTTCGAGGCCACCCTCGGACAGAAGGAGGTCATGGCCAAGATGCATCCCGTTCGGGTGCGGCGCACTTTACCGATCATCTTGAGCCGCGAGGAGGTGTCGCGCCTGATCGAGGCGGCCAAGACCCTCAAGCATCGCACTGCGCTGTCGGTGGCCTATGGCGCCGGCCTGCGCGTCAGCGAGGTGATCGCATTGAAGGTCGGTGATATTGACAGTGAGCGCATGCTCTTGCGGGTCGAGCAGGGCAAGGGTCACAAGGATCGCCACG
>DATDIL010000176.1:0-5147 GCA_036521075.1 Steroidobacteraceae bacterium | reverse complement strand
TGCTCATCGAGACCGGCTGAGGGAAAAGGCCCTTCGACGCCGGGGCAACCGCCGAGCCTAACCAGCCCGGGAAGGTGCCAACTCCTGCGGCCCGCGCTTGAGCGGGGCGGTAGATGAGCGATCGGAGTGGCCCGGGCCGCGTTGCAACGCGGTGAGGGATGGACCCGATCAACCCGCCCGAAGCGTGCGGGTGTTCCGCAGGGGTATCGGTGGTATTTCGAGCCCTGGTCGGCGGAGCGCCCAAGATGACTGCCAAAGTTGAGGTTCTATCCACTGGCACGCGTGCCGCACGCGTGACCTCCTTGCACGCGCCGACTCCGGTCGCGTCACCGCCGATTCGCGAGGGCATCCTGGAGCTGGCCGGCAGCCGTGCGCTGCATCATCACGGCGAGCTTGCCGATGTACGCATCGCCTGGCGTATCACGGGTCCGCAGGATGCACCGGTGGTGTGCGCGCTGGGCGGCATTTCGGCCCACCGTCGGGTGTGTCTGACCGCGGATCCGCGCGCGGGCTGGTGGGCCGACATCGCGGGGCCGGGCAAGCCCCTGGACAGTGACCGCTGGCGGATCCTCAGTTTCGACTTCTTAGGAGGCAGTGGCGAGACTACCGGACCGCTCCCCGGGGCGACCGATTTCCCGAGCATTTCGACCTACGATCAGGCCCGTGCGCTCGAACAGCTGCTGGATGCGTTGGGTATCGACGCGCTGCGCGCCATCGCCGGGGGGTCCTATGGCGGCATGGTGGGCCTCGCCTTCGCGGAGCGTTATCCGGACCGGATCGCGAAGCTCCTGGTCATCGGCGCGCCGGATCGTGCCCATCCGATGTCCAGCGCCTGGCGCTGCACGCAGCGGCGCATGGTCCGCTTCGGAATCGAGACAGGTCGAGCGGCACTGGGCATGGAATTGGCACGAGCGCTGGCGATGACCACGTATCGCTCGGCGGAGGAGTTCGCGGCGCGCTTCGATGGCCCCGCGCAGCTCATCGAAGGCCGCTTCGAGTTTCCGGTGGAGCAGTACCTGGCCGCGCGCGGTCGCGACTATGCGGCGCAACACTGCCCCGAATCATTCCTGTGCCTGTCCGAGTCCATCGACCTGCATCGGGTGGATGTCGCGCGCATTTTCGTGCCGACCACCGTGGTGGGCATCCGCGAGGATCGGCTGGTGCCACTGGGGGACATCCGCGCCATGGTGGCGCGCTTGCAGCAGGGCCGATTGCATGAGATTTCCTCAGTGTTCGGCCATGACGCCTTCTTGAAGGAAACAGATCAGTTGCTGAGCATTTTTGCGAATGCGCTGGGCGGTGCGGGATGAGCCCGGGACCGGATCCGGTGACCCAGGCGGTGCGCGCCGGACTGGGCAGTGATGAGGGCACCGGCGCGGTCGTGCCACCCATTCATCTGTCGACGACCTATGCGTTCAGGGCATTCGCCGACAAGCGGCCCTACGACTACTCACGCAGCGGCAATCCCACCCGCGACCTGCTCGGCAAGGCGCTTGCGGACCTGGAAGGCGGCGCGGGCGGCACGGTGCTGGCGACGGGCATGGCCGCGATCACCCTCATCGGGCATCTGCTGCCGGTCGGGGCGCGCATCGTCGCCCCGCATGATTGCTACGGCGGCACCTATCGGCTATTTGACGCCTGGCGGCGCCGCGGGGAACTGCAGTGCGACTTCGTGGACTTTGCCGATGAGGCAGCCGTGCATGCGGCATTGTCACAGCCCGCCGCACTGGTGTGGATCGAGACACCCAGCAATCCATTGCTGCGCATCACCGATATTGCGCACGTCGCCGCACAGGGTCACGCGGCCGGCGCGCTGGTCGTGGTCGACAATACCTTCCTGTCGCCCCTGTGGCAGAAGCCGCTGGCGCTGGGGGCGGACATCGTCGTGCACTCCACTACCAAGTACCTGAACGGCCACAGCGATGTGGTCGGCGGTGCGGTGATTGCGGCAACATCCGAGTTGCATGAGCAGTTGAGCTGGTGGGCGAACTGCATGGGGCTCACCGGCGCTGCCTTCGACAGCTACCTGACTTTGCGCGGTCTGCGTACCTTGAGTGCACGCCTGGAACACCATGGGCGCAATGCCGATCGCCTGGCGCAGTGGCTGCAGTCGCAGCCGGGCGTGAAGCGGGTGTTTTATCCCGGTCTGCGCAGCCACCCGGGCCATGCGGTTGCCGCCCGACAGCAACAGGGTTTTGGCGCAGTGGTGACGCTGGAAATTGCCGGCGGGCATGATGCCGTGCGCGCGCTGGTGTCGCAGATGAAGTATTTCTCCCTGGCCGAGAGCTTAGGGGGGGTCGAGAGCCTGATCGCACATCCGGCCACCATGACCCATGCCGCCATGGACCCGCAGGCGCGCCAGCGCGCGGGCCTCACGGAGGGTCTGTTGCGCCTGTCAGTGGGAATCGAGGCGTACGAGGACCTGCGCGATGATTTCGCGGCAGGCCTGGAGCGCGCAAGGCGGGCGACGGGCTAACTGGCCGCCAGGATCGCCATGACCCGCGCGCCCACCTCGCGAGTGCCCACGCTGCGGCTGCCGGGCGCAGCGATGTCCGGTGTCCAGGCGCCCTCGCTGATGGCCTGCGCCACCGCTTTTTCGACCAGCGAGGCTTCCTCGTGCAACTGCAGTGAGTGCCGCAGCAGCAGCGCCACGCTGAGGAGGGTGCCGTAGGGATTGGCGATTCCCTTGCCGGCAATGTCCGGCGCCGAGCCGTGAATGGGCTCATACAGGCCGCGGCTGCCGTCCCCCAATGAGGCGGAGGGCAGCAGGCCCAGCGAGCCGGCCAGCATCGAAGCCTCATCGGTGAGGATGTCGCCAAACATGTTTTCAGTCAGCAGCACATCGAAATCGCGCGGCCGGCGGATCAGGTGCATCGCGGCGGCATCCACCAAAACGTGCTCGAGCTGGATCTCGGGGAACTCCGCCCGTACCACCCGCGCGCACACCTCGCGCCACAATCGCGAGGTCTCCAGCACATTCGACTTGTCGATGGAGGTCACCTTGCCGCGCCGTCCGCGCGCCAGCTGGCAGGCCACGCGCGTCACGCGTTCGACTTCGCCCACCGTGTAGGTGCAAAGGTCGGTCGCCCGCTCGGCGGTGCGGGTCTTCTCACCGAAGTAGATGCCGCCGGTGAGTTCGCGCACGAACATCAGGTCGACCCCTTCGAGCACTTCCGGACGCAACGTGGAAGCCCCGCGCAGGGCCGGGTGGATGCTGACGGGGCGCAGGTTGGCGAACGTCCCGAGTGCCTTGCGCAAGCCGAGCAGCCCCATTTCCGGGCGCACCTTCGCATCCGGCGCCGACCACTTCGGACCGCCGATGGCGCCCAGCAGAATGGCATCGCTTGCGAGGCAGGCATCGAGGGTCGCTTGTGGCAGCGGCTCTCCGCCCAGGTCGATGGCCGCGCCACCGAAGGGTTGGGGTGTCAGCGTGAACTGGTGGCCAAAGCGCTGCGCAACCGTGGTGAGGCAGCGCACCCCTTCCGCCGCCACTTCCGGGCCGATGCCATCGCCCCCCAATACCGTGATCGAAGCCTGCATGGCTCAATTGTCCTTATGGCGCGCTTCGTAGTCGGTGATCCGCGCCTGCTGCTGCAGCAGGAAGCCGAGCTCATCGACGCCATTGAGCAGGCAGTACCTGGCGAACGGATCGATGGGGAAGTTGACGGTGACGCCGTTGGGCAGCTGCAGGCTCGTGCGGGCCAGGTCGATGCTGACCTCGCTGCCCGGATTCTCGATGAGCCAACGGCTGGTGTCCTCATCGATCACGATCGGAAGCAGGCCATTCATCAGCGAATTATTGCGGAAGATGTCGGCGACCTCGGTGCTGATGACGGCGCGGAAGCCGTAGTCGAGCAACGCCCAGGGCGCGTGTTCACGCGAGGAGCCACAGCCGAAATTGCGGCCCGCGACCAGTACCTGGCAGCCGGCCGCCGCGGGCTGATTCAGTACGAAGTCGGGTTTCGCGCTGCCATCGGGCGCATAGCGCCAGTCGGAAAACAGCTGCTTGCCCAGTCCGATGCGCGTGGTCGTGGTGAGAAAACGCGCCGGAATGATCTGGTCGGTGTCGATGTTGCTGGTCGGCAGTACCACCGTGCGGGAGCGGATTGTGGTGATTTTGTCCATTATGGTTTATCGCACAGCAGCTCACGTGGATCGGTAACCCGGCCGCGAACGGCACTGGCTGCCGCCGTCAAGGGGCTCGCCAGCAGCGTGCGCGCACCGGCACCCTGGCGGCCCTCGAAATTGCGATTGCTCGTGCTCACCGAATACTCACCGCGCGCGACCGTGTCACCGTTCATTCCTATGCACATTGAACAGCCCGACTCGCGCCACTGTGCACCCGCGTCGATGAAGATCTTATGCAGTCCTTCGGCCTCGGCCGCGGCCTTGACCTGCTGGGAGCCGGGCACGACGAGCATGCGTACGGAACTTGCGATTTTGCGACCGCGCAGCAACTGCGCGGCGCTGCGCAGATCACCCAGGCGGCCGTTGGTGCAGCTGCCGATGAACACCACGTTCACGGGCTGGTCACGGATGGCCTGGCCGGCTCGAAAGCCCATATAGGCGAGGGCCTTGTCGAAAACCGGATCGCCCTCGCGGGTGGGTACCGAGCCGTTGATGGGGATGACCATGCCCGGATGCGTGCCATAGCTGATCATCGGTGCCAGGGCCGCGGCATCCACGGTGTGTTCACGATCGAAGGCCGCCCCCGGATCCGTCGGCAGCGCACGCCAGCGTTCCACGGCGCGTTCCCACGCAGCCCCGCTGGGGGAGCGCGGCCGGTCCGAAAGATAACTGAAGGTCGTCTCATCCGGGGCGATCATGCCGGCGCGCGCACCCGCCTCGATGGACATGTTGCACACGGTCATGCGCTCTTCCATGTCCAGGGCGCGAATTGCCTCGCCACGATATTCGAGCACATGTCCCGTGCCACCCTCGACCCCGATCTGGCCGATGATCGCGAGGACCAGGTCCTTGGCCGTGACACCCGCCGGCAGCTTCTGGATCACGTTGATGGCGAAAGTCTTCGGCTTGCGCTGCAGGATGCACTGCGTCGCGAAGACATGACCCACCTCGGTGGTGCCGATGCCAAAGGCCAGCGCGCCAAAGGCACCATGGGTACTGGTGTGGCTGTCTCCGCACAC
>DATDIL010000175.1:0-11634 GCA_036521075.1 Steroidobacteraceae bacterium | reverse complement strand
TACGCTTCACCAACGCAGGGCCACCCACGTCCGCTGAGATTTGATAGAGAGCCGTCGAGATATCGGTGCGCTCCATCTTGGCATCCACTAATTTCTGCACCACGTGTCGCACCATTTCAGCGAGCGGCTTGCCACGCGCATGTTTGCAAGCGACCTCCACGGCGGACGACACCTTGTCAAGGTGGTTCTCGAGTATGGCAAACAGCAGCGATTGCTTATTTGGGTAGTACTGATACAGCGTTCCCACGGAAACGCCAGCCCGTTCCGCGACCCTGGTGGTCGTCAAACGCTCCGCCCCATGGCTCAACAAAACCTGAATGGTCGCCTCGAAAATTGCCTCAACCGTAACTGCGGCTCTCGCCTGGACCGGTATTTTCCTTGGTTCCAGGGCGATCTGAGCTTGCTGAACCATATGCGAATTCCATATCTGAAGGATTGTTCATATCATGATCTTACTGCAAACGCACGCAACGGGAGACGGATATGCGGGACTCAGCGAAGAAGCTTGCGCTAATTACCGGGGCGAACAAGGGGATTGGCTATGAGATTGCCCGTCAGATTGGGCATGCGGGCATTACTGTTCTGCTGGGGGTCCGCAATAGAGCCCGCGGCGAAGAATCCGCCGCCAAGCTTACATCAGAGGGTCTGGATGCCCGTTTCGTCGCCCTCGACGTGACAGATCCCACGACCATCGCCGCGGCATCCGCCACCATCACCAGCGAGTACGGCCGCCTGGACATCCTTGTCAACAATGCCGGTATCAACGACCCCGCCGACGGCCCGGCCCCTACCGCTGCCATCGACGCGGTCGAGCGCGTGTTGCGCACCAACTTCCTCGGCGCCCTTGCGGTCACTCAAGCCATGCTCCCGCTGCTGCGCAAGGCTTCCGGCGCTCGGATCGTCAACGTCTCCAGCGGCCTCGGCTCGCTCACTCAGAACTCCGACCCTGCTTACCCGTCCGCCGCCGTGAAGTTCATCGGCTACAGCGCCTCAAAAGCCGCCCTTAACATGCTCACGGTGCAACTCGCCTACCTGCTCCGCGACACGACCATCAAGGTTAACTGTGCCGATCCCGGTTATACCGCCACCGACCTCAACGGCCACCGCGGCACCCAGACCATTCCCGAAGGTGCAGCCGCAGCCATCCGCCTGGCGCTTCTTCCCGGAGATGGCCCGACGGGCACGTACTCAAACCGCAAAGGCGTTGTCCCCTGGTAGCGGTGCACGGTCAACGACCGCTAACGAGCAATCGAATTTTGCGATCAGAGTCGACTCAAGATCGGATCACGAATTGCGGCACCCTCCGGCGGCAAGGGCTTGACGATTGATCTACCGGAGCTTCGAGGGCAATCTGCACGACCTGCGGAGATTAAGCCGTGATGGTAATCGACACGAACGTTCTTTCGGCGTTGATGCGTGAGGTTCCGGAGCCACCACTGAGGTATACAAAGCCTCGCCGGAGACCGAAAGTTCATTAGCGGAATGGCGGCCTGCTCGTACGCTTCGCGGTTCGATCATTCAGCTCGCGTTCGGGAACCTCGATTGACAGACTAATTCAAGTGGCTTGAGCATTTGGCGGGGGGAATTGTTCACTTTTGTCGGTCGCATCGGACGTAAAAGTAGTGGATTACCGCGGGAGCACTGCTTTACCGCATCGTGGCCGCGGTCATCGAACCAGAACGCAGCAGTGAGCCTAGACTAACTGTAGCGGACATGAGGACAGGATATGAACGAGCCGGAAACCCTGCCATCCAAACTGCGCGGCAGCTGCCTCTGTGGCGCCGTGGCGTATGAGATAACGCAGCCAGCGAACAAGTTTGTGCATTGCCACTGCGAGCGCTGTCGCAAAGCCACCGGCGCTGCACATGCCTCTAATCTTTATCTGGACCCGAACCAACTGCGATGGCTCCGTGGTGAAGGTGAGATTGTGCGTTTCGATCTTCCCACCGCGCAAAGCTTTGCGCGGTGGTTTTGCGAGCATTGTGGCAGCCCGGTACCTCGAGTGAGTCGCAGTGGTCGAAATCTAGTGGTACCTGCAGGATCCCTGGATGATCAGCCCAAACAAATCCCTCAGGCGCGAATCTTCTGCGACTCGGAGGCGTCGTGGGTCTGTCGAGGCGACGAACTGCCTCGATATGACGTATATCCTCCTTGGTGGTGACGGCTACACGCCCAGAACCGCGGCATTTTGTACAAATGCGCCTATTCGATTCCCATAACGAAGATCGGGCGATCGGCGAAGCCTCTTGACAGCGCGCGGCCGCCTATAGCAAGGTGCAGACTGGTCTGTATGCCGTGAACCGCTACCGGCTGCGCAGCACTCGCGGCAAGCCCCCACGAATCGTCAGTGGTTCAACGTCAGGTATCCAACGAAGGCGGCCTAGCGAATGACCGGTTTGCGGATAGGCCGGCCGCAGTCGGCCGTACCCTTGCGTGTCAGCAGCAACGGAACTCATGCCGACTCAGAGCCGCGGGTCGGATTCCCCGTCTCGCCTAGAATGCTCGCGCCGCGGCCTGCCCTTCGCTGGAGGCTCGGGTATGATCGGAGCTTCGGCAAAAAATCCGAGCGAACAGCTCCCAATAAACCGATTACGTTTTGCCGTAGATTCTCCTGGATCGTTCGTCTTTTGACGAGGAACGCATGCGCGCAGAAGCACAGCAGGGTCGCAACGCACAGCCACGCGAACACATTGCCGACCCGTGCGTGCCGAAGTCACCGGCCGGCACACCCATCAGGCGCACGCCTTTGGCTGCGAGGGGGCGAATCGTGCGTGGGAAATCCATGTCTTTGCAGATCACCATTGCGAGGCCGCCACCCAGCCCGCCGGAGTCGTGACCGGGCATGAACCGGTCTTCCAGGATTGGCACGAGGTGCAGCTTGTCATAGCGCTGCACGGTCCCGTCGGGCCGGATCGCCATTGCCAGATCGCCCGAAGGCTGGCATTGATTGACCCCGGCGATGATCTGCGCACCCATTTACCTCGACTCCAGGACAAGCGGCGCAAGAATGGCCGAGCGCAGCTGGGCCGTCGCCCCCATCCCGCCTTCCGGCGTAACGACGAGGCGCGCCCCGTGGGTGGCGGCACGGCCGATCGCGTTCGCGTAGGTATCGGCCACTGCCACGAGTTCGGGCAACGTGCGAGCATGCCACGCATTTACCATCGCCGTTTCGTCGACTATCGCCGCTACGCGAAGCGTGTCGGGCTGCGGTTTAGCCAAGCGCACGAACCCGAACACCACGTTCGCTGCGCAGACTGCCAGCCCCAGCCCGATCACGAGGGCCGTCTCCCGCCGCACCCTGATGGCCATGGTGATCGTGTTTGAGCAGGAAAGTAACGCTATGAAGTCCGAAAAGGGAGGCACTCTGGATCAGAACAGGTGCAGACACCTGGCTATAGGCGAAGGAGCCGTAGGTGCCGTTCGGAGCAGCGAATTCGCTCAAGAATTCGAAGGCTGTCCAGCACGCCGGAAATGCAAAGAGCGTAACGAGCGGTGTTGAACGTCGCTGAATGGCACGTGCGAACACGACAGCCAAGGGGAAGAGCACGGCTTGCGGACCGACCACTTCCAGGATGACCACAGGCGGTATCAAGTCGTAATAACACTGCAACAAATAGATCGAACCGGCCAGAACGGCTACCAGGCTGGCGAGAACGATCTGCCAAAGCGGGCCCTCCCCATAGGCGAGCCAGGGCAGCGGCACCGGCGCGAACCAACCCAGTGCCGACACGCTGTCGACGCCCCGGGGACAGATAGAACATTGCTGCGCTCAGCAGCGTGGCCAGCACGACGATCAATTGGCTCTCCGGCTGGCAAGGGATTCGAGGCAGTGGCCGACTGCCGTGCGGTACAGCACTTTGAACTGCCTGTCGCCCGAGATCCGTCCCGCGCGGTGCATGGAGACCAGGCCCTGTCCCAGTGCCGCCAGCGCCAGCGCCACATCGAGTGCTGGCTTGTCGCCCAGTCGACCGTCGGCCTTCGCTTGGTCGATGCGCGCCATCACCATCGCGATCACCGGCGAGCGGCCCGCCACGAAATCATCGGGATACCGACGCGCCTTGGACGCGGGCAGAAAAAAAGCTGCGTCGAACCGATGGGGCACAGTCAGCGCAAAATCAAGGAACGCTTCCATGAGCTGTTCCAGCCGTTGGATCGGATCGCGCACGCGAAGGGCACGCGCGGTCTCTTCCCACGCAGCGAGGCCGTCCTCCATGAGGGCGTTCAGTAACGCATGTTTGTCGGCAAAATGATTGTACATCGCCGTCGGCGAAACCTGCGCCCGCTGCGCCACCTTGCGGATGGACAGTCCGGAAACGCCCTCGCGTTCGAGCACGGTCTTGGCGGCAGCAAATATCCGATCCTTACTCATACGTACATCGTGCATCCACCGATATACGATGTACATGTGACCGGCTGGAACTGGCCGGCAACTGCCGATTTGTCCGCTCCAGAGCTGCCAATCACTATAGTGGCCACAGCCGTCGAGGCGGGAGTGCCGCTCCTGAATTTCAAAAAATGGGCGTGGCGCGCACCCTCATCACGCACATTGAAGCCATGGCGCGCGCGTTATTCAGAACATCAAGGATGTCGAACGGGTCAACAGAAAAAGGCGACTTTCGATTTAGACGGCGGCTGCGGCATGGCCGCCCTACTTCTGCACCGTGAATGACCGGTCCATGGGCCGAGAGCGGTGAATTTGTCCACTCCACAGCTGCCATTCGCGCCGCTGCCCAGGTTGCGGCATCGGGTCTCGCCGTGCTCCATCCAGCCGCTGCGCTAGACGAGATCGATTGCACCGCCGTAAACGACAAGGGCCTTGTCCGCCGTCACCAGACGCAATGGTTCGAGGAACGCCTGAGCAAGCAGCAGTCGGTCAAACGGGTCAGAGTGATGTAGCGGTAGCTTTGCTACGGCTGCAGCATGCTTCGCCGTCACAGCCAGCTCTCGAAATCCGCTGGCGTCAATCGCCGCCGCGAACGCCTCAGCATCACCCGTCATATTGCCAAGTCGGGCTTTAATCGCAATCTCCCAAATGGACGCCGCTGAGACGTAGACCACTTCGGCAGAGGCCAGATGGCCGCGCGTTGCCGCCTTCAGCTGCCGGCTGTCCATCACTGACCAGATGAACACGTGCGTGTCGAGCAGCAGTCGCATCAGCGGCGCTCAAATTCCGCCTGGACCTCGGCCGGTAGCGGCGCATCGAAATCTTTTGCCACCTTGACCTTGCCCTTAAGAACTCCGAAGCGGATCTTGCGGGCCGGTGTCTCCAAGCGCGTGAGGCGCGCGACAGGCTTGCCTCCACGAGCGATCACTATGTCATTGCCTGCCGCCGCCTGCTCGACAAGTTTCGAAAGCTGGGTCTTGGCTTCATAAATGTTAATCGTGCTCATTTCGGCCGTTTCCCCCGGTGAATTCCTGACTTAGTCTAGTCTGGTCAATTTGACTTGTCGATTCCGCCGACGCTCCAGGTTTTACGCCGCCCTAAGTGCTTGTTTTCTTGGCCTGCTTGGATTCGAACCAAGGACCAAGGAATTATTAGTTTCCCAGTCCTATCTATAAATCCGTGGTGATTTTCCCATTTGTGGTCGACACCTGTCCGGTACTGCTCGGTGCTTCTTCGAATCCGATTGTGTCCATCGCCAGATTTTCCGTGCGCGCAACATTCTCCCAGCATGCCACGTACGCCACCGTTTTCCCGCTTCTGGACCCACGCCGGACAGTCACGTGTGGCCGCTTCGGAATCCCCCCTTGCTGTTAGCTAAACGTATCCTTGTACAAGATCTCCGATCTTCGCGAGCATGGCTGCGCGCTTGCCCTCAGGGCCGGGACACTGGGTAATGTAAGCAGAGACGACGACCGGCGGCCCGTCTGTCGGCCATATGACAGCGATGTCATTGCTCGTATGCTCGCCATTTGAGCCGGTCTTGTCAGCTGCCCGCCACCCGGCGGGCAGCTTCGCCCTCAGGCGATCAAGCCCTGTACGGTTTGCTTCCATCCATACTCTCAGTTGCGTTCGCGAGGCCGGCGAGAGCACGCCCCCCAGCAGCACCTTCTTCAGATCAACAGCCATCGCCATAGGGCTTGTGGTATCGCGCGGATCGCCTGCGTGGGCTTCATTTAGGGCCACTTCCATCCGATCCAGTCGCGTAACAGTGTCGCCGATCGAGCGGGAGAAATCCGTGACGCCTGCTGGACCTCCGATCGTCTCGATCAGGGCATTCGCGGCTGTGTTATCGCTCTGAGTCAAGACTGCATGACAGAGAGCCGCAACCGTCATCGTATCCCCGGCATGCGGCTCTGTCAGGGGTGAGTGGACGAGTAGCGGCCTCGCAGGAATCGCAACGCGATGATCGAGAGTTTCCCGATGAAGATCCACGCGCTGCAGGACGGCAGAAACCAGCAGGAACTTGAAGGTACTGCACATTGGGAATCGCTCGTGTGCACGGTAGCCTGAGCGCTCACCGGTTGCAATGTCGATCACCGCAACACCAAGGCGCCCGCCGTTAGTCTTTTCGAGCTGTGCAAATGCCGCGGGTCGGGCACCAAAGTGCTGCGGAGACCCATAAACAAAGTCCGACAACAGTTGTGCGGCAACGGCGACGAACCCTCGGCGACTCATCATGACCAGGTAGTCTCATCCAAACCTAGTCTGTAGTTGAATGCGGTAGACAAGGAGCGACCTAAGGAAATTGACGCTGATTCGCATGGTGTCGATCAATCGAATGCGGTTGGCAGTTGTGGCTGAGCGGCATGTTCGAACATCGCATCGATTTGTGCGGGTGTAATCCGACCCCTTGAGAGCTCGGGAAGCGCAGTGCGCTCGAAGAATCCGACCTCCGTTGTCTCAATGCTGGGGCGCGCCTGGCCTCCGGTGAGCTCACAGAGGAAGAACATTTTGTAAATGGACGCCGGATGGCGGGGCTGATGTCCTTGGCGGCCGTACTCCCAGACTGCTGCGAGCTTCAGCGCTCGGCTTTGGTATCCGGACTCTTCAGCGATTTCGCGAACGACGCATTCGCCCGCCGACTGATTCACGTCTGCCCAGCCGCCCGGCAATGTCCATCGGCGGTCGTTGCGCTCGCGCACCATCAGAATCCTCCCCTTGATGAATGCTGCGCCCCGGACGTCGACCTTCGGGGTCGGATATCCCGTGTCCTGCCGAAATAGGTCGAGAACCGTCTCGGGGTTCTCGCCACCACCGTCAGCCATGATAGCTGCGGCGAGTTCGCGAACGCGCTCGAATCGTTGCCGATCGTAAGGGTCCTTGGTAAACGTGAGGCCTGTTTGCGCGATCGCTTGTAGCTCCCGCGACCGCGTCAACCATCTGGGTTCCTTCATGTTTCGCATCTGACTCGAAGGTTGGGGATACTGCGCATTGTTCCGCGGGCGGACCTGAGCATGGCCCGCAAATCTGGCGAAATCATGGCAGACGGGGTTGTCGCATAGAAAAATGGACGGTAGGGCGCTGGGACTTGTGACTGCCACGAATTTCGGTCAAGAATGTCAAAGTCTTACCCTATCTTCCCGAGGCGAGAACATGACGGCAGGGCGTCGGTTCACTGTGATCGGTCTCATGAGTGGCACTTCGATGGACGGCATTGACGCCGCCGTCCTTACTATGGCTCGTCGGCGGCAGCCTGCGTTTCGGCCGCCACCTGCTCTCATTGCTTTCTCCGTAGACCCCAAGCACCACCCCGACCAGCTTGTTAGTCAATCGCTTCAAAGATTGCGCTGGCCTCGGAGTGATCGAGCGCGAAGTCCCGCAGCTGGTGGAAGCGGTCGGATAAGCGCTCTACATTGCGGTATTGGAAAGACGCGCGTAACGCTGTGATTCAAGCTTCGCGTGCACAGAATCGCAAGGTTTCTCTAGGTCAGACCCTACAAGATAGGTTAGTTTGTGGCTCACCCAGATCTGGACAAGTGGCGTGATACAGGGGGAATCTCAGACATACCGTGCACTGACGTGGTTGGGTGCACGTCCGTCCTTGCGGGTCGGTTGGCTGAAGTGGCGCAACGCCGCACGTCGCTGGCCGCTTGCCGCGTCGGTACTGCTGCTGGCGTTCATTGGGCTCGGCGCGCTCGGTCGCATGGAGGTAGCGCAGCGTGCGCTGGCAACATTGGCGAGTGCCCCGCTCGTCATCTTCACAATCACAGCGGTCATACTCACGGCGATCATCTTGCGGCGCCGCCGACGGCTCACAAGCGCGCGTCATCGCGACTGGCTGGCGGCGCTGCCCCATGATCTCTCACTTACGGCCCGGGCGGCCGTCGCGCCGCTGCCGCTATGGGGAGGGGCAATATTGATCATCGCCGTAGCGGCAATCGCCGCGAATCTCGGCTTTTCGGCCTCGATTTCTCTGCTCGTCGCAGCCGCCGGCGGTTACCTTGCGGCAATCGCAGTGGTCACACTTGTGCGCATTGTCGAGGCCAAAACGCAAACGAGGCGGCGCTCGCGACAAGCGATTGGTCGACGGAGATATGAGTCGCCGCCGTCACATTACGCCGTCGTGCTCCGTGGCCGCTCCGATTGGGCGACCAATGCAGGGCTTCTTCCCCTCGGCTACTGGCCGGTCGCGCAAACTAAGTTCTGGGATCGGCCAAAACTCCGAGCTCGAAGTCTCGTACTCATGCTGCTCGCGGTGCCCTTGGACGTCGCCGGCGGGGTTGTGCTCGTCGCGGCATGCGCGTGGCTGCTCACACTCCATCTGGTCAACCTCCTGCTTGGTGTAATCCGTGTGGCATTTACCGCCTCGTGGTGGCTCGCGCCGACCCCCATCGGAACTGTTCGGTTTACGGCGGCGGTCTCGCATCGCGCGCTCGCGGGACAGGTCGCCACTTGTGCGCTCCTGGCGGGCGCGGCCTACGCGATCAAGGGTGCTCCTGCTTTGCACACTGGGGTATTGTTCGCCGTCGGCTGGCTCGGTGCGGTGTGCCTGGTGAGCGCAACCGCGTGTGCGATAGCTCTGCGCACCAGGTCGACCGCGCGCTCAGTGCTGCATCGATGGATGCGCTGAAGCAGGCGTCAAGCCCGGGCCCAGCGGCGGAGGGGGCCGTGCTGCGCATCACAGGTCTCACAGCTGGCTACGGTATGCAGCCGGTCCTGAACAATGTGAGCCTCGAGGTGCCGATCGGGGAATGGGTCGCGCTTCTCGGACCGAATGGCAGCGGGAAGTCGACCCTGCTGTACTGCATCGCCGACATGTTGCGGCCCAGCGCCGGTGAGATCGAAATCTGCGGCTTCCCCCTCGCACACGATGCGGGGATGGCGAAGCGTTCGCTGGGCTTTAGCTGCGCACCGGAGCGATTGCCAGGCCTTCTGACCGGACGCCAATGCCTTGAGGTCTATGCGGCGGCGAAGGGAGTTCGGGAGATCGACGCCGACGTGCTTGACCTCATTACAATCTTCAGGCTCACGTCATTTCTCGATCGATTTGTCGACACATATTCGCTGGGCACGCGCCAGAAGCTGGCCGTGCTCCTGGCGCTGATCGGCGCTCCGCGGCTGATCGTACTAGATGAAGCGTTCAACGGGCTCGACCCGGCGAGCGCGCGGTCTTTGAAGCAGCATTTGCGCGGGCTTGTCGAGGCTCAGCGCGCGAGTGTCCTCCTCGCGACGCACGCCGTTGATGTCGTGGAGCGCTATGCCGATCGTGCTGCACTGATGCTATCGGGAAGTATCGTGAAGGTCTGGACCACCGAGAACATTTCCGCGTTCCGGGATTCTGGTAGTTTGGAGGAGGTCATTGCGGCGGCCGCGCAGGCGGCCATTCAGTCCGAGTAGAGCGATTCGGCAGAGGAATGGCTCTAGTGGCGTATTATTTCATTCGTAAAAACATGGGCCTGCTTGGATTCGAACCAGGGACCAAGGGATTATGAGCCCTCCACCCTAACGTATAATCCTATGAAAACAGGCCCTCGCGAGCACCGTTGTCTAAGACCTTCTCAATTTTCCCGTTATTTTGATTATTTCCGGCAGTTATCCTAGACGCACCAACGGCCAATTTCGGGTCAGTGGGGTCGCCGTCCGCGCGTTTCCTGTACCGGCAGCCAATTGATCATCCGGTATGCCACCGCATTCCGCCTCTGGCCCTTTGCCATCCGTGGTGAGCGGGTGCTTTGGGGTATCGCCGGCAGGCTTTCCCAAACTTCCGTTCGGGTGGCGAAGCTCAATGTACAATGAAAATGTCGTACTTTACGAATGAGTTGCCACTGGTTTTGACCTCGACCATCTTGCCTACGCATTGCACATGGTTTAGCCAGACGTAGGCCCTAGCCGAGGTCTCCATCGTCGGCGCCATGAGGAAGTACTCGTCCGCCGAAGTCAGCACCTCGCCGCTTGCAATCCGCTTGCCGACTTCCTTGGACCGGCTGATGATGCCGTTGTAAGTGACATAGATCAGAGCCCCCTCAACCGTCTTGATCGTCAACCGAACATCCTGACGTAGATTTCCGTCAGGCATGATGCGAATCCAGTCCGCCGCTGGGGCAATAAGCGTTCCGTTGATCTTGGGGCCCTTAACCCAGCCACCAGGGCCTACATTGTAGATGGTCAATGAATTGTCGATCCTCTGCGGCGTAGCCAGCGGTGCATATAAAGTCATCAGATATTCGGTGGTGATCTTCGTCGTTTGCGCGCCGGCAACTGCTGAGGCGAACCCTATCAAACAGAGAGCCGCACTCAGAATTCGCTTCATGGCCATCTCCTTGCCTTGGTAGATTGCGCGGTTCCGGTTTTGCATGAGAGGGCGCGGCGCCTGGTCAATTCAGGAGATTCCGCATTTAACTTCACTTTATTGCCTGGCGCGTTCACGCTCCACGAGCACACGCCGGAGGATCTTGCCAGCGGCCGACTTGGGTATGGCATCGACGAATTCGACAAAGTGAACTCGTTTGTAGTGCGCGACCAAGCCCCCGACGAATGCCTTCACGTCCTCCGCGGTGAGCGTTCCGTTCGCCTCCTTAGGTACAACGATTGCCTTCGGCACCTCGCCGCTGTCGTGGTCGGCGACGGGAATGACGGCCACATCGGCGATCTGGGGATGCTTGAGGAGTAGCGCTTCAAGTTCCGCCGGAGCGACTTGAAAACCCTTAACTTTGATCAGTTCCTTGAGGCGATCGACGATACTCAGGTATCCCTCCGCATCGACGGTGCCGATATCGCCGGTGTGCAGCCAACCGTCGGGATCAATTGTACGGGCCGTAGCGTCCGGATTGTTCAGATAGCCTTTCATCACCTGCGGACCGCGGACCCATACCTCGCCGGCCTCGCCCGCCGCAGCGTCCAGTCCCGTAATCAAGTCGACAATTCGGCATTGTGTGTTGGGAACCAACACGCCGGTCTTACCGATGCGCGAATCTGCGGGCCCCGGTCCGGTGTAGTGTGTCGGTGCCACGTGATCGAGACGCGCTGACGCCGCCGCAAGCACCAGGGAGCCGAGCGTCGCGTTCGGAATCTGAAGGTCTGGGTAGGGGCTGCGGTGAATCAATTGAGGGGATGCCTCACGCTTTCAATGTTCGACGGGCCCGCAACGGGCGCGATCGCATCCGGCTGATGTTAGACCGTCCCGCACGGGAGCACCAGTGACGTGACCCGGGCTGAACCGAATGGGGAGTTCCATTCACGCGGAATCTAAG
>DATDIL010000174.1:0-2318 GCA_036521075.1 Steroidobacteraceae bacterium | reverse complement strand
TCTCTATAGCGAGGACGCGCGCGAGGGCGAAATGTTGGGGGCGTTCGTGATCGTCGCTGTCCTGATCGGATGCCTGGGACTCTATGGGCTTGCCGTGTTCACTGCGCAGCAGCGAACGAAAGAGATCGGTATCCGCAAGGTCTCCGGCGCGCGCACCAGCGACATCGTGCGTCTGATGCTGTGGCGGATCTCGGTTCCGGTTGTCATCGCGAATCTCATCGCCTGGCCGGTTGCCTACGTCTACCTGCGGCATTGGCTCGACGGCTTCGCCGACCGGATAACGCTCAGCCCGCTCTACTTCCTGGTGGCCGGTGCCGCGGCCCTGCTGATCGCCTGGCTGACCGTATACGGAAACACCCTGCGCCTGGCCCGCACCAGTCCCGTCCGCTCGCTGCGGTACGAGTAACCCAATGCTGCGGCACTACTTCATGATGGCCGCGCGGAGCTTCGTCCGGCACAAGCTCTACAGCTTCATCAATATACTTGGGTTATCGGTCGCCCTAACGTGCGTCATCTTCGTCGTGCTTTTCGCTCGCTACCAGCTCTCTTACGACAAGTGGCTGCCGGGAACGGAAAACCTCTATCGCGTGGAATCAACCTTACGGATGCCCGGTAAAGCGCCGCTCGATTCCGCCAGCGGGTCCTACCCGGTGGGCATCGCGATGCGTGATCAGATTCCTGGGGTCAGCGCCATGACCCACATTGCCACCGGGACGCTGACGTTGATCCAAGCCGATCGGCAGTTCCTCGAGAGCAAAGCCGACTTCGTGGACCCGAACTTTTTCACGCTCATTCGCCTGCCTTTCGTCGCGGGCGATCCTGGCTCCGCGCTGCGCCAGCCGGAGTCGGTGGTGCTCACCGAGTCCGCGGCGAAGAGATATTTCGGCAACGCGGACCCGATGGGCCGCACCCTCACCACCGCATTCGAGGCTTGCCCGAATAACGGCCCCGCCTGCGCCGGCAAGAGTGTATTGCTGCGGGTGACGGGCGTGGTACGGGATCTACCTCAGAACAGTCAGCTGACCGGCAGCGTGTTCATCCCGTCGACTTCACAGGCTGATGGGGATGTATTGAGCGTAGTGAGTCATCTGTGGTTCTACATGGATGCCTATACGTACGTTACTCTGGCGCCGGGCGCGAAGCCCGCGGCCATTCTGGCGGCGATGCCGGCCATCCTCGATCAGGATATGGCGGGAGTCATGCGACAGACGGGTGTTCTTTCGCGCGGCAGCCAGGCTTACGCAATACACCTCACCCCCTTTACGGAGGTTCACCTGGGCTCATCCCGCTGGCCCGATGGTATGACACCCCCGGGAAGCTGGGAGACGGTATTTGGGGCGATGATCATCGGCCTGTTGATCCTGCTGGTCGCCTGCTTCAACTTCATCAATCTGGCGACCGCGCGCGCAACGTTGCGAGCACGCGAGATCGGCCTGCGCAAGACCCTGGGCGGAACGCGCAGGCAACTGACTGTCCAGTTCCTTGTCGAAGCGCTGTTGCTCGCGCTCCTCTCCCTGGCCTGTGCGGCCGCGGTGGCGGAGATCCTGCTGCCGGCCTTCAATGGCTTCCTGCAGCAGTCGATGGTGCTGGACTATATGAAGGATTGGCGGTTGGATTTGACGATCATCGGCATCGCTGTCGCCGCGGGGTTGATCAGTGGCATCTACCCGGCGCTGGTTCTCTCCAAGCTGCGTCCGGTCGCCGCATTGCAGGCTCATGGCGGCCCCCTGAAGAGGCCGGGTGGCCTGCGTGACCTGTTGGTGCTGATGCAGTTTGCCGTGTCCATCGGGTTAGGGATAGCGGCCCTGGTCGTCTTTCGCCAGGTGGACTATGCGCGTAACCTCAATCTCGGCTTCAATCGGCACAATATCGTCGTCATCCAGGGTAACGATCTCGGCGGCCAACGGGAGGAAGCGCTTGCCGAGGCGCTGCGCGCGAATCCGGGAGTAAGCCAGGTGGGCCTGTCCGCCTTCCTACCGTTCGGTACCGACGCCCCGCTCACGGCGCGCATTCAGGTGCCGGGGCAGTCCTCGGTGATGACCTTGGATCTCTTGCCCATTGATCCCGGATACCCACAGGTTTACGGCATCGCGCTGCTGGCCGGACGGATGTTGTCCATAGCGCGAGGCGATGATCGGTTCTCGAACACGAATTCGAACACGGGCCGCGACATTCTCGTGAATGCGGCCGGAGCCCGAAGACTCGGCTTCACGCCACGGCAAGCGGTCGGTCAGTCGGTCGTGCTCAACGCCATTGGCGATCACGTTCGGGTCCACATCGTGGGAGTCATGGCGGACGCGAACACGCAAGGCGCTCGG
>DATDIL010000173.1:0-18207 GCA_036521075.1 Steroidobacteraceae bacterium | reverse complement strand
ACGGCCGGCGCGGCCGATCGTCCGGACGTGGCGCCCTACAAGGATCCTGCCGTGCCGCTGGAGCGGCGCGTCGAGGATCTGCTGGGGCGGATGACGCTTGCGGAAAAGATCGCGCAGATCACCTGCATCTGGGACC
Source organism: Steroidobacteraceae bacterium (assembly GCA_036521075.1). Classification (GTDB taxonomy): domain Bacteria; phylum Pseudomonadota; class Gammaproteobacteria; order Steroidobacterales; family Steroidobacteraceae; genus DAIDKA01. The sequence continues at coordinate 18,071 of DATDIL010000173.1, read as the reverse complement.
ACAAGAAGGACTTTCTTGACGCCGCCGGCAACTTCGTCGAGGCCAAGGCGCGTGCGGCCTTCCCGGCCGGTATCGGCCAGGTGGCACGGCCAAGCGACCTGAACGGCAGCGGCGGCGACCCGCTGCAGCAACCCTTCCGCGATGCCCGACAGACGGTGGCGCTGGTGAACGCCATCCAGCATTTCGCCGTGCAGGATACGCGGCTCGGCATCCCCGTGCTGTTTCACGAAGAGGGATTGCACGGCTACGTAGCGCGCGACGCCACCAGCTTCCCGCAGGCCATCGCCCTCGCCAGTTCCTGGGACCCGCAGCTGCTGACCCGCGTCTTCGCGGTGGCCGCGCGCGAAATCCGCGCGCGCGGCGTGCAGCTGGTGCTGGCGCCCGTGGTCGATGTCGGTCGCGACCCGCGCTGGGGCCGCATCGAGGAAACCTATGGCGAAGACCCCTACCTGGTGGGCCAACTGGGCAGTGCGGCGGTGCGTGGCTTCCAGGGTGACACACTGCCCCTGCAGCCGGGGAAGGTGTTCGCCACACTCAAGCACATGACCGGACACGGCCAGCCCGAGAGCGGCACCAACGTCGGGCCGGCCGACATTTCGGAACGCACGCTGCGGGAGATGTTCTTCCCACCCTTTGCGACGGCCATTCACGTAGCCAACGCCCGCAATGTCATGGCCTCCTATAACGAGATCGACGGCATCCCTTCGCACGCCAATTACTGGTTGCTGCACGATGTGCTGCGCGGCGAGATGGGTTTCACGGGCGCCGTGGTCAGCGACTACTACGGCATCGAGCAGCTGCAGCAGCTGCACCATGTCGAACCGGATCTGATGCACGCAGCCGTGCGCGCGCTGCATGCGGGGGTCGACTTTGATCTTCCCGACGGCGATGCCTACGCGAAGCTTCCGGAGGCACTCGCCGCCGGTCTGGTGATGCAGGGCCAGATCGATACTGCCGTGCGACACATGCTGCGCCTGAAGTTCCAGGCAGGGCTCTTCGAGCATCCTTACGCCGACGCCGACTATGCGGCGTCAATCACCGGCAATGCCGAAGCACGCGCGCTCGCGGTCGAGGCCGCGCGTCGCACCACGGTGCTGCTGAAGAACGACGGGACCCTGCCCCTGCATGCCGACGCACTGAAGACGCTTGCGGTCATTGGCCCGAATGCTGCAACGGTGCAGCTGGGGGGCTACTCCAACGTGCCGGCCCACAGCGTCAGCCTTCTCGAGGGCATTCGCGCCAAGCTCGGCCAACGCGTACACGTGGTGACGGCCGAAGGCGTGCAGCTGACCGCCAAGGGCGACTGGTACACGGATGAAGTGCAACTGGCGGACCGTGACGCCAACCTGCGCCGCATCCAGCAGGCAGTCGCAGTGGCGCGCACCGCGGATGTCATCGTGCTCGCCATCGGCACCAGCCCGGCAATCAGTCGCGAAGGCTGGGCCGACAACCATCTGGGCGACCGTGACACTCTCGGGCTCGTGGCACAGCAGGACGATCTGGCGCAGGCGATGTTTGCATTGGGCAAGCCCGTGGTCGTCGTCCTCATCAATGGGCCGCCGTTGTCCGTTCCGCAAATCGTGGCCAAATCCAATGCGCTGCTGGAGGCATGGTATCCCGGACAGGAGGGTGGCACTGCGCTCGCCGATATCCTGTTTGGAGACAGCAATCCGGGCGGCAAGCTGCCCGTCACCGTCGCCCGCTCGGTGGGGCAGCTGCCGATGTACTACAACCAGAAGCCCAGCGCACATCGCGGCTATCTGTTCGACACGAAGGAGCCATTGTTTCCCTTCGGCTACGGACTGTCCTATTCCACATTCGAGATCGGGGCACCGCAGCTGTCGGCCTCGCGCATCACGGCCGCCCAGTCCGTGAACGTCGCGGTGAAGGTCCGCAACACCGGCAAGCTCAGCGGCGATGAAGTGGTACAGCTATACCTGCACGAGGTCACGGCGCCGGTCACCCAGCCCGTCAAGCAACTCAAGGGATTCCGCCGCGTCACGCTGGCGCCGGGTCAGAGCACGACCGTGCGCTTCACGCTCGATCCCGCGGCCCTGAGCCTGTGGGATGTGCGCATGAAGCACGTGGTCGTGCCTGGCAGCTTCGAGATCATGGCCGGACCGAACTCAGCGCAGGTGAAGAGCGCCGTGCTCGAAGTCGCTCCGGAGTCGAAAGCCCAGCACCGGCGACAGACGCCGTGACACGGGCAACCACTCGCGGGGACGCCGGTGGTGGTGGTGGTACGGGCCCCCCAACCCGCACGCAACCGCCGCCGGCGTTCGCCCGCGGACCGATTCAGGAGACTCGACCACGATGAAACGCCGCGCACTGCTGCAGTCGCTCGCCGCCTTCGCGGCCACCCCGCTTGGAGTTCTGGTACGACCCGCGGCCGCCCAGGCCCCAGCGCCGCAGCACGCATCCACCCCCGCGACGCCGGTTGCGTTCCCCAAGGGATTTCTCTGGGGCGCGGCCACCGCCGCTTATCAGGTGGAGGGCGGCTGGAATGAAGATGGCAAGGGCGAGTCCATCTGGGACCGCTTCAGTCATACCCCCGGCAATATCAAGAATGGCGCCACCGGTGATGTGGCCTGCGACAGCTACCATCGCTATCGCGAGGACATCGCGCTGCTGAAGCAGCTGAATCTCAAGAGCTACCGCTTCTCGATCGCGTGGCCGCGCATCCAGCCCGCGGGCCGTGGAGCGGCCAATTCGCGGGGTCTGGATTACTACAAGCGGCTGACGGATGCGGTGCTCGAGGCCGGAATTCGACCACTGCCGACGCTGTATCACTGGGACCTGCCACAGGCATTGGAGGATGCGGGCGGCTGGCCGAACCGCGACACCGCGGCACGTTTCGCGGACTACGTCGGCCTTGTCGCGCACGCCCTGGCAGATCGGCTGCCGCAGTGGACCATCTTCAACGAACCGAAGACCTTCACTGGCGTTGGCTATTGGAATGGCCGGCATGCGCCGGGCAGACACGACTGGCACGCATTCCTGAAGGCCACGCACGTAGTAAATCTCGCACAAGGGATGGCCTTTCGCGCATTGAAGGCGGTAGACAGCCGCTTCGCCGTGGGCAGTGCGTTCGATGTTGCACCGATGTTTCCGGCAACTCCCGCCTACGAGGACGTCGCGGCAGCGGAGCGCTGGCACCGCTTCCAGAATCTGTGGTTCGTCACCACCGCCCTGCATGGTCATTACCCCGAAGGGGTGTTGCCGCCGCAGCACCAGGCCGAACTGCTCGGGTTGCGCCAGGGCGATGAGCGGCTGATGCGCGCGCCGCTCGACTACCTGGGCCTGAACTACTACTCGCCGTGGCTGGTGCAGCACTCAACGGCCCCGGACAGCGCCATCGACGTGCAGGTCAGTGGCCAGTGGGCGACCGCGCCCGTCAAGACACCCAAGACCGATGTCGGCTGGGACATCTATCCGCAGGGCTTTCGTGAAATCCTGGTGCGCATGCGGCGCGAGGCCGGTCCGCTGCCCATCGAAATCACCGAGAATGGCGCCTCCTACAACACGGCGCCCGATGCGCATGGCCAGATCCATGACAGCGCGCGCATTGATTACCTGCGCAGTCACCTGCACGCCCTGGCCGAGGCGATCAGCGATGGTGTGCCCGTGCGGGCCTACCATTGCTGGAGCCTGATGGACAACTTCGAATGGGCCGAGGGCTATTCGCAGCGCTTCGGACTCACGTATGTCGATTTCGCGCACCAGCAGCGCCGCACCATCAAGGATTCCGGCCACTGGTACGCAGGCATCGCCGCGGCGAACGCGGTGAGCTGACGCGGCGACTGCCCGGTACGCGCCATTGCGATCACAGCGCAGCCGCGTGAAATCGCAGGTGATCCTCAATGAATGTGGAAATGAAGTAATAGCCATGATCGTAGCCTTCATGGCGCCGCAGCCGCAGCGGCTGGCCCGCCGCAGCGCAGGCCTCTTCAAACAACTCGGGCAGCAACTGGGACTGATGCAGGAATTTGTCCGCGAGCCCCTGATCCACGAGGATTCTCGGGAACACGGCTTTGCCCGCCGACTTGATCAGTTCGACCGCATCGTAGGCTTTCCAGGCGGCCTGATCCTCGCCCAGATAGCGCGGCATGGCCTTGCGTCCCCACGCACAGCGCGTCGGGGAACAGATTGGTGCAAAGGCCGACACGGACCTGAAGATCTGCGGATTGCGCAGCGCGAGCACCAGTGCCCCATGCCCGCCCATGGAATGCCCGAAGATCCCGATGCGCTTCGGGTCCGCCGGAAAGTTAGCCAGCACGGTCTGGCGCAGTTCCTCGAGTACGTAATCGTACATACGATAGAACTTCGCCCACGGCTGCGCGGTGGCATTCAGATAGAAGCCCGCGCCTGCGCCGAATTCCCAGTCGTCCGCCTCACCGGGGATGCCGGTATTGCGCGGACTGGTATCGCAGGTGACCAGCATCACACCCAGTTCGGCGGCGCTGCGCTGCGCGCCGGCTTTGATGACGGCGGTTTCCTCGGTGCAGGTCAGGCCGGCAAGATAGAACAGTACCGGCACCGGCCCGGACGCTGCCTGCGGAGGCCGATAGACGCAGAAGCGCATCGGCAGGCCGATGATGCGCGACTCGTGACGATAAAAGCCCTGCGTGCCCTCGAAGCATCGGGCCTCGCTTAGCGTTTCAATTTTCAAGATGCGAAATCAGTACACCACGACACTGCGGATCGACTCCCCGCGCGTCATCAGGTCGAAGGCATCGTTGATGCGTTCCAACGGCATCGTGTGGGTGATCAGATCATCGATGTTGATCTTGTGTTCCATGTACCAGTCGACAATCTTCGGCACATCGGTGCGGCCGCGCGCGCCGCCGAAGGCTGTTCCGCGCCACACCCGCCCCGTGACGAGCTGGAACGGGCGGGTCGCAATCTCCTGGCCGGCGGCCGCTACGCCAATGATGATGCTCTGTCCCCAGCCGCGGTGACAGCACTCCAGGGCCTGCCGCATCACCTGCGTATTGCCGATGCACTCAAAGGAGTAATCCGCGCCGCCCTTCGTAAGTTCGACCAGGTGCGCCACCAGATCGCCCTTCACCTCTTTCGGATTCACGAAATGCGTCATGCCGAACTGTCGTGCCAGCTTCTCGCGCTTCGGATTCGTATCGACGCCAACGATCATGTCGGCGCCGGCGAGCCTTGCCCCCTGCACAACATTGAGTCCGATACCGCCTAGGCCGAACACCACCACGTTTGCGCCCGGCTCGACCTTCGCGGTGAAGATGACTGCACCAATTCCGGTCGTCACACCGCAGCCGATGTAACAGGCCTTGTCGAATGGCGCATCGTCACGGATTTTCGCCACCGCGATTTCCGGCATCACGGTGTAGTTCGCGAAGGTCGAGCAACCCATGTAGTGATACACGGGCTTGCCCTTGAAGGAGAAGCGGCTGGCGCCGTCGGGCATCACTCCCTTGCCCTGGGTCGCACGGATCGCCGTGCACAAATTGGTCTTGCGCGAAGTGCAGCTCTTGCATTCACGGCATTCGGGCGTGTACAGCGGTATGACGTGATCGCCTCGCTTCAAGGAGCGCACGCCCGGTCCGATATCCACGACGATGCCCGCCCCCTCATGCCCGAGGATGGACGGAAACAGGCCCTCCGAATCGGCACCGGACAAGGTGTACTTGTCAGTGTGGCAGATTCCGGTCGCTTTGACCTCGATCAGCACCTCACCGGCCTTTGGACCGTCCAGCTGCACGGTCTCGATGCTCAGTGGCTTGCCCGCTTCGAACGCCACGGCGGCTCTGACATCCATGACATCAAGCCTTCAGGACGCCCGAGGCCTTCGCGATATGGGTCGCGATGAAATCCATCAGCGGCGGCGACAGGCAATCATAGGGCTCCAATTTCAACTCGCGCAGGCGCGCGCGCACCGCACCCATCTGGCCAGGATCCGCACCGGATTCGATGATCGACGAAACGAAGGCCGCGAACTCGGGCTGCGACCAGCCACTTTGGGCAGACAGCTCGGTGTGGATGAAATCCAGGCCGTAGAAGGGATGCCCGGTCTTCTCGATACGACCATACATGTGTGTGCCGCAGGCCTTGCACGCGTGACGCTGAATGGTCGCACTGGCGTCGACGATGGCCAGTTTGTCGCCGTTCTTGGTTACCGTGACCTTGTCACGCGGTGCCACGGCCACTACCGCGAACAGTGCACCCTTGGGCTTCCAGCACTTGGTACAGCCGCAGGCATGGTTGTGTGCCGACTGGGTCTTGACGGAAACCTCGACCGGATTCTGGGAGCATTTACACACCAGCGTGCCGCCGGCAAAGTCCTTGGCCGCGGGCTTAAGGCCGTTGTCTACCGCCGGATGAATCGAGACCGTGGCCATATGGGCGATCCTCTTGTGAATGGGAGCCGAAGTATAGCGTCGTGATCGAACTGCGTCAGGATTCGCGCCTTCGAGCTGGTCATGGCAGGATGCTGACTAACTGTTACGACCTCGCGCTACGCCATGTCGTCCGATCCGCACCTTCATCCGTTGCTGTCTTTCGCCATTGCGCCGCACCATGGCGCGGCGCCGCGGCACTTTGCGACCATCGCGCGTGCGGCTTTGTTGCTGGGCAGTGGCCTGCAGTCCGGATGCACGGTGGGATTCTGGGATTATCAGCAGATCGTGGCGCCCGATGCGCAGTACGTTCAAGTCAATTGCAATGGCCGTGACGGACCGCCGAAACTGGCCTACTACCCGTTTCACGAAATCTTTATCGGCATCGCCGTGGATCCCCTGGACCTGCGCCTGCGCACCCCGCGCGGCATACACGCCCATCTGGATGGCGATGCGGTGCGAATCCGTGGCCACACCGACAAGGGCAACCTCGATTTGACAATGAAACTGAAGACCGCAGCCCAATCCAGCGATGCCGGCAGTCTCGCGGAAATGCGCTTCGAAGAGCGCCATGACAGCAGCTGGGCACCCGGTGTACCCACATCGGACGCCCAGATAGATACCATGACCGCGGGCACCATCCTGATACCCCCCATCACCATCGACAACACGACCTGGCCGGCCCAGCCGCTGCCCTTTACGCGCAAGGTCTACTCCCAGGTGATGCAGCCGAACTCCACCTGCTCATCCCCACCTTGATCGTCCGCCGCGACGACTTCATGGCGCCTGCGGCCCCTGTTCCCTCGCGGCCCACCACCGCGGTCATCGTTGCCTGCCTGCTCGCGGTCTATATTCTGTGGGGCACGACCTACTATGCCATCAAGGTGGCCATCACCGGTTTTCCCACCTTCTTTTTTGTGGGCACACGCTTTGTCGTCGCGGGTGGGCTGCTCCTGCTGTGGCAAATACTGCGCGGCGCGCCCATGCCAACGCTGGCGCAGTGGCGTGGCGCCGCCTTGGTCGGCTGCCTGCTGCTGCTTGCCGGCAACGGCACTGTCGCGATGGGTGAGCAATGGGTGAGTTCGGGTGCCGCCGTCGCACTGGTCAGCAGCGTCCCGCTCACCACGGCAGCCTGGTCGTGTGTGTTCGGCGAACGGCCCGCGCGGCTGGAATGGCTGGCCATGGCGGTCGGCACTGCGGGCATCGCGGTCATGCTGCTGGGTCACGATCTGCAGGCCAGCCGCCTGGGCGTGGGCGTGGTGCTGGGCGGCAGCATTTGCTGGTCACTGGGCACGGTACTGGCACGACGGGTCGAAGTTCCGCCGGGAGCCACCGGCTTTGGCGCCGAGATGCTGTGTGCCGGAATCGCCGGCTTCATGGTCAGCGCCCTCGCCCGGGAGCCCTGGGTTTTCGCAACCACAATCAGGCCCTGGGCGGCATGGGGCTACCTGGTGGTGTTTGGCTCCCTCATCGGCTTTTCGGCCTTCCGCTTCCTGGTCGAACGGGTCTCGGCGACCCTGGCGACGACTTATGCATATGTGAACCCACCGGTGGCCTTGCTGGTCGGCTGGTGGCTGGGACACGAACAATTCTCAACCCAACTGTTGCTGGGACTGCCCGTCGTACTGGGCGCCGTGGCCGTGCAGACCTGGGCACATACCCGCACGGCTCACTGATCAATCAGAATGCGAAATACGGCCCGGGCGTGCCACCCGGATTGGTGTTCTCCATCGCGGTGTACACGTTTTTCCCATAGTAGAACGGCAGCCCCCAGCCAAATGTGCCGATCCCCGTGTTGCCCGTGCTCCCCGAGCCTCCCGTGGTTGCCGCCGTTCCGCCCAGATTGCTGAACGCGGAGAAGGAAGGATTCGCCGTGAACAGCGTGTCCGCAGCGGCTATCGAGAAAGGCACCGTCGTGCCCAGCCCATTGGCACCGGTTACACTGGCGGTGAGATTTGTGAGCGAGGCCGGGCAAAAGAATCCGGTGTCAAAACTCTCGGTGCAGGTCGTTATATTGCTGTCCAGGAAGTAAAGGGCATTTGAACCGCTATCGAAATAGCTCGTCGGGTCGTTTTGACCCAGGCTGGTCAGATCGGTGGTGATCAGACCGTTCTGATCGGTCGTCAGCACCGTCACACCGCCGGCCAGTGCATTGTTGGATTGGGTGCCGATGCCGAATATCAACGTTCCGGTCACCGTCGCCGCACCATTGGAGCCCACCGTCGGCAATTCGATGATCACGCCGTTGTTGTCGGTGCTGCCGTTGTTCGCCGTCAGGCCATAGACCGGATTGATCACTTGAGACGTCACGGGAACGAGCGTGGCCGAGCAACCCGAGTTGGTGCAGCTGTAGTAACCGTTACCGTTGGTGATGCCCTCGATCTGGTTGCAGCCCGGGCCGCAATCCTGATCAAACAGACCCACGCCGATGATGCCGTTGGCGCCAAACGCAAGCACGGTGTTCTCTGGAGTGCCCATACCGGCGGAGTCACAGTCCGCCGGAACCGGATAGGTAGTCGTTCCGATGACCTGAATCGGGATATTGGGCGCTGATTCACCACTGGTGGCCGTATCCGTGCCGCCGACATGCACATCGGCCGAATACAGCGGACCCCAGCTGTACCCATCCACAAACAGCACGCATTCGGCCACCCCCGCCGTACCACCGAAGCTGACCTGGTGCAGCGCGTTCAGCATTGTCGAATTCAGCGCCGAGGAGATAATGCGCAGGCCCTGGGAGCCGGTGTCCACCTGGACGTGATCGATGGTCTGGCATGTGGTGGTGCTGCCGGGAACGCACACCGTCACGTTCACATACAAGATGTTCACGGCGCCCTCATTGGCCGCTGCCAGGGCAGGCGGACCATCATCAACGACGGCATTGACCACATTGTTGGCCGTGCCGCTGCCCGAGCCACCGCCGCTGCCGGAACCGCCGCTGCCGGAACCACCACTTCCCGAGCCGCCGGTCGAGGAGGTGGTGACCCCGCCGCCGCCGCCGCAGGCAGTCAGCAACAAGGATGCGCAGATCAGACCGGCAAGTAATTTTCGCAAGAAAGTCTCTCCTGATGGTGCCGCGCCCTGAGACGCGCCTGTCACACTACGGCGTCGAATCAGGTCTCCCCAAGGTCGGCCATTGCAGATTTACTGAATATCCGCGGCCGTGACGCCAGGCGGCAGCATGGTGGGCAGCCAGGCTCGGCCAGCAAAGGCCCGCGTCTTGCCACCCGACTCGATGACAATGTCGGGGCTGTTCACGCGCACCAGGCGACGGCGTACCACCGGCTGACGGGCGGCCGTTTTGAGATTGGCAAAGTAGTTGCCCAGGATCAGCTGCAGGTTTGGCAAGCTCGGCCCGTGCCAGGTGACGGCGTAGACCAGACCGGTGCTGCCCAGGTATTCGGTAACCACCGTGCCCGACGGCAACTGCAGCTCCTCCTTGCGCAACGCTCCGGTCGGCACGGGGCGGGTAAGCGCCTTCATGCTGAGGCGATCGGACTCGACCGTGTCAGCCGTACCGCCCAGGGCCGCCCGCGCTGGCTGCGGGAGGCCCTGGAACAACAGGCATGCGAGAGCCAGGCTGTAAAGCGTTGCTCGCATGGTGGTCATCTCAGCCGTTGCCGCTGCTGGCGCGCTTGGCCGCCCAGGCCGCGCGTCGCGCCTGTTGCTTGGCCTGGATGGACGCCAGCACGTTCGGCAACTGCTGCCGCTGTGTCGAGCTCAGCACGGCGTAGATCTGTCCGGCCAATGCCGACTCTTTCTGGATCCGGCCGGCGGCGGCACTCTGCGCGCCCTGCACCGCGGCGGCGAAGCCCGGGTCACCCGGGTTGCCGAGTACCGTCATTGCAGGTTGCTGCGGCTGCGCTCCGGGCTGATGCGCGTGTCGCGCGCTGGCCAGAATGGCCTTGATGCTCGTTTGTTGATCGGGTGTCAGATTCAGCTGCCGGGTCGCGCGCAGCAGCGAACCCAGAAATCGCGAACCACCGAAGTTACGGAAGTGTCCACGATGATGCGACTGTTGGGGAGCCGAACTGGCCGGCGCTGCCGCAACGGATTGCGCATGCGCCGTTCCCACCGCACCTGCGCCGAGTGTTGCCACGGCAACGCCTAACAATACCCCCTGAATGGTCGACTTCATGAATGCAATTCTCCGAAGAGCTTGTTGGATGACTTGTAACCGACTGTGAATGAAGCAGTTCCCTGATCCACCGCAGTCTACGCTGTGACAAGCGTTCAAGGCACCCGGTCGTTGACGGCGCAACAGCCAAATTACACCGCCTTAAGCCATTGGCAAAGTGGCGTTACAATTTCCGTGTAGTTGCGCGCATTTTCAGCTTACAAAGGGATTACGGCGCACTATCGTCTGATCGCGATCCGGGCCCGTCGAAATCATGTCAATGGGTACTCCCGCCAGTTCCTGGATGCGATTCAGATACAGTCGCGCATTCTGCGGCAGCTCCTCGAAGCGCACCGTTCCGACAGTGGACTGACGCCACCCCGGCATCTCCTCGTAGAGCGGAACCACTTCCGAGTATGCGTCGACAAACAGTGGCATCTCGCTTAAGACCTCCGCACCACTGCGATAGCCGACACAGATGCGAATGGTTTCCAGTTGATCAAGTACGTCCAGCTTCGTGACCACCAAGCCGGTCACGCTGGACTGCGCTATGCAACGTCGCAGTACGACGGCGTCAAACCAGCCGCAGCGGCGCTTACGGCCCGTGACCGAGCCGAATTCATGGCCAACCCGGGCGAGATGTTCGCCGTCGCTGTCGAACAATTCCGTCGGGAACGGGCCTGCGCCCACGCGCGTCGTGTACGCCTTGACGATCCCGAGGACCTCATCGAACACGCGCGGCCCGATGCCGGTGCCGGTCGCGGCATATCCGGCCGTGGTATTCGAGGAGGTCACATACGGATAGGTGCCCAGATCCACATCCAGCATGGCGGCCTGTGCCCCCTCGAACAGCACGTTCGCGCCTTCACTGCGCAGTCGCGTGAGCGCCTGGGTCACATCCGCGACACAGGGCTTGATGCGTTCGCCCAACGCCAGCTGCTCATCAAGTGTCTTCTGGAAATCCACCGGCTGCTGTTTGAAATAGTGCTGCAGCACGAAGTTGTGGAAGTCGAGCACCTGGCCCAGCTTCGCCGCGAAGCGCTCGCGCTGGAACAGGTCCGCGACGCGCAATGCGCGTCGTGCCACCTTGTCCTCGTAGGCCGGCCCGATGCCGCGGCCCGTGGTGCCGATGGCGTTGGCGCCACTGGCGTGTTCGCGGGCACGATCCAGCGCGACATGCGACGGCAGGATCAGTGGGCAGTTCGGCGAGATGCGCAATCGATCGAACACTGGTATGCCCTGGGCGATGAGCTTGGTGGCCTCCGTGGCCAGCGCCTCGAGGCAGAGGACCACCCCATTACCGATGAAGCAACGCACCTGCTCGCGCAGAATGCCGGAAGGGATCAGCGACAGCACCGTCTTGTGGCCATCGATGACCAGCGTATGGCCCGCGTTGTGCCCGCCCTGGAATCGCGCCACCGCGCGCGCGCGGTCGGCCAGCAGATCCACGACTTTTCCCTTGCCTTCATCGCCCCACTGGGTGCCGATGACGATGACAAACTTTCCCATGTTGCCTACTTAGTTGGTCCTTGTGACTGGCCCGGGCTCTTGAAGTACCTGAAGAACTCACTGTCGGGCGATAGCACCAGCACATCCCCTTCCTTGCCCAGCGCACTCTGGTAGGCCTGCAGGCTGCGGTAGAAGGCGTAAAAATCCGGGTATGCCGCGTAGGCCTTGGCATAGATGTCGGCCGACTGTTCATCGGCCGCGCCACGCACGCCGAGTGCAGCCTGTTCGGCACTGGCGATGATTTCGGTACTCTGGCGGTCGGCGCCCGCGGTAATCGTGGCGGCCGAACTTTGTCCTTCGGCGCGCAGGTGACTGGCGATCTTGGCAAAGTTTTGCTTCATGCTCTCGTAGACCCGGGTGCTGACCTCGTCCGGAAGATTGATCGCCTGCACGCGCACGTCCACCAGCTTGATGCCCAGCGCGGCCACCGTGCGGCTGGCCGAATCCATTACCTGGCCGGTCACGACCGAGCGCTCGGCGGTCACGATCTGCTCGAGCGTGCGCTGTGCCACGATGGACTTGATGCCGTCCTTGACGACATCGGAGAGGCGCTGGGAGGCCACATCCTCGCTGGCGCCCGTGGCCTGGAAGTACGTCGACGCATCGGTAACCCGCCACAGGATATAGAAGTCGACGATCAAGCCGCGATTGTCATTGGTCAGGAAGGTCTCATCGGAGTGCGAAGTGGTGAGTGTTCTGCGGTCGATGCGGGTGACGCTGTCCCAGGGCAGCTTCCCGTGCAGCCCCGGTTCATACGTTGAACGCAGGATGGCGCCGAACTGCGTGCGTACCGCCTGCTCCCCTTCGGACACGGTGAAAAGGCAAAGCGAGGCGAGCGTGCCCAGCAATACCACGGCCACCACTGCACCCACCCAGCGCATATCCAGCTTCACGGCCATTTAGCGATCGCTCCGGCTGCGTCCGGACTGACGCCCGGCATCGGCGTCGGAATCGCTCTGCCCCGCGGTGTCAACCGTCCCTGGCGGCGCCGCACTCGCCGCCGACGCGGCTCCGGGGGGGACGGTCGTGTCGCTGGCCGCGGATCGCCCCATCAGCTTGTCGAGCGGCAGGTAGATCATATTGCCGCCGGAGCCCGGCTTGGTGTCCACGATCACTTTGTTGGCGCGGCCGAGCACCGTCTCCATGGTTTCCAGATACAAGCGCTCGCGAGTGACGGCCGGCGCGCGCTGATACGCAGCGGCAACCTCCACGAATCGCGTCGCCTGGCCCTGCGCGATATCCACCACGCGTGCCTTGTAGGCCTCGGCGTCCTGCTGAATTCCCGAGGCACGGCCCTGCGCGGCCGGCACGATGCGATTGGCATAGGCCTGGGCCTGCTTCACGTAGCCCTCCTCATCGGCCAGCGCCTTGTTCGCATCATGCTGTGAGGGGATCACCGGATCGGGCACTTGCACATCGGTCAAATTGACCGAGCTGACGGCGATGCCGCTGTTGTAGCTGTCCAGCATGCGCTGAACCAGTTGCATCGTACGCTGCGTGACCTGGGGTCGCGTCACCCCTGCCAGGACATCCTGCAGGGTGCTCTGCCCCACGACTTCACGCAGTGCGCTCTGGCTGACTTCGCCCAGCGTCACTTCCGGGTCGCGCACCTGGAACAGCACCTTCATGGGGTCCGTGAACCGGTACTGGACCGAGAAATGCAGATCGACCAGGTTCACATCCGAGGTCAGCACCTGCGGGCGGAACTCCTGGCTCTTGACGCTCATGACATTGACTTTGTAGAGAGTCTCAATCGGCCATGGCAGATGCCAGCCGGCGCCACCCTCGCGCACGATCTGCCGGAAGGCGCCGAAGCGCAGGATGACACCGCGCTCGGCGGCGGCGAGCTGGTACAGGCCCGTGGCCAGCCATCCGATGACCAAGGCCGCGGCCACCAGCAGCAACACCTGCGGACGCACCGGTCCGGCGGCCGGACCGCCGCGCAGCAGCTCCCCGAGGCGCCGCTGCCACTCTTTGATGCGGGCGTCCAGGTGGGCGCCGGCAGCGTCGGGGCGCTTGCCCCAGGGGGACTTCTGCGGATCGGGTTGATTCCAGGCCATGTTTATTTGGCCACGCTCGCAGTGGCCGCCAATTCCAGGTACCCGGGTGCGGCCGTACAAGGCGCGTCGGGCCCAGCGGACTCCAGCACGAGGACCCCCGGTGCCCGGGCCAGCTCCAGCAGGTCCACGTTCGGCAACTCCAGCAGCAATTCGAGTTGCCCGTCCTCCAGGACCTGCTCGTGTTTGACAACCCCGCGGGCGTACAACCGGGCGCGCAACTGCCCCGCACCCGGCGGGATGCGCACCCGCGCCACCTGCACCGTGCGGGCGATGCGTTCGGTGATGGCCTCGGCCAGGAGCGGAATCCCGATCTGCTGCATCGCTGAAATCCACACGGACGAGACGCGCCCGTCCCCGTCGCGCTCCAGGCGCGGGGCCATCTGCAGCCTGTCAATCTTGTTGTAGACCAGGATCTGGGGAATATCCCCCGCGCCGATCTGTCGCAGCACCTCATCGACCTGTGCCATGCGCTCGTTGCGTCGCGGATCACTGGCATCCACCACATGCAACAGCACCGTGGCCTCGCGCGCCTCGGTCAGTGTCGAACGAAACGCGGCAACCAGCTCATGCGGCAGATCGCGAATGAAACCCACCGTGTCCGCCACCACGGCAGGCGTGCCTCCCGGCAGACGGATACGGCGAACCGTGGGGTCCAGCGTGGCAAATAATTGATCGGCCACAAAGGCCGGTGAGCCCGTCAGCGTCCGGAACAATGTTGATTTGCCCGCATTGGTGTAACCGACCAGTGACAGCGTCGGCACCGGGATCTGCATCCGGGTGCGTCGCCCGGTCTCACGCTGCAACTGAATGCGCTCCAGGCGCTTGCCCAGCACCTTGACCCGCTGCCCCAGCAGGCGCCGATCCGTTTCGAGCTGGGTTTCACCGGGGCCGCGCATGCCGATGCCGCCCGCCTGCCGCTCCAGGTGGGTCCAGCCGCGCACCAGGCGACTGGCCAGGTGCTTCAGCTGCGCGAGTTCCACTTCCAGCTTGCCCTCAAGACTGCGGGCGCGCTGGGCGAAGATATCGAGGATGAGTCCGTTGCGGTCGAGCACCCGCCGTCCACTGTGCTTCTCGAGGTTGCGCTCCTGGCTGGGTGAGAGCTCATGGTCCACGAGGATCAGATCCGCCTCGCTCGCGACGGCCGCGTCGCGCAACTCGTCGGCTTTGCCGGAGCCGACAAAGAATCTCGGATCGGGGCGCTCGCGTCGGGCCGTGATCGTCGCCACGGGCACCGCACCCGCCGAGGTCGCCAGTTGCGTGAACTCCTCCAGGTCCTCCGGATCGATCGGTGCGCCCAGTCCGACGCGCACCAGAACCGCGCGTTCACCCGTGCGTGGGCGTTCGATCACGGTATCGCAAGAACGTGGATTGCAATCGCGCCTGACCTATTCCGCCGCCGGCTCGACCGTGGTGGTCGGCGTGCCATTTTCATCGGTGGCCAGACGCACGTTGCGCGCCGGCACGACCGTCGAGATCGCATGCTTGTAGACCATTTGACTGACACTGTTCTTCAGCAGCACCACGAATTGATCGAACGAGTCGATCTGACCCTGAAGTTTGATTCCGTTGACCAGATAGATGGAGACCGGAACGCGCTCTTTGCGCAAAGCATTCAAAAATGGGTCCTGCAGCGATTGGCCTTTGGCCATCGGGGTTCTCCTTATTCTCTGGCGCTTCTAGTTGTTCGGATCGGCGGGGCAGCCCGATAGGGAAACTGCCGGTCAGCAAGCAAGCTCGACCCCTCGCACTGCAAGGCGTCGATTGCATTCTACCACGGGGCCCGATTAGCGGATGAAACCGCTCAGTGCCACGCCCACCTCCAAGCTCCATGACTCGAATGCGCCGGGGGCCAGAGGGTCCACGACTCGGATACTGCTATCCCCACGTAACCACGTAAGCTGGCGTTTCGCCAACTGTCGGGTGGCGGCGACGCCCTTTTCGACCGCCGCGTCCAAAGTGCTTTGACCATCGCAGTGCTGCCAGAGCTGTCGATAGCCCACCGCACGCATCGACGCGTGATCGGCGCTCAGGTCGCCGCGAGCGTGGAGCGAGCGTACCTCCTGCAGAAATCCCTGCGCCATCATCTGGTTGAAGCGGGTAGCTATTCGCTCATGCAATTTGGCGCGCGGCTGCGGCACCAAGGCCCAAATTGGGGCAGGCTCGTGCAACGCAGCAGGGCTGTGGGCCTGCAACCCGGACAGCATCTGGCCGGTGAGCTGGCACACTTCCAGTGCACGCTGGATGCGCTGCGCATCATTGGGGTGAATCCTGGCGGCTGCCTGCGGGTCCAGCTGCGCCAGCTGCGCATGCAACGCCGGCCACCCGCGCCGCGCCGCCGCGCGGTCAAGCGACTGGCGATGGCTGAGTGACGCACGCGGCAACTGCGCGAGCCCCTGTCGCAGGGCCCGCAGGTACAACATGGTCCCGCCGACCAGCAACGGGATGTGTCGACGGGCACGGATCTGGCTGATGAGTTCCACCGCATCGCGCACGAACTGTCCCGCCGAGTACGTCTGTGCCGGATCGAGAATGTCGAGCAGGTGATGAGCGACTGCGGCACGCGCCGTCTGATCCGGCTTCGCCGTACCAATATCCATGCCCCGGAACACCTGTGCCGAGTCCACGGAGATGACTTCCACGGGCCACTGCCGGCTCAATCGCAAGGCCCAGTCGCTTTTGCCGCTGCCGGTGGGCCCCGTCAGGATCAACACCGGCGCTGTCGTCTCGGCCATGCTCGCCCAAGCCCTAGCGGCCACGCAGAAACAGTCGGTCCAGTTCCATCCAGCTCAATGGCACCCAGGTCGGCCGGCCGTGATTGCATTGATTGGCGCGCAGCGTCTGTTCCATCTGCCGCAGCAGCGCGTCCATTTCCGGCAGCGACAGGCGTCGATTGGCGTGCACGGACGTGCGACAGGCGAGCGTCGCGAGAAAACGGTCCGAGGCATCTTCGATGTGGTGCGCGGCGGCCGGATTATCCAGATCGTGCGCGACCTCGCGCACGATTTCGGCAACCTTCGCGCCCGCCAGCAGCGCCGGCACGCGTCGCAGCGCCAGACGCGTAGGCCCTAGCGCGTCCAACTCGAATCCGGCGCGCTCCCATTCGAGGCGGCCTTCGAGCAGCGCCTCCAACTCATGCGCCGCCAACTCCACTACCAGCGGCACAAGCAAGGCCTGCGAGGGCAACCCGTTCGCGTACTGGCTTTTCAACTGCTCGTAGAGCACGCGCTCATGCCCGGCATGCATATCCACCAGCACCACGCCCTGCGCGGTCTGCGACAGAATGTAGGTGCCGCGGATCTGTGCCAGTGGCGTGCCCAGTGCCTGCTGTGTGTCCGTGTCGCTGGCCGCGGGCGCGGCCAGATCCAGGGCGTAGGGGTGCGGTGCGCCCTCCTGCAAGCGCTCGGCCACATGCCAAGGATCACGGCCCCGCTCGTACCGCGGCGTCGGCGGTGCCGGCCCCTGGCGCGGCGTCGCGGGCTCGGCCCCGCCGGGTCGCGTCTGCGCCAGGGCGGCCGTGATGGCGCGGAACACGAAGTCGTGGATCTGACGCGACTCACGGAAGCGTACCTCAAGCTTGGTGGGATGCGCGTTGACATCCACCATGGCCGGATCGAGGGTCAGATACAGCACATAGGCCGGGTAGCGGCCGTGAAACAGCACATCGCGATAGCCTAAGCGTACGGCGTTCATCAGCAGCCGATCGCGGACGCTGCGGCCGTTCACAAACCAGAACTGCTGATCCGCGGCGCCGCGCGCGGCCGTGGGCAGCCCCAGCCACCCGCCCACCCACACCGGACCTGCGGCATGTTCGAACGGCAGCGCCTGCTCCAGGAAGTCGGCGCCGATGATGGCGCGCACGCGCGCTTCGAGCGGCTGCCGGGCGGTATCCGTGGCCTGCGCATCGAGCATCACCCGCTCGCCGCTGCGCAGCTGAAAGCTGATATCCGGGCGGGAGAGCGCCAGGCGCTCGACCAGACGGACGATATGTCCGGATTCGGTGGCATCGCTGCGCACAAATTT
>DATDIL010000172.1:0-6852 GCA_036521075.1 Steroidobacteraceae bacterium | reverse complement strand
CAGCGCCGAGGCAGTAGAAGGCTAAGGAGGTCGGATGACCACCTATGGATCTCGCATTGACGAGCTGCGCGACCTGCTGGCGCAGCTGCCGGCCGCGGCAAATGAGCGCGTCAATGCCGCCTTCGTCGAGCTGATCGACAGCTACGCTGCCATGCGCCAGTGCGCGCTTGATGATCTGGTCGATTTCATGGCCAAGGCCGCGGCCACGAATCCCGGTACCCAGCAAAAATGGCAAACGCGCATCGCGCGCTTCGCGTCGGATCGCGACCAGCTGTTCGCCAACGCGGCGCGCGATCTGGTTCTGCCTGCGGCGCATCAGCTTTACTGGGCCACCGCTCAGGGGTCGGAAAAGAAGTTCACCGACACGCTCCTGGCAGTGACGACGCCGCAGCTGATGGATGAGCTTTTGCAGCATCAGGACGGACTCAACAGGTTGATTGGCGGCCTGCAGGACCTCTGGACCTTCCTGCTGTCTGAGAACCAGGGTATTCAGAGCGATGAGATGCGCGCCCTGCATGAGTTGGACGAGATGATCCAACGAATCGTCGCGGAGATGGACACCGCCACGCGCGCCGTGGAGGACCACTGCGGCCGCGCCATCGACGCCATCAAGCGCGAGGCCGACTACTTCAAGCAGGGTATCAAGGACCTCTTCGGAGTGGCATCCGACCTGGTTATCGCGGCGCTGAAGAAATACCTGCTGGACAAAATCAAACCCACTGGGTTTCCGGGGGACGCACAGGGCCCCATGGAACTCGTGCTGCGGGACATGACGCTCAAAGTCGAGGCCCTGGGTGAATACGCCCGCCGGTATCGCGCGCTGGCGGATAGTTATAGGACTCTCATGAGCGCGCAGAAGGGGCACGTCCTTTCGAAGTTCAATGATACCCGCCAGCAGGTGGATGGCTACCTGCGGGACAACAACGTCGACAGGGCCGAGGGGTTGCTCAGACAGGCCAAGGATCAGCTCAGCGGCTGGGTGTCGCGTTTGCCCGGGCGCCAGGCAGGGGATGGGGCGAATTTCTTCAACGACGTCAATCAGTACCTCGACAACACCTGGACGATCACGAAGAGCCTGGACGAGCAGTTTCGCTACAAGTTCCAGGGCGCGTTTTTCGCCACGGTGGATGACAAGACCGTCGAAACGCTCGCGCAAGCTGATTTCTACAGGAACGAGGTGGCGAAGATCAGGGACCGCAACGCCCTCGAGAGCCTCAACAATTATCGTAGAACGCTCCCCGAGCAACTGAGCCGCGTGGAAGAGAGCTTGCGCGCGATGGATGATCCCATCGACAGCCTGCCCGATGAGGTAAAGGATATGGCCAAGTCAATGACGCGGGAGTTTCGTGACTACGTGCACGACCAGATCAAGTCTCGGATGGAAGCTCTGGCGCCCAATATCGAGGCAATGGCAAAACTGGCTGCGCCCTCGAACCTTGACGAGGAATTCAATCGCAACGAGTTAACGAGCATGCTGCGGTAGGTGGTCCGGGCGGCAACAAGCTTGGTTTCGCAGCGACCGTTTTAACTGGTCGGAGTGCACTCGGACAGTTACGCCGATACGGGCAGGGAACTCTCCAGCTCGGGCAGGTAGCGGCCGCGAGTCTGAAAGCGCACGAGACGGTTGAACGCGAGTTGCGGGCGCTCGCCGCCGGCGCTGGGGAGCATCCGCGCGCCAAGCGACGACTGCTCGTGCTTGACCGTGAAGCGGCAGGGGTGATCGAGGCGCCCGGGGTCGAGGTGCTCCCAACGTACGACTGGATGCTCGCGGAGCCCGAGTGAATTCGCGACTCGCGGATGAGCAGTGCGGGTCTGTGTGAGATGACCCGAGCCGCAAGCCGCCGCGTAACCCGGTTTTCTGTTTCATTGCGCCCCAGCCCTGGACTTAGAATACTTGTCTGCTGCTTGTCAGGAGAGATTTGCATGCACAACGTAGAGTCACCGATTGGACCTGCGATCATCCCGTACAGGTCACTCGAGAATGGGGAGGGAGAGTAGCGTGCCCGAGCTCTCTACCAAAGGCGAAGGTGGACGAAGGGCTGCGCAGGCCGAGTCGACAGCCAAGAATCTGCCGGTGCTCTCATTCGCAACGGCGCGCGCTTGGTCAGAATGGTTGGTGACCCACCATGCCTCATCGCGTGGCTTGTGGCTGAAGATCGCGAAGAAGGGGTCGGGCTCGGCGTCGGTCACGTACGCGGGGGCGCTCGAGGGTGCGCTCGCGTGGGGGTGGATCGATGGGCAAAAGGGCACGTTCAACAACGTTTGGTGGCTCCAGCGCTTCACGCCACGCACGGCGAAGAGCCCGTGGTCGAAGATCAACCGCGCGAAGGCGGAGACACTGATCGCCGCCGGGACCATGGAGGCGCCGGGTCTCGCTGAGGTGGAGCGCGCGAAGCGTGACGGCCGGTGGAAGCGTGCCTACGACGGAGCACGTTCCTCGAGTGTGCCTCCGGACCTCGTCGCCGCATTCGCGCGCAACGCCCGTGCGCGAGACTTCTTCGAGACGCTCGATGGTGCGAACCGCTATGCGATCCTCTACCGCGTGCAGACGGCGAAGAAGCCGGAAACGCGCGCCGAGCGGATCACGCGGTTCGTCGCGCTGTGCGCGCGACACGAGACGATCCATCCGCGACGTCAGACGAAGTCAGGCGCCCGTCCGCGAGGGGCTTCGAGGAAGGCTCGGACGAAGGAGTAGCGAGCTCGTCGAACGGCAGAGCCGAGTGTTATTGCCATCCAACTGGGCCTGATTGGGTTTCACGTGAAGGAGATGCGGAAGGCGCTCGAGCAGGGAGAATGATCTGACGAATGCGAATGCGCCGGAGCATCCGTCGGGTCCTCTCGCGCGGCTGAGTGTTCACCAACACGAGCGCTTGGAAGCCGGTGGGAGTGTCCCGCCGATCGAGGGCGGCCAGCCATGAGCAGCGTGAGTTTCAGCGGCCCAATGGACGAGAGAACACCGGCCGCCGGCGGTCTTGTCCGGTGTACTCTCCGGCTTCTTTGGCAATGCATCCGCGTCCCAGCATTGCTTCTGCTCGTAGTTCTTGAGCCGGTCGCCAGCTTCGTACTCAGCTCGCTCGCGCTGCTCGGCGTGCTGACGGCATTTTTCTGGAAATTCGTCGGGCCGCCACACTTCCCATGCTTCCTCGTGCTCGGCATTTCCTTGGGCTTTGAGTTTGCGCTCGTGCTCTACCATGCGCTCCTGCCTGCTTGGCGCAAACTGGTGATCCTTGGCAAGCGGCACGCCAGCCATACCCAGGTGCTGCGCATGAGAGCCATATTCCGCAGACAACGTCTGCGAAATTGGTCGATGTCTCCTCGGACCGAGGCCACTCACGGTTCCCGCTTCCCTGGTCTCACTATACGAGGCTCCTTGCGGTCAGAAACGAGAACGCCCGGTGCTTCTATGCGAGTGAGGCCCTCCGCGGTGGTTGGACGATTCGGTAGCGTCGTCCGCGCTCGGACGATTGGCTTCATGACGAAATTGACGAATGGAAAGCAGCAGGTCTCACTGCTGAAACGCGCGGGTGCGATGTCGCCCGCAGAGCGCGAATGGTATGCCCGGCAGGCGATCCACAGCGGAAGTGACAGTCCTTCCGTCGTGGCGGCACGCCGGCTGCGGTCGGTAGGCTGAAATCGTAGTCGGCGCGGGGGTCTGCCCGGCCGGGGCGCTTGGCCGCGCCTGCGGTCATGAAGAGTAAAATGTTGCACACATATTTAACTAGCTGCATTCGCTAGTTAAATCTCTTGCCATACCAGGGGTGCTAGTTAAAGTTAAGACACTATGCTTAAATAACAAAACCGGCTGGTAAAGCGGTCTCCCTCGGACGACTCGACCGCGCCGCGACGACGATGCCTGATGTGGACTTGCTGCTCTATACATTCGTCCGCAAAGAGGCAGTTCTCTCCTCCCAGATCGAAGGGACCCAATCCACGCTGGATGAGTTGCTGGCACATGAGATTGAGGCGGTGCGTGGCGCACCGGGCGATGACGTACGGGAGGTCTCCCGCTACGTCGACGCCCTGAACCACGGCTTGGAACGAATGGCCGGCGGCTTCCCACTCTCGACCCGGCTGTTACGCGAAATGCACGGCATCCTGCTCGCCGATGGGCGCGGTGCACAGAAGCAGCCCGGCGAATTTCGTCGCTCCCAGAACTGGATCGGAGGCACGCGGCCTGGCAATGCGGCCTTCGTGCCGCCACCGCCAACCCACTTGGATGCGAGTCTCACGAATCTCGAGCAATACTTGCACGAACCGGCCACTCCCGTCGTAAAAGCGGCCCTCGCTCATGTGCAGTTCGAAACCATTCACCCATTCCTGGACGGCAATGGCCGTGTCGGGCGCTTGCTGATCACCCTGATGCTCTGCCACGACAATGTTCTGCACAAACCACTGCTGTATCCCAGCTTGTATTTCAAGCAGCACCGGCAACAGTACTACGCGGAGTTGAACGCGGTGCGTGCGGAGGGGGACTATGAGCGCTGGATCGACTTTTTCGCGGAGGCAATTCGTCACAGCGCAGAGGTCGCGATCGAAACCGGGCGACGTGTAACGCAGGCGTTCCACGAAGACCGAACGCAGCTACGCGCGGTACCTCGGATTGCAGGCTCGCTGCTAATGATCCAGGAGGCGTTGCAGGCCAAGCCTGTCGCCACGGTGGCGACACTGAGAGAGGCTACGGGGCTCACGACGCCGACCATCAATTCATTGCTGCGCGAGCTGGAGTCGCGCGGGATCATCAAGGAGTCCACGGGACGCGCCCGAGATCGGGTGTACGTCTACCGACGTTACCTCGAGGCGTTGGCTGCCGAGGAGGAGGCGCCCGTGAATGTGGCCGAAACATCCGGCGGCTGAAAGAGCTCGGGAAGAGCCAGGAGGCAACAGTTCGAACGAATTTGGAAGTGTGATACGGAAACCGCATGGGGTTCGCGTAGCACGAGACCGATTCACCTACGGTTTGGCAGGCAGAGACCCCGCCGCACGAACTGACCATTCTGATCCGGACCAGAACACCGTGGAAGTCTGCAGCCTTCCCTGGACTGGTCGGGGTGACAGGATTTGAACCTGCGACACCTACGTCCCGAACCATTCTTTCCGCGCTTCAATGCCTTCACCGCTGGTGGGCGCTCCGCAGCCGCAAGCATTTACTTCGACTGACCTGCGGTGGCAGCAGCCCGCGGGCCGCGAGCCCATAATGAGCTGAGCGGAACGGCGAGTAGGCGCTCGCCGAACGGCAACACATGTTCGCCGTCATATAGGACGATTCCGCTGTGGAAGCGAGGACTCAGCAGTTCACGCAGCCGTTTGAGGCCGCGGAAGTCGCCTTCGCGGACCGAGCTTGCGGCTTTGACTTCAATGCCAGCGTGGTGAGTACCCCGTTGCACGATGATGTCAACTTCATAGCCGTCTTTGTCGCGTAAATGGTGGAGACCAATCCTTTCGGGGTAAGCACTTG
The DNA here is from genome assembly GCA_036521075.1 of Steroidobacteraceae bacterium. Lineage (GTDB taxonomy): Bacteria > Pseudomonadota > Gammaproteobacteria > Steroidobacterales > Steroidobacteraceae > DAIDKA01. The sequence goes on along the minus strand of DATDIL010000172.1, from coordinate 1,397 downwards.
CCTGCTTTTCAATCTCGTTAAATACAAATGTTTCCAGGAGTTGACCGAGCAGTTCGCGCTGGTCATCGAGTTCAGCAGCGCTGCAGCGAAGGAGACTGCAAGCCAAGCCAGTGTCCCCAAAATGAAGTTTGGGACTTTTGATGAGTCGCTTGATGCGATTGCTGAACCAGGGCGGTAGAAATCCGATCAAGAACAGACGCTCGATCAATGTGAGATAGCTGCGGATTGTCGGCCGGCTGAGTTCGAACTCGCTCGCCATCTCACTTATGTTGGCGAGTCGTGCAGTCTGGCTTGCGGCGAGCGTGAGAAGCTTTGGAAGAGCGTCGAGGCTTCCGATGTGAGCGAGATCCCGCACATCACGCTGTACGAGGGTTTCTACGTAGTTTGCGTACCAGTCGTCTCTTCGTCTTGGTGTGCGCTTCTGAACTACGGGGTAGCCTCCGCGAACGATACGCTCCGCGAGCGCTTTGCCGAGTCTTCCACTATGCTGGAATGCCTGCGCATCGCTGAAGAGGGTTCCGAGAAACGTTGGGCGAGTGCGTTCGAGTTCTACCTGCGAGAGCGGGTAGAGACGCAGTATCTCCATGCGACCTGCTAGCGAGTCCGATAAACGAGGTACCAGCAGGACGTTCGATGAGCCGGTCAAAATGAAACGTACGGCGTTGCGGTTTGCATCAACGATAGGTTTGAGAGCGGCAAACAGCTCGGGGACGTGCTGAACCTCATCCACTATTGCGTGTTTTTCCAGGCGTGAGACAAAGCCAGTAATATCCGAGCGTGCGGCGGCGAGCGTTGCCGCATCATCGAAGGTGTAATAGCGATAGCGCCGACGCTTGCCTACTTGGAGGGCGAGAGTCGTTTTCCCGCATTGCCGTGGCCCGTGGATAAGGACGACAGGAGTGTCCGTAAGTGCGGTGATGAGGGCGGATTCTGCCAATCGGCGGTACAGGGTTGCGGCCATATCGGCTAATTGTAAACCCTGGTACCGGCCAAATGAAACCCTTCGCGGCGGCTAAATGAAACCCTAGGTATCGGCCAATTGAAAGGACAACAGAAGATTCGCAAATTTCCGACTCGCGGATGAGCGCCGATTTCGGTCTTGTCCAGGAAGCGCTGCATAGCGCTCGGCAGCCTTCTCTGGACTGGTCGGGGTGACAGGATTTGAACCTGCGACACCTGCGTCCCGAACCGTCTTAGACCCTGTCCAGGCGTTTCAACAGCAGTCCATACGCGTCTACAACTTATTGATGTGACGTGGAATGCTGTCCGGACGAGAATGGCGCCGTCCAAGGGCATCCCCGCAAAAGTGGAACCAAAACTGGAACCAATTTGGCCCTTTTAGGCTTTGGTTCCACTTTTTGATCGTAACGATGAAGCGCCTCACTGATCCGGTCCTG
>DATDIL010000171.1:0-3551 GCA_036521075.1 Steroidobacteraceae bacterium | reverse complement strand
GGCGCGATCGCCTGCGAATCGAATTGCCGGCCATCCGCGCTCACCGAGTGCGGTACCAGATCCTTGTTGATCCAGACCACGGTGGCGCCGCGGTGCACCGAGAGCGTCGCCGGGCTGAACCGCAGGCCCTCGATGGTCACGCGCTGTGACCGGATTGCGGCCGCCTCCGAGGTGCCGGCGTCGCCGTCCGCGATCGGGGCGCGGGCGACCAATGTGCCCCCGATCAGGGCCAGGAGCGCGGCTCGTGCGTGCATGGCCGTCATTCAACTGCCGAGAGCGCTCTGAAGCTGCCGGGCATGCGCCAGATGCGCGACAAATGCCGGCCGCACCTTGATCAGTAGCGCCTTGAGCTCGGCATTGCTCGCGTTGGGAATCAGGGTGTTGTCCAGGGCATCGATGACGGCCTGGTGATAGGCGACTTCGTGATCGATATAGGCTTGATCGAAGGCGCTGCCGTGAAGCTTTCTCAGCGTCGCCAGGTTCCGCTTGCCGCCTTGCGCCAGGCTGGTGCTGGTGGCGTTGGGCTCGGGCGTTACGTGCAGCCGCGTCACGAGCTCGGTCGCCGATTTGTTCACGCTGCTGTGGTCGGTGATCATCATCTGCGCGAAGTCCTTGACGTCCTTCGAGCTGGCGCGGGCCTTCGCCAGTTTGCCCGCGTCGATATCGACCTGATTTGCCGTCACTACGATGGCGGCAATCTGCGCGTCGGTCGGGGCCGCGCCCTGCGCCCACCCCGTCGCGGTGGCGCACAGCGCCAGCAGGCCGACCCAGGTTGCGTGAGTTCCCTTCATGTCTCTTCTCCCTTGCAAGGATCCGGGGCCCGCCGAGCCGGACGCCGGTGGTGAATGCCGCCGAACAGTGGATTGGATGTCACGTGTGTGCGCCCCGTTCCGGCCATTAGGTTGGAGTGGGCGGCAGCCTGGGGGGGGGCAGGCTAGGGCGGCAGGTTACAAGGCGGCAGCCCGCGGGGCCGCAGCCTGCCGGGCGCAGCCGCGAAGCGCCGCCGTGGCCGCGGCGGCCTCAGGGAACGACGTGCGAGTTACCGAGATCCTTCCATTCGTAGCGCGGCACCTGGACCCATTGGCCGTCCTTGAGCTCGGGGACCTTGTGTACCTTGGTCTGGTCCACGTTCAACGTGCCGTCCTTCTCCGTGATCCAGAAATCAATGTCGTAAATCTGGTCCTTGGTGCCCGCGACGCGAAAGTCCGTGCACGCAAAGTAGTGGCCGTTATCGTCCAGCTGCCGCACGGGCTGGTGCGTGTCGATGAACTCCAGGTTGAGCTCCTTGCCGGTCTTGTCGTCCTTGAGCTTGAACACCCCGCCGTTCTTCGCGCTCTCCATCATGGCGTTCTGCTCGACGGCCGACATGACCTCCCAACCGCGTTTCTCTGCGACCTTGCCGGGGTGCTCGGAGGCCGGTATCCACCACCAGGGAATGGGCTGGCGAGCCATGGTGGTCCAGTTTCCGTCCACCTGCGCCGGGGCCTTGTAGACTCGCACTTCCTGGATCTGCAGTCCGCCCTGCGCCGGTGCCACCCAGAAATCGATCAGATATTTCTTCTGCGGGTCGGCCTGATCGTGGAATTTCACATCCGGAAAGAAGCCGTAGCCTTCCAGGGTGCGCGTGAAGTCGATGGAATCGAAGGCCAGCTTGAGGTGATCGCCGTTGAGCGGATCATCGAGCGGGTACACGCCGTTGTTCGCCTTCAGAGTATCGGCAATCACGCCCTTTACCAGCGTCTCGGCATCGCTGCTGTCGAAGTACTGCATGAGCTTCTCGGTCGACTCCACGCTGCTCGCGGCGATGAAGTCGCGCGCCTTTTGCATGTTCTGGTCCGGGTCCTGCAGGAACGCCTTCTTGCCCGCCTCGTTGCTGAAGCAATAGAGCTTGCCGTCCTTGCCTGTCCAGGTGGTGGTGCAGTCGCTCATGACGTGCCGGCTCTTGGCCAGGGCGTCGACCGCCTGGCCCGAGAACTGCGCCTTGGTTGCCGGCAGCGCCGTGTCGGTCGCATCGGCGCGCGCGATCATCGCCAGGCCCACCGCCGCGACGTACAGCGCCGCGCGCCACCTGATCCGGCCATGAACGTCCGAGAACGCGTGGGTGTTGGGGTTCATATCGGTGCTTCCTGAAATGCGCGCTGATCCTTGCGGGCCTGCGAGTATCCGCGTTAAGTCGGTGCCGATCCAGACCCCGTGGATGCCGGCGCCGGATCGGCGATTATTAACATTAAATAACACATGTAATATACTGATTCATAGATTGTAAATATCACCTAAAGGGAGACGCGGCAGGCAGTGGCGCTGCTGCGCCGCGCCGCCTCGATGAGGTGGAGCACGTTGCGCGCCTGCGCAGCGTCGACGGGAACCGCGCTGCCGGTCTCGATACTGTGCCGCATCGACACATAGAACTCGCGCCAGCAACCGCGCTCGGCCGCGATCGGCTCCTCGCTACCCGACTCCCCCCGCACCAGGCGCCCCCACTGCGATGCCGGCTCGATGCCGAAGATAGGATCCAGGGGCGAAAGACCGGCACGCAGCTGCTGTTCCTGTACGTCCAGGCCGGCCTTTCGGTACGAGGCCTCGCTGCCGTGCAGGCGGTAGCGCAATGCGTTGTCAGCCACGAGCGAGCCGGCGCCCAGAGTGATGCGCAGCTCGTCCCGTCCCATGCGGATCTCGAAGCCGTCGTCCACCGCCGCGCCGCGCCGCTGCGCGAGCACCTGCGCTTCCAGCCACTGCGGCATCCCGAACAGGCACAGCGCCTGATCGATGAGGTGTGAGCCCAGGTCGAAGAGGACCCCTCCGCCATACTCCGCTCGCTCGCGCCACCGATCGGGTACGGCGGGGCGGTAGCGATCCCAGCGCGCTTCGAAGGAATGCAGGGTGCCGAGTCGATGTTCGGCCACGATGCGACGGAGCGTCAGAAAATCGCTGTCCCAGCGCCGGTTCTGGAACACCGCGAGCCTGCGCTCATGCTGCCCGGCCGCTTCCATCAGAGCGCCGGCCTCCCGTGCCGACAGAGCCAGCGGTTTGTCGATCACCACGTGCTTGCCGGCTGCCAGCGCCGCGAGCCCCTGCGGAGCGTGCAGGTGGTTCGGGGTGGCAATCACCACCAGATCCAGCGGCTTCACGGCCAGCAGGGATGGCATGTCCGCCACGACGCGCGCTGCAGGCAGCGCCGCCTGCGCCGCAGCGGCCTGGCGCGTCAGGATGGCGCCGACGCTCATGCCGGCGCTGGCGATCAGCGGCAGATGGAGCGTGCGCGCGGCAAAGCCGAATCCGACCAGGCCGACGACGGGAGCCAACTCATGCATAATCACGCCGCCGAGATCGTACGGCACGCCGCGGGGAACCCAGCAGATGAAGGCATTGGCATCTTGAAGGCGTTGGCACTTTGATCACGGGCGGGCCCTTAGCGCATCCGCGGACGTGGCGAAATCGGTAGACGCAGCAGACTTAAAATCTGCTTCCTCAACAGGGAGTGTGGGTTCGAGTCCCGCCGTCCGCACCACATGAACGATATCACCGCCGAGAACCTGCATCTGTGGCGCGGG
>DATDIL010000170.1:0-29538 GCA_036521075.1 Steroidobacteraceae bacterium | reverse complement strand
GCACGCGCCGCGAACCTGATCGGCGGGTGGCTGCCGATCAGCGCCTTGATGCAGGTCGCGCAGCTGGACGGACTGAACCAGGTGCGTGCCTCGATGCCGCGCACCCGCGCCACCGGGCCGGTGGCGTTGCAGGGTGATTTTGTCCAGGGCAGCGGTGCACTGCGCACGCGCTACCCGACGCTCACCGGCAAGGGAGTGACCGTCGGCATCCTGTCGGACAGCTTCAACTGCTACAACTACTACGCCACGAACGGGCCCACGAAGCTCGGCAACGGCTACAACGGGTATGCCCCCAACTCCTTTGCGGCAACCCTTGCGGATGACGTCGCCAGCGGCGCGTTGCCAGCGGGTGTGAATGTGCTCGAGGAGGCCAATTGCGCTGACTATGGCGCGCCCCAACAGTTGCCCTTCAGCGACGAGGGTCGCGCCATGGCACAGATCATTTACGCCGTGGCGCCCGGCACGCAGCTGGCGTTTCACACGGCGGCCAACTCCGAGGCTGATTTCGCGGCGGGCATTACCCAGTTGCAGAAGCTGGGGGCGAACATCATCGTCGATGATGTCGGATATCCGGACGAGCCGTTCTTTCAGGACGGAGTTGTGGCCCAGGCGGTCAATGCGGCCGCGGCTCAGGGGGTAGTGTACTTTTCCGCGGCGGGCAATGACGCGCGCAATTCCTACGAGACCACGACACCCGCATTCCTCGCGCAAGGCGCGCGCCGGATGTTGAACTTCGATACCAGCGGGGCGACTGCGGCGACGACTCTGCCGATCAGCATACCGTCGGTTGCGCCCGGCGAATTCGTGCTGCTGGTCGTTCAATGGGACCAACCCTACGTGACCGGCGCACCCGGCAGTCCCGGCGCCGCCAATACCTTGAACTTCTGCATCGAAAGCGCGAGCCCCGGGGCGGACTGGGTGGCGCAGGCCACCGGACCGGCGCGGATCGTCACATATCCGGTGTGTACGGGCGCCAATTCAATCGGCGCTGATCCGGTGCTGATTATGGCGGTGGGCAATCCGGCCAATGCCACGGTGCCGACGGTGCAGGAGACCTTGTACCTCTCGATCCAGCTGGTCAGCGGCGCGGCGCCGGGTCGGGTGAAGTTCCTGCTTTCCGACAATGGACTGGGCGCGACCATCGACGACTTCACGACGCTAAGTCCCACCATCCAGGGCCACCCGAACGCCGCGGGGGCCGTGGCCGTCGCCGCGGCCCTGTACTACCAGACGCCGGCCTGCGGCACGGCGCCCGCGGTACTGGAGGCGTACTCTTCTTACGGGGATGACCCGATCCTGTTTGATACGAACGGCAGCGCACTCGCGTCGCCGCTTGATCGCAACAAACCGGACCTGACCGGGCCGGACGCGGTCAATGACACCTTCTTGGGATTCCAACTGGCCCTCCACAGCGCCAACTCGCCACCGTGGAATTCGAACGGCCAGTTCCCCACCTCGATTGCCCTGTGCCAGAACAATACGCAGTACCCGAACTTCTTCGGCACCTCCGCCGCCGCGCCGCACGCGGCAGCTGCCGCCGCGTTGCTATGGCAGGCAAATCCGGCGCTGACCCCCGGCCAGATCACGACCGCACTGAAGCAGACCGCACTGCCCATGAGCGCAGGGGCCGCGGGCAGCGGCTCCGGTTTTGTTCAGGTGGATGCGGCGTTGGGTGCCGTTCCGGTGGGTGCGCCGACCTTGAGTATCTCGGCGCCCGAGATTGTCCTCGGCAGCCAGGCCACCCTCACCTGGGCGTCCTACGCCACCAGCGCCTGTACGGCCTCCGGCGATTGGAGTGGTACGCAAGGCACTTCCGGGACCTTGCAGCTCGCGCCCAGCGCCGCCGGCACCCTCACTTACTCGCTGGCATGCACCGGGCCCAATGGTACCGGCACGAGTTCGACGGTGACCCTGATGGTTGAGGCGGCTGCAGGCCACCACGGCGGTGGTGGGCTGGATCTCACGACCCTGGGGATGCTGCTGGTGACTACTTGGTCCGCTGCGACCTGGCGCGCTCGAATGAACGCATGATGTATTCCTGCGCTTCGGCGGCATCGCCCCAGCCGATCACCTTGACCCACTTCGTCATCTCCAGGTCCTTGTAGTGCTCGAAGAAGTGTTGGATCTGCTGGCGGGAAATTTCCGGTAGGTCAGTGTAGTTGTGCACGTTCTCGTAGCGGCGGGTCAGCCGCGTCGTGGGCACGGCCACGATCTTTTCATCCCCGCCCGCCTCATCCTGCATCTTGAGCACGCCGACCGGACGCACCGCGAGGACGGCGCCGGGCAGCACGCCGCGCTGATTGCACACCAGCACGTCGCAGGGGTCGCCATCCTCGGAGAGGGTATGGGGAATGAAGCCGTAGTTGCCGGGATAGCGCATGGAGGTATACAGAAAACGGTCGACCACCAGCGCCCCGGACTCCTTGTCCATTTCGTACTTGATCGGCTCCCCTCCCACGGGTACCTCGACCACAACATTCACTTCACGCGGCGGATCACGACCCATGGAAATGGCTTCAAGACGCATTAGCACTCCTGGAACGCAAAAGGCCGTGAAATACGACCTCGCCGGGGCATTATCCGCTGCGCGGCTATTTGCAGCCACCGGCATGCGTACCCGACAATGGCCTTTTCGGAAGTCGCACCCCTTTGGCTGACCCCGTCTATCGCGAACGCGACTTCAGACTTTTCCTGAGCGTCCGCGTCGTTTCCACCCTTGCCGTGATGATCCAATCCGTGGCTGTCGGCTGGCAGGTGTACGACATCGAGCGCACGCCGCTCGCGCTGGCGTGGGTGGGTCTGGCCGAGTTCGTACCCATGTTCGTGCTGACGCTGCCGGCGGGCGCCCTGATCGATCACACCGATCAGCGCAAGGTGCTCGCCCTGGCTTTTCTCGTTCAGGCCGTCGCGGCGGGACTGTTGCTGACGCTGAGTGTGGCGCAGGTGCGCGTGGCGTGGGCCTTCTATGCGGTCATTGCGGTATTTGGCGTGGCCCGCGGCTTCTATGGTCCCGCCGCGCAGTCGCTGCTGGCCTTCCTCGTGCCCCAGGAGCGACTGCCCAAGTCAATTGCACTGAGCGCCTCGGCTTACCAGGTCGCCGTGATCGCTGGACCGGCGCTCGGCGGATTCTTGTATGCGGTGGGGCCCGTGCCCACCTACGGCACCTGTCTGGTGGCGTTCTGTGTGGCGGGTGTGGCAGCGGCGACCTATGGTGGCCGACGCAATAAACCCGGGGCGGAAGGCCAGTTGACGCCCCTTGCGCGCGTGCGCGAGGGGCTCGGGTTTGTGTTCTCGCGGCCGGTCGTGCTGGGTGCGATCTCCCTGGACCTGTTCGCGGTCCTGCTCGGCGGGGCCACCGCGCTGCTGCCGGTGTTCGCCCGCGACATCCTGCATACCGGGCCGGTGGGGCTCGGCGCCCTGCGCAGCTCCTCCGCGGTCGGTGCCACAATCGTGGCGCTGGTCCTGGCCCGTAGACCGATGACACGCGATGTCGGCCGGCGCATGTTCGCGGCGGTGGCCGTGTTCGGGGTTGCCACCATCGTGTTCGGTGTGTCGCGCAACATGTACCTGTCGATGGGTGCGCTGATCGTGCTCGGCGCAGCGGACCAGGTGAGCGTCTTCGTGCGCTCCTCGCTCATACAGCTGGCGACGCCGGATGCCATGCGCGGGCGGGTCAGTGCGGTCAACATGCTGTTCATCGGTGCTTCCAACGAACTGGGCGAGTTCGAATCAGGCACGACGGCGGCGCTGCTGGGCACCGTGCCTGCGGTGGTGCTCGGCGGCGTTGGTACGCTGATCGTGGTGGGGTTGTGGATGCGGTTTTTCCCGGCCCTGCGCACCGTCGACCGCCTCGAATCGGTGGTACCGCGCAACTGAGGCCGGCCCCCAAGCGTGTTGCGCATCACGATTCGCACGCGGCACGCACCCGCCGTACTCGGTCGATGTGAACTGAATTCGAGCATCAAGGCATAGGCTGATACACAATGGCTCTGCTAGACTTAACAATAGCCGATATCTTTTGGCTCAACCGAGGCGAACCGGACGATGAGTGGTGGAAGATTGAAGACCTTGCTCGCCTTCATGGGCGTGTTCGCTGTGGGCCTGGCATCACCGGCGTTCGCCGTCACCACGCATCACCCGCGTCATCACCGGCATGCGGCACTTGCGCTGTCGGCCGATGATCCGGGCCTGAAGTCCGCTGCCGCGTATGTCGTGGACGAGGGGGATTCCTCGGTCTGGTATGCGCGCAATGCCAATGTGCCCTCACCGATTGCCTCCATCACGAAGTTGATGACGGCCCTGGTGGTCGCCGATGCCCACCAGCCTCTGGATGAAGTGCTCCAGGTGACCGCCGAAGATCGCGCCATCGGCAAGGGCGCATCCTCACGCCTGGCCGTGGGCACGAAATTGACCCGTGGGGACCTGCTGCACCTGGCGTTGATGGCGTCGGAGAACCGCGCCGCGCATGCGCTGGGCCGCAACTATCCGGGGGGTATCCCCGCCTTTGCACGCGCCATGAACGAGAAGGCGCAGTCCTTGGGGATGACTTCCAGCCACTTTGTCGAGCCCACCGGGCTGTCGAGTGACAATGTGGCCAGTCCCGAAGACCTCTCGCGACTGGTCATGGCGGCAGCCCAGAATCCGACCATTCGTGATTTTTCGACGGACACGCAGCACAGTGTGCGGATCGGGCGGCGCTTGGTGGAATTTCGCACCACTGATGCGCTGGTGCGCAATCCGGCCTGGAACATCATCGTGCAGAAGACCGGCTACATCACCGAGGCCGGACGCTGCCTGGTGATGCAGGCGGTGATCGGCGGACGCAATGTGGTCATCGTGCTGCTGAATTCATTCGGCAAATACACGCGGGTCGCCGACGCGGTGCGGATGCGCAAGTGGATCGAGGCGCGCATGAGCGAGCACGCCGCCCATGCCGTGGCCAGCAGCAATTCCTGATCGGGCAGCTGCTGATCAGGCATCCGGGGCCATATGGCCCCACAGACTGCGGAATGCCATGTCGATGAAGGTCTTGGCATCCCCCCACTTGGCTTCGTATTCGGCTGCCGGATTCTTGGCGACCACCTCGTCCACGCCCAGGCCCTGACGCATCATCTTCTGCATCCGGCCGCTGATGGTGGCGTACATCTGCTGCTGATCGGTGAGGTCGGCCTTCGTCAGCAACGGACCATTCGCCGGGACGATGCGGGTCTGCTCGTTCGCCAGGTTGCCCAAAGTGCGAATGCCCTCGATCATTCCCAGAATCCAGCCGCCGGTCTTGAAGTCGATTACCGGCCAGCCCGCCGCCGAGACCGGACCGCCCGTGACCAGCACATTCGATTTGCGAAAGTACACGTAGATGTCGCCATCGGTATGGGCCTGGCCCAGATAACCGTACTGCACCGGTTCATCGCCAAGCTGCGTCTGAACCGAATCGTAGAAAAACGTGGCGCTGGGGCGTGCCTTGGGCGGTAGGGGGCCATACAGGAGATTGCGCGGGGGCACAGGATTGGCGTATTGCAACCACAGGCGGGTGTTCTCGTGGGCAATGATTTTTGCCCCATCGCTGCCCAAGCGCAGGTTCGACCCGGTCTGCTCGGGATGCCAGTGGGTGTTGAACAAGGTGTGGATCTTGCCCGCACCGGTGGTTTCGTTGACCTGCTTGAGCAGCTCCCGTGAGTTGGCTTCCGGACCGCCATCGGCCAGTGCGACGCCGGCCGGATCGCGGCAGGCCACGACATTGGCGCCACCGGAGACCAGGAGCCACAGGTTGTCGCCGAGCTTCTGCGCAGGCGTCACGGTACTGCTCGCGGCGAGGGCCGGATGCAGTCGGGCCAGGGAGGCCACCGCGGCGCCGGCGATGACGGTCTTGATAAAGCCTCTGCGGTCGGCAGAACGTGTCATGTTGACCCTTCCAGTCAAGGGGTTGTTGCGAGAGGGGCGCACGTTGACTGATCAAGGCAGGCTTGGCAATGGGGGGAAGGCCCGGGACATGGTGCTTCAGGGACCGTCCGTAGCGTGCCGGGTGCAGTGCATTACACTGGGGGTACAGTCCATGCAGTTGCGTAAAACCCTGGTTCGCCAAGGCGGTATTATATCGTTGCAGATGTGCGGGGCACGGATCGGTCCCCGGTGTGGAAACAGGACTTTAGCTGAGGCGAGATCGATGCGACATCCTCTTATTGGACGTGTTGGGCTGGCAGCCGGTATCTGCGGGATCACCGTGCTGGGAGGCTTTGGCGGCCTGTCCATGGCGGCGGCTGACCCGGCCGCTGCGACGCCCCAAAGCCACGGTGCAGCCTCTGCGCCCGCTGCTCAGTCCCAGAACAAGGCCCAGGACAAGCCTCAGGATCAGCATTGGGCATTTCTGCAGCAGTTCTGCAGCAAATGTCATAACGCCGAGGACTGGGCCGGCGGCATCGCCTTCGAGACCATGAGCCCGCAGGATATCCCGAGCGATGCCAAGACCTGGGAGCATGCCGTAGCCAAACTGCGCGGTCGCCTCATGCCCCCCCCGGGCAACCCCCAGCCCCCGAATGACCGGATCCACAATTTCGTCTCCTACATGGAAGATACGCTGGACGCCGCGGCAACCCACCAGGTGGATGCCCCACGGGTGGCCCTGCATAGGATGAACCGCACCGAGTACGCCAACGCCATCTGGGAGCTGCTGCGGGTTCGGGTCAATGCCAACCAGATTCTGCCGCCGGATGATGAGGCCAACGGCTTCAACAATGTTGCCGACGTGCTGCAGGTCTCCCCGGCATTCGTCGATGCGTACATTTCCGCCGCACGTCAGGTTGCGATACAGGCGCTTGGCGATCGCACGGCGAAGCCGGTGGGCGTGCAGTTCGCGGTAAACCCGGCCGTCGCGGGCAACCAGGAATTCCATGTCGAGGGGTTGCCGCTGGGAACCCGCGGTGGCACTGCGGTGGTCTACAACTTCCCGGCCGATGGCACCTATGAGCTGTCCATCGGCAATATGGCCGTCGCGCTGTGGGTCACGAACCTGGAGTTCAAGAACCACCTGATCGCCACCTACGACGGCAAGAAGTTTTTCGAAACCAATGTCGGCGGTGAAGATGATCTGAAAGCGATCGACCAGAAGCAGGATCCGGCCGTCGACGCCATCAACGCCCGCCTCAAGCGCATCAAGTTCAAGGCGGCTGCCGGTCCACACACCGTGGCGGTGACCTTCGTACATCGCAGCTTCGCGGCCTCCGAAGATCGTCTCGAGGCGCCCGTGCCGGGCGGCGTGCAGGACCGCGTACTGCGCGTCAATGGCTTCGAGATCAAGGGGCCCTTTGATGTGACGGGCATCAGTCAGACTCCGAGCCGCGAACGCATTTTCGTGTGCCAGCCCAAAGCTGCAGCCGATGAGGAGTCGTGCGCCCACGAAATCCTGAGCCGGCTCGCCGAGCGGGCCTTCCGCCGACCGGTCACCGAAGCCGATCTGGCACCGTTGATGCATTTCTACGATACGGGTCGCAAGGCCGACGACTTCGATGAGGGCATTCGGCGGGCACTGACTGCGCTGTTGGCCAGCCCGAACTTCCTGTACCGCGCCGAGACCTCGCAAAAATCCGGTCAGCTCGCGCAGCAGGCCGGTCAGCCGGCGGGGCTGACTCCGGTCAGTGATCCGGCACCGGCCGCTGCCAGGCCGCTGACGGATGATGAGCTGGCCTCGCGGTTGTCATTCTTCCTGTGGAGCGCACCGCCCGACCAGCAGCTGCTGACCGTCGCAAACGCAGGCACGCTGCATGATCCGCAGGTCCTCAGGGACCAGGTGATGCGCATGCTGGCGGATCCGCGGGCCACGACGCTGGCATCGAACTTTGCCTTTCAGTGGCTGGACGTGCAGCGCCTGGATGAGATCAAGCCCGACGCGAATCTGTTCCCGTATGTGATGGATCCACGAGAGGACTACCGCGAGGAGCTGAAGCTGTTCGTCGACAGCGTGTTCCGCGAGGATCAGCCGGTCACGAACCTGCTCACGGACAATTACTCCTATTTGAACCAGCGGCTGGCCGTTCTGTACGGCATCGGCACCGTCAAGGGTGACCAGTTCCGCCGCGTCGTGCTCAAGGACTCGGCCCGTTGGGGACTGTTGGGCAAGGGCGCCATGCTGATGGGGACTTCTTATCCCAACCGCACGGCGCCGGTACTGCGCGGGCAGTGGATCCTGGAGCGCATCACCGGCACGCCGCCCGCCGCGCCGCCGCCGGCCGTGCCCACGCTGAAGGAAAATAAGACCGGTGAAAAGGCCCTGACGGTGCGCGAAATGATGGCGCGCCATCGGGACCGTCCCAGCTGCTTCGCCTGTCACGGCCTGCTGGATCCGCTGGGTCTTGCGCTGGAGAATTTCGATGCCGTGGGCCGGTGGCGCGTCAGGGATCGCATGGCCGGGACCATGATCGATGCCTCCGGGGTACTGCCCGATGGCACCAAGATCTCCGGGGTTGACGACCTGCGCAAGGCGCTGGCGTCCAATCCAAATCAGTTCGTGCAGACCGTGACCGTCAATCTGATGACCTATGGTCTCGGCCGCGGCGTCGACTATCAAGACATGCCCGTGGTGCGCGGCATCGTGCGCCAGAGCGCCAAGCAGGACTACAAGTTCAAGGAGCTGATCATGGACATCGTGACCAGCCCACCGTTCCAGATGAGGAGCGATCAGGGCGGGGCCCCCGCCTCCTCGATCAAGACAGCCGCCCTGATCCGGTAAGCAGGAGATTTATATGTTCATCACCAAGAAGCATCTGTCCCGCCGCACCCTGCTCAAGGGCGCGGGTTTCTCCCTCGGCCTGCCGCTGCTGGATGCCATGATCCCGGCGCGAACCGCGCTGGCCGACACGGCCGCCGTGGCACCGCCACGCATGGGGTTCGTCTACTTTCCGCACGGCGCGGTGATGGGCAACTGGGTGCCCACCACCACGGGCACCGATTTCAAGATTTCGCCGATTCTGGAGCCCCTCGATCCCTATCGGCAGTACATGACCATTGTCAGCGGCCTGCGTAACAAGGCGGGCGAGAGCCCATCGCCCCATGCCATCATCGCGGGCACCTGGCTGACCTGCGTGCATCCACCCGCGAGCCAGCAGCCGCACGTCGGCCCGTCAGCCGACCAGGTCGCCGCCAAGTACATCGGACAGGACACACCGCTCCCATCCATTGAACTGGCGGGCGAGGGCGGTGGTGGTGCCTGTGATCCCTCCTTCGGATGCAGCTATTCGGGCACGGTCGCATTTCGCACCGGCGAGCAGCCGCTACCGATGGACAACAACCCGCGCCAGGTCTTCGCGCGCATGTTCGGCCTCGGCGATACGGCTGCGCAGCGGCACGAGATTACGGCAGAAACCGGCAGTGTCCTGGATTACGTGCAGGACAGCGCCAAGGACATGCAGCGCACCCTTGATCCCACCGACAAGCGCATGGTCAATGACTACCTGGACTCGGTACGCGAAGTGGAGCGGCGGGTGCAAAAGATGATGGCCAAGGAAGGCTCAGGCGTGAAACTGCCTGACGCGCCGGATGGCGTGCCGGATGATTTCGCGAAGATGCTCGACACCATGTTCGACATGATCGCACTGGGCTGGCAGACCAATACCACCCGCGTGGCATCCTTCATGATCGCGAAGGAAGTGAGCATGCGCACCTATCCGAACCTGCAGATCACCGAGGCGTTTCATCCGCTGTCGCATCATCAGAATGACCCGGTGAAACTGGAGAAGCTCACGCGCATCCAGAACTTCCACACCAAGGCCTTCTCTCGCTTCGTCAAGCGGCTCGCGGAGACAGCGGACGGCAATGGGAATCTGCTGGATCACTCGATCATTCTGTACGGCAGCAACATGAGCAACAGCGATATGCACAACAATGATCCGCTGCCGAACGTCGTCATGGGCCACGGTTACGGCAAGATCAAGGGTGGCCAGCACCTGCACTACCCGCAGGACACGCCGCATGCGAATCTGCTGTTGACGCTGCTGAATCGGGGTGGCATCCCCGTGACGGCACACGGGGTCAGCACCGGCACGCTCGCGGAGATCTGACCAATGCAGCTGCGCAGGACATCAAGACTGGGTGCGCTGCTTGCTGCGCTGGTGCTGGGCCTGACGCTCGGCGGTGGCGTGCAGGCAGCGGATGATTCGCTCGCAAAGCTGGTCAGAGCCAAGGATCACGACGGCGCGGTCGCTGTGCTCGCCAAGAGTGGCGATGGCAAGTCGCGGGAAGTGGATGGCACGACGGCCCTGATGTGGGCCTGCTACAACGGGGACGCTGACCTGGTCGAGCGTTTGTTGAAGGCCGGTGCCGATGTGTCGGCGGTGAATGACTACGGCGCCTCGGCGCTGCAAACGGCAGCGGTGGTCGCTGATCCGCGCATCATCAAGGCGCTGGTCAAGGCCCGAGCGAATCCGGACTCACCCAATCCGGAAGGTCAGACGGCGCTGATGGTGGTCGCGCGCTCGGGGAATGTGGAGTCGGCGAAGCTGCTGCTGGATGCGGGTGCCACGGTTGATGCGCGCGAGCAGTGGGGCAACCAGACGGCCCTGATGTGGGCGGCCGCCGAGGGACATGCGGAGATGATCAAGCTGCTGCTCGATCATCATGCCGACGTGAATGCGCACGGGGCGATCCGTGACTGGCAGCGCCGGGTGACGGCCGAAGGTCGTCCCAAGGACGAAAACCATGGCGGCTTCACGCCGCTGATCTACGCGGCCCGCATCGGCTGCATCGATTGCGCAAAAGTGCTGCTGAAGGCACATGCGGATATCAATCTTCCGGATCCGGATGGTGAGACCGCTCTGCTGCTGTCGATCATCAACATGCATTTCGATTTTGCGTCCTACCTGATAACGGCGGGCGCGGATGTGAATCGCTGGGATTTCTACGGTCAGACGCCGCTGTATGCTGCAATCGACATGGCCACGCTTCCCAGCGGCGGTCGGCCCGATCTGCCGTCGGAGGACAAGACGCTGCCGCTGCAGGTGGCGGATCAGCTGCTGAAGGGCGGCGCCAATGTGAATGCGCAGTTGAAATTGCGGCCGCCCTATCGCAATGGCGTATTTGACCGCGGCGGGGATCAGGTGCTCTCAACGGGTGCCACGCCGCTCCTGGTGGCCGCGAAGTCCGGCAACAACGATGCGGTGAAATTGCTGCTCAAGTATCACCCGATGGTCGATCTGCCCAATGCCGAAGGGGTGACACCGCTGATGGCGGCGGCCGGCATGGGCCATGGATTCAATCCCACCCGGGGTCGCTACAAGACCGACGCTGAGGCTGCCGAGGGCGTACGGCTGCTGCAGGCAGCTGGCGCTTCGATCAGCGGTGCCGATCGGACTGGCTTGACCGCATTGCACGCGGCCGCCACCCATGGCTGGGACAGCACCGTGAAGCTGCTGGTCGCGGATGGGGCGCCCCTGCAGCCGACGGATCGGCTGGGCCTGCACCCCATCGACTATGCGGCCGGGCGTCAGCCGCGGGCGTTCCTGGAGCCTGAGCATGTGCCGAATGCGTCGACGATAAAGCTGCTGACGGACGATATCGTTGCAGCCACCGGTCAGAAGCCACTGGTCTTCGCCGGCAACCTCAATCGTGCCACACAGGGCACCGGAGGCGCGGGGGGTACCTCGCTGCGGCCGGGAGGCTCAGATGCGCGACGTCCCGGCGGGGCCGGTGCACGCGGCGCAGCAGGAGCCCCAGCGGCGCCCACGACGGGACCTGCGGCGGGTGTCTCAACTCCTCCCCCAGCTGCCGCTCCGGCGCCGCCTGCCGCCGATGCCAAGACCAAGTCTGGCCCCTCCGAGACCGTGCAGAACCAGGCGCACTAGGGCAACGGCTGTTTGAACAGGTCGTGGGAGTTGAATCCCGCCACGTCGCGCAGCTCCTCGGGCTTCAGCGCGCCGCGAAAGGGCGGCATGTCCTGATTCTTGCCATTGGTCGCGATCGTGATGATGACCTTCAAGTCCCATGACAGGCCTCGCAGAAGCGCTGATACAGGATTTTGCCGTTGGTCCGATCCGCTGAGCCGGGCGCGAACACCACGGGCGCCCCGGTGCGAGCGCTGGCTGCGGCGCTCGTGGGCAGGGACTCCATCTTGCCCTGCAATGAGTACGGGGTGAAGATTCGCCCGCCATGCCGGATCAAGCTTGGCGGCATAGCTCCACAGATGCGCACCGCTGTTCACATCCAGCGCGAACACATCATCGGCCCCGGTCACGACGTACAGCACGCCCTGATAGAACAGCGGCTGACCCTGGCCCGAATACTGCGGCCCGGCTCCCGAGCCATCCAGGTGCGTACGCCACCGGGCTTTGAGGTCCTTGACGTTGTCACGATTGATCTGGGTGAGCGGTGAATAGCGTTGATTGAAAAGATTGCCGCCGTTGCCTGCCTGCGAAAGCTCCCCCCGAGCGGATGATATGCACTGTGGCGCACCAACACTTTTTCTTTTAGCGCAGGTCAAGCACGCATTGTGCGATGCAGCAAAGATGTACGGCAATCAACCCCGGCAAGCACGCCTGGTGTCTTCCTGCCACATACAGTTTGCAGCTCGCGAACTGTCCGGATGATGTCGCCCCATGTGCCGTTCCGGCCCGCACAGTCACTGCGTCGGCCGGGCGCGGCAGGCACGGCAGTGGCCATTAAAGTTAAGTACAATCAATATGTTATCCTAGCTTTCCTCGGCGTCCGGGAGGTGACTGCTGGGGCCAGGCCTTGCCCTTTGCAGTCCGTCGGGCGCCCTGCGGGCGCGGCCGCCCACGGGGGTGCCGCCAAGTATCCCATGCTGCGATGTCGAATCGGCGTAAGTCGCTGCCAGGGCGCGCAAAATGGCGCGCCGGGCGGCAGGTGTTGCAGACAAGGCAAGCTCCCGCGACCCCCTTTCACGCCCCTTATGTGGCGTTGTTGCAATTACAACACTTGCTTTTCGAATCAAAAAAGTGACAATGCCGGACACAAGTTTACAAGCCGTGACGAATTTGGGAGTCACGGTCGTAATAAAGCGTCAACAACGAGTCGCGTTCTTCAGGGGGTCTATAAATGTCTGCCAAGATTCATGGGTCTTATTCCGTGCGCATCGCCGTGGCGATTGCGCTCGGTACGGTCGCGGTCATTGCGTCCGCGCCAAAGGTCCGGGCGGCTGATGCCGACACATCGGTAAACAAACCGGCCAGCAGCGACGATACCACCAAGCTCGAAGAGGTCACCGTCACGGGTTCGCGCATCAGGCGCAAGGATCTGACATCCGCCAGCCCGCTCATCACCATCGATTCCGAGCAGCTCGAACAGCGTTCGGGCCTGAATCTTGAGTCCTATCTCAATACGCTGCCGAATTACAATCCGGCGCAGACGCCGACCACTGAAAATGAGGACGTGCAGCCCTCGGCCGTCAACACAGTGGGTATCTCCACCATCTCACTGCGCGGCTTCGGCCCGAATCGCAGCTTGGTGCTGATCGACGGACACCGCACGACCCCCGTCAACGCGTTGATGGTCACGGACATCAACAGCATTCCGGCTGCGATGGTCGATCGCGTGGAGATCATCACCGGTGGTGCCTCGGCCGTATACGGCGCGGACGCCATCGGCGGTGTCACCAACTTCATCATGAAGCACAATTACGAAGGCGCGCAGATCGACATCCAGGATGGCATCACCCAGGCGGGCGATGGCAATGAGACGCGCGTTTCCACGCTCATGGGCTCCAAGATTGCCGATGGCCGCGGCAACATCGTCATGGGCCTGGAGTACTACAACCGCGATGAGGCGTACCAGAAGAACCACAGCTTCTTCTCCAATTCCTGGAACGACCCGAATGTCGCGCTCACGAACAGCTTCTTTGCGCAGGAAGGCCTGACCGGCATTGCCTTCAACTCAGCCCCCCCGACGGTCAATGCGGTGAACGTGGCCTTTGGACGCTCACCGACCAATGTCGCTTCGCCCTTTGGCTATAGCCCCTTCGGCCCTTCGGCGATTTTCGGGACCTACTACTTCAACCCGGGCGGATCCCTGTACACCAATAACGGCCCGCTCGCCACCAGCGAACGCGCCGGTCCGACCTCCGGTGATGGCTTCGGTGTCTACAACACGTACGACCCTGCCATGCCGAACAATGCGACTTCCCCGACGCCGAATGTCGTGCAGACCTGGAAGCACAACGACGAGGATGCCTCGCTCAGTTCGCCGCAGACGCGCTATTCGTTTTTCGCCAACGGCACCTTCGACATCACCGACAAGGTGCAGTTCTATACCAACGCGCGCTTTGCGGAGAGTCTGACGACCACCCGCCTGTCTGCTCCGCCCACTCTGACGGGTGGTTGGAACCAGGCCGTTCCGTACAACGCGGCGACGGACAGCCCGATCAATCCCTCGATGATCAGCGCAACTTCGACCTCGGCGCAGTTGCAGGCCATCTACAATGCGTTCACGGCCAACCCGACGAATGCGGGCGGCACCAACCCATACTACAACACCGGCTTCATTCCCATTACCGGTGCGAACACACAGCATCCGGTGCCTTGGCAGCTGGCCTTGTTGCTGAATACGCGTACCCCGAGCACATTAGTTGGCAATATTCCCGGGGGTGGTCCCACCACGTGTAACAACTCCATCGCTCCGAATCTGTGCACGCTCGCGCCATCGAGCTGGGCGTTGAACTGGATTCCGTACTCCGCGTTGCCTGCGCGCACCACGGTGGACACCGAACAGACCTTCCAGATCGAAACGGGCGTGAAGTTCCCGCTGATGATCAGTGACTGGACCGGCGATGTCTACTACTCGCGCGGCCAGTCGTTGGACTACGAGGATGGCTTCGGCAACGAGTCCCTGCAACGGACCGACGCGCTGATCTCCTCCCCCGGCTACGGCCAGGGACAGACCTTCCAGGGTAACTACAACAACGCTAGTCAGAACTTCGGTACCTCGGTGCCGAGCACCTGCACCAGCGGTTTCTACAATGTGATCTTCAATCCGGAAACGGCACCCTCGGGCAATTGTTTCAACGCGATCGACTCGACGCTGCAGACCTATACGGCCATGCAGCAGGACATCGTGGAAGCGAACTTCCAGGGCACGCTGTTCAAATTGCCGGCCGGTGATGTCAGCAGCGCCATCGGTTACCAGTATCGTCGCGATGCGGGCCAGTTCACCCCGGATAACCTGCAGGCAACCAACTCCTTCCTGGATCAGACCGTCGGTCTGTACCCGTTGGGCACGTTGCAGCAGGGCGAGATTTCCGCCCGGGACGGTTACGCGGAGTTCTTCGTCCCGATCGTGGGCGACCTGCCATTCCTGAAGAAGCTCAACCTGGACATTGGCGGCCGCTACTCGGCCTACAACAACACGCCTAACGCCACGACCTTCAAGGTCAACATGGACGCGCAGCTGACCAATTCCCTGCGCGTACGCGGCGGCTACAACCGCGCCACGCGTGCACCGAACCTGGGCGAGCTGTACCTGGGCGAGCAGGAGTACTTCGGCGGCAGCGCGCAGTTCGGCGATCCGTGCTCGCTGCGTTCCATTGCGCCCTTCGGCGCAGGTGGTGCGGCTGCGGACACCAGCATCGGCTCTTCGGCGAATGGTCCGAACAAGGTTGCGTCGGGTCAGACGGCCGCGGGCGCCTTGAGCACCTACCTCATCTGCCAGGCGCAGATGGGCGGGCTGAGCTCGGCGGCGGGTCAGGCGTTCTACCACGTGGCGGCTCAGAGCCAGGGCGCCGGAATCCCGTTTGCTTGGTTGAACGAGGAAGGCAGTCCGAACCTGAAGTCCGAAACGGCCAACACCTGGACGGCGGGCATCGTCTTCGCGCAGCTGTCTGACAATCCGTGGCTGGCCGGCTTCTCCGGATCGGTTGACTGGTGGCAGGTCAACATCCAGAACGCCATCGAGCTGCAGGATCCTGACAATTCAAACTTTGCCTGTTACGGGACCGCCACCGTCACCACGGCCGCACAGGCGGCCGTGCAGGCGGCGACACCGGCATGTTTGAACGTGGGTCGTAACCTGAGCACGGGTGCCGCCTCCACGACATTGCTGCAATACACCAACCAGGCCAACATCGGCACCGCGGGTGTGGATGTGGAATTGAACTGGATCGCGCAGCTGTCGGACTTGGGGCTGAAGGCCATCCCGGGTGCCATCTCCCTCAATTCACAGGACACGTTCCTGGATTACTACCGTACGAAGAACTCGCCGGGCAGCTACGACGTGACTACCGACTGGAAGGACTCGTTGGGGCCGACTCTGGCGGGCACGAATGGGGGCGCGTATGGCTATCGCCTGAACCTGGGCATCGGCTATGTGCTGCCGTCCGTGGCCGTCAATCTGCGCTGGAGATTCCTGCCTTCGGTGAACACGCCGGCGCATGCCAGCCAACAGGCGATCATTCAGAACGACGTCAAGGTCGCTGCGGGTGGCTCCGGCACGCTGCTGAGCTACGTACCGGACACGACCATCGCGGCGCCGGCCTGGAACGCGTTTGATCTGTCGGTCAACTGGACCATCAACAAGACGTTGTCACTGCGCGCGGGTATCAACAACTTGCTGGACAAGGATCCCGCGATCACCGGTGCGACCACCGGTTTCCCGGCAGGCAGGAACCTGAATGCGGTCTGCCCGTCGGGAGCCCCGGGATGCGTGAATCCCACGACGTACAGCTTGCCGAATGATGGCGCCGGCCTCACCAACGCGGGCTTCTACGACGTGTATGGACGAACGTTCTTCGTGGGTGCGAAGGCTCAGTTCTAAGCAACCGCAAGAGCGTATAGCCAACTTAAGGCGGCGGGCCCTCGGGCCCGCCGCTTTTTTTTGTGCGCGCCGGTTCGCAGCACCGGCTTCGATCCTATAATCACGCCATCATGAAGCACGCACCGGTACTGCTCGCTGTGATCTGCACCCTGGTCAGCGCAGGCCACACGGCAAGTGCGCAGACGCCGCCCGCGAACCTGCTCGCCTGCGCTCGGGTGTCGGATCCGGGCGAGCGCCTGCGCTGCTATGACACCCAGATGGCAGCGATGGGAGTCGCGGTGGGGACTGCGCCAAGCACCGTGGCCCCGGTGGCCGCTGCGCCGCCGGCGGCGAAATTTGGCGCAGACGATCTGAAACTGGCCGCGCGTCCCAAGGAGGCGAAGTCGGACCGGGTGCTGGAGTCAGTGATCACCTCGATTCACGAGGCCCGCCCGAAGCTCTTCATCATTGTGCTCGCGAACGGCCAGATCTGGATGCAGGAAGGCACCCAGATTACGTCGTTCTTCAAGGTCGGCTATGACGCCCACATCGAACGGGGGCTGTTCGGGGACTACCGGATGTCGACCCACCAGACCGGGGATAAGAACATGGTGAAGGTCACCCGCATCCAGTAGTTCAGCCGTGGGGGCGCAGCAGACTCATCGCGGGCACCGTGAGGAAGTCCTCGAAGTCATTCGCCAGGGACAGGTCCGTAAACAGTTTAACGGCTTCCTGGAAGCGGCCCGCGTCGAAGGCTTCGGCGCCGACTTCCTGGCGTACGCGCGCCATTTCCTGGCTGATGAGCCGATTGAGCAAAGAGGGCGTGGCCACGGTGCCGCCCTCAAGGGTGATCCCGTAGTGGATCCACTGCCACACCTGCGCGCGGCTGATCTCGGCAGTCGCGGCGTCTTCCATCAGGTTGTACAGCGGCACGGCGCCCTTGCCGCGCAGCCATGCCTCGATGTACTGCACGCCCACGCGGATGTTCTCGCGCAGCCCGCCCTCGGTCTTGGTGCCCTGGTGTACCTGCAGAAGATCCGACTGCGCGATGTTCACGTCTTCACGCAGGCGCGTGAGTTGGTTCGCCTCGGGCATGAGTCGATCGAACACTTCGCGGGCGACGGGCACCAGGTCGGGATGCGCCACCCAGGTGCCATCATGGCCGTCACCCGCCTCGCGCTCCTTGTCGGCCCGCACCCGATCCAAGGCAGCCTCGTTGGCTTTTGGATCGCGCCGATTGGGAATCTGCGCAGCCATGCCGCCCATGGCGAAGGCGCCGCGGCGGTGACAGGTCTTGATCAGCAACAATGAATAAGCGCGCAGGAAGGCCTTGCCCATCACGACCTGCGAGCGATCCGGCAGCACATAGGCTGGATTGGCCCGCAGCTTCTTGATGAAGGAGAACATGTAGTCCCACCGACCGCAGTTCAGGCCGGCCATGTGGTCGCGCAGTTCAAAGAGGATTTCGTCCATTTCGAATGCCGCCGGCAGCGTCTCGATCAGCACCGTGGCCTTGATGGTGCCATTGGGAATGCCCAACTGCTGTTGCGCAAACACGAAGACTTCATTCCACAGCCGCGCCTCCAGATGGCTCTCGAGCTTGGGCAGGTAGAAGTACGGCCCGGTGCCCTTGGCCAGCTGCGCGCGCACGTTGTGGAAGAAGTACAGGCCGAAATCAAACAGGCCGCCGGCGACGGGTGCGCCGTCCACCGTCACCCCCGGCTCCAACAGGTGCCAGCCGCGCGGTCGTACCATCAAGACGGCGGGGGTAGGGCCGAGCACATACGGCTTGCCGCTTGCGGCGTCCCGGAAATCAATACTGCGCTGCCAGCGGTCAATGAGGTTGAGCTGGCCTTCGAGGTTGTTGTGCCAGGTCGGGGAGTTCGCATCCTCGAAGTCCGCCATGAACACGTTCGCGCCGCAGTTCAGGGCGTTGATGATCATCTTGCGATCGACCGGCCCGGTGATCTCCACGCGGCGGTTGAGCAGATCGGCCGGAATCGCGGCTACGCGCCATTCTGCGTCCCGGACTGCGCGGGTGTGCGGCAGGAAATCCGGCAGCTCACCGGCCGACAGACGCGCCTGGCGCGCGCTACGCGCCTGCAGCAGTTCCACGCGGCGAGTGTTGAATCTGCGATGCAGCGCGGCGACGAAAGCCAGGGCCTCGGGGGTGAGGATTTCGGCGAAGCGCGGCTCCAGGGCGTCACGCACCACGATGCCCGCCACAGCGGCGATGGATTGGGTTGGGTCAGCGGTGGACATAATATTCGTCAAGGTTCAGGATCTTTAATTATATCAACTTCGAAGCTCGCGCACCGGCTCGCCACACGGATCCGAATCCGGCCCGGATTGTGTTTGCGGGACGGAACGGGTATTTATGCGCGGCCTTTGCTGCTTAGGACCGAACGATGAATGTTGCCCAAGTGACCGCGGAAATCCTCAAGCGCGAAGGCGTGGAGGTGCTTTTCACCTATCCGCTCAATCCCCTGACGGAATCTGCCGCCGCGGTCAACATCCGCCCCATCGTCGTGCGCCAGGAGCGCGTGGGTGTGCACATGGCCGACGCCATGAGCCGCGTGACCTCCGGTGACAAGGTGGGCGTGTTCTGCTGCCAGGTCGGCCCCGGCATCGAGAACGCCTTTGGCGCCGTGGCGCAGGCCTGGTCGGAGGCCGTGCCGCTGGTGGTGATTCCCGGCGGGTACCCGCGCCACATTGCCTTTTCCAAGCCCAATTTCAACGCCGTGCTCAACTTCCAGCATGTCACCAAACATGCCGAGACGGTGAACACCCCGGAGCAGCTGCTGCCGGCCCTGCGCCGCGCATTCAGCTTCGCGCGCAATGGCCGACCCGGTCCGGTGCTGATCGAAATACCCACCGACCTGTGGAATGTCGAAGTACCGGGGGAGATTGACTACACGCCGCGTCGCCGCGCGCTGAGCGCCCCGGACCACAGGGCCATCGATGCGGCCGCTGCGGCGCTGATCAAGGCCAAGAATCCGCTGATCTATGCGGGGCAGGGTGTCCACTACGCCAAGGCGTGGGATGAGCTCAAGGCCGTCGCCGAGTTACTCGAAGCGCCGGTCACGACCAGTCTGGAGGGCAAGAGCGCCTTTCCCGAAACGCATGCGCTGTCGCTGGGCTCCGGGGGCGTGGCGATGCCGCGCGCCGTTGCGGCCTATGTCGAAGAGTCCGACCTGGTGTTTGGTGCGGGCGCGAGCTTCTCGGCCACCAACTTCGGCATCAAGTTCCCGACCAAGAACAAGACGTTCGTTCACAACACGAATGAACCGATGGATGTCGACAAGAACATCGGCACGGATCATCCACTGGTGGGCGATGCGAAGCTGGCACTGGGAATGATGCACGCAGCGTTGCAGGAGCGGCTGAAGAAGCCGCGCGGCCTCGCGGGGCAGGTCCAGTCCCGCATCAGGGAGCTCAACGAACCGTGGTGGAAGGAGTGGCTGCCGCGACTGACGAGTCAGGAAAAGCCCCTGCAGCCGTACCGGGTGATCTGGGAATTCCTGCACCTGACCGATGTGGCCAATACCATCGTCACCCACGATGCCGGCAGCCCGCGCGATGAGCTGTCACCGTTCTGGAGGTCGGTGACACCCCTGTCGTACATCGGCTGGGGCAAGTCCACCCACTTGGGCTACGGACTGGGGCTGGCCATGGGCGCAAAGGTCGCGCATCCCGACAAACTGTGCGTCAATTTCTGGGGTGATGCCGCCATCGGCATGACCGGCATGGACTTCGAGACCTGCGTGCGCAACGACATTCCCATCCTGTCGATCCTGTTCAACAACTTCTCGATGGCCATGGAGTTCAAGGTCATGGCGGTCTCGAAGGAGAAATTCCGCTCCACCGACATTTCGGGCAATTACAGCGAGTTCGCCAAGGCTCTGGGCGGTTACGGCGAGCGCGTCACCGAACCGGGGCAGATCGTGCAGGCCCTGCGCAACGGCATTGCGGCAACCCAGGCGGGTCGTCCGGCGCTGCTGGAATTCATCACCACCCAGGAGAAGGTGTATTCAACCTTCCAGGGCGGCTACCACGGCGGGGCCTGAGGCCTCAAGTTCCGCCCCGCGCGGCGGAATGTGCGATGGAATCAGGAAGTAGCTGACGGTGGTCACCAGTGCGCACACGGCCACGAACCAGAAGAAGCGGTCGATGGGCGGCACCGGGGTCATTGTGAAGTAGACCTGCGGGACCGTGGCGGAGAGCAGGCCGCCGAAGCGCGAAAAAGCCTGCGCCACGCCGATCGCGGCACCACGGAACTCGGTCGGATAGGAGTGCGCGGCCACGGCATACAGATAAGACTGCATGCCATTGATCACGGCGCCGCCGATGAAACAGGAGGTGAGCAGCATGATCGTCGCACCCGCGTGCGCCACGAGCAGCACGCCGATGGCGCCCGTGGCCACTGCGCCGATGAAGGCCGCGGCCGTCCCCACGCCGCGCGAGCCCCACCACCCCATGAGGAATGCGCCGCCGATGGAGCCGACCACCCCGCCACCGCTGAACAGACTCAGGCTTTGTCGGGCCACCGCGGGGGTCTGATGCGCCCAGTCGAGCAGCACCGGCAGGTTGTTGCTGAAGATATACAGCACCAGCGTGTTGAACGTGAACGCGATCCAGATGAAGAGCGTTGAGCGCCAGTAGTAGCTGTTCCAGATGGTGGAGAGCCAGTTGCTGGAGGACTTCGCATGCTCGTGCATGACGAACTTTTCGGTGCCATCGAAGCGCTGCGTGCCGAGCAGGCGGTTGAGCGCGCGCGCCAGCTGCGGATGCAGCGCCGGCCGCAGCGCCAGGTACTTCGGGGATTCCGGCAGCAGCAGCCAGAACAGCAGCAGCAGCACCAGCGGCACCACCGCACCGAACAGGAACATCGAGCGCCAGCCGTAGGTCGGGATCAGCCAGCCGGCAATGAGGCCGGCCAGCGAGCCGCCGAGCGGCACCGAGACGATCACGCAGGCCACGATCAGGCTGCGCACGCGCTTGGGCGTCCACTCCGAAATCAGCGTGGTGGCAAGGGGCGTGATGCCGCCCAGTCCCAGGCCGGTGATGAAGCGGTAGCTGGCGAGCGTCGCGATATTGGTCGCCGCGTAGCACAGCAGCGAGCCCCCGAACAGCAGTGCGAGACAGGTGAAATAGGCCTTCTTGCGCCCGATGTGATCGCTGACCCAGCCCAGCAGCACCGACCCGATCGCCATTCCCCCCATCTGGGTGTAGCTGAGCCATGAGAGCTGGTCGCGGCCGATGCCCCAGTCCTTGACCACGCTCGGGCCGATGTAACCGGTGGTGAACAGGCCGAAGCCGTCGGTGAGCATGATGATGACCATCATCACGGTGATGCCGAAGGGCACCCAGAAGTAGTTGGCGGAATCGATGATCTCGCCTACATCCACAGTCTTGTTGGTGTCATCCATGCCCAAGAGCGCTTCCCCCCGACCGTACTGGCCGGCGACTTTGCCACAAAACGCGCCGGGGTACGACGCGGCTTCCGCGCAAGGGTCAAGCCGACGATTGTAAAATCGCTGCCTGGGCGCGAAATCCGTGACGCCCGGTGGGCCATTGATAGGCACTCCAGACCCGTCCGTGACGGGTGCGTTGACCCCCTCCAGGTCCTGTGTTAACCCTTGGCCGGTGTATCATTTTCCCGCAGTGACGACACCTTGAACATGAGCAATCGCCGGCAGTTCTTGCAGACCCTGGCGGGGGGCGCGGCAGGCTTGTCGTTGGCCGGCACGGGATTGGCCGGCGTGCGTCCCGCAACCGCCCTGGCCGCGGATGCGCTGCAGGTCACGCACCTGTCGGATGACCTGCTGCTCGTCACGGGCGCCGGGGCGAACGTCGTTGCCCTCTCGCGGCCCGAAGGCGTGGTACTGGTGGACGGCGCCGATGCAGCCCATTCGGCCGCAGTGCTGAAGGCCATCAGCCACGCCACGGGCGGGCGGCCGGTGGTCACGGCTTTCAACACCCATTGGCACTGGCCGCACACCGGTTCGAACGAGACCCTGCGCAAGGCCGGGGTCAAGATCATTGCCCAGGAGAACACGCGGCTGTGGCTGACCGAGCCGGTGATCGAGGTGTGGGAAAATCGCACCTACCCGGCGCGACCGAAGGCGCTGCCCACGGATACGTTCTACAAGGGGGTGCAGAAGTTCAGCTTCGGCAAGGCGGATATCGAATACGGATATCTTCCGCAGGCACATACGGACGGGGACATCTACGTGTATTTCCGCGATGCGAATGTGCTGGTCGCAGGCGATGTCGTGGCCGTGGGCCACTATCCGATCCTTGACTACACCACCGGTGGCTGGTCCTTAGGCATGGCCAATGCGACCAAGCAGCTGCTCGAAGTGGTGGATGATCAGACCCGCATCGTGCCGGGGACGGGCCCGTTGCAGACCAAGGCGGACCTGGCCGCGGAGCACGACATGCTCGCGACGCTGCACGAGGATCTGTGGCAGCTGATGCGCAAGGGCATGGGCGCGGAGGACATGATTGCGGCGGGCGCGACCAGGAAGTTCGACGCGAAGTGGGGCAATCCGGACCTGTTCATCACCAATGCCTACCACGGCCTGTACGGACACGTACGCGAAATGCGCGGCGTCGTCTAAAGGAAATCTGCAGTGAGACGCAACGCATTGCTGGCCTTCATGTTCGCACTGGCGGCCATTGCGCCAGTCGCGGCGAACAGTGACACGCCCCAGGTCCCCGGCGACAAGCACTGGACCTTGCTGAATACCTACTGCGAGAAGTGCCACAACACCACCGACTGGACCGGAGGCATTGCCTTCGACACCATGCAGCCGGATGGCATTGCGCAGGATGCCAAGGTTTGGGAAACCGCCGTCAGCAAGCTGCGCGGCCGCATGATGCCCCCGCCCGGAGAGAAGCAACCCGACCAGGCTACGATCGACTCCTTCGTGTCGTGGATGGAGGGCAACCTCGACCGGGCCGCGGCGGCGCATCCGGATCCGGGCTATGTGTCACTGCATCGCCTGAATCGCGTTGAATACGCGCGGGCCGTCAAGGATCTGCTGGATGTCGATGTGGACGCGGCAACGCTGCTGCCCCAGGACACCAAGAGTGATGGGTTCGATAATGTCGCGAGTGTCCTGAAGGTCTCGCCGACGTTTCTCGACCAGTACATATCAGCGGCCCGCACCGTCGCGGCCCTGGCGGTGGGCAGCGCGCATGCGTCCCAGGCGATCGTCACCTATCGCGCCCCGCCGCACGACCAGGCTTTCCACGTCGAAGGCCTGCCGCTGGGGACCCGCGGCGGCATGGCGGTGGTCCACAACTTCCCGGCCGATGGCACGTACACGTTCAACCTGAGCGTCGGGACCGGGCTTGGATACATCGGTGATCTGGCCCAGGAACACCGGGTCGTTTTCCTCATCGATGGCAAGCAGGTGCTGGAGCGCACGATCGGCGGCCCGGCAGACTTCAAGGATGCCGATCAGAAGCAGCAGGAGGCCACCAAGGAGTTCGCGGCCCGCTTCCGCGGCATCAAGGTGCCACTGACCGCCGGACCGCACCAGCTGGCGCTGACATTCGTGCAGCGCGCCGAATCGGAGTCGGACGACTGGCTGGCCTCATTCAATCCGTTGGGCGGCATCGGCTCACTGCCGCGCATCGGTGGAATCGAAATCAACGGGCCGACGGATGTCACCGGCCTGTCGCAGACGCCGAGCCGCGCGAAGATTTTCTCCTGTCGTCCGACGCAGGACAGTGAGGCGCAGGCCTGCGCGCGCCAGATCCTGACCGCGCTGACCCGCGACGCGTACCGCCGCCCGGTGACCGACACGGATCTTGCGGCGCCGATGCACTTCTTCGAGGTCGGGAGCAAGGGCAAGGACTTTGACGCCGGCATCCAGAATGCAATCGTCGCAATCCTCGCCAGCCCCAAGTTCCTCTATCGCGCCGAGGTGGATCCGCAGGTCACGACGGCACAGGCTGGCGCCGCCCCGGCGACCAACATCAAGGTCAGCACGACCCCGACCCCGTATCACCTGACTGATCTGGAACTGGCCTCACGTCTGTCATTCTTCCTGTGGAGCCAGGGACCCGATCCGGAGCTGCTCAGCACGGCGGTCAGCAACAAGCTGCACGAGCCGGCCGTACTCGAAAGCCAGGTCAAGCGCATGCTGGCTGATCCGCGCGCCAACGCGCTGATCACCAATTTCGCCTTCGACTGGCTGCAGGTCGACAGCATGGACAAGATCCAGGCCGATCCGACGGTGTTCCCGTACTTTGACGCAGATCTGCGGGCTGCTTTCCGCAAGGAGATGGAGCTGTTCGTCGGCAGTGTGCTGCTCAAGGATCGCCCGGTCACCGATCTGCTCTCGGCCAACTGGACCTTCCTGAACGAGCGGCTGGCACTGCACTACGGTATCCGCAGTGTGCGCGGCAGCGACTTCCGCCGCGTCGAGCTCACCGACTCGCATCGTTTCGGACTGCTCGGCAAGGGCGCGATTCTGATGGGCACTTCCTACGCCAATCGCACCGCCCCGGTGCTGCGCGGTGCCTGGGTGCTCGAGGTCATCACGGGCACCCCGCCGCATGCGCCGCCGCCGGCGATTCCGGCGCTGAAGGAGAATGTGCCGGGCGCACAGCCCCTGACCATCCGGCAGCGCATGGAAATGCACCGCTCGCAGCCATCCTGCAATGCCTGCCACGGGATCATGGATCCGATTGGCATGGCACTCGAGAATTTCGATGCCATGGGCAAGTGGCAGACCAAGGATGCGGAGACGGGAACCTTGATCGATACGGCCGGCAAGATGGCCGACGGACTGGCGGTCAATGGGCCGGATGACCTGCGCAAGGCGCTGGTGGCGCATTCGGAGCAATTCGTACAGACGCTGACCGTGAACCTGATGACCTACGCACTGGGCCGCTCGGTGGAATATTTCGACATGCCGGTGGTGCGCGGAATCGTACGCGATGCCGGGCATAACGGTGACCGCTTCGCGACCCTTGTCATGGGCGTGGTCAGCAGCCCCGAGTTCCAGATGCAGCAGCCGCGCAGCAGCGCTGACAAACCCGCCGAAAAGACGGCGAACAAAGGTCCGGCGCGGCAACCGCCGCCGGCGATCTGAAGAGAGGTAATTGCCATGAACTTCATCACCCGGAAACATCTCTCACGTCGCACGGTGCTGCGCGGTGTCGGCGCCACGATTGCCCTGCCGCTGCTGGATGCCATGATCCCGGCCAGCACCGCGCTCGCGCAAACGGCGGCGGTGCCGAAGCTGCACATGGCGTACATCTACTTTCCGCATGGCGCCATCATGGATCAGTGGACTCCGGCCGGTACCGGCAAGGATTTCAAGCTGTCACGGATCCTGACCCCCCTTGCGGACTACCAGAAGCAGATGCTGGTGGTCAGCAACCTCGGCAATCGACCGGCCGAGAGCGCCGCGGTGCATGCCATTGTGCCGGGCACGTGGCTGTCGTGTGTGCATCCGCGCGAAAGCCAGGACCCGTACGGCGGCGTGACCATCGACCAGATTGCCGCATTGAAGATCGGTCAGGACACACCGCTCCCATCGCTGGAGGTGCGCACCGAGTCTGGCGGCGGCGGGGGCTCCTGTGATCGCGCCTATGGCTGCAGCTATTCGGGCACGATCTCGTTCCGCACGCCCTCCACACCGCTGCCAATGGAGAACAATCCCCGTACGCTGTTCCAGCGCCTGTTTGGCCGTGGCGATACGGCCGAGGAGCGCAAGATGCTCGGCGATCAGTACGACAGCATCCTGGACATGGTGCAAAGTGATGCGGCGACCATGCGCGGCCAACTCGGCGCGCGTGATCGGGCGGTGCTGGGCGACTATCTGGAAAGCGTGCGCGAGGTCGAACGACGCGTGCAGAAAATGGAAAAACAGGACCTGTCCCAGTTGAAGCTGCCGCCGGTGCCGATCGGCATTCCGGAGCAGTTCCCGCAGGAGCAGATGCTGATGTTCGACATGATCGCGCTCTCCTTCCAGGCCAATCTCACGCGCATCGCCACCATGATGATGGCGGCCGAAGTGAGCAACATGACCTACAACTTCATCGGCGTTCCGGATGCATTCCACCCGGTGTCGCATCACCAGGGCGATGCCACCAAGATCGAGAAGCTGGTGAAGATCCAGACCTTCCACTCGCAACAGCTTGCCAAGTTCCTCAAGCGGCTTGGTGATACCCCCGACGGGGAGGGCTCACTGCTGGATCACTCGCTCGTCGTCTACGGCAGCAACATGAGCAACAGCAATGCCCACAACCAGTATCCGCTGCCCATCTCGGTACTGGGCGGGGCCTGCGGCAAGCTGAAGATGGGCCAGCATCTGCAGTGCCCGGAGCACACTCCGCTCGCGAATCTGTGGCTCACCATGCTGAACCGTTCGGGCATTCCGACCGAGGCGATCGGTGACAGCAGCGGCCAGTTCGCGGAGATTTAGCGTAATGAAGCGCCTGATGTTTGCCGCGACCGTGCTGGGCTTGTGGGTTGGCACGGCCAGCGCGGCGCAGACCTCTTTGGTGGATGCCGCCGAGCAGCAGGACTCGGCCGGGGCGCTTGCGCTGGTCGCGCATGGCGCTGATGTGAATGCGAGCTCCCCGGACGGCACGACGCCGCTGATGTGGGCGGCGCATGGCGGGGATCGCACCCTGGTGGCGGCACTACTGAAGGCGCATGCCAAAGTCGATGTCAGCAACTCCTACGGCGCCGACGCCATGCTGCAGGCGGCACAGTTCGGGGATCCACGCATCATTGAGGCATTGCTCGCGGCGGGCGCCAATGTCGAATCGCCCAATGCGGACGGGGAGACCGCGTTGATGCTGGTGGCACGCAACGGCAATGTCGAGGCCGCAAAAGTGCTGCTCAAACATGGCGCCCAGGTGAATGCCAAGGAGAATTTCCGCGGCCAGACCGCGCTGATCTGGGCGGCCGCCGAGAGCCAGCCGCAGATGGTGAAGCTGCTGATCGGCGCGCACGCCGATGTGAATGCACGCTCGGTGCTCAACACGCATCAACGTCAGGTCACCGGTGAGCCGCGGGTACAGGCACGCCCGCCCGGTGGCATGACCGCGCTGCTGTACGCCGCGCGCCAGGGCTGCCTGGACTGCGTCAAATATCTGGATGAGGGTCATGCGGACCTGAACCTGGCTGATCCGGATGGCATCACGCCCATGCTGATCGCCACCGAGAATTTCAATTTCGACATCGCCGCCTACCTGCTCAAGCGCGGCGCCGATGTGAATCGCTGGGACTGGTGGGGCCGAACCCCCTTGTACGCCGCGGTCGACCTGAACACCTTGCCCTACGGCGGTCGTGCCGATCACATCTCGATGGATGACACCACGAGTGTGAAGCTCATCGAGATGCTGCTGGATGCGGGTGCCAATCCGAACGCGCAACTGAAACTCTTCCCCCCCTACCGCTCCCTGGGTGCGGATCGGGGCGGCGATTCGTTGCTGACCGTTGGTACAACACCGCTCCTGCGTGCCGCTCGCGCCGGCGATACCGCGGCCATCAAGCTGCTGCTGGCCCATCACGCATTGCCGGATCTGGGCAACAATTCGGACATCACGCCGCTGATGGCAGCTGCCGGGCTCGGAACGACGGGCGTTGATACCCGCGGCAAGTACAAGACCCAGGCGCAGGCCTGCGCGGCCATCAAACTGCTGGTTCAGGGCGGCGCCGATGTGAATGCCGTGGACGTACGCGGTCTGACGGCGCTGCATGGCGCAGCGCTGCTGGGTTTCGATGATGTAGTCCGCACCCTGGCGGCGCAGAACGCGCGCCTGGACGTGAAGGACAAGCGTGGCATCACGCCCCTGGACATGGCCCTGGGCAAGGGTGGCGGTCTGGGTCGCGGCGGGGCGGGCGCAACACCGCACCCGAGCACCGCGGATCTGCTCAAGCAGCTGCTGGCCAACAACGCCCAGGGCGGAGCAGCAACACCGACGAGCCTTGGAACGGCCGCGAACACCGGTCAGTAATTGCTTTCCATGAGGCGCTGGTGGTTCCGCAATGGCCATGCCGTGCGGTAGTCTAAATGGCTGCCGGCTTCACACCCTTTCCATCCATCACCAAAAATTGTTACGGCACCATAATGTTGAAAGATCTACGTCTGGTATGGGATCTGCCCGTACGAGTGTTCCACTGGCTGCTGGTATTGAGCATCATCGGCTCATACACGACGGCGAAACTCGGCACTGAGTGGTTGCCCTGGCACATGCGCCTGGGCAAATTCATGATTGGCATGCTGATTTTCCGGCTTATCTGGGGTGTAGTGGGCCCGCGGCACGCCCGGTTTGCCAATTTCGTCAAGGGGCCGCGCACCATGCTCACATACCTGAAGGGCGGCATTACCAGTGTGGGCCACAACCCCCTAGGCGCTGGAATGGTCGTGCTGCTGCTGCTGCTGCTGGTCGTCCAGGTCAGCACGGGTCTATTCAGCACTGACGATATTATCTGGACCGGACCCTTCTTCCCCTCGGTCAGCCACGACCTGGCCGAGAAGCTCACGGCCATTCACCACCTGAATTTCAAATTCATTGAGGCAGCCGTCGTGCTGCATCTGTGTGCGATCGTGTATTACCACTACGTGCGCAAGGAGCGTCTGGTGCCGGCGATGTTCCATGGCCGCAAGCCGGCGACCTATGTAACGGAGCAGGACGCGATTGCGAGCAGTCAGCTGTGGAAGGCGTTGATCGTGATCGCGGTGGCGGCAGGGTGCGTGTACTTGCTGCTGCATGCGGCACCCCCCGCGCCGACCAACATCGACTATTGAGTTGTCGATTCACGCCGCGGTCGCACCCCGG
>DATDIL010000169.1:0-6170 GCA_036521075.1 Steroidobacteraceae bacterium | reverse complement strand
AAACCTCAAGCGACGAGCGGCACCAGAACCGCCCATATAGCGACCGGACCAAGCGCCATTCCGGCAGTGGTGACATAAGCGCGCCATCGGTCTTCTCCATCTCGCTCGGGCAAGGATGGCCCGTGTTCGCGTCTGGTGCTGTGACTTGGGCTACAGCCCCAATCGGTTTTCGCTGACCCTCATCCCAGAGGACGCTGCTGCGCGGGGAGCCAGTATTCCGAGAGCCGACAGCAAAAAGAAGCTCCCAGACATACCGGGGCTTGAGGAAAGAAGGTGTTGCCAGCAGGGCCCTCGCCATCGTCGGCATGGGCTGACCGACGCCAAGAGTGAGTGCTGTGGCCGCGGCACTTCCTGCATTGCGGGAAGATTGGTCCATGCGTAGGAGGCGATAATTCGGTGTGTGGGCAATCAATTATGCCGGCATCGCTGGAACGGGACGATGACCCGGCGGGACAGCCCCACGCGCAGTTGCTCTGGCGCAGCACGACATGTCAGCTTTTTCACTCCGCTTCCGGGCAGTTGTCGTGGAATGACTAATCGGCGGCAGAAGGAATTGGTGCTGTGAGCACTACGACCAAGCTGGTGGCCGTGTTGGCGGGCGTATTGCTAATTGGTGGTCTATCCTACTGGGTCCTCCACGGGAGTTGGCAATCGGTCGCTCCGCAAAGTTTAACCCCACCGGCATCGACGGCAGCACCCCCACCAGCGGCATCGACGGCAACGGCGCCACCGGCCGCACCCCTGCCAGGGCCACCGGCATCGACGGCAGCGGCGCCACCGGCCGCACCCCTGCCAGGGCCACCGGCATCGACGACAGCGGCGCCGGCTGCCGCACCCCCACCAGCGCCGCCGGCATCGACGGCAGTGGTGCCACCGGTTGCACCCCTACCAGCGCCGCCGGCATCGACGGCAGCGGCACCACCTGCGCCACCGGGCTTGCCCGCGGAGTCCGATATGTCGGAAGCAAACCGACGGCAAACCCAAGAAGCGCTGCGCCGCTTACATTATTACAAGGGGCGGGTGGACGGTGTTTTCGGGCCAGCGACCCGCGCGGCAATTCGCCGCTTCCAGCATGAGATAGGGGCCGACACTACTGGTCACCTCACTGCAGAAGAGGCCAACCGCTTGGTCACTAGCCGGTGACCGGCGCAATTAGGCGCGGGAAATCAAGAGGTCAGTACTTCTAGACTCTAGACTAGGTAGCCGGCCGGCAAATGGCGGTGTCCGCGGCGAAAGCCACGCCGGGCAGTCGGAAACCGGGCTAGGCGTCTTTGCGGGGCCGCAGCGCGTCACCGGGCGCGGCGGGACTGGCAGCGGTCCATCCGGTGATGCTCCGGGCGCATGCCGCGCCTTCGTGTTGTCGGTGATCCCCGGCGGCGCAACTCAATAGCAGCCGACAGCTCTCCCTCCTGATTGAAGGTGGCGCGGATCGCGGCAGCATCGGCCTCGGTGATGACGAACATCCCCAAACGATGCCGGTGCACACCACGGCTGGCAAGCGGTGACCGGAGAACTATTCCAGCGTGAACCCGACCTTCAGAGTGACCTGATAGCGTTGAACCTTGCCGTCCTTGATCGCACCCCGCATCTGCTCAACTTCGAACCAGCCGAGATTTCGTAATGTTCCAGAGGCCTTGTTGATCGCATTGTCGATCGCTTTGGAGATGCTCTGCTCCGACGTTCCTACAACTTCAACGACCTTGTAGATGGGATCGGCCATCGTCTCCTCCCTGTTCGGCACGCTGCGCGCGACAATACCATTATGTGCCGTTGTGGCTGGCACATTCGAGTGATGGGGTTCCCGGGTGTCAAGCCGCACGGCGAACCGGACGGCCAATGCGCTGCATGAGCGCGCCAGCGCGTTTTCGCTTGCCGCGCGTTTTGCTCGTAGCCGAGCGCGTTGTCAGGGTCGGCGGGGCAAGCGGCTGGCACTCGGCAACAGGTTTTCGGTCTGTATTGCGGTTATCGCGGAGGCGCTCAGATTTCTGGCGGGCGCGGCGGTAAGGCGTTTGGCGCCGTCGACAATCTCCCTGGCCGAAGTCGCCGCCGCCTGAATGTCTTTGTCGAGATCGCCGCGCAAAGGGACTTCTCTTGTGATCAAACCGCCGGGCGTCTGAATGACCAGCCGCTCGGCACCCCTCGGTCCTCGCATAATGCGCATCGCTACCGCGCCGGCCTCGGTTACCACTTTTTCGAACTGCTCTACATTCGCCATTGTTGCCTCCCGTCTACATTTTGGCCCCCGCCTCGCGCCGAGGCGGGGGCACTTTAGGTCAGGGATGGGCTTCTTTCCAAATTGCGGATGTGGCGGTTACTCGTATCCACGGCAGACGACCTTGATCGCGGTGCCGGCAACGAATGCGTCCTCCTGTGGACATCGGTGCTGCGCACGCGGCGCCGCTGGTCGTTGACCATTTTTGCGGACAGCCGGAGGTATGGCCATCGGGCTCACCCCGGCGACCGCGCTTTTTTGGACTCCTGATTGCGACCAACCGCGCCGCAGCAAGCTTGTTACCGGACCGCTACAAGAAGGAGCTGTGACCTCTGTTGAAGCTGCGAACATGATTAATTCATTCGTCCTCTCCACGCGGCCGCCAGACCAGACTAGATATGATAGCTTCTCCTGAGAGCCGCTGGATCCAATCTCAATGGAGGGAGGATATGCTCTGCATTGTGGAAATCGATAATGGGTTTGGCTTGACCGTACTAAGGAATACTACGGCTTCAGCCTACGTGAAATCGACTCGCCGCTGTTTGGGAAGCCGGGGGAGTGGGAGGATATCGTCGGCCGCTCTTTGGACGATTACCGGTCCGGCCGGTCGTTGATGGCTCACCTTGGCGCCGATCGGCTGATCGACCCTCCGCTGACAGGCATGCTGCTGGCAATCCGCCGTGGTCTTATCGAGGAGATGAATGCGGCATCGATGGCCGATTACGTACTCGTCGACATGGCAGTGATCGCGTTTGCCAACGCTATGCGCATTCAGTCGATCATTGGGAATACGTCGCTGATCATCGAAAGTGAGATGTTCGGGCAGCCGACGCTGCGGGCGAAGTGGAAGTCGGAATATGGCGGCAGGCCGGAGGACATACGTGGGATCGCTGCCGAAGAGCATGTGATACGGCTGCGCGAATCGCTGCTGCCGCTGACGAAGCAATTCCACCAGATGGCCAGCGAAGCGATCGATAGTCTCAGGCGGCAGAGGCAGATGCCAGCGGTTGAGGTAGAGCGCGTGACGCCGAGGGAAATCGGTTAGTGGCGGCAGAGCGGGGCAGCCCGGCAGCCATCGAACAGGCGCACGATCTGCTGAGCGGCATCATGTCCCGGCAGCCATACGGCAGCGCTTGGGAGCGCCCGGTCCCCAGTCGCCACAGCCAAGGCGCCGACAGTGAAGGGGTTGCCGCTGCCGCCGCCACGGATCAAGAGGATGACGCGCGCGCGTCTGCGCACCGTGTTCACGGTGCTCGCTAAGCGCGGTGTAGTGCGGACGGGTGGGATGGGGCAGGCGGGGACTGCCAAAGGCAAAAAGCGACGCACACGTTTGAAGTCGGGAGGCCAGGTTCCCGGCAGCGCACCGCGCGCGGCCAGATCGCCGCGAGTGCGCCGCGGCGACGTTGGTGGCGGCATCGACCCCACGCTGTATCCAGCTTCGCCGAGCGCGACTGTGCCGCACATGAAAAGTCCCGTTGCGCCGCCTGCAACGACCATTCGAGGAGCGGGCCCTCCGGGTGCACCCGCAGCTGCGAAGCAGGACGACCCCGCGACGGACGTTGAATACCCTCGGGCGGTGGAGGACATGAAAGACTTCGCCAACAACACCGGTGGCAACAGTGGCGCGAACGACAACGCCCATCACCAGAGGGGCGGTCAGATCCGTCGCAGGTGAACCCTCACGTCCTCGAAGCGCCCGCGTCGTCGTGTGGCCGCGTTACTTCGAGGTCAGCTCGCCCAAGCGGCACCGCGGGTGGTGAGACGGGTGGCGCCAACTTTTACGGGCCAAGTGTAGTGGCGCAGGACTTCGTTGAAGCTGTCGGTGCTCATAGAGAGGCGGGGACCTCTCCAGGGATCGTGGATCACCACATGTCCCTGGTCACCGTAGGCGCCGATCAGCACGACGCAGTGCGCTGTCCCGGGAAGGACGCCATCGATGGAGCAACCGATCGGGCCCCGCCTGCTCAACTGGATCGACCATGTCTTCGCATCGACTCCGGCGTCGCCCCGGTCGACGTCCACCCCCGTTGACCATTCAGTCGGACCTTGGTTCACCAGGTCGGTGTGGTCGCCCAACCGCGCACCCTGGAACGCGCCGCGCGGGTTCATTTTTGTGGTCCGGTTCGTTGCATAACCCCAAGCCTGAAGGATCATCATCGCTGAGGCGTCGGAGCATAGATTCACGTGCTTCTGGGCAACGAACGGCACTCGCAGCATGATTGAGCCCGGTCCCTCGCCGTAGTTTGAGCCAGCGGTTGGCCCTACGTCGTAGCACATACCAATGATTTGGCGAGACATGCCTGGGAACTTCAATGGGTGATCTCTCCCTCTCGGCGGCGGGGACTCTGGATCCGGTCTTTCAGAGGATACGCACACCCGCCGACGTTGCACTACTCCGACGGTATTGGCGCGCGATCCCCGGCGGCGACGATTGGGTGCTAGGACCGCTGGTGCGTGACCGGGGCTCCGTAACGCTACGACATTTGGCGCGGCAGTGCCGCTGAGCTGGCATCGCGCTACGCCATAGGCGTCTTTCTGGTGTCACCCTAAAGCGCTGGGATAGCATCGCCCGCTACGCTTTGAGGCGGCGGTCTGCATTGATGACGCGCCGATCAGACCACAACGGCTCAGTCGGCTGCGGCCGGCGCTGGCCGACGCAGCTGCCAGGGCACCGCGCGGCAGACCGATCCTGGTAAGGTTAGAATCGATCGCCGAGCTGTACGCACTGGGGGACTGCTTCGCGGTCGGTGGCGAAGGCCATCCCCGCGTGACTGACACACAGTGGGACGCGATCAACGCGCTGATTGATCAGACGGCTAGAACGGCAGGTCAGTGATGCAGCCCGCCGTCGGCGGAGATGGTGGTGTGCCGAAGTTCCGCCTCGAGATGGCGAGGCACCAGGAGCGCGTCGCGCAGTCTTCGGCCGGGCATGTAGGATGCCCTGACGGCACTCGAGCCGCTGAACGGCCGCATCGCGCCCATTGCTGCCGTTCAGACGAGCGGCACCGCCTCTTCAAAGCGGTCGTTCGTGGGCCGGCGGCCAATGGCCGGGTCGGATTCTGTTGTCCGACGGACGGGCGGCAATGGCACAACTGCGCATCGAGCGGCCGTTCGTGGGTTCAGGTCGAGTCTTGCGCTTGCTCGCGATAAAGCCTTACTGCGACTGCGTTACCTCCAAATCGCGTCGAGATCGGAATGTTTCCCCATCGCGTAGACGGCGATGACCCGATAGCCTGGGGTAGGAGGCAAAACTTTCAATAGGCGCTTAGACTTGGCTCATAGTTCGCTACGGGTAATCCTGGATACCGCCGTAGAGCGGATAGGCGTACCGAACCTGTCGCACATCGGGCCGAATCACCAGTCGATCCCCCTTCGAGGTGTCGAAATCAACCGCGCCGTCCAAGGTGAAGCTGTCGAAGACGAAAGGTAGACTCCGTCCGGCGATAGGGTCGGGCTTGTTGAGAAGACCGAAATGCAGGTGGGGGCCTTCGGAGGGGCCGGTGTTCCCTAACTTGGCGATGGGCGCCCCTGCCTTCACCGCGTCACCGACCTTCACCGCGAGGCTGTCATGGCGCAAGTGCGCGTACCAGGCGAAGACATTCGGAGCAATTTCGAGGATAACGTTATTGCCGCCATAGTTTGACTTCGACTTGGGGACCATCAGGACGGACGGCGTCTCATCCGGCATGCCGTCGTGAATGTAGACCGCGGTGCCATCGGCGACCGCGAGGACGTCCTCGCCGAAGCCATAGTATTGCTCGACCCTCTTGCCGTCGCCGTCGAAGAGTTTGTAGTTCTTGACCTTGGCCCAGTCGATGGCGAAGGTCTCGGCGGTCTCGATGCGGACGCCGTCTATCGCGACACGAAGGTCTCTGTGGACGTTGGGCTTGCAGCAAGCGGTGGTCGCGAACCAGCCCCTCCCCTTAAGGGGCGGCCTGATCACCATGGCCGGCTGGCG
>DATDIL010000168.1:0-4502 GCA_036521075.1 Steroidobacteraceae bacterium | reverse complement strand
GATGCACTCGAAGCGCTGGCTCGCGTGAATGCCTGGAATGGACAGCAGGCGATGCTGATGAGCGGTGTACCACGCCTCCCATTCCGTGCGGCGCGCCAGGTCAAGCAGTGCCATTTCGACCATGTAGATCATGCGGCTTCGTCCTTCTAGTACCTCTGCACAGTGATTTTGACCGGTTGCCTGACTTCCTGTTCCCCCTGGTGCTCTGTGCGGGTAAGTCCGCTTTCGACCCATGATGGCCACTCAGTCGAGCGACATGGCTCCTCCAGAGCGGACATTCATGGACCGATCCTCCGACAGACTTCAGCTAGGCCGCCAGACTTATCCGGCGACGGGCTTGATGTTCTGGTTCAGCTGAAACAGGTTCGTCGGATCGTATTTCGCCTTGAGTGCCGCCAGCCGAGTGTAATTGTCACCATAGGCGCTGAGAGCGCGATCCTCGCCTTCATCACCCAAGTCGTTCACGTAAGCGGCACGGGCCAAGTACGGTTCCCATGCCGCGAAAAGCTCTCGCGTCCAGTCGATGTTTCGCTGTGTGTCTGCCGGGTCGGTCCAGCCGGCCAGTATGATCGCGTCATATTGCAGGTCGCGGTGGAAATATGCAGTGTCGGCCTTGCCAACCCGGCTGTAAGCGCCATGCAGTTCCGCAAAAAGAATGACGGTATGCGGTGAGGGGACGGTCTTCGCGTATTTGACGCTTGCCGCGATAACCTCGTCGGAAAGACGCGACGCCAGACCGGACTTCCAGTAGTTCAGGCGCCCGTGCGGAAACGATCCGTCGAACAACTGCTGCATGGCGACATACGGGAGCGGAGCGATCGTGTCCGCGATCGGAGACCCGAAGCGGCGCAGAGGCATCAGCAGTCGCTCCCCTTCGTCGTGGGGTCCGACGAAGCAGGGAACCAAAGCGACAACCTGCGTCCCATCCGGGAGCGTCAAGATCCCGGCCCAGGTCTGCAGCTCATCTGGTTGTGAGGCAGTGAAGTCACTATAGAACTTCAGGACGTCGACCGCATGCGACAAGGGATGGATCAGAAGGCCGCCGAGCACTTGGCCGACAGGATGCAGCCGATATTCGAAAGAGGTTACTACCCCGAAGTTATGCCCAGCGCCCCGGATACCCCAGAATAAATCCTCGTTCTGCGTAGCGCTCGCCGTGCGCAACGCCCCGTCCGCAGTGACAATATCAACGGACAGCAAATTGTCGATGGCAAAGCCATATTTGCTGCCGAGCCAGCTCTGGCCACCGCCAAGCGTCAGGCCAGCAATGCCGGTCGTCGATACTGTTCCAACCGGCGTTGCAAGGCCGAACGCTTGCGTTTCGCGGTCGAGTTCCGCGCCGAGCACGCCGGGCTCCACTCGTGCAGTACGGGCAGCCGGATCAACGCGAATGCTTTTCATCTGAGACATGTCGATCAGTAGTCCGTCGTCGCAGACAGCCTTTCCAGCGATGCCATGCCCACCCCCTTTCACCGAAACAAGCACGTCGTGGTCGCGCACGAAATTCACTGCCGCCATCACATCCGCAGCGCCCTGGCAGCGCGCCACCAGTGCTGGCCGCCGGTCAATCATTGCGTTGAAGAGGGTGCACGCCTCCTCGTAACCGCTCTCGCCCGCCTGGACCAGAGGTCCGCGCAGCCTCGCGCGCAAAGCGCTGATATCACTTTCGCCGACTAATGCGTAGCCGCCGTTGGTCGCGGCCATCCGAAACGTGTCCATCCTGAATCCCCCTTCATTCCTTCTGCGTATCTGTGAGGGCGGCGACAATGGTTAGACTGCGCCCAGGGATGGAATGACCACAGACTTGTCGTATGTGGTCAAGCAGTCCCCTGCAGCACCGAAACTGCCAATCTTGCCGGTGCCTCTGGAGCCGAACATCATCAATGCCTCAGTCAGTGCAGAAGTCTGGCACGAATGTCCGTTCCAGCTGGGCCGCACTCGAAAGGGGACATTCCAGTTCCCACCCAAAGCCGCCGCTCCACGGTCCTACCCGGCCCGCCAAGCCCGCTGGTCCGGAGCTGCGGGGGCCCGAGACCTAGCAACCGGTCAAAATCTGTGTGCAGAGGTACTAGGAGACGAAAAAACTCCAGCTCTGCTGGATCATTAAGCCTTTTGTAGACGGCGAGGGCTGCCTTCCGTATTATTGTCCGTCACCAAGTCTCAAAGCGTCCTAAGAATTCCTGCCCTCATGTGAACCACGGGTGAGCGCGGCGGAAGCAATGGCGGATTGCCCGGCGACGACAGCCCCGGACCTCTCCGGCCAAGCGTCCGAAACGTGGAGGCACAATGCGGCGGAACTTACCTTGGCAAAGGCTGGGAGCAGCCTCGATCGGGCCGAACTGTGGTCCCCATGCAAAACTCAAGACTTTCGGACTTGGGGCAAAGGGCTCCAGTGTTCCGGCACGGTGAGGAAGGCGAGCATGATCGCCTGATCGTCGACTATGCGGTTCACATGGCCTCTTCCGACAACGTCCTCGAAAAAGATCATAGAACCAGCATCGAGCCGCCGTGTCTGACCATCCGACACTTCGACGGCGATTGCACCACTTACGACGATTACGAGTTGCCGCGCCGGGGCAGGGTGCCAGCCACGGGCCAT
Source organism: Steroidobacteraceae bacterium (assembly GCA_036521075.1). Taxonomy (GTDB): domain Bacteria; phylum Pseudomonadota; class Gammaproteobacteria; order Steroidobacterales; family Steroidobacteraceae; genus DAIDKA01. The sequence continues at coordinate 1,903 of DATDIL010000168.1, read as the reverse complement.
CGCTTGCGGCGTCGTCGTGATCAGCCGAAAACTTTCGACAGGCATCGGGCTTGTCGAGCGCATTTCAGGTAGTCCTGATGCCGACGGCATCATGGCCTCCGGAAGGTCCAGGTCTGCGAAGTGTGACGCTCCCAGTTCGTCGGTCCAGACACGGGGGATCATCATGGGTGGAATACTCTCTCCTCTTACGCTGCCGGGAAAAGCGGCAGTACAGATTGCCGGCAATACGACAACCCGCCAAGGATAACCCCTGGCCGGAAGCCGAGAACCGCGCCGAGGCCGAAGTCGCCGCGGGCATTGGCGGCACACAAGACGTGGGATTGATCAGCTTCACGGCCGTGCTCGCAGTCGGAATATCATACCGAGCAGCATCATGCTGCGCCGCCTCGATCCCGACCAACGCATAAAGGAGCACAACGATGAGCGATCCCCGGAACGCGCCGGGGTTCCTACGCCCCGCGCAATATCATCGAAGGCTATACCATATCCGAAGCTCGGGTGGTCAGTCTGCGCGGAGTGGCGTCATGAGCGCACACGATGACGGCCGCTGTGGGCACGGCTGGAACGCTATCGGATTGGCTTTGCGTCGGAGACTGATCCTCAGGACGCCGATTCCAGCGCCTCTTCCGCCGCAAGCCACTCCGCCTCTGCGGTCGCTGCGAGTTTACTGATGGCGGCTAGTCGAGCGTTTGCGGCGGCGATCTCTCCCTTGCGCGTAGGAACATAGAGGGCGGGGTCGGCCAGCGTTCTTTCTATCGTCGCGCGTTCCGCCGCCAGCCGTGCCAGCCGCGCCTCGGCGTCGCGCGCCTGTTTGCGCAGCGGGGCCAGCGCAGCACGTGCATCGGCGCGTTCCCGCCGTTCATCGCGACGATTGCCGGCGTCGGGCTTCGGCGTGGCGCGCGAACGCTCCGCGAGCAGCGCACGATAGTCGTCGAGGTCGCCCTCGAACGGCCGTACGGTTCCGTCCGCGACCAGCCAGAGACGATCGGCGATGAGTTCCACCAGATGCGGATCATGTGTGATCAGCAGCACTGCGCCCTGGAAGTCTGCCAACGCCTTCACCAGCGCCTCGCGCGCATCGATGTCGAGATGGTTGGTGGGTTCGTCGAGGATCAGCAGCTGGGGCGCTTCGCGGGTGGCGAGCGACAGCAGCAGCCGCGCCTTCTCGCCGCCTGACAGGTTGGATACCGGCGTCTCCGCGCGGTCGGCGTCAAGCCCGAAACGGGCGAGCTGGGCACGCACCTGCGGTGGCGTGGCGCGGGGCAGAGCGCGCATCATATGGTCGATCGGGTTTTCTGCCTCGACCAGCTCGTCCGTCTGGTGTTGCGCGAAGTAGCCGACGCGCAGCTTCGGTCCGCGGCGGATTTCGCCGGTCAGTGCGGAGAGGCGGTCGGCCAGCAGTTTCGCCAGCGTGGACTTGCCATTGCCGTTGGCGCCGAGCAGCGCGATGCGGTCGTCCATATCCACCGCCAGCGAGACGTTGCGCAGCACCGGCGTGCCGTCATAGCCGACCGCGACACGATCCAGCGTCAGGATCGGCGGCGCGATACGGGCGGGCTCGGGAAAGTCGAAGCGCGTTGGGGCGTCCTCGATCACCGTCTCGATCTGCGGCAGGCGGGCGAGCGCCTTGATGCGTGACTGCGCCTGGCGGGCCTTAGACGCCTTGTAGCGGAAGCGGTCGATGAACGACTGGATATGGGCGCGTTCGGTTGCGATGCGCTTGGCGGCGCTGGCCTGCTGCAGAGCGCGCTCGGTGCGGATACGGACGAATTCGTCGAAGCCGCCGGGGGTGACGGTGATCCGGCCGCGGTCGAGGAAGGCGATCGCCTGCACCGCACGGTCCAGCAGGACGCGGTCGTGCGAGACCAGCAGCACGGCGCCGGGAAAGCGGGCAAGCCAGGTC
>DATDIL010000167.1:0-5567 GCA_036521075.1 Steroidobacteraceae bacterium | reverse complement strand
GAGTCGAGGGGGAGAGACGCTATGCGCAAGGCCTCAAATACCTGGGCCGTGGTGCTCGCCGGGGGCGAAGGCCGGCGGCTAAGAGAACTCACGACAACGCCGGCTGGCGAAACCATTCCAAAGCAATACTGCTCAATGCAGCGAGACACCTGCTTGCTTGAGGACGCCCTCAAACGCGCCAAGACCGTCGCGCTCTCGTCGCACATTTGCAGCGTTGTGTCGGCGCCGCACCGTCGGTGGTGGAGGTCCGCGCTGAAAAGCCTGCCGCCCCAAAATATATTGGTCGAGCCGCTAAATCGCGGGTACCGACGCCTCGAACTGCACTGTGCCGGATCATGCATCGTGGCGGCCACGTGCTCGAGTTCAGCGAGTGGCCGGAGGCTGCGTGGCTTGCGGTGCTACTGAGTGGGGTGTCGAGCGCGACGCCATGATTGGGTTGCCCGCAGGGACGCAGATATGGGTCGCCGCCGGAGCAACCGACATGAGAAAGGGCTTCGACACATTGTGCGCGATCGTCCAGGAGACGCTGAAGGAAGACCCATTTTCTGGTCAACTTTTTGTGTTCCGAGGAAAACAGGGTGACCGCGTGAAAATCCTCTGGTGGTGCGACGGCGGTCTGTGCCTCTTCTACCGTAGGCTCGAGGAAGGCAAGTTAATATGGCCTCGTGCGACGAGCGGAGTGGTGGCTTTGTCCTCGGCCCAATTGGCGATGCTCCTCGAGGGGATTGATTGGCGAAGGCCGGTGAGAACAACACGTCCGCAGCTCTCGGTGTGACGGATAAAAAAGTGCGGAAGTGCCGTAAAAACCAGCACGAAAGTGCTGCGCACTCGATGCGCATCGCGTATACTTTGATGCATGGCGCAAACGCGTGACCTCCCGAAAGATATCGACTCTCTCACGACGCTGGTCATCGAACAACAGGTCACGCTCAAGGCCAAAGACTTCGAGATCGAGCATCTTCGGCTGCAGGTTGCGCGACTGCGGAACCTGAAGTTCGGGCAATCCTCGGAGCGCTTCGAAGGGAGCGTCGACCAGCTGCACCTCGGCATCGATCAGAGCGAAATGAAGGTCCCACCGCCACGGGATCCGAACCTCGAATCGGATACCGCGGAGGCGAAACCTGATCGCAAGAAGCCCGTCCGGGATGCGTTGCCGGACTATCTGCCGCGCGAACTTAAGATCCACACCCCGCTGTGCAGCTGCCCGCACTGTGGTGGCAACCTGCGCAAGATCGGCGATGTGACCACGGAGATCCTGGAGATTGTCCCCACACATCTGAAGGTCATACGGGATGTGCGCTCGAAGTACTCGTGCGCAGCGTGCGATACTGTCGTGACACCGCCGGCGCCAACGCGGCCGATACCTAACAGTTACGTTGGCGCGAGTCTCCTCGCCTTCGTGGTCAGTGCCAAGTTTTGTTATCACCTGCCGTACTATCGCCTTGCGCAAATGCTGGCGCGGCTGGGGCATCCGATCGATCGTTCCGTGCTCACGCAGTGGGCGGGGGGCGCGTACCAAGTGACGAAGCCACTCGTCGAGGCACTCGCTCGCCATGTGCTCGCGGCCGGGAAACTGCATGCCGATGACACGCCATTTAAGGTGCTGGCGCCAGGCACCGGCAGTACCAAGAAAGGCCGTCTGTGGACGTACGTGCGGGATGAACGACCGTGGAGTTCCGGCGCGCCACCCGCGGTGCGGTATCAGTACTCGCCGAGTTGGGCGGGCAAATACCCGCAAGGCCACCTGAAAAACTTCGCGGGCACGCTGCAGGCCGATGGCTACAAAGGCTTCACGGCGCTGTATCGGCCGCCACTGCCGAATAAACCAGCGAGAGTCCTTGAATGTTCTTGTTGGGCGCACTGCCGTCGTGGCTTTCGAGAGTTGTACCGGGCAACGAAGTCGCCGAAGGCTGCTGAAGCACTGGTCCAAATCCGTCGGCTCTATCGGATCGAGCGCGAGATCCGCGGTCGATCGGCCGAAGAGCGGCGGATCGAGCGCCAGGCTCGGGCGGGCCCGATACTCGATGCGTTGCATGCCTGGTTGATCGCCACACTGGCGCAAACCTCGAAGAAAGGGACGCTTGGCGTCGTGCTGCAGTATCCACTGAATCGCTGGGAAGCGCTCTGTCGCTATCGCGATGACGGTCGGCTCGAGATCGACAACCTGGCCGCTGAGCGATCGCTGCGCGGACCGGCCATCGGCCGCAAGAACATGATGTTCTTTGGATCCGACGCGGGCGGTGAGCGCGCCGCCGGGCTGTATGCCCTGGTCGAAAGTGCAAAACTCAATGGTCTCGACCCCGAAGCCTACTTGCGTCACGTCTTTGAGCGGATCGCTACGCATCCGCAGGAACGCATAGAGGAGCTCCTACCATGGCACGTCGCCTCGGAACTGGCGCCAAAAGCTCAAGCGGCCTGACCTTCCCGCCGCCGAGCGGCCCCTGGGGTGCGCTGCAAGCGCTCATGGACGACGGTGGACAGGTGACGATGGGCGCGGTCGGTGAAATCCCTGCCGCTGCCGTCGCCAGTATGCCGCAAGGCATGCTCGCCGGCCTCACGCGTCGCAACGGCGAGAGTTGGGGCAATCTGTTGCTGCGGCTCGATGAAGCCGTCATGCAGTCAGTCGTCGAGAATCGCGTCATCAATGAGCTACACCTATAATCACTGTACTCTGTCGGAACATCAGCCATGCAGCATGACGACGCGCACAAAACTACTACCGTAGGGCTTGTGCAGGCTTTTTACGAACGTATCTGGAACGCGGGCGATACTGGCGCGACTGTGCAATTGCTCGACCCGGACTTCATCTTTCGAGGATCGCTCGGTGCTGAAATGCGTGGACGGGAGGCGTTCTGCGGCTATGTTCGCTCTGTTCGCTCCGCCCTTGAGAGTTACCGCTGCGATATTCTGGACTGCGTAACAGAGGGTGAGCGGGCCTTTGCCAAGATGCGATTCTCTGGAATTCATGTCGGCCCGTTCAGGAGCTTCGCGCCCACTCGTAAGTCCGTGCAATGGCTTGGCGCAGCCCTCTTTCGGGTCGAGGGGCCGCTCATTATGGAACTGTGGGTGCTCGGCGACCTCGTGTCGCTCGAGGCAAATCTTAGGGAAAACGCGGCAGACTGATGGATCTCTTTTAGTAAAGTTCGTCAATGTGCGAACTCCACCCGCTTACGCTTAAAACGCAGGCGTTTGATCTGCGACATTGTGCGAAGAGAAACCCGGCCAAAGCGCCTCATTGAGCGTTGCTCCTCGTTCGACCACGCCACGATGTTCACGGCGCGAGTACGACTCTTACGCTACCGTCAACCAAGCTACGATCAATGTAGCTTATGGCATTGGGATTGGCGATGACCAGTTTCTTCGCCGCGATACTATCGGCGACCTGCTTGGGCGGCAAACCCCGCCCGGTGAAGATCATCTTCGACCAGTGGGCCGTCAGCTGTGCAGGCGATTTGCCGGAAACCGCCGCATAAAATTCATTGCGCGCGGCCGATCCTTCTTCTTGGTCGATGGGCACGGCCTCTGCTCCCCCAGGAAATCGGAGAGTTTTCCCCAAAAAAATGTCCGCGACTTGGTCTTTGCTCAACGTGTTGACTGGGCTTTTCGATGAGACCACCGCCACGATGTCGGCCGCTGCCCCGCCGACGCACAGACTCAGGGCGCCCGCAATCATGACCGATTTCGCAAAGTGATTGAGAGCCATAGTCGGGCTCATTGGAATACGAAATCGAGCGTGGCGCTGAACACATTCGCATTGGCGCCGGGTCGAAATCCAGGTTGGATGTTTACGAGCAGTCCATGCGAGCCACCGTCAAGATCGACACGGTCGTACTGCCCCTTGACTGCGAGATGCTTCATGACATCCCAGCGCTCCCCCAAAGAGAAAGACTGTTGCGACGAGTTCGTGTTGCCGCTGTTGATGCCACCAACGAAGTCGTTGATACTCGCAGCATACCCAGCCAGAGCTTGCGGAAGTCCAGCCAATGATATGGCGTCGCTTGCGCCCACCTTCCTAACGCGTGCGTACGTCGCGTAAGGGGTGATCTTCTGGTACCGATATCCGCCGGACGCCCAACCCGACATCAGGTTACCTAGAAGACCATCGTTGCGATGCGCAAACACCTCGGCCATAGCGAACCAGGCCCCCGGGTCGTAGATGGCGCCGAGTTCGTAATTGTGGAAACGCAGCCAGTGCGCGGTTAGGTCATAACGGTCGGACAGGAATTGTGCTTCCCCGGCTGCGTCCGTTCCCACAGCGCTAGGGAGGCCCGCCGCAGCCTCCTCAAAATTCGTGAAGAAGCCAGGTGGGAAGAGTGCGTCCGCGGAATGGATCTCAATGTTCGTGTAACTGGCATGCAGCGTCAAAGGACCTGTCTCCAGGGTATCGCAGAAGCCAAACAGGTGTCCCTCAGTCCCACGGACTGCGGCGCGTACGGCCGTCCCTCCGTCAAAGGCCGAGAACGTGTTGATCGTGCCGTTAAAGTCTCGCGAAAAGGTAAGGTCCCCTCCGTCGAAGTTCGTGACGGCAGTTTCGCTGTAGGTCTCAATCGGAGGCCGGACGAAGTGGTAAGCGTAGCCGACCTTGCGGTATTCGGACATCAATAGCATGGGCAATACGAGTCTGCCGCCGCGGACGCTCATCTCGTTCGTAACTTGGAACTTGAGGTTGGCCCATTCGAGCGATGGGCGATAGCGAGGGTTCGCAGACCCACTCCAGGAGCTGTTGTAGTTGCTCCCCGAAATGAGCTGGATGACCGCCGATAGCCGACTGGTCAACTTTGCGTCAAGCTGCGCCGCTAGTTTGCTGTCCACGTCCGGGCTCCAATCTTTGGAGTAGCCCGCGCCCTGAGGCTGCGATAAGTTGTTGGCGACATAGTCCGCGCTGCGCAAGTCCGAGTGCGTCAAGCCGAGGGTGCCGAAGGCACGGAACTGGAACATGTCGTCGAATCCGGAGTCCTCGGCTCCGGCTGCGGCGCAGCACAGTGTCGTGCCAAGCACGAGCAGAATGGCCCCCGTCAAGTTGAAATGACTGACCGTCTTCCGTCTGTTTGTCACGTTCACGTCACCCCAACCCGGGGCGGGTCCTATCATCCAGCTCAGCGGTCGTCATTACTCGCTGCCTCACAGTTGTGGTCAAAGCTGCTGGAGCAGTCGCTGATTCAACGTGACACATATCGCAATCCTTGCTCAAAGAACTCCTGATACATCCCTGGCGCTACCGCGCAGTCATCGAAGTAACAGTATCGGCAGATAGCGGACATACTTGAGAGGGGGCCCAGGGAAATCGTTGCGATTGGGAGATGGGCAGTCCAATACTCGCCGTTAAGTCCTTGGTACATCGGCCGATAGCCGATTAACCGTGTGAAATCACGATCCAAACGCGTTATGCCCTTCAACAGAGACCGCAGTGGTACGACACGAGGCTTTTGGGGAGTCCCCGACTGAATGTCATCGATTTCACGGCCGGAAATCGGGGTGATTGGGTCCTATGAGCAGCGCCCCACAATTTCCTTTTGACGATACGATACGCATGGTGCGCGGCCATGCGAGCACTCCGTTACGGGCCC
>DATDIL010000166.1:0-4245 GCA_036521075.1 Steroidobacteraceae bacterium | reverse complement strand
CTTCGGCTATCGGCGTCTGAAGCTGCTGCTGGACCGCGAGGGGATACGAATGAACCACAAGAAGCTGCGCCGGCTGTATGCCGAGGAACGGCTGCAGGTGCGTCGCCGCGGTGGCCGCAAGCAAGCTCTCAGCACACGCGCACCGATGACATTGCCACAGGGCCCCAATCAGCGCTGGTCGTTGGACTTCGTGGCGGACACGCTGACGGACGGACGCCGGTTCCGGATCCTCGTCGTGGTGGACGACTTCACCCGCGAATGCCTAGCCTGGTGGCTGACACGTCGCTGTCCGGCAAACGCGTGGCACGTGAGCTGACGGCGATCATCGCCCGTCGTGGGTGTGCGTCCACTTCTCTGTGTCAGCGATAACGGCACCGAGCTGACCAGCAACGCTATCCTGAGCTGGTGTCAGCAGACCAAGGTGGACTGGCACTACATCGCGCCGGGCAAGCCGCAGCAGAATGCGTTTGCCGAGAGCTTCATCGGCCGGCTGCGCGATGAATGCCTGAGCGAGACGCTGTTCACTTCACTGCGGCAGGCGCGTGTGGCGCTCGCCGCGTGGCAGCGCGACTACAACCGCGCATCTGAACACCCATCTGTCTATGTGTTTGAAGAGAATAGGCTTTGTTGGTCGGGATGCGATCCTGTGGGGTGTTTGGGATTCAGTCGTGCCCGTTCGCTGATGGATTTTGCCGCTGGAGTGGTGAGCACCGCACGAGCGAAGATCCAGGGACCTTCCGGCAGGGGATGGATCGCCTTGATCTCGCCGGCCTCCGCCGCCAATCTGAGCGTCTTCGGTGCAATCTTTAGAAGCTGCGCCGCCTTGGTGAGATTAAGCCAAGGCTCGATCCCATCCTCTGCGGGCCTGTGCACCGGAATGCGGTGATGCGATCGTAACGAGGTAAGGCGTTCTCGTGTCCATCGGTTGCCGTGACCCGTCACAAGCCCGTTCCGGTTCAGGATGCCGGCGATGAGGTCGTCGTTGGCGATGAGCACTAGGTGACGAACGGCAGCGATCACGTCAGCCGAAGTGCTGTTACGCTGACCGCGGCGACGTCTGGGTAGACGCATCTCGCTGTGGATACCGCCCACCCAATGGACGACGAGGACTATCTCCGCCGCTTCTGTATCGAGATCGGCCACCACCTCCTGGATGACGGTACGAACGATGCGTTTTTTGAGTCGAGCATCGGTTGTCGGAGCGGCCCAGACTGTTCTGAGGTCCGACGCCAGTGAGGCCAGTGCGATTGGATCGATCGCGGTGGCAGGCATGATCGCATGGTGAGCCGCAATCTTGCTCTCGACCTCCGCAACATGCGTGAGTGCCTTATTCCAACGCGATTCCAGTTCGTTCGCGACAAGTCGATTGGCCGTATCGATCGCGTCGTATTGTCGGGAGGCGCGATCGGCGGCGTAGCGCGCCGCCTCCAGATCACGGTTCAGGGCATCGCGCACCTGGTCCCGCCTCTGGCCCGCGTCCCTCTCCACAACCGTCGCGGCCGAGATGGCGCCGGGGCTGACGATGGCAAGCAGTGCGTCCTCGATGGCATCATCGACCCGCAAACCGCCGAAGGCAATGCAGCGCGGTTCGGCATTGTCCATCCAGCCGCGGCTGCAACTGTAACGGGGAATCTGATGCTCCATGCCTGAGTAGCGCAGTGTCAGCTTGCGCCCGCAGCGGCGGCAACGGATCAGCCCTGCAAGCAGGGCGTCGCCATGCTTGGGTGCGCCGTGATGCCGACTGGCCGGGATATTGCTGCTGACCATCGTGCGGATCGCCTCGGCCTTCTCCCAGCTGACATAGCCCTCGTGGGCGTTCGGCATGAGCGCCAGCCAATCGGCGCGCGGCTTGCGCCGTATCCCGACACCGACAGCGCCGTAGCCTACTCCTGCGGTGGTTTTACCATAGGCATAGGCACCGCCGTAGACGGGGTTCTCAATCATCCGGTGGATGGTGGCGTAGTTCGGCCGCCGCCAGGCTGTGTCGCCGTTGCTCTGCTTCACCGGAAGATCAAGGTCATGCTCATGGAACCACAACAGGGTCTGCCGTGCGCTGCCAAGTTCCAGCACCTTATCGAACACCAGCGTGATCGCCTCTTGCACGCGGTGGTCTGGATCTTTCTCAAAGCGATCACCGGCTTTGACGAAGCCGACCGGGGCACTGACCACAAGTTCACCGCGGCGGGCCTTCTCGTAACGGGCTGATAGCGAGCGTTGGCGCAGGAGATCAAGCTCGTACTCGTTGAGGCTGCCCTTCAATCCCAGCAGCAGCCGGTCGTTGCCATGCCGAGGGGCATAGATCGTCTCATGGTCTACCAACACTGTATCGACCACCCGGCACATCTCGATCAACTGCTGCCAGTCACGACTATTGCGCGCGAAGCGCGAGACCTCACGCGCGCAAACTGCCCCGACCTTGCCAAGACAGACCTCGGCGACCATCCGCTCGAAGCCGGCGCGCTGCACGGTGCCCGCGGCTGATCGACCGAGATCGTCGTCGATCACTTCGATCTGGGACCAGCCGAGTGCTGTCAGGCGGTCACGCATCGCATATTGCAGCGCGCTGCTCTCGCGGTTGTGCAGGACCTGCTGAGCCGAAGATTGCCGCACATAAAGCAGCGCCTTGCGCTCCAGATGATGCGGCCGAACCTTGTCAGAGATCATGGTTGATCTCCTTCGGCGATACGGCGCCGCTTGCCTGCGCGTGGTCGAGGAGCAACCGCGTCAGCAGGCTGGTGAGTGAGGTTCGGATCTCGTTCGGTAACTCTTGCCATACGGGCGCCTGCATCGGCAGAATCAACGGCACTTCCGCGAACAGATCGATTTGCTGGGGATCGCCGCTTGGTCGGCACCTTCGACTCTGCGTCGGTGTCGGTGACGGTCGCGCCAATATCCGCATGGTCATGAGCCTCCCTCCGATTCTGATCGTGAGAGGATCCTGACGCGCCTGAAGGCAAAGCATCCGACGTTGCAGACAAATTTCTCGAGAATGGACCGATCAGGTCCGACAGCGCTGTCAGCGCACTCATGCTGACAAACGGCAACGTCACCAGACGAGGTTGGTCCGGACACGCCGTACGCTCGAACATCCAGGCCGGAACCTCCAGCCAACGCTCCGCGTCCAATCCGCTCAGCGTGCAGCGGAAGACATAACCATCCGTCTTACCGATAGCCTCATGGACGGCAACGCGCATCGTCGACCAGGGATGCCACGGGTACAGAAGCTCCCGGAAAACGGTCCCGTGGGCGTTCTTAAGCATTGTTCTACAACGGTGCCCGGCCTCATTCGTCGCTCGGCGGAATGACCCCAAACGAGGCCTATGCGGCGATCGGGGCCGGAAGCAACGACGGGGAGCGATTGGCGGCCTGACATGATCCAGAACCAACCTTAGCAAGGCCGCTGTCGGACGACACGGCAAACTGACCCCCTGACGACATGGAGAACTGACCTCCTTTGAGGAGTGAGGGAGGGTTTTATGGGAGAGGAGTGGGCGGTTCCCTCGGCTGCGGACGAGCAGCGGAGGGACATGATGAAGGCGCCGGACGAGGTGTCGGCGATGCTGCGGCTGCGGGGGTTGGGATGGGGATCGAAGCGGATTGCGGCTGAGCTGGGCTGCTCGCGGAATACGGTGCGGCACTGGCTGGCCCGGGGTGACTGGCGGCCGTGTGCATCGGCCTCGCGATCGAAGAAGCTGGACGGCTTGTCTGAGTGGCTACGGGAGCGTTTCCGTCGCCACAGCGGCAACGCCGATGTAGTGCGCCAGGAGCTGGCGCGGGAGAAGAATGTCTCGGTGAGCCTGCGCACGGTGGAGCGCGCGGTTGCACCACTGCGGCGTGAGTTAATTGCTGCGGCCCGAGCGACGGCGCGTTTTGAGACGCAGCCCGGTGAACAGCTGCAAATCGACTTCGGTGAGCGCCGGGTGGAGATCAACGGCGTGGCGGTGAAGGTCTTTCTGTTTGTGGCCACGCTGGGCTACTCGCGCCGCCTGCACGTCCGGGCCTATGGCCATGAGAAGCAGGACAGCTGGTTTGACGGCATGGAGAGTGCGTTCCGTGCGTTCGGCGGTGTGCCGCGCGAGGTTCTGCTCGACAACGCCAAGGCTCTGTGGAAAACAGCGTGCAAAACTTTCCAGATTCCGGGGGTAAACAGCGTCCAATAGTTTCCACCCTGGTACATGCGATCATCCGGCTTTTGGGCCGGAGCATCTGGGGTGTTGCACATGGACTTGATTGCCGAGATCCGGC
>DATDIL010000165.1:0-101974 GCA_036521075.1 Steroidobacteraceae bacterium | reverse complement strand
CAGTGTCACGGCCGTGACGACCGCCCGCAGCGTCCAGGTGCGTCGATGCAGCACCAGGCACGGCTCCGTCACGTCCATCTGCAGCAGTTGGGCAGTGGGATTATCGGTGCGGGTCGCCTGCACGATGTGTTCGACGCTCTGCAGCGGGGCGATCCTCAGCAGGTAGGCATGCGGCGTGATTGCCGCGAAGTCCTGCGCCAAATACCCCGGTGCCACAGCGGGATTGACGTAGCGGTCTTCGAGTTGCAGGGGCAGCCCGCTCTCGAGGTGCACCAGCCGCGAGTGAAAGAGCTCATGGCCGCGGCGCAGATTGAAATGCGCGGCCAGCTGCGCGGTGGCGATGCAGCGCTCCAGGGTGATCACCCGCACCGCGTGCAGGTGACCGCGGTCACGAATCTCATCGGCAATGTCGCGGATGGCGAGCGGTTGAGCCTGGGCACGCAGCTGCGCCACAAAGCTTCCCACGCCCTGTCGCCGCACCAGATATCCGGCAGCGGCCAGTTCGCGTAATGCCCGGTTCACGGTCATGCGCGAAGCGCCAACCCGGCGGACCAGGTCGTTCTCCGAAGGAATGCGCTGGCCCTCGGCCCAGCCCCCGCTGGAAATCTCGGTGAGGATGAGCGCCTTGATGCGCTCGTACAGCGGGAGGGTCATGCTCTAGTATAGGGTTGTACATACAACTTGCAAGCTAAGGTCCCTTGCCCGGGCCCGGCTGGCGGTCATGGCGCGTTGCACTACACTTGAGTGCGATTCATGACGGTCAGCCCTCCATTTTCCCGCGCCTCGGATGCCCCGGCTCTGCCAGCGACACCGCTGCGGTTTGTTGGCTATTTTCTGCGCGAATTCCGCTGGTGGTACAGCGGGATGCTGGTGTTCGAGACCGTGAATTCGACCTGCGGCATCCTGATTCCCTACGCCTTGGCGCGAATCATCCGGGCCGTGACGGGCGGGCGTGCGGCAGGCCCGATCCTGACCGGTCCGTTGCTGCACCCCTTGATGCTGTTCATCGGCCTGGCCGTCGTGGAGGTACTGGCCAGCCGTGCCGCCGGGTATTGCCAGGTGACGGTGGGTCCGCGGCAGCGGCACGCCGTAACCCGGGCGCTGTACGCCTACCTGCAGCATCACTCGCACCGCTATATGCACAACGACTTCGCCGGTGCGCTGGCACACCGGATCAGCGAGACCTCGCTGGGCGTGTCCCAGAGCGTATGGGCGGTGATTTTTGATTTCTGGCCCATGGCCATTGTGTTCGTCGTGGCAACCGTGGTGCTGTGGTCGGCATACCCCGGCCTCGCCGTGCTCGTTGGCGTGTGGGCCGCCTGCTTCGTGGGTCTGTCGTGGTTTCTGGCCACACGGGCCCGGCCCTTCGCAGTAACCGCCGCGGCGGCGCGCAGCGATACCACCGGCAAGGTGGTGGATGCGGTCACGAATCTCACCAATGCGCGCCTGTTCGCAAGGCTCGGATTTGAGCGCGGGTATCTGGACCGGCAGCTGAAGCACGAGCTGGTGACCATCCAGCGCTCCAACCACTATTCGGAGCGGGTGCGCTGGTTTCAGTTCGTGGCCGCCCTGATCCTTAAAATCGGCACATTGTTCTATGCCTTGCTGCTGTGGAGCCGCGGCGTCATCAGCGTCGCGGAATTCGTGATGGCCGCGACTACGGCGCTGCTCATCATCAACGAAGCGCGCAATCTCAGTCGTCGCTTCCTGGACTTCTTCGAGTACGTCGGCAATGTCACGAATGGTGTGCATACAATAATCCGGCCGCATGAAATCATCGATCTTCCGGGCGCTTTGCCGGCTCACATCACCCGTGGCGCGATCGAGCTGCAGCGAGTGAAATTCGCCTACGAAGGGGGGGCCACGGTGTTCGATGATCTGTCGGTGCGGATTGCGCCCGGGCAGCGGGTGGGCCTGGTGGGCTATTCCGGGTCGGGAAAATCCACCTTCGTGAGCCTGATCCTGCGCCTGTACGAACCGCAACACGGGCGCGTGCTGATCGATGGCACCGATGTGCGCCAGATCACGCAGGAGTCCTTGCATGCGCATCTGGGCCTGATTCCGCAGGATCCGAGTCTGTTCCACCGCAGCCTGATGGAGAACATCCGTTACGGACGCCAGGGGGCGAGTGATGAGGAAGTCGTCGCCGCGGCGCGCAAGGCCCACGCCCATGATTTCATCCAGAACGTGCCCGGCGGCTACGCGGCGCTGGTGGGCGAGCGCGGCATCAAGCTGTCCGGCGGTCAACGCCAGCGCGTCGCCATTGCGCGGGTGGTGTTGAAGAATGCGCCGATTCTGATCCTCGATGAGGCGACCTCCAGCCTCGATTCGGTGACCGAAAAGGCCATTCAGGAAACCTTGAGTGATCTGATGCGCGCTCGCACGGTGCTGGTCGTGGCACACCGACTGTCCACCATTGCGCACCTTGACCGTATCCTGGTATTCGATGGCGGGCGAATTGTCGAGGACGGTTCGCACGCGGAACTTCTGGCTGCCGGCGGCCTCTACGAGACATTGTGGACACGCCAGGCCGGCGGCTTTTTGCCCGACAGCAGTGATTCAGTCGCGGAAGTTGCCGGTCTGGGCGGTGCGAGCGGCCAATCGCGGCGCTATTCCCCTATAATTCCCTCATGAGCAAACCAGACCCACGTACCGCGCCCTTCGGCACCGTGTTCACCGAGTTGATGGCCATCGCCACCTACAACAATGGCGCTTGGTCGACCTTTGAGCTGACGCCCATGCGTGACCTGTCGCTGCATCCGGCGGCCCACGCGCTGCACTATTGCAGCTCCTGCTTCGAGGGCTTCAAGGCGTATCGGCGCGCGGATGGCGGCACGCACGTGTTTCGCATGGACCGGCATATCGAACGGCTGCGCCAAAGCGCGCGCCTGCTGGTGTTGCCCGAGCCGGACGCGAGCCTGGTGCGTGGCATGGTACTCGCGCTGATCGATCGCAGCCGTGCGGAGGTTCCGCAGTCCCCCGGTTCGCTGTACCTGCGGCCGTTGCTGTTCGGCACGACTGCAAATATCGGCGCCGCGGCGACCCCGGCCGACCAGGCCACGCTGGTGGTGATGGCGAGCCCCGTGTGGGATTATTTCGCGGGCGGCATGAAGCCGCTGCGCATCCTGATGGAGCCCGCGCCGCGTTCGGCGCCCCACCTGGGCGTGGTCAAGACCGGCGGCAATTATGCGGCGGCCCTGGGGCCGACGCTGGCGGCGCGCCGCGAGCACAAGGCCGATCAGGTGCTGTTCTGTCCGGGTGGCGAGGTGCAGGAGACCGGTGCGGCCAATTTCCTGCTGGTGCGTGAGGGCCAGATCCTCACCCGCAGCCTCGACTCCAGTTTCCTGCACGGCGTCACGCGCGATTCGCTGCTTACACTGGCGCGCGAGATGGGATATACCGTGCACGAACGCATCGTCACCGTGGAGGAGACTTTGGATTGGGTCGGCAATGGCGAAGCGGTGCTCTCGGGTACGGCCGCGGTGCTTGCCGGAGTCGGTACCCTGATCTGGCAGGGTCGCGAAGTCCGTGTCGCCGATGGCGGCGTGGGCCGTGTGACCCAGGCACTGCGTGCGGCGCTGGTCGATGTGCAGCGCGGCGTCACGCCGGATCGGTTTGGATGGTTGACCCCGGTGTAAAGCGGCCATGACGAGGGTCTCGCGACTGCATGTCCCGCACCCTCCGGCTCGCCCGGGCCAGGCTCCCGACTTCAGCTATTTGCAGATCTCCGCGCCGGGCGCATTGGCCCGGCCGGAGGTCATGGCGGCATTTACCGATACCGAGCTGCTGGCGACCGGCATGGTGCGGGTGCTCGATGAACAGCACCTGGCCGTCGGTGCCTGGAATCCGCACCTTGAACCCGAGGAACTGCAGGTGGGCTTGCGCCACATGCTGCTGACGCGACTGTTTGACCAGCGCATGCAAACCATCCAGCGCCAGGGCCGGATTTCCTTCTACCTGCGTTCGTTGGGCGAGGAGGCGGTCTCGGTCGCTCAGACCATGGCACTGCGACCGGATGACATGCTGTTTCCGGCTTATCGCAACCAGGGGCTGCATATCGCGCGCGGACACAGCCTCGTCGAACTGATGTGTCAGTGCCTGTCGAACACCCGCGACATGTGCAAGGGTCGCCAGATGCCGGTCCTGTATCACTGGCGATCGGGAAATATCTTCTCCATTTCGGGCAACCTCGCGACGCAGTACCCGCAGGCCGTCGGCTGGGCGATGGCCTCGGCATTGAAGGACGAGGATCGCATTGCCGCGGCCTGGATCGGCGAGGGGAGCAGTGCCGAGGCGGACTTTCACCACGGCATGACCTTTGCCTCCGTGTACCGGGCTCCGGTGATTCTCAATATCGTCAACAACCAATGGGCCATTTCCAGTTTCCAGGGCTTTGCCGGCGGCGAGCAGCGCAGTTTCGCCGCGCGCGGTCCAGGCTACGGCGTTGCCGGTGTCCGGGTCGATGGCAATGACTTCCTGGCGCTGCACGCGGTTACCGCGTGGGCCGCCGAGCGCGCGCGCCGCGGCGGTGGGCCGACGCTGATCGAGTCCGTCACATATCGCGCCTCGGCGCACTCAACCAGTGATGATCCGGCGCGCTACCGGCCCAAGGATGACTGGCAGGCATGGCCACTGGGTGATCCGATCGAGCGTCTCAAGCAGCACCTGATCGCACTCGGTGAGTGGTCGACGCAGCGCCATGAGCAGCTCGTCACGCAGCTCGAAGCGCATGTGGCCGAGTGCTGGAAGCAGGCGCAGAGTGCCGGCACGATGACTGACGGTCCGCGTCTGGACCCGCGTACGATGTTTGAAGATGTGTTCGCGGTCATGCCGCCACATCTGTTGCGCCAGCGACAGCAACTGGACCAGGAACTTCTCGCCGCCGCCCAGGATGCAACACCCACTTGAATGCGCGGAAGTCACGATGCCGCAGATGAACATGATCCAGGCGATCAACTCCGCGCTGGATGTGATGCTGGAGCGTGATTCCAGCGTGGTGCTGATGGGCGAGGATGTCGGCTATTTCGGCGGGGTGTTCCGCTGCACTGACGGCCTGCAGCGCAAGTACGGTGAGCAGCGGGTGCTCGACACCCCGATCGCCGAGGGCGGTATAGTCGGAGCGGCAATCGGCATGGGTGTGCACGGGCTCAAGCCGGTGGTCGAAATCCAGTTCGCCGACTATGCCTATCCGGCCTTTGACCAGATCGTCAGTGAACTGGCGCGACTGCGGTATCGGACGGCCGGTGAATTTCATGCAGCCGTCACCGTGCGCATGCCCTGCGGCGGCGGCATTCGTGGCGGGCAGACGCACTCACAAAGTCCGGAAGGCATATTCACCCACGTCTGCGGCATCAAGGTCGTCATGCCCTCAAACCCCTATGACGCGAAGGGGCTGCTGATCAGTGCGATCGAAGATGCGGACCCGGTGATCTTCTTCGAACCCAAGCGCATCTACAGCGGACCGTTTGACGGGGAGCCGGACAAGGCGGCGGTTCCCTGGAGCACCCACCCGGGCGGTGAGGTGCCCGCAGGCCACTACGGCATACCGTTGTGCCGTGCGCAGATCGTTCGCAGTGGGACGCAGGTGACGGTGGTGGCCTACGGGACCATGGTGCACGTGGCGCAGGCGGCGGTGGCGCGCAGCGGCGTGGATGCCGAGATCATCGATCTGCGCACGCTGGCACCGCTGGACACCGACACGCTGTGCGCGTCGGTGAACCGAACCGGCCGCTGCGTCATCGTCCATGAGGCCACCCGCTTCGGTGGCTTCGGCGCCGAACTTTCCGCCACGGTCCAGGAAGGGTGCTTCTGGAACCTGTTGGCGCCCATCGAGCGCGTGACCGGCTGGGACACGCCCTATCCGCATGCCTTCGAGTGGGAGTACTTCCCGGGGCCGGACCGCGTCGCGGCGGCGATTGGCCGGGCTCTGGAGGTGGCATGAGTCGCTATGTGTTCAAGCTTCCGGACCTGGGGGAAGGGGCGGTCGATGCCGAGATCGTCGCCTGGAAAGTGGCCGCCGGGGAGCAGGTGCACGAGGACCAGCCGCTGGTGGAGATGTTGACGCAGAAGGCCACCATCGAGGTTCCCGCGCCGGTGGCCGGCCGCGTGCTGAGCACCACGGGTACGGCGGGGG
Organism: Steroidobacteraceae bacterium; assembly: GCA_036521075.1. Classification (GTDB taxonomy): domain Bacteria; phylum Pseudomonadota; class Gammaproteobacteria; order Steroidobacterales; family Steroidobacteraceae; genus DAIDKA01. Next base: position 95,841 of record DATDIL010000165.1, on the reverse strand, counting down.
ATCGAGTGGCCGTGGGCGCGGAGCTAGCCGTGTTTGAGACCGCCGCCCATGCGGACGCGGCGCCCACGCCGGCACGGGCACCGGTACCGACGCAACCGGCAGCACCAGCAGCACCGGCAGTACCGCCATTGCCGCAGCGCGTGGCCACTTCGCCCGCGATACGCCGTCGCGCCCGTGAGGCCGGCATCGACCTGGCGACGGTTGCCGGCAGCGGTCCGCATGGCCGCATCGTGCTCAGTGACCTTGCCGCGCGGTTGCCATCTGATGCAGCTGACATGGCGCGCGCGTCCGAGGCTGCCCCTGAGGTGCAGGAAATTCCCGTGACCGGACTGCGACGGCTGATCGCCGAACAGGTCAGCCACAGCGCGCGCACCATTGCGCACTTCTCCTATGTGGAGGAGGTGGACGTCACGGCGCTGGAGTCACTGCGCGAGCAGCTCAATGTCGCCGCGGGCGACGGCGGCGCGACGCTGAGCTACCTGCCGTTCATCGTTCTGGGGCTGGTGCGCGCACTGGCGCGCCATCCCCAGTGCAATGCGCGCTTTGATGCAGCGCGCCAGGTGCTGCTGCAATACCGCGCCGTTCATGTAGGCATCGCGGTGCAAACCCCGCAGGGCCTGAAGGTGCCGGTAATCCGCGATGCGCACACCCGGCCGCTGCGTGAAATCGCTGCGGAGATCCGGCGCCTGAGCACCGCCGCACGAGATGGCAGTGCGCGAGCGGCTGAACTGACCGGCTCGACCATCACGGTGACCAGCCTGGGAAAGCTCGGGGGCATCGCTTCCACCCCCATCATCAATCAGCCAGAGCTCGCCATCATCGGAGTCAACCGCGCCGTGCAGCGACCGGTGGTGCATGCGGGAGCCATTACCATCCGGCGAATGATGAATCTGTCTTCGAGCTTCGATCATCGGTTCATCGACGGCTTGGATGCCGCGCGACTGGTCCAGACCCTGCGCGAGGCCCTCGAGCAGCCGGCGCTGCTGTTCATCTAGGTATCAGTCCGCGAAGCCCAAGCCCCAACCGCCGTCGATCGTGATCTGCTGGCCGGTAATGTAGGAGGAAGCCGGGGAGGCCAGAAACAGCGCGAGCCCCTTCAGATCATCGGGGAAGCCGACGCGGTGCATGGGAATGAACTTGCCCACGGTGGCCTGGGTTTCCGGCTTCTTGGCGTGACCTCCGCCGATATTCGTGACGATGAATCCCGGTGCGATCGCATTGACGGTGATCCCGTATGCCGCCAGTTCCAGCGCCACGCACTGTGTGAGATGAAAGGCGCCGGCCTTGGCGGCCATATAAGCCGAGCCAATGGCCGGTTCAACCTTGTTGGCGGCCAGCGAGGTGGTGACGATGATCCGGCCGCTGCCTCGCGGGCGCATGTGGCGGGCAGCCGCACGCAGCGTTGCGAATACGCCATTGAGGTTCACATCGATGACGCGGTTCCAGCGTTCGTCGGTGTAATTCTCGAGCGCGCCTTCGGCTACACGCTTGCGATCGCTGCCGACCCAGCCATCGACGAAGCCCGCACCGGAATCCACACCGGCGTTGGCGAATACCACATCCAGCCGGCCATAGAGTTTGGCCGCCGCATCGATGGCTGCATCCAAGGCGGCATGATCCGTGACATTGACTGCAGCGCCACGCACATCGAATCCGGCGGCGCTCAGGCGGGCACTTTGTTCGGCCACCTGCGCCGCGTTCAGGTCCAGAAGGGTGACGCGTGCACCGTTTTCCGCCAACGCTTCGGCGTAGGCCAATCCCAGCCCGCTGGCCCCGCCGGTCACGACCACGCCGTACCCACGCACTGCAAACAATTCGGAAATCCGCATCGAGGCGCCCTCATCTGAAACCCATCGGCTCAAGGCCGCATACTACAATGAAGCATGCGACCCCGGTTCTGCAGTCTGTTTGTGCCATCGCGCCTGAGGGATCGGGGGTGCGCGATCGTGGGCGCCGTGATCGTGGCGGCGGGCACTGGCGCCGCGCCAGCGGCGACCGTCGGGCCAACCACCCAACTGTCGCCGGACATGCGGCCGGTGCTCGTGCTGCAGGCGCCACAGGGTGAGTTGATGCTCGTGCATCATGCGGTGCTGCTGCCGCAGCGCACGCATCTGCCGTCGGCCTGGCGCACTGCTGCGCCCGACCGCGGCTTCAGCCAGGCACTGCTGATGCAACTGTCCCAGGTCTCATCGAACTGGCCCTGGCGAACGCTGGTCATCAGCAGTTCAGGTCCGGAAAGCGACAGCCAGCTGCAGACTCTGCCGGGCCAGGATGCCATTGTCGCGGAGGTGCATGCCGAGCTGGTGGATCTGGGCGAGAAGGTGAAGTTCCATGTGCTGATGGATCTGGTCACGATGCGCGCCATCGCAACCTCGCACGAGACACGGGTGCGTACGCATGTGGAGTACTTCGCACCGGCGCTGGCCGCCGACCGGCGCCGCCCGCGCCGCAACCTGGCGCTCTTTGCCGCGAACGGGCGGCTGGATGAACAGGTGAGCACCGCGGCAGCGGATCTGAGTCAGTTTCTGGCGACGATTGTGGCGCGCGTCTCGGTTCCGGACAGTCTGCATCCGCACAATCCGACCTTGGGAGAGCTGGGCCTGCATCCCAGTTGCGGTGTCTGCCGTGCGTCCGATGCCGTGGTTTACCTGCAACCCGCGCGGGTGTGGGTGCGGGTGGGTAAACTGCCCCGAAGCATCCTTGCATTGCCCCGGCCGGCCCCATCGCTTCAGCCAAGGACTAGATAGTTTGGATTCCAGGCATTTCCGTGAAGTCGTCGGACTCTTTGCGACGGGCGTGACGATCATCGTCGCCGAGGTCGACGGGCAGGTGCACGCGATGACCGCGAATTCGGTGACCTCGGTGTCACTGGACCCGCTGCTGATGCTGTTTTGTCCCTCGCGCAAGGCGCGCATGGCGCAGGACCTGGCGGGGCTGGCCCGCTTCACCATCAACATCCTGCGTCAGGACCAGCAGGCCCTGTCGACTTATTTTGCGGGGGGCTGGAAGGACTCCGCGCCGCCGCCGTTCCGATTCGTGGACAGCGCCGCCGGTCCGCGTCTGGAGGGCGCGCTGGCCTCGATCGGCTGCCGCATGCACAGCTTTACCGAAGCGGGCGATCACTTCCTGGTGCTCGGCGAGGTGATTTACCTGCACCGGGGCATCACGCCGCATCAGCCGTTGCTGTTCGTGGGAGGCAAGTATCGCCGCGTGGATTTCAGCGAAGGCGTCGCCGCCCCGGACCTGGCGGACGTCGAGGATGAGCCGCCGCACATCTTCTATCATCACTGAAAAGCGCCGGGAGGCTAAATCCAACCGTACTCGCGCATCCAACCCAGGCCCGCCGCGGTCGCCACGCTCGGGTGATACTCGGCGCCGACCCAGCCGTCATAACCACTGTCGCGAATTGTGCGGAATATTCCTGCGAAATCGAGACTCCCGGTTCCGGGTTCGTGACGGTGCGGATTATCCGCGAACTGCACGTGGTGAACGCGTGGCAGCTGCTGCGTGAACGCGTGCGCCGGATCGAGGCCCAGCATCGCCGCGTGATAGACGTCGAACTGCAGACCCACGCGCGAGCCGCTGGCGTCCAGGATGGCGGCGGCCGATTCGAAGTCGCACACACAGTAGTCCGGAGCACTGACGGGATTGATCACTTCGAGCAGCGGACGCGCATTTGCCGGGCCCAGAATCTGTGCGGCGAGGGCCAGATTGTCGGCCAGCCGCCGCAGCGCGCCGGATCGCTGCGGTGGCGCGGCGCGCCCGGCCAGCACATTGACCATGCGTGTGCCGAGCGTGCTCGCATAGTCGGCCGCACGCTCAAGCTCTGCGCGAAATATTGCAGCGCGACCGGCCAGGCAGGCGGTGCCGAACGTGCGCGGATCCTCGCCCAGCGGCGCGTTGATCAATATCACCTCGACATCGGCCGCGCGTGCCGCGCTTGTCAGTGTGGCCGCCGGATACTCGTAGGGATTTTGGATTTCAACGGTAGGAAAACCCGCCGCACGCGCGGCAGCGAAGCGCTCGAGCAATGGCAGTTCGCGGAACAGCACGCTGATGTTGGCCGAAAGTCCTACCATGAGCATCACCTTGTTGGCGTTGTCGCCGGCTGCGGACAATGTAAACAATCGTGAACCTGACACGTTACTATGTTCGAAGCCGACCCGAGGTTCACCATGCGCTACGCAAACGTTCTGGCCTTGATTCCGGTCCTCATCCTGGGTGCCGCCTCAACGCTGTCGCAGGCCGCTGTAGACATCAATGTCGCGGTGAACCTGGCCCCTCCGCCCATCCCCGTCTATGACCAGCCGCCGCTACCCGCTGCAGGCTACTTGTGGACGCCGGGCTACTGGGCCTGGGATGGCATGGATTATTACTGGGTGCCCGGGACCTGGGTGCAGCCACCCAGCAGCGGGATGCTGTGGACGCCCGGATACTGGGGGTGGCGCGGCGGGTCGTACCTGTGGAACGCCGGTTACTGGGGCCCCGAAGTGGGCTTCTACGGTGGCATCGATTACGGCTACGGTTACGGCGGCTCCGGCTACCAGGGCGGGTATTGGCATGGCGGCGCGTTCTTCTACAATCGCTCGGTGGCGAATTTCGGGCGCGTGAACATTGTCAACGTCTACAGCGCCCCCGCGCGTCATTGGGGCAGTTCGCACGTGAGCTTCAATGGCGGTGAGGGCGGAGTGCGCGCGCAGCCCACCGCACATGATCGTATGGCCATGGGTGAGCATCACGCCGGGCTGACCTCCCAGCAGGCAAATCATCGCGAGCAGGCGCAGGGCATGCGTGAGCTGCATGCTTCTCAGAACGGCGGTCGGCCGCAGATCCTGACAACGGCACGCGCGGCAGACTTCGCCCATCCCGGTCCCGGGCTGCACAATCATCAGACGCCCCGCAGCAATGGTGGCGGGCCGCAGCCAGGCCGTGGCGCCGCCATGCACGCCGCGCCACCGCGGCCGGAGGATGCTGCCGGGCAGCGTTTCCAGCCTCACGAGCAGGTCCAGCGCCAGCCGCAGGTTCAGCACCAGCCGCAGGTGCGGGGCCCGCAGGTGTCGCATGAGCAGCAGGCGCGCCCCGAGGCCAGACCTCAGGCTTCACACGAGAAGGAGCGGCGTGACTCCGGGGAGCAGCACGATCGCTAGTCCGGTCCGGCTGCGGGTCTGACGCTCTTGGCCCGGGCTGCGTCCGCCAAGGCCGCTCGCACCGGCCGTGTCAGGAAGCGCCGGAGGCCCGCGCCGCGCCTGCGGTTGCGCCTGCCGCTGTGGCCGAGCGCGCAGCTGCGCAAGCGAACCTGGCGGGCCGTGCGCCGCGCGCCCGGACTGCTGCAGGGGCTGCTGGCGCTGGTGGTACTGGCCACTCTCGCGCTGGCCGTCAACGGGGTCTACCAGGTCCTGCGCAAACCGACCGAACTGTTTTTCCCGGTCAGCGGCGCACTTGACAAATTTCCCCAAGAGACCTGGAGCCGCTACGGGCCGCTCTTCACGAAGCACGCAACCGCGGTGACCACAGCGCCGTTTCTGGCGGCGCTGGCGCAGGTGGAGGCCGCCGGAAATCCAATCGCGCGCACCTACTGGCGCTGGTCCTGGGGCCTGCATTTCTTCGAGCTGTACCGGCCCGCCTCCAGTGCGGTAGGCATGTACCAGATCACCGACGGCACCTTCGCCGAAGCGCGGCACCTGTGCATCCACGATCATCGCGTGGTGCGTGAAGGCCCGTGGAATGACTGGCATGGCTGCTGGATGAACGCGCTGTATTCCCGGGTGATCCCCAGCCACGCGGTGGAACTGGTTTCGGCGTACCTCACGGCCAATACCGATGAACTGCTGGCCCGTTACCACCGCAACAATGTGTCGTTGCAGCAACGCCAGCAGCTCGCCACCGTGATCCATCTGTGCGGTGCGGGTGCTGCGGCCGTCTACGTCCGTCAGGGGTTGCACGCCGTGCCGGGTCAGCATTGCGGCGACCAGGATGTTGCAGCCTACCTTGGCCGCGTACAGGCCATGACGCGGCTGTTCAACCGGCTGCAGGCGCAGGATTCCGCATCATAGGGCCTTTGTCGTGTCAACCGGCTGCGGTGGCGGTGGCCGTGATAATCTGCGCCGCTGACGATGACACCGGAAAGGCCTGGAATGGCCAAGGGAGCCGCCCATGAACAATACCGACCCGCGTCAAACCATTCTCAGATCGCCCATGGGCGTGCTGCAGATCATCGTGGTGTTCATCGCAGTGGGGCTGAACGCCTTGGACGGATTTGACGTCATGTCCATCAGCTTCGCCTCGAACGGGATTCTGCGCGAATGGCACATCACCAAGGCGGTGCTGGGCGCCGTGCTGTCGATGGAACTGATCGGCATGGCGGTCGGCTCGGTCATCCTGGGCGGCCTCGCTGACCGCATCGGCCGCCGCCCGACGGTGCTGGGCTGCCTGGTGCTGATGACGGTGGGCATGCTGATGGCGACCCACGCGTCCGGGGTCTACGACCTGTCGTGCTGGCGGGTGCTCACGGGGCTGGGGATTGGCGGGGTACTGGCCGCGGTCAACGCCATCACGGCTGAGTTTGCCAACGCCCGGCGGCGCGACGCCTGCGTGTCCTTCATGTCCATCGGCTATCCGCTCGGCGCCGTTTTTGGCGGGGTCATCGTGGCGCAGCTGCTAAAGACCTATGACTGGCGTTCGGTGTTCTATTTTGGCGCGGCGTTTACCGCCACACTGATCCCGCTGGTCTGGTTCCTGGTTCCCGAATCAGTGCACTGGCTGGCGCGCAAGCAGCCCACCGGCGCACTGAGTCGGATCAATCACGCCATGAAGCGCATGGGTTATGCCGCCATCGACAGCCTGCCGCCGCAGGCGGCCAGTGTCGCGAAGGCGTCCATTGCGGATATCTTTGCGCCCGCGCTGGTCGGTACGACGGTCATCCTCACGCTGGCGTACTTTTTCCATGTCACGACGTTCTATTTCATCCTCAAATGGGTGCCCAACATCATCCATACCATGGGCTTCCCCGATTCTTCGGCGGCGGGCGTGCTGACCTGGGCGAATGTCGGAGGTGCGGCGGGTGGCGCTTTGTTTGGTGTGCTTACACAGAAACTGCCGCTGAAGCCGCTGACCATCGTGAGCATGGTGCTGGCCACAGTGGGCGTGATCATCTTTGGACACAGCCCCGCAAACCTCAATCGCCTGGCATTGCTATGTGCCGGTGCTGGCTTCTTTGGTAACGCCGGCATTGTTGGCATGTATGCGATTTTTGCGCGCGCATTTCCCACTCACGTGCGCGCGTTCGGTACCGGTTGGGCGATCGGTGTCGGTCGCGGTGGCGCCGCTCTGGCCCCCTGGGTGGCGGGTCTGCTGTTCCAAGCCGGCCATCCCGTGCCCGTGGTCGCCCTGGTGATGGCGATGGGCTCATTGATCGCCGCGTGCGCGCTGCTGTTCCTGAAAATGCGGCCGGATGAGACCACCCCGCAGGCCCAGACGGTCGCGGGTGCCGTCGGCAGTCTGCCCAGCGCCTCGGCAATCTGAAGCCGCGCGCCGGGCAGCGGCGCGAGTGAAGAGACTCAATGCTGTACCTGGCGTTGCTGCCGGTCCTGATCTGGCTGTATCTGCTGCTGGCCCGTGGTGACTTCTGGCGCGTCGGGCGCCTGTTGTCGACCGACGCCGCCGCAGTGGGGGCAATCGGCCGGGTCGTTGCCGTCATTCCGGCGCGCAATGAGGCCGGCATGGTTGGGCTTGCCGTGCAGTCCTTGCTCGCGCAGCGCTTTGCCGGTGAGCTGCACATCATTGTGGTCGATGATGCCAGTACCGATGGCACGGCCGATGTCGTGCGCGACACCGCCGTTCGGGCTGGTGCGGCCACACGTGTCACCATAATCCGCGGTTCGGGACCGGATCCGGGCTGGAGCGGCAAGGTTTGTGCGATGGCGCGCGGCGCGGCGGTCGCAGCAACGCTGCGGCCGGACTACCTGCTGTTCACCGACGCGGATATCCATCACGAACCGGGCCATGTCGCGCGCCTGCTGGCCAACGCCCGGCGGCTGGATGCCGATCTGCTGTCTTCGATGGTGCTGCTCACCATCAGCAAAAGTTCCGAGCGCTGGTTGATTCCGGCGTTCGTATTCTTCTTCCTGAAGCTTTATCCACCGGCCTGGATTGCCCGGGGGAGTGCGGTCACCGCGGGCGCGGCGGGTGGCTGCATGCTGGTACGCCCGCAGGCTCTGGCACGCAGCGGCGGACTGGCCGCCATCCGCTCACAGATCATCGACGACTGCGCCCTGGCGCGCTCCATCAAGCGCTCCGGCGGCCGGGTCTGCCTGGGACTGACGCGTGAGGCGCGCAGCCTGCGCCCCTATGGATCGATGCGCGAGATCGGCCGCATGATCGCGCGCACCGCCTTCAATCAACTGCGGCATTCCTGGGTGCTGTTGTTCGGGACGCTATTGGGCCTGATGGCAACCTACCTCCTGCCGCCATTGTTGCTGCTTAGCGGCAGCCGCACGGGCGTGGCCTGCGGCGTGATCGCGTGGGCGCTCATGAGCGTGTGCTACGCACCGATGGTGCGTTTCTACCGTCTCAATCCCCTATGGACGCTCAGCCTGCCGGCTGCCGCGCTGTTTTACGCGGCGGCCACCGTATATTCGGCGTCGCAGTACCAGCTGGGCCGCGGCGGTCAATGGAAGGGCCGGGCGCAGGACTCGCCGGGTCAGTGAGGGCTAGTGGTGATGCCCGTGTTCGCCATGCACATGACCGTGCTGCAGCTCCTCGTGCGTCGCGGCGCGGACATCCGTGATATTGATGTCAAAGGTCAGGTTCTTGCCGGCAAGGGGATGATTGGCATCGATCGTGACCGTATCGCCCATTACATGGGTGACGGTGACCTCGCGCGGGCCCTCCTGGGTCTGCGCATGCAGTTTCATTCCCACGTAGATTTTCGGAATTCCCTTTAGCTGGCGGCGCGGCACGCGCTGCACCATGGCCGTATCACGCTCCCCATAGCCATCGGCAGGCGTGACCTTCACATTCAGTTTGTCGCCGGCGACCTTGCCCGTCAGCTCGCGCTCCAGGCCGACCACCAGATTTCCATGGCCATGCAGGTAGGCCAGCGGCGCGCCGCCATCGGAAGTGTCAATGACCTCCCCGGCATCGTCTTTCAGGGTGTAATGAAGGGTGACAACTGAATCTTTTTGAATGCTCATGAGTATGAAATCCGTGCAGAAGTGCGCGCCGCCTCAATGCGGTGCAGTCGCGATAAGTGCAATTCGCAGTGTAGCGAAATACGCCAAACCACGGCAGTCTCGACAGTTAATGGTCGAATGGCGCTAGGCAGCGCAGCCCTACCCTGTAAAAATGGGAGCTATTACCGCTCAAGCCGTATCGCATCGAGATTCATGCACGCCAATCCCCTGCTGCAAGCCAGCACCCTGCCGTACCAGCTGCCACCATTTGACCGAGTTGCCGATCAGCACTACCGGGAAGCATTCATCCAGGGAATGGCTGCGCAACTGCGCGAGGTAGCCGCGATCACCGGGCGGGATGCTGCCCCCAGCTTTGACAACACCATCGTGGCCCTGGAGCGATCCGGACAGCAGCTCGATCGGGCGATGGCGGTATTCTTCAACCTCATCGCCTCGCATACCAACGACGTCATGCAGCAGCTTGAGTCCGAGCTGGCGCCGCTGCTCGCTGCGCACGAGGATGCCATTGCGCTGGATTCAAAGCTGTTCGCGCGCGTGAACGCGCTGTATGAGCGGTGTGGGGAATTGGGGCTGGAGCCGGAGGCGGTACAGCTGCTGGAGCGCTATCACGCGCAGTTCGTGCGCGCCGGGGCGCGCCTGAACGATGCGGACAAGTTGCATCTGAAGGCGCTCAATTCGCAGATCTCCACCCTGACGACGCAATTCAAGCAAAACGTATTCAAGGCCACCAGTGATGGCGCGCTGGTGGTCGACAACGCCGCCGAACTGGATGGCCTGGCCGCCGAGCAGATCGGCGCGGCCGCCGCAGCCGCGGCCGCCCGCGGCCTTGTGGGCAAGTGGTTGATCACTTTGCACAACACCACCACCCAGCCGCTGCTGGCGCAACTGTCAAATCGCGCATTGCGTGAGCGGCTGTTCAAGGCCTCAACGGCCCGCGGGCGCGGAGGTGCGGCGGACAATACCCGCATCGTGCAGCAGCTGGTGGCGCTGCGTGCCCAGCGCGCGGCGCTGTTGGGCTATTCCAACCATGCGGCCTATCAGCTGGCGGACGAATCGGCGGGCAGTCCGGCGGCGGTCAGCCGCATTCTGACCGAGCTGCTGCCGGCGGCGCTGGCGCGGGCGCGCGAGGATGCGCGGGACCTGCAGCAACTGGTCGAGGCGCACGCACGCGAGGCGGGCTTCGAGCGATTCGCACTCGCACCCTGGGATTGGCCGTTTTACGCCGAGCGCCTGCGCCGGGCGCGCTTCGACTTCGATCGTGTCGAAGTTGCACCCTATTTCGAACTGAACCGGGTTTTGCAGGACGGCGTCTTCTATTCCGCGCACGAGCTGTACGGACTGACGTTCAAGGAACGCCCGGAGCTGCCGGTGTATCACCCGGATGTGCGCATTTTCGAAGTATTTGATGCGGACGGGGCACCCCTGGCGCTGTTTCTGGCGGACTACTTCGCACGCGAGACGAAGCAAGGCGGCGCATGGATGAATAATTTCGTGCGGCAGGCACGACTGCTGGGCCTGAAACCCGTGGTCGCGAATAATCTGAACGTGCCAAAGCCGCAGGATGGCGGTCCCGCGCTGCTGACTTTCGAGGAAGTCACGACGCTCTTTCATGAGTTCGGTCATGCGCTGCATGGCATGCTGTCGAATGTGCACTACCCTTTATTGCAGGGGACCAATGTGCCGCGCGATTTCGTGGAGTTCCCGTCGCAGTTCAATGAAATGTGGGCGCGGGACCCCAAGGTGGTGGCGAATTTCGCACGCCACTACCGCAGCGGTGAACCGATGCCCGAGGCGCTGATGGCGAAGGTCCTCGCGGCGCAGACTTTTGATCAAGGCTATGCGACTACCGAGTACCTGGCCGCCGCGCTCATCGATCAGGCCTGGCACGAACTGGGATCGGAGGAGGCCGGACAGGCCACCGACCCGGCGCGCTTTGAAGCGGGCGTGCTCGCGCGTCATGGCATAGACCCGGCATTGGTGCCGCCTCGTTACCATACGTCCTATTTCGCTCATGTGTTTTCCGGCGGTTACTCCGCCGGCTACTACGCCTATATCTGGAGCGAGGTCCTTGCCCGTGATGCGGGCGAATGGTTCAGCGCCAATGGCGGGCTGCGGCGCGACAATGGCGAGAACCTGCGCAGCAAGGTGCTGTCACGTGGCCGCAGCCTTGACCCGCAGGCGATGTTCATCGACTTCTACGGTCGACCACCGGACGTGGCGCCGCTGGTGGCCTACCGGGGGTTGTGACCGTCGTGCAAAATATCCTGATTCTGCCCATAGCCGCCGCCACCTGCGTGGCCACCCTGCTGGGCGGATGGGTCGGAATCTCCCTGCGCGATCGCCTGCACCTGATACTGGCCTTCAGTGCCGGGGCGGTAATCGGGGTGGCCTTCTTTGATCTGCTGCCGGAGGCGGTGGAGCTGGGTGGCAGCACCGGGCCGCATCCGGGGCTGACGCCGCGGGCCGTGCTGGCGCTGGCCGGACTGGGATTCGTGCTGTATCTGCTGCTGGATCGCTCCCTGCCCGGTCATTCAAGCGATGCCCGGGGTCGCCCGAACCCGCAGCGCGCGTGGGCGGCCGCCAGCAGTTTTGCCCTGCACAGCTTCCTGGACGGATTCGCCATCGGCATCGGCTTTCAGGCAAGCCGCGCCGTGGGTATCGCGGTCGCGGTGGCCGTACTGGCGCACGATTTTTCCGATGGCCTCAACACGGTGAGTGTCGTGCTACGCAACGGCGGCGACCGGCGCGTTGCGTTCAAATGGCTGGTGGTGGACGCTGTCGCGCCCGTATTAGGGGCGCTGACCAGCATGGCGCTGACCATCCCCACTGCGGGGCTGGCCGTGGTCCTGGCGCTCTTTTCGGGATTCTTCCTCTATGTCGGGGGTAGCGACCTGCTTCCCGAGAGCCATCACGCGCATCCGCGCATGCTGACCACCATTGCGACGGTGCTCGGCGCGGGCTGCCTGTATGTTGTCGCGCAGGTGGCGGGCTGAGCGCAAGAGCCCGGGCAGGTCGCACCTGACCCGGGCTCAACCTTGAGCTTATTTCGGCTTGACGAATTTCAACGCAAACTCGTCGGTATGAAAGCGGATCGAGGCGTCGCGCACCGCGGCGGTGTGCGGGTCGTCGGGGTTGTGCGCCGCATCGCTGCTGCCGGCGAGCTTGAACCCCGCGGCTTCCACTTCAGTCTTGACCGCCTCCGGATCGATCCGATGCAGGGTACTCGTGTCGCTCGTACCGTGGCCGGCCGCCGCGACGTGGTCGATGATCAAGAACACCCCGCCCGGTTTCAACACCGAAAACACATGCTTGTTGAAAGCTGCGATGTCCGCGGTGGGGCCGTTGTGCAGGTCGTGGTAGTTGTCCGAGGTCCACACCAGATCCACCATCGGGACGGTCGGGGGGTCCGAGTTAATTGCCGCAATGGTCATCACGGTGATGTTCGGGTAGTGCGGGTCCTTGGCGAGCATGTCCAGCGGGTTTGCCATGGCCATGGCCGGTGCGCTGCTGCCGGGCCGCGGCGGCCGCGGCGGAAACCCGAGCGCATAGATATGGCCTTTGGGGCCAACGGTCACGCTGAGCAGCCGGGTGAAGTAGCCGCCGCCGGGCAGCAACTCGGCGATCTGCTCGCCGGGCTTGATGCCGGCGAAGGCCAGCATTTCGGCAGGCTTGCGCGCGGCGTCCCGCGCGGTATCCGCCTGCGGACGGGCAGGGTCGGCGACCGCGGCGGCGATCGGCTTTGAAATCTTCTCGGCCGCCAGAAGCGCGGAGCCGAACAACGGCGCAGCTACCAGCGCTGCCGCTACGAACAGTGATGCACGCATAATGATCCCCCTTGAGACTCGAAGACGGTCGCCATCATAGGCCGGGCGCCCGTGCCATACCATCACAGACACGCTGCGATGGCGCGTCAAGTGCGTTTGATGCGCTGCGCTGACTGACCGCCGGGGGGGCCTAGCGACAGCTTGCCAGGATCCGGGTGCGGGCGGCACACAGGTCCGGATGCGTGGCATTGATGAGGGCGGTCACGATACAGCGCCGGATGGCGCGATCGCCGCCGGCGGCAGCCTTTCGATACCAGATTGCCGCCGCGGGAGCGTGGCCGTGTTGGGCCAGCACCGCGGCATAATTGAACTGGGCACGAAAATATCCGCTCGCGGCGGAGCGCTGATACCACAGCGCTGCGGCGTGCAGATCCGGCTCGCAGCCCCAGCCCTGCTCCAGACAGCGGCCCAGCAGGTTCATCGCACGAGCGTGACCTTGGACAGCCGCACGGCGATACCACTGCAGGGCAAGCCTGCGATCGCAGGCCACGCCTCGACCATCGAACAACAGATTGCCGAAATTGTACTCGCCCCAATCGTAACGGCGCTGGGCCGACAACTCATACTGCCCGGCCGCACGTACCGGATCGGGCGGCGTGCCCCAGCCGTTCTCCAGGCAGCGACCCACCATGTTCATGGCCTCAGCGTCCCCTTGGGTTGCCGCCCGCTCAAACCAGGCGAGAGCAGCACCGGTGTCCAGCGCGACGCCCGTGCCCGTCAGCAGCATTCGTCCCAACCGCACCTGTGCGGCGGCCAGTCCGCAATCTGCTGCGCTACGGATCCACACCGCCGCCTGCTCGGGATCCCCGCTCAGCAGTTCCTGCAATTCGCGATAGCTCAGGCGCTGCAAATGCGCCAGGCGTTGCTGGCGCTCTTCAGCGGCATAGGCCCGCGTAAATTGCGCACGCGTCATCGCCATCGCCGGTTACAGGTCGGCCCAGCGCCGGATCAGATTGTGATAGCAGCCCGTCAGGCGCAGCAGGCTGCGGGGATCGGCACCGAGGGAGGTCAGATCGCGAATCGACAGGTCCAACTCGTAGAGCAGGGCGCGGGCGCCGTCATCGCGGACCATGCTCTGGATCCAGAAAAACGCCGCCTCGCGCACACCGCGAGTAACCGGTTGCACACGATGCAGGCTGCTGGACGGGTAGACCACCATATCGCCGGCAGCGAGCTTGACCGAATGCGTGCCGTACAGGTCATCGATGATGAGTTCACCGCCGTCGTACTCCGCGGGTGAGGTCAGGAACAAGGTTGCCGAGAGGTCCGTGCGCAACCGATGCGGGGTCCCCGGGACCTGCCGCACGGCATTGTCGATGTGATCGCCGAATCCCATGCCGGCCGTGTAGCGATTGAACAGGGGCGGGTAGACGTGGTGCGGCAGGGTTGCGCTGATAAAGGTGGGATTGTGTTCCAGCGCGCTGACGATGAGGCCGCTTGCCTCCTGCGCCGCAGGCTCCGACTGTGGTACCTGCAGATTTGCCTTCACCTGCGCCGACTGGTGGCCCGCCGTCAGCCGGCCATCGGTCCAGGCGGCGCTGCCGAGGCGCCCGCGCACCATTTGCAATTCCGGCACCGTGAGCACGGCGCTGACCTGCAGCAGCATCAGCCTTCAGAGGTTCACGTTGATGGACAGGGTCGCGCTGCGGCCGGCACCGGGAATGACGTGGTTTTCCGACACACTCGTGTAATACGGCGCACTGAAATAGTAACGGTTGAACAGATTCAAGCCATTCAACTGCACCGACGCGTTCTTCGTGAGTTGATACGACGCCATGGCGTTCCAGACCACATAACCGGGCAGGCGTGCCGTCTCCCCGCTGTCGGCGAATCGCGGGCCAACCCAGTTGCCACCCGTGCCGATCTCGATCCCGTGGGGCAGGTAGTACTCGGTCCACAGGTTCAGGGTGTTGTGCGCGACATTGGGCAGCTCCTTGCCGACATAGGCCGCAGTGCCCGAGGAGAGGGTCTTGCCATCCAGCGCGCTGTAGCCGGCGAACAGTTCCCAGTTCTTGGTCAGATGACCGCTCGCTTGCAGCTGCACGCCGTCAACCCGTTGATTCCCGTTGAGGATGGTAAGGGTAGGGTTGTCCGGATCGTTGGTCTGGGCATTGTCGACTTCCGTGCGGAACAGCGCCGCGCTGAGCAGCAGGCCACCGCCCAGCAGGGACTGCTTGGCTCCCGTTTCGTAGCTCTTGGCCTTGACCGGGCCGAGGTTGGCCGTCTTGGTGGTGAGCGTGAGCGCCTCGGCCGAAGGATCAAACGATGTGCCGTAGGCGAGGTAGTAGGTTTGTTGTGCTGAGGGCTTGTACTCGAATGCTGCGCGCGGACTGCCGACATTGTCGACATGATTGAGGTCCAGCACCGCGCCGCTCGCCACGGTGAGCTGATCATAGTCGGCCGCGAAGCGGTCGTAGCGCGCGCTTGCCAGCAGGTCGAAGTACTGGTTGAAGCCGATCGTGTCGGTGATGTAGACCGACTCGGAGCGTGCAGTCGTATCCTGCTGCGATGTCACCGGCAGGTTTCCCGGCAGCGGCGCGACAGGATTGGGATCAAGCAGGGGAGTCTGCGGAATCCACAGGTTGTTGGTGTCGAAGGGATTGCTGTAGCGACCCAGGTCCGATGTCTGGCGGGCGACCTCCAGGCCGGTCAGCAGCGCGTGGGTGAGCGGACCGGTCGTGAAGTGGGCAGTCAGGTCGAGCTGTTCGGTCAGATTGGATTGAATGCCTGAACTTGCGGGGCGGTCGCGCCCGACCAGAATGCTTGCCAATGGCGAGGCCGCGGTGGGCGCCGTCGTGCCGAAATTCGGCATGACGCTTTGGTAGTCGAACTGGTAATGGGCATAGCGCAGGGTGTCTGATATCGACAGGTTAGCGCTGAAGTCGTGCTGGTAGTGCGCGGTGCCAATATCAGCCGTGGTCGTGTTGATGTCACTGACCAGGCCGAAATCGCTGTCGCGTGCGACCGGCGCCGGCGAGCCGGCGATAAAGGGAATGCCGTTGTCCGGAACGTTGTCCTCGTGCTGGTGAAGGTAGGTGAAGGTGAGCGAGTCCTGCTCGCCGATGCCGAATCCGAGGGCCGGCGCAATGCCCCAGCGGCGATTCTTGGCGAAGCTGCTTCCGGCCATGGTTGAGGACTCACCCATTACATTCATGCGAAAGGCAGCGGCGGTGCCGAAGGGGAAGTTGAAGTCGCCGGTGGTCCGGAACAGGTCATTGGTGCCCACCATGGAGTTGAGGCTTTCAAGCCCGGTGAGTAGCGGGGCCTTGGTGACCTGGTTGATCGCCCCGCCGGTGGATCCGCGCCCAAACAGCACCGCGGAAGGTCCTTCCAGGACTTCCACGGAATCGGCATCAAAGATGTCACGGGTGTAGACGGCGGCGTCGCGGATGCCGTCAATGAAGAAGTCATTGAAGGCGGAGAAGCCGCGGATATTGACCGTGTCGCCGCGCGCCGCGCCTTCCCCGGCGTTGAGGGTGATGCCGGGCACATTCCTGAGCGCATCTTCCAGGCGCGTGGCAGCCTGGCCCGTAATCAGCTCACTGTTGATCACGGTCACGCTTTGCGGCGTGGTCAGTTCGGTATCACCCATTTTGTCGCGCAGCAGTGAACGCACGCCGGTGACGCGGATCACCTGGAGATTCTCATCACCATCGTTGTCGTTCGCGCTCGACGCGGTGGCCGCGGCGGTATCCGCATGCGCCGTGGTGCCCAGAACGGTCGAGGCGCACAGGCCGGCGGTACCCAGATAGTCAGCGATCCTGCGCATTGGATGGACACCCTCCGTTATCGATTTGATGCACTAAGAAAAGCGAATGATAATGATTCGTATCTGTCTGTCAATCAAAACAGAGTAATGAATTGTGACGGCGCGCTCCCCGGGGCGCGGGCGCGGGGGTTCGGGCAAACTGCGGGACATGAAGATCTATTCGTGGAACGTCAATGGCATCCGGGCCGTACTCAAGAAGGGCACCTTCCAGAGGTTTGTGGCCGAACACGAACCGGACATCCTGTGCCTGCAGGAGACCAAGGCCGAACGCGCGCAGGTGGAGATCCAGGTGCCCGGCTATCACGAGTTCTGGAACTCGGCGATCAA
Organism: Steroidobacteraceae bacterium; assembly: GCA_036521075.1. GTDB lineage: Bacteria > Pseudomonadota > Gammaproteobacteria > Steroidobacterales > Steroidobacteraceae > DAIDKA01. Next base: position 78,730 of record DATDIL010000165.1, on the reverse strand, counting down.
GAAAGGCTACTCGGGGACTGCCATTTTGTCGCGGCAACAGCCCTTGTCGGTGTTCAACGGTTTCCCGCACGCGCTCGCCACCCGGTATCGGTTCGCGGACGAATTGGAGCGTGACAGTGCCGACGAGGGGCGCGTGATCGCGGCCGAATATCCGCAGTTCTATGTGGTGACGGTGTACACGCCGAATGCCAAGGATGATCTGAGCCGCATTCCGCTGCGCCACAAGGGCTGGGATCCGGCTTTCCTCGCGTACTGCCTGGAACTTCAGGGGCGTAAGCCCGTCATTTTCTGTGGCGATTTGAACGTTGCCCACACGGAACTGGATCTGGCCAACCCGAAACCGAACCGGGGCAAGAAGGGCTTCACTGATGAGGAGCGCGAGGGCTTCCAGAATTTTGTGAATGCCGGATTTGTCGATACCTTCCGCAAGTTTCGCCAGGGCAATGGCCACTACACCTGGTGGAGCCATTTCGCGAATTCGCGGGCCCGCAATATCGGGTGGAGAATCGACTACGTGCTGGTATCGCAGTCACTCAGCGATGGCGTGAAAAAAGCGCAAATCCATCCCGAAGTCATGGGCAGTGATCACTGCCCGGTCAGCATTCAGCTGCAGCTCCCGGCCTGAGCGCAGGCCGGGAGCGGATCGCAATAATCAGGTGGCGGGCTTGCCAGCGGCGAGATTCTGCACGATCTGCAGTGACTTCATCACGTTCTCATCGGGCTTGACGCCGCCCACGGTGGCCGCGATCTTGCCGTCCTTGGTGACGATGAACGTGGTGCGCTCCGCAAAATCATGGTCAATGATGTCGCCCTTGGTGTTCGGGATCTGTTTGCCCTCGGGGAGTTTGCTGATCTTCAGTTCGTAACTGGCGGCAATCTTGCCATCAGCATCGGATGCCACCGGCAGTTTGCCGGCGCAGTAGTTCGGATCCGCCGAGAACGCATCGAGGGTCTTGATCTTGTCCAGGGAGACGCCAATGACCGTGGCACCGGCACCTTTGAACTTGTCCATGTTCTCAGCGAAGGTGTGCGCCTGAAGATTGCAGCCACCGGTGAAGGCCCCAGGGTAGAAATACACGACCACCGGGCCCTTCTTCAGGGCCTTGTTCAGGTCGTAGGTGAATTCCTTACCCGCCAGCGAGGCCTGGGTCTTGAAAGCGGGAGCCGGGGTACCTACGGACAATGCGGCCAAGGCCTGGGCACTAATGGCGCAGGACAACAGACCAGCCAGCAACGAGCGATTCATGATATCTCCCCTCAGATTGGATTGGACGAGGCGCCGTCTGGCGCTTCGGGCGGCAGTTTAGCACTCGCGGACTGCTGCGCCCTGCGAAGCCATCGCAACAGGCCGGTGCAGAAGACAATGTAGTAGCCGGCCGTGAGAAACAGGATTCCCAAGGTCAGCGGATTATTGTCCGGCGCCGGAGGCGTGCCCGCCGCGCCGTTGCCGGTGCGGTCGTAGACCAGGGCCATGCGGTACAGAAGCCGCCCGACAAACAGTGCGGTCACTGCGATGCCGATGTACAGGTGCGGGGTGTAGAAGTAGCCTTGTGGCGTGCTTTCGAACTCGGTATGCCGCAGCGCAAACCAGCCCACGGCCGCGCCAACGATGAGGCCACTGGCAATATAGGCCGCGCCAACCGGTTGCAACGGATGGATGAAAGTCAGGATCAGGCATACCAGCGTAATCAGCACCATGCGGAAATATTGCCGCCCGGCCGTCAGAGTCTGCCGGCCGATATTGCGGCGCACACGTCGGTAAATGCCGAACGCCACGATGGCCGAGACTGCGGCGGTGGTCGCCAAATTGCTGGAGTTGAGCATGGGGCCTCCGATTGGTGGCGCCATTATGCGCAAAGTTGCGCGCCGCGCGCAGCCATTGCGGCGCTGCGTCCTGGCCGCTAGCCTTGCCCACCGAATTATGGTGTAACGCGCCTGAAGCATGCTGAATTTCACTGATGTCACCCTGCGGCGCGGACCCCGGGTGCTGTTCGCTGCTGCCACTTTCGGGCTGTTCCGGGGCGAGAAAGTCGGCATCACCGGGGAAAACGGCAGCGGCAAGTCGAGCCTGCTCGGCATGGTGCGGGGGGACCTGCACCCGGATTCGGGCAGCTTCGAGATGCCACCGGGACTTGCGCTCGCACATGTTTCCCAGGAGCTGGTGGCAACCGATCGGGCCGCCCTTGAGTTCATTCTCGACGGTGACGGGGAGCTGCGGGCCCTCGAGCGCGCCATGGTCGCGGCCGAGGCTGCCGGGGAAGGGGTCCGTATCGCCGAATTGCATGCCCGATATGCCGCGATCGGTGGCTACGATGCCCGCAGCCGCGCCGCCCGGCTCATGCATGGCCTGGGGTTCACCAGCGCCGATGAAACGCGGCCGGTGTGCGCCTTCTCCGGCGGGTGGCGGGTGCGCCTGAACGTGGTACAGGCACTGATGTGCCGGTCGGACCTGCTGTTGCTCGATGAGCCCACGAATCACCTCGACTTGGATGCGATTGTGTGGCTGGAGCGCTGGCTGGTCGACTATCCGGGCACCTTGCTGCTCATCGCGCACGACCGCGAATTTCTGGACCGCATCTGTGATCGGGTGGTCAACATCGAACATGGCAAGGCACGGGCGTATCGCGGCAATTATTCCGCATTCGAGGAGCAGCGCGCCGCGGAACTTGCCGAACAGTCGGCACTGTTTTCCCGTCAGCAGCAGCAGATCCAGCATATGGAGGCGTTTGTAACGCGCTTCCGCGCGCAGGCCACCAAGGCCCGCCAGGCACAAAGCCGCCTGAAGGCACTGGAGAGAATGCGGCGCATCGCGCCGGCGCATGTGGATTCACCGTTCGATTTCGAATTCCGCCAGCCCGATAAACTGCCGCGCCCACTGCTGGCGCTGGAGAACCAGTGGGCCGCTTACGGTGAGCGCGTAGTGCTGCAGCGAGTCGATCTGACCATCGCGCCCGGCGCCCGGATAGCGTTGCTGGGCCGCAATGGTGCGGGTAAATCCACGCTCGTGAAGCTGCTGGCCGGGGAGCTTGCGGCCGTCTCGGGCACGCGCACCGAAGCGCGCGATCTGGCCCTGGGCTACTTCGCGCAGCATCAGCTCGAACAGCTGGCGGCCGATGATTCGCCGCTGGGCAATCTCAAACGGCTGGGCGGCGCGCTGGCGAGACGTGCCACCGAGCAGGAATTGCGGGATTCCCTGGCCGGGTTTGGCTTCGTGGGCGAGCGGGTCTTTGCGCCCGTTGCACCGTTTTCGGGTGGCGAGAAGGCCCGCCTGATGCTTGCCGTCGTCACTTTCCGCAGGCCGAATCTGCTGCTGCTCGATGAGCCAACGAATCATCTTGATCTGGAAATGCGCCAGGCGCTCGCGGTGGCGCTTCAGGACTATGCCGGCGCGGTGATCCTGGTGTCACATGACCGGCATCTGCTGCGCACGGTGGCGGATGAGTTCTACGTGGTGCACGGCGGGCGCGTGCAACCCTTTGACGGGGATCTGGAGGACTACGCGCAGTGGCTGGCGGCGCAGGCCAGCGCGGCGGCTCCATCATCCGCCGACTCGGCCGATGCGCGACGCCAGCGGCGGCGCGATGACGCGCAGCGCCGCGCCGCCTTAAGCCCGCTCAAGGCGCAGCTGGTCAAACTGGAGAAGCAGCTCGATACCCTGGCGGGCGAAACTCAGCAGGTGCAGGCAGCACTGACCGCACCCGAGCTCTACGCCGATGGCGCGAAAGCCCGGCTGCGCCAACTGCTGGACAAGCAGCTGCAGCTGGCACGGGACACTGAACGGACCGAGTCGCTATGGCTGGCCGGCGGCGAGCAGCTCGAGGCGCTGCACGAATCCTTGCTCGACGCGGCCGACTAGCTGGGCAGCAGTCCCTGGTATCCCATGAGTGTCGCGATGCCCAGGACCGTGTAGATACCGGCGGCCATGATGCGCACCAGTTTCAAGGGAATCCAGCGCACGGCACGGTCGGCGAACAGCACGGTCGGGACATTCACCAGCATCATGCCCAGGGTGGTACCGGCCACCACCTGCACGAGGTTGTGATAACGGGCGGCAAGCGCTACGGCGACCACTTGCGTCTTGTCGCCCATCTCGGCCAGAAAAAAAGTCACGATGGTGAAGACGAACACGCTTTGCGCGCTGCGCCTTTCCACCTCATTGTCCATCTTGTCCGGTATCAGGGCCCAGATGGCCACTGCGATGAACGAAATACCCAGCACCCAGCGCAGGATCTGCGGCGTGATCAGTGTGCCGACCCATTCACCGAACCAGCAGGCGAGCAGGTGATTGCCCAGCGTTGCGACGAAGATGCCGGCAATGATCGGTACCGGCCGGCGCAGGCGTGAGGCCAGGATCAGGCTCAGGAGCTGGGTTTTATCGCCAAGTTCGCCCACGGCCACGGAGGCGGTCGAGACCAACAACGCTTCCATCGTCATTGTCGACTCTTGCGTCAGCGCGCTGCGTAGGCGTCGTGCTGCAGATCGCGCAGCTGCCGCGGGCGCAAGCCCTAGTCCGCCTGCAACGGGCGATCCGCGCCCACGTTCAACGTCGTGCCAAAAGCATGATCCCAAAGCGAAGTGGTGACGCCGAAATTGCCGGGCTGGCGGCCGTAGTGATGCTGGGCATGGCGGCGCGAGGCCAGCAGCAGGCGCGTGGCGAGCATCCGCGGCTTACGATAATGAATGGCATGGTGCACGAGACCGTACCAGAAGAATCCGGCCATCACGCCTGCCGCCAGGCCGCTTGCCGTAAAAAACGAGCCCAGCGCCCACGCGGGCAGGAATACGAACCCCATGATCACACCCAGGCTCAACCACGTGGGCGTGCCGACAAAGGCCAGCGGTGCCTCGTGATGGGCGTCGTGCATCGCGGCGAACACGGGGATCTTGTGCAGCACAAAGCGATGCAGGATGTATTCGGTCAGTGTCCAGAACACGGCGCCGACGGCTGCGGTCAGCAGCCAGATCGAAGTCTCGTATGCAGTGCTGCGCCAGGCCGTGACAATGGTGGCGGTCGTCACTACCGCGGCGTAGATCACGAAGTCGGCATAGTAGCCGGTCTTGCTCAAGCGCATCCGCTGCCCCTCTTTAGCAATGGCATCACTTCGGGTCGGGCGACAAGATACCGCAAGAGCGCTCCGATGTGTGGCGTTTAGCCCGCCTCCCGACCCAATTCGCGGCGAATTGCCTCCTCGCGCGCATCATCGATAACCTGCAGGACGCCGTCCGCGTCCACGGCCGAAACTTCGGTTACAAATATACCGGTCAACTGCGTATCGCCGTGCAATTCGCCCTTTTCGAAGAGGGACCACATTTCACGCGCGTACTCGGTGGTCAGCAGCTGCGGCGCAAAGCGCCCGAGCGTCCCGCGCAAGTTATTTACGTCTCGTTCTAGCATGGGCTTGGCGCCGTTGTTGCCAGCGGCATTGACGACCTGGGGTAGGTCGATGATGACGGGACCATCAGCGCCGACCAGCACGTTGAATTCCGACAGATCGCCATGGATCAGGCCGATGGCCAGCATCCGCACCACCTGGCGGATGAGAAAGGCGTGGTACTCGAGCGCCGTCTCGCGCGACAGAGCCACCTCCCCCAGACGCGGTGCGGGGTCCCCCGCCGCGTCGGTCACCATTTCCATGAGCAGCACGTCGTTGAAGTAGCCATAGGGCCGCGGCACCCGCACGTCCGCGGCCACCAGCCGGTACAGCGCGTCCACTTCAGTGTTCTTCCAGGCCGCTTCCTGCTCTTTTTTACCAAATCGGGTGCTTTTAGCCATGGCGCGCATGTGGCGGCTGCCGCGCACCTTGCGGCCTTCCTGGTACTGCGCGCGCTTCTGAAAGCTGCGCTGCCTCATGTCACGATAGACCTTGGCACATAACAGGCGTTCCCTGGTGCGCACCACGTAAACCGTAGCTTCCTTGCCGCTCTTCAATGAACGCAGGACTTCGTCAATGATCCCATCTTCAATGAGGGGCTGCAGGCCGCTGGGTGTCTTCAAGGTTTTCCGCATGCGCGGAAAGCATGTCCGCGTCAATCAAACAGGGCATCGTACCTGAAGGTCTTGGGCCCGGTGTCCGCGCGAGTGTCCGCAGAATTGTCCGCGGACACTTCCCGCCCCAAGGGACATCCTGAAAAACATAGTATAAACAAACTCTTATCTCACTTTTGAAGGTTGGCACGCCGATTGCTTTCCTGGCCTGCGGCTTTACGAATATTGGCGAAACACACTTTCAAGATGCGTGGCATGCGACGAGGCGGATGGGCCCCATGGGTATTGGCGATGGTGCTGGGGCCCTGTGCCTTGCCCGTGGCGAGCGCCAACGACCTGCTGCAGCTGTACCACCTGGCACAGAAGCACGACGCCACCCTGCAGGCCGCCCTGGCGCAGCGCGATGCGGCGATCGAGGCTAAGCCGCAGGCCCTGGCATTGCTGCTGCCGCAGGTGAGCGCCAACGCCTCCGCGGAGCGCGAGCGCCTCGGCGAGCAACTGATTGCGCCACAGACGGTAGCGAGCACGACCATCACGGGTTGCCAGATCGCCGCGGGAGCCGCAACCCAGGTCTGCTTCGGGGACAACCACGGTTATGGGTTGAACCTCGCGCAGACCCTGTGGAGTTTTCAGTCCTTCAGCCAGTTGCGCGAGGCCAGTGCGGCGGCGGCGGCGGCCGAGGCGAACCTATTGGCGGCACAGCAATCACTGCTGCTGCGGGTGGCGCAGGCCTACTTTGGCGTGCTGTCGGCGCACGATGCGCTGGTGACCAACCAGGGCGCACGGCAGTCCTACGGCGTGCTGCTGAACCAGGCTCGCGCACGCCAGCAAACCGGCGTCGGGGCGCGCAGCGACTCCGAACAGGCCCAGGCGTACTACGATCAAACCGGACAGTCCGTCATTGACTCGCAGAATGCATTGGATGATGCGGAGCTGCTGCTCAGCGAGGTGAGCGGGGCGCCCGCGGCCATGGTTGCCGCGCTGCGCGACCCCATTCCCCTTGAATCTCCCGATCCGGCCTCGGTGGATGATTGGGTCGGCGCGGCTCTGAAGGACAATCCACTGGTGCGGGCTGCGCAACTGCAAGTCGATGCCGCCGATCGGGACATCGACGTTCAGCATGGCAAGGCGCTGCCGTCGGTGGTGCTTGCCGCGGGTCGCAGCCGCGGCTGGGGAGATCTCACCATCGGCGGAAACTCGGCGGACGACCAGATCGGGGTATCGGTGACCTGGCCGCTGTTCCAGGGTGGCGCGGTGGCATCCCAAGTGCGCCAGTCGCGTGCATTGTGGAAACAGGCGCTGGCGCTGTACGCCGGGGCGCAGCGGGACGCCGAGCGCTTGACCCGTACGTCCTATCGCGACGTAGTGACCGGCATTTCACGCATCGCCGCGGCGCGCCGCAGCGTGGAGTCGTACGGGGTGGCGGTGGAGGCCGGCAAGCGCAATCTGGAATTTGCACTCGGCACAGGCGCGGAGCAAAACCTGCTTTTCATGCAGAACAATTACTTCGTTGCGCAGCTGCTCTACAGCCAGACGCGCTACGATTATCTGACCGCGCTCCTGAGCCTCAAACAGCAGGCCGGCCGCCTGTCCGAGGGCGATCTTGCCGCCATCGACACGCTGCTGGTCGAGCACGCCCCGTAACGGCACACCTGGCGCCATATCAAATGTCCAAATTCAAAGACTACGACTCCGACAGCGCCGAGACGCTGCGGATGCGCGACACGGCCGGGCAGGATCGCGAGCTCGCCCCGCCGCCAGCGTGGCGGCGTCACCGACGTCTGATCATCGTGACACTGGGTGTCGGTGCGGCCGTGCTCATGCTCGCCGTGTGGCTGCTGCGTTTCAGCGGCATCAACAGCTCCGTGGATCGATCGCGCCTCACGATTGCGAGCGTGGAACGCGGACTGTTTGTGCGCGATGTGGCGGCCGACGGTCAGGTGGTCGCAGCGTCCAGTCCGACTCTGTATGCCATCGAGTCCGGAATCATTTCGCTGCGCGTGCATGCCGGGGATGCAGTCAAGAAAGGACAGGTACTGGCCGTCATCGACAGTCCCGATCTGACCGCGAAGTTGTCGCAGGAGCAGGCATCGCTGGCGAGCATGCGCGTCGACTGGCAGCGCGCGCAGCTGGATGCGGCCAGTAAGCTGCGCGAACTGTCGGACAAGTTTGAGCAGGCCAGGGTCGATCGGACCACGGCCCAGCGCGAGTCGGATCGCAGCGCCAAGGCGTTTGAACTGGGCGCGTTTACCGAACTGCAGGCGCTCAAGGCCAAGGATGAACTGGAGAAGGCCGACTTTGCGTTCCGGCAGGCGCAGGCGGATTACGCGGCGGCGCCGAAGCAGACCCAGTTTGACGTGAGCAGCAAGAAGGCGCTCCTTGACCGGCAGCAACTGGTGGTGAACGATCTGCGCCGCCAGGTCGCGGCCCTGCAGGTTCAGTCACCGGTCGATGGCCGTGTCGGCCAGGTTCAGGTCGCCGAGCGGGCAAGCGTCGCCAAGGATGCACCGCTCCTCAGCGTCATCGATCTGCTGCAGCTGGAAGTGGAGATCAAGGTGCCCGAGAGCCTGGCGCGCGACCTGCAGCCGGGGATGTCGGCAACTCTGGAGGGAGATGGCCGCCAGTGGCAGGCCACTTTGAGCGGCGTCTCGCCCGAAGTGGTGGCCGGCGAAGTGACTGCGCGCCTGCGGTTCACCGGTACCCAGCCGGTGGGTCTGCGGCAGAGCCAGCGCCTGGCCGTGCGGATCCTCATCGACAAACGTGACAAGGTTCTCACCGTCGAGCGCGGCAGCTTCGTGGATCAGGACGCCGGTTTTGCCTACGTGGTGCACGACGGCGTGGCAGTGCGCCGCCCGGTGCGTCTGGGCGCGCAGAGCGTGCAGAAGGTCGAGATTCTGGACGGCCTCAGCGTCGGCGATGAGGTCGTCGTGTCGGGTTCTGATGCATTCAATGGCGCCGACCGCGTCATCGTCACTCATTAGGGATACGGAGAAACGTATGTTGAAGATGACTCATCTTTCGAAGGTCTATCGCACCGAGGTGGTTGAGACGTACGCGCTGCGCGATTTCTCCATCCATGTGAAGGAGGGCGAGTTCGTCGCGGTGACGGGACCTTCCGGCTCGGGCAAGACCACCTTTCTGACGATCGCAGGCCTGCTCGAGGAATTCACCGGCGGGCAGTACCAGCTGGATGGCGCAGACGTGCAGGGCCTCAATGACAATCAGCGCTCGCGGCTGCGCAACCAGAAGATCGGCTTCATCTTCCAGTCCTTCAACCTGATTCCTGATCTCAACGTGTTCGACAACGTGGATGTGCCGCTGCGCTACCGACGGTTGCCCGGCGCCGAACGCCGCAAACGGATCAACGAGGCGCTGGAGCGGGTGGGGCTCTCGGCCCGTACCAAGCATTACCCGGCGGAGCTGTCCGGCGGACAGCAGCAGCGCGTGGCCATCGCGCGTGCGTTGGCCGGTGGCCCGCGCCTGCTGCTCGCGGACGAGCCCACGGGCAACCTCGATACCCAGATGGCCCGCGGAGTCATGCAGTTGCTCGAGGAACTGCATCGTGACGGGGCCACCATCGTCATGGTCACCCATGATCCGGAACTGGCGGCCCGGGCGCAGCGTGAAGTGCGCATTGTGGATGGGCAGGTGATTGATCTGGCCGTACCGACACGACTGGTCGGTGAGGCACAGTCGCAGCCCGGTGCGTAGCAAGCGCCGGAATGCTGGGGTACTACCTCGATCTGGCGTTGCGGAGCCTGCGGCGCAATGCGGCGCTCACGGCACTGATAATTGCCGCCGTAGGTGTCGGGATCGGTGCCTCGATGACCATGCTGACGACGCTGCGCGCCATGTCCGGTGATCCCATTCCGGACAAGGCGTCGAAACTGTTCGTACCGCAGATCGATACCTTTGGGCCGCACTCGCGCCATGGTTCATCGGAGGACCCGTTGCTGGACCAGCTGAGCTACGGTGATGCCATGGCACTGATGCGTGCGCACCGTGGTGTGCGCCAGACGGCGATGTATGTCGTGGGAATGGATGTGAGCCCCGGCACCGCCGCGAACACGGCCGCCACGAAACCCTTCGAGGCTACCGGCCGCGCCGCATATACCGATTTCTTCAGCATGTTTGAAGTCCCGTTCCGCCGCGGTGGTCCTTGGAGCTCGATGGATGATGAGCACCGCGCCAACGTGGTGGTACTCAGCGCCCGCCTCGCCGACCGCGTTTTCCCTGGTATCGATGCCGTCGGCAAAACCATCAGCCTCGATGCCCGAAACTACCGTGTGGTCGGTGTGCTCAAACCCTGGAACCCGTTGCCGCGCTACTACGACCTCACGCGGTACTCCTTCGCCACTGGCGAGGATTTCTACCTGCCATTCTCAACGGCAATCGACCGGCGCCTCGAGAGTTATGGCAACAACTCCTGCCGCTCCACGCCACCGCCGGGCTGGGACGGCCACTTGAACTCTGATTGCGTGTGGCTGCAGTTCTGGGTGGAGCTGCCGGGCGCTGCGGCAGCCCGTGACTACCGCGCCTTCCTGTCCAACTATGCGGCGCAACAACGGCTCTCGGGCCGCTTCCATTGGCCTGACCGCGTTGAATTGCACGATGTACGCGATTGGATGGTGCTGAATAAAGTCGTTTCGGATGAAGTCAAGATGAACACGCTGATCGGTGTCGGTGTTCTGGCGGTGTGCCTGATCAATGCCATCGGGCTGATGCTCGCCAAGTTCGCCAGTCGGGCGGTGGACTTGGGCATCCGGCGGGCGCTGGGGGGCTCGCGCCGGGACATTTTCCTGCAGTGCGTGACGGAAACGGCACTAGTGGGGCTGCTGGGCGGTTTGCTGGGGCTCGCACTCACGGCCGCCGGATTGGCCGCCGACCGGGTGTTGCTGGCACCGCAGGCGAAGCACGTGGCGGTCGATAGCCTCACACATCTGGACAGCGGCATGGTGGCCATCACACTGGCGGTCGCAGTGCTCGCGACCATCTGCGCCGGTTTGTATCCGACATGGCGCGCCAGTCGCGTGCAGGCTGCCTGGCAGCTCAAGGCACAGTGAGGGCAGATGGAAATCCTGCCCATTCTCTGCTCGCTTCGGCGCAACAAGGTGGGCGCAGTGCTGATTGCGCTGCAGATCGCTCTTACGCTGGCCATCGTGTGCAACGCTTTGCCGGTCATCCAGCGGCACGTGCAGCGCATGCAGCGGCCGACGGGCATCGATGAGGCCAATATCTTCACCCTGAACAATCAGTGGGTGGGGCAGCCGCAGGACCTGAAGTCCCGAATCCAGGCGGATCTGGCGACGCTGCGGGGCACCCCTGGTGTGATCGACGCCGAGGCGACCGATAGTTTTCCGTTGCGCGATGGCGGGTCGAGCACGGGTCTGTTTCTGGCTGCGGATCAGAAATTTGCAACGGCGCAAACAGCGTTTTACCTGGTCGACGAGCACGGTCTCGCCAGCTACGGCCTCAAGCTCAGTGCCGGCCGCTGGTTCACGGCGCAGGAGATCGGGGAGATGCGGCCACACGATCAACAGGTTCCCGCTGAGATAATCGTCACCCGGAATCTTGCCCGCGCACTGTTTCCAAACGGTTCCGCGCTCGGGCAGAGGGTGTACTTGGATCCCCACCAGGGGCCCTCCCGCATCATTGGCGTCGTCGCACGCGCTCAGACTCCCTGGGCCGGCTCCAGTTGGGCAGAATCCTTCATCGAGAACTCGATGTTCGTGCCGGCTCAGTTCACCTACAAGGGAATGTACTACGTGGTGCGGGCCCGTCCGGGTCAGCTGGCAGGCACCATGCAGGCCGTGCAGAACCGACTGTACGCCCAGACTCGCGACAGAGTTATCGACGAGGTGCAGACTTTCGCCGAGACCCGCACTGATATATACGCCGTGGCCCGCTCCACCAGCGTATTGCTGGCGGTGGTATGCGCGGTGTTGCTCACAGTCACGATCCTTGGGGTTACAGGGTTGACCATGTACTGGGTGGCGCAGCGCCGACGGCAGATCGGCATGCGTCGGGCACTTGGTGCACGCCGGAGCGACATTTTGCGCTACTTCCATGTCGAGAATCTGTTGATAGCCGGCTCGGGTGTAGCCGCGGGGATCGTGGTGGGCCTGGCCGGCAATCTATGGCTTGCTAACCATCTTGAATTGGTGAGGATGAGCGCCGGCTATATTTGCGCGGGTGCCACGATTGTTCTGCTCTTCAGTCAAGCGGCAGTGGTGTGGCCCGCGCTGCGCGCCGCGGGGGTTCCCCCGGCATCTGCAATCCGCGCTCTATGATGCTCGGCTATTACATCGATCTGGCGCTACGCAGTCTCAGGCAAAACGCTGTGCTGACAGCTCTCATGGTCGTCGCCGTCAGCGTCGGCATTGGCGCCTCCATGACGCTGCTGACGGCACTGCGCGCCATGTCGGCGGATCCGATTCCGGCGAAGTCCGAGCGGCTGTTCTCGGTGCGCCTCGATAACTGGGGACCGGATGCGCCGAACAATGCCCTGTTGAGCGATCTGCTCAGTTTCCCCGATGCAATGGCCTTCATGCATGCGCATCAAGGCATCCGGCAGTCGGTGATGTATGAAACCCAGTTCAGCGTGACGCCGCCCGGGAGCAGCGATGCCATTGCGATCGCCGCCACGGCGCGCGCCGTCTCCTCGGACTTCTTCCCGATGTTCGATGCGCCATTTGCCGCCGGAGCACCTTGGTCACGCACCGACGACGACAATCACGCCAACGTCATCGTGCTGGGCGCGAGGATCGCAGCCACACTGTTCCCCCGTGGTGATGCCGTCGGCAGGACCATTACTCTGGGCAATCAGGACTACCGGATCAGTGGAGTGCTTGCTCCCTGGCGGTTCCAGCCACGCGTGTACGACCTCACTCCCGGCATCTACCAGGAAACCGAAGATGTCTTCCTGCCGCTCACTACCGCGGTCGCTCACCGGCTCGCCACCTATGGTGGCATCTACTGCAATAAACCCGTCTCCTCGGATTGGGAAAAAATGAGCCGCTCGGATTGCCGCTGGGTTCAGTTCTGGGTGGAGCTCGCGAGCGTCGGTCGGCGACGGGCCTATCTGCAATTCCTGAATAACTACGCCCAGGAGCAGAACCGCATCGGTCGCTTCCACTGGCCGCCGAGTGTTGCGCTTCTCAACGTCAATGAGACAGTCCAGGCCGAGCACATCGTTCCCGGCGGGGTGCGGATTGCAACGGTCGCCGCGTTCGGATTTCTGATCGTCTGTCTGGTCAATGCAACGGGTCTGATGCTGGCAAAGCTCAGCAATCGCTTGGCTGAATTCAGTGTGCGGCGCGCACTCGGCGCCAAGCGCAGCCAGATTTTCGCCCAATGCCTTGCCGAGGCCGCTGTGGTGGGCGTGGGAGGTGGAATGCTGGGCGTGGGTCTGCTGGTGCTGGGACTGGCTTTCGAGCGCGTCGTCCTGAGGGAGGACTATGCGCGGCTCATCAGGCTGGACTCCAATGCCGTGGCCACCGCAGTGGGTATGGCGCTGGTGACAGTGATCTTCGCGGCACTGTACCCGGCCTGGCACACGAGCCGTCTCGCGCCCGCCTGGAAGTTGAAGACGGAGTAGCCATGGATCTGCTTCCCATTCTGCGCTCACTCGCGCGCCGCAAGACCGGGGCGCTCCTGATCGCGCTGCAGGTGGCGCTCACCGTTGCCATCCTGTCCAACTCCATTGCCGTGGTACAGCAACGGCTGCTGCACATGCGACGTGCGACCGGACTGAATGAGGCCGACATCTTCACGCTGGGCAATCAGTTCGCCGGCGCGACGACTGATCTGTCGGCGCGCATTCAGGCGGATCTGGTACAGCTGCGGGCCATCCGCGGTGTGGTGGACGCGGTCGCGGGCCAGAGCTTTCCGCTGCGCGGCTATGGCGGCTCTACCGGCGTGAGGCGCACGTCAGACCCCCAGGCCGCCAGCCTCAACGCCGCAGAATATGCGGCTCCGGAACGAGTCCTCGACACTTGGGGTCTGCGGCTCGTGGCCGGCCGGAATTTCACCCACACCGAGATTCGCGAGCGCCGGCTCGGAACTGACTGGACGGCTCCCGCGGTGGCGATCGTGAGCCAGGCGCTGGCGCGGGCATTGTTCCCGAAGGGCGATGCGTTGGGAGGCGAGATCTACATTGCAGGGACCACGCCGAGCCGTATCGTGGGTATTGTCGCGCGCGCCCAGACTCCCTGGGCCGCGCATGAATCGGCAGGGTTCCCCGCCGAGTACTCCGTCCTGGAGCCGCTGCAGTGGGTGTCCACCAACGTCGCGTATGTGGTGCGCACGCGGCCAGGCCTGAGCGCCAGCCTGCTGCCAGTGGCGCAGAGGCAGCTGTATGCCCTGAGCCATGCCCGCGTCATCAGCGAAGCACAGACATTCGCGGATACGCGGGCGGAACAATACCGTGACGACCGCTCGCTGGGACTCATTCTCGCCGTGGTCTGCGCACTGCTGCTGACCGTGACTGCGTTCGGCATCATCGCCCTGACGACGTACTGGGTCGCCCAGCGGCAGCGTCAGATCGGTATGCGCCGGGCGCTGGGGGCGCGGCGCATCAACATCATTCAATACTTGCATACCGAGAATCTGCTGATTGCTGGTGGCGGCGCGGCGATCGGCGTGGCTCTCGCAATGGCCGGCAATGTGTGGTTGGCGACTTCTTTGGAGATGGGCCGCACGGGCGTGGGCTACATATGTCTGGGCGCAACGATCGTGGTGGCCCTGAGCCAGGTCGCCGTGACCTGGCCGGCGTTGCGGGCGGCCTGCCTGCCACCGGCGGCTGCGATCCGTGGGCGCTAGCGGTTTTGTGAGGCTGCACGGCGCATCATGATTGGGTACTACTTCAACCTGGCAATCCGCTGCCTGCGGGCCAATGTGGCCCTGACTGTGTTGATCATTGCCGCGGTGGGCGTCGGCATCGGCGCCACCATGACCGTCTTCACCGTGCTGCTCGCCATGTCCGGTGACCCGATTCCGGCGAAGTCCTCGCAGTTGTTTGCCGCACAGATCGACGTGTGGGGCCCACCTTCGCGAAAGAATGATTCCCCCAATCAGAGTCGCCTGCCGGACATGCTGCCCTATCACGATGCCGTGGCGCTCATGCAGGCCCACGCGGCGATTCGCCAGGCCGCCATGTACGGCATTTCGCAAGTCATACTGCCGCCTCGTGGCGAACCCATCCCGCGCGGCGGGCGGGCAACCTATCGCGATTTCTTCGCCATGTTCCAGGTACCGTTCCAGTCGGGGGCGCCCTGGAGCGTGCAGGACGAAGCCTCACACAGAAATGTCGTGGTACTGGGCGCCAATCTGGCCGCAAAGCTCTTTCCCGCGGGCAACGCCGTCGGGCAGGTGATCACGATGGAGGCGGGCGCCTTTCGTGTGGTCGGCGTACTTGAGCCGTGGAGTCCGCAGCCGCTCTTCTATGATCCCAGGGGTAGCGCTTTCGGTCGCGACGACGGTTTTTTCATTCCCTTCACCGTGGCAATCGAGCACGAGCTGCCCGGCAATAGCCTCAGCTGCCATACCCACCTGGGGTCGGACTGGGCCGCGCGCCTTGCGTCCAGCTGCGTGTGGATACAGTTCTGGGCTGAATTGCCGGATGGGGCATCCGAACGCGCCTTTCGCCGCTTCCTTGGCAACTACGCGGCCGACCAGCAGCAGTCGGGACGCTTCGGCTGGCCGCCGTTGGTCCAGCTGAGCAACGTGCGCCAGTGGCTGCAAATCGAACACGTTGTGCCGGATGAAGTGCGCATCAACGCGCTGCTGGCCTTGGGGTTCCTGTTGGTCTGCCTGGTCAATGCCGTCGGCCTGATGCTGGCACGATTCGCGGGCCGTTCGGGCGCGTACGCGATTCGCCGGGCGCTGGGCGCCTCCTGGTCCGACATCTTTCTGCAGTGCATGGTTGAAACGGCCGTGGTCGGTGTGCTCGGCGGCGTACTGGGGTTGATGCTCACCGGCCTGGGGCTGGCCGGACAACGCACAACTTTGAAAACCGTATCCGCCTACACCGCGCAGATGACGCATCTGGATCCCGACGTGATGGCCCTGACGGTAGTGCTGGCCATTGGCGTAACGTTTCTGTCGGGCCTGTACCCGGCCTGGCGGGCGGCACGCACTGCCATTGCCTGGCAGCTCAAGGAGCAATAGGGCCGTCATGGACGTCATGCCGATACTGGCAACGCTCAGGCGCAACAAGGTGGGCGCGTTGCTGGTAGCGCTGCAAATCGCGCTGACGCTTGCGGTGGTGACCAATGCACTGTCGGTGATCCGGCGTCACTGGACGGACATCAGCCGACCCAGTGGTCTGGATGAGGCAAACATCTTCTCCATGTCGAATCAGTGGGTAGGGCAACCCGATGATCTGAGTGCCCGCACCGCGGCGGATGTGGCGGCGCTGCGCGCACTGCCCGGAGTGATCGACGCGGAGGCGACCAACAGCTTTCCGCTCAGCGGCAGAAGCTGGGTCTGGGGTGCGTCCGTGAGGCCTCACCAGGCCACATCCTCGGCGCAGACCAGCTTGTACGTCGATACCGTCCACGGGCTGGCGGCCCAGGGGCTGAAACTGGTGGCCGGACGCTGGTTCAACGCGGATGAGGTCAGGGAATTCAAAGCGAACGAGATCGGAGCTACTGCCTCGGTCGTTCTCACCGCAGCACTTGCGAGGCGGCTGTTTCCGGACGGTCAGGCACTGGGCCGGCCGGTCTATGTGACGGGCGATGATCCGCAACGCGTCGTTGGCATCGTCGAGCGGGCCTCCTCGGGATCCGGGTCCGGCATGGAGTATGTGGAGTTCTCGACGTTTGTGCCGGCGCAGCTCGTGAGCAGTCAGCTGGTCTACGTCGTACGCACCAAACCCGGTCAGCAGCAGGCCGTCATGCGTACGGCAAGGCAACGACTCCTGCAACTCTCGCGAATGCGGATCCTGAATGGGGTCGAGCCATTTTCCGCGACTCGGTCCAAAGTGTTCGCCGTCGCGGTGGCCACCAGCTGGCTGCTGGCCACGGTGTGCGTGCTCATGCTGGTTATCACAGCCTGTGGAACCGTTGGTTTGACCATGCTCTGGGTGGCGCAGCGACGCCGGCAGATCGGTACGCGCCGGGCGCTGGGTGCGCGGCGAATCGATATTCTGCGTTACTTCCATACCGAGAATCTGTTGATTTCGGCCATTGGCGCCTTGGTGGGCATCGCCGCGGGACTGGGCGCGAATCTGTGGCTGGCCAAACACCTGGCGATGACCCGCATGAGCCCGGTGCAAATCTTCGTCGGCGCACTGGTGGTTCTTCTGTTGAGTCAGTTGGCAGTCTTGTGGCCGGCCCTGCGTGCGGCTACCGTGCCGCCGTCGCTGGCGGCGCGGGGTCTTTAAAGCAGGCCTCGCGGCCTGCGCCTGGGGAAATGCAAAATGCTCGGTTATCACCTGAGACTTGCGTTACACAGCCTGCGACGCACTGTAGTCATCACCTCGCCGAGTGTCGGGTACATGTGTATCGGGGCGCTTATTGTGCTGGGGCTGTGCCAGGCCGCCGTGTTGTGGCCGGCCTGGCGTGCAGCCTCGATTCCGCCAGCGATAGCCGCCCGGGCGTTGTAAGCTGGCGCTATCACGACTCGTCTGCAGGAGCGATCTTGATGCTGGGTTACTACCTGGAACTGGCCATCCACAGCTTGCGCCGTAACCTGGTGCTGACAGTGCTCATGGTAGCCGCCATCGGCGTGGGGATTGGAACCTGCATGATGGTGCTCACCACCCTGGTGGCCATGTCCGGCAACCCGATTCCAGACAAGTCCGCCAAGCTCTTCGTGCCGCTGATCGATGTGTGGGGTCCGGAATCGCGCCGTGGGAGCGCCGGCGCAAACATCGGGCAGCAACTGCCCACCCAACTTACGTACCGCGACGCCACGACCCTGATGCGAGCGCAAAGGGCGGTGCGGCAGACCGCAATGTATGCAATTTCACTGAATGTGAGTCCGCCGGGTGGCGCGCCTTTCCAGGCGCTGGGCCGGGCGACCTACGCGGATTTCTTCACGATGTTTGAGGTGCCGTTCCGCAACGGTACTTCCTGGGGCCGCAGCGAGGACGACAAACACGCCAATGTCGTGGTGCTCAGTTCAAAGTTGGCCGAGCGTGTATTCCCGCACGATGATCCGGTAGGCAAGCTCATCAGCCTCAACGCCCGCGATTACCGGGTGGTCGGCGTCATTCAACCCTGGACGCCAACGCCGAAATTCTACGATCTGAGCACCGGTGCCTACAGTGACACGGACGATTTCTATGTGCCATTTACCACAGCCATCGACCGACAGACTCAAGGCTCCGGCAGTTTCTGGTGCAACGTGCTGCCGGCGTCGGGATGGGAGGGGCGCCTGAATTCCGAATGTGTGTGGCTGCAGTTCTGGGTGGAACTGCCGACAGCGGCCGCGGTGCGGAATTTCCGGAGTTTTCTTCAGGGATACGCAGCGCAGCAGCGACAGCTCGGCCGGTTTCATTGGCCGCCGCGAGTGGAGCTGCATGATGTCATGGACTGGATGGTCTACAACAACGTCATACCCGAGGAAGTACGCGTCAACGTATTGATCGGCACCGGCTTCCTGGTCGTGTGCCTGGTGAATGCGGTTGGCCTGATGTTGGCAAGGTTCTCCAGCCGTTCAGTCGAGCTGGGCTTGCGACGCGCCCTGGGAGCCTCGCGAATGGACCTGTTTTTGCAGGGCCTCACCGAGACTCTGGTCGTGGGTGTGCTGGGCGGCCTGCTGGGTTTGGCTCTGACGGGTGTGGGGCTGTCGGGATTGCGCGCCCTGCTGGCCGTGACCAGCAAGGATAGCGCCGCCGGGCATCTGGTCGCTCTGGATGCAGTGATGGTCCTGATCACGATGGTGGTGGCGGTCCTCGTGACCGTGGGCGCCGGACTGTATCCGACGCTGCGTGCCAGTCGCATTCAACCGGCCTGGCAGCTCAAGGCGCAGTAACCGAACCGCTCCCGGGAGTCAGCGATGGATATTCTGCCCATTCTTCGTGCCCTGCGGCGCAATAAAGTCGGAGCGATATTGATCTGCCTGCAGATTGCGCTGACCTTGGCCATCGTCAGCAACAGCCTGTCCATCATTCAGCAGCGTGTCGCGCAGATGCATCGACCGACCGGCATTGACGAGGCGAACATCTTCACGTTGTCGAACACCTGGGTGGTGGATCCGGACGATCTGGAGGCGCGGATCAAGGCGGACCTCGCCGCCATTCGCTCCTTGCCTGGAGTAGTCGACGCAATGGCGACGAACAGCTACCCGCTGCGCGGCGGCGGCTGGAGTTGGGGGTTGAGCCGTAAACCCGATCAGAAGCATCCGACCGCAGGAACAACCGAGTACTTCGTGGACGATCACGGTCTTGCTGCCTACGGAATACAGCTGGCCGCGGGCCGCTGGTTTACGCGCGAGGAGGTGGGCAAGATGAACATCAACGATGAGGTTTTTCCGTCCTCAATCGTTGTTACCCGCCCATTGGCCAAGGCGCTGTTTCCTTCCGGGAATGCGCTGGGTCAGGTGGTTTATTTCACGCCCACCAACTCCAGTCGCATCATCGGTATCGTCGCCAAGACGCAGACACCGTGGGCGGGCGGGGGTGTTGCGGAATCCGCCGTCGAGTACGCAACCTTCCTGCCGCTTCAATTTCTGAATAACGGTATCCTCTACGTGGTCCGAGCCATGCCCGGTCGCCAGGCTGAGGTGATGCGCACCGTGCAGGAGAAACTTTACTCACTGACCCGTCAGCGGGTAATCCAGGGTGCGCAACCGTTCTCCGAGACCCGCAATCAGGCCTACCGGATCGGGCGCGCGACCAGCGTCATGTTGGGCACGGTGTGTGCGCTGCTGCTGGCCATCACGGCCTTCGGCATCGTGGGGCTGACCATGTACTGGGTGAACCAGCGGCGGCGCTTCATCGGCATGCGCCGCGCCCTGGGCGCCCGGCGTGCCGACATTCTCAGCTACTTTCACATTGAAAATCTGCTGATTACCGTGACCGGTTGCATCCTCGGTATCGCCATGGGACTTGGCAGCAATACCTGGCTGGCCTCGAGCCTGGAGCTCACGCGCATGAGCGTGGCCTACATCGGCATCGGCGCGCTCATGGTGCTGGCGCTGTGCCAGGCCGCCGTCGTGTGGCCGGCGCTGCGGGCGGCCTCCATCGCGCCGGCGGTGGCGACTCGGGCACTGTAAGGCAGCGCGGGGACGGAGGGCTGATGCTCGGCTATCACCTCGAACTCGCGGTCCGCAGCCTGCGGCGCAACATCGTGCTGACGATGCTCATGATCGCCGCCGTCGGTGTCGGCATCGGCGCCGCGATGACCATGCTCACGACCCTGGTGGCCATGTCCTCCAATCCCATTCCGGACAAATCCTCGCAGCTGTTCGTGCCGCAAATAGACACTTTCGGCGAGGGCTCGCGGGCGCACAACCCGAATTGGATCCCGCGCCAGCTTCCCTATCGTGATGCGCTGGCGTTGATGAAACTGAGTCACGCGCGTCAGGCGTCGATGTACCCGGTGAGCCTGAATGTGAAACCTTCTCGAGGCGACCCATTCCCGGCAGTCGGCCGTGCAACTGGCGGTGATTTCTTCCCGATGTTTGAAGTGCCCTTTCGCAGTGGCGCCCCATGGGGGCGCAGCGCCGATGATAATCGCGAGAATGTCGTCGTATTGAGTACCAGGCTCGCGGATCGCCTGTTCCCCGATGTCGACGCGGTAGGAAGAACGATCAATCTGGGAAAGCGCGATTATAGCGTTATCGGTGTCATCCGCCCGTGGAATCCGTCCCCGCGTTTCTACGACGCTCAGGCCGGCGCGTGGTCCAGCCACGGCGAGGATTTCTTTCTGCCGTTTTCGATCGCAATCGACCGCCAGATCGAAACGCTGGACTACGACTGCGACGAGACTTCACTTCCCGCTGAGTGGACGGGGCGCATGAATTCGGATTGCCCCTGGGTTCAATTATGGGTGGAACTGCCGACGGCCGGCCAGGTTCAGACTTTCACAACCAACCTTCAAAGCTATGCGGCGCAACAGCAGCGTCTTGGCCGATTCCAGTGGATGCCGCAGGTTGCCCTGCGCGATGTGACGCAGTGGCTGGCGTATCTGCGCATCGTGCCCAACGAAGTACGCGTGAACTCAATGATTGCCATGGGGTTCCTGATCGTATGTCTGATCAACGCCGTCGGGCTGATGCTGGCCAAGTTTTCCGGCCGCGCGCTGGAGTTGAGTGTGCGGCGCGCCCTGGGTGCCGCCCGAATCGACCTGTTCCTGCAGTGTCTGACCGAGACCTTCCTCGTTGGACTCTCGGGTGGATTGCTCGGACTTGTGCTGACGGCCGCGGGTCTTTCCGCTTTGCGCAGTCTACGGGGTGTTGGCAATGTGGACAGTATTGAATTTCACCTCATCTCCCTGGACGCGCAGATGGTGGTGATCACATTCGGCGCGGCGATCATCACCACAATCGGTTCGGGTTTGTATCCCGCATGGCGCGCCAGTCGAGTCCAGCCCGGCTGGCAGCTGAAGGCTCAATAGGCCATGGAGATATTGCCCATCCTCCGAGCTCTACGACGCAATAAAGTCGGAGCGGTGTTGATCACTTTGCAGATAGCCGTGACGCTGGCCATCATCAGCAACAGTCTGTCGATGGTTCTACAGCGGGTCCAGTGGATGCAGCGGGACAGCGGCATCGATGAGGCCAATATTTTTGCGTTGACGAACGCCTGGACGGCGGATCCCACTGATCTGCAGGCACGCATTGCGGCGGACCTGGCCGCATTGAGATCACTGCCCGGCGTGGTTGATGCCGAGGCAACCAATAGCACGCCGCTCGCCGGCTTCGAGTGGCATTGGCCTTTGGCGAGGGGCTCGGATCAGGAGAAGTTTGCGGCCTGGACGGCCATCTACACCGTGGACGACCACGGCCTTGCCACTTACGGCCTCAATCTCATCGCCGGACGCTGGTTCACCGCCAGCGAAGTGGGAGAAATTCGCAGCGGCCAAGTCAAGTTTCCAGCGTCCGTGGTGGTCACGCAAAGCGTGGCGAAGGACTTGTTTCCGGCAGGAAATGCGCTCGGGCAGGTGCTGTATTTCGAGCATAGCGGCTCCAGCCGGATCGTCGGCATCGCCAAGACGATGCAGCGTCCCTCGGACACGGCCGGGTGGGGCAATCCCTGGCGCGAGTATTCGGTCTTCATACCGTTTCAATATGTGAACAACGCCATCCTGTACCTGGTGCACACCAAGCCTGGCCAGCTGGGCGCCATGGTGCACGCCGCGCCAACGAAACTCCTCCAGCTGACGCACGAACGAATCATCGAGGATGTGCTGCCGTTTTCCGAAATTCGCCGTCAGGCGCAGCGCGGCAATCGCGCGACCATCATCATGCTCGGTGTGCTCAACACACTGCTGCTGGCGATTACGGCTCTTGGCGTCATCGGGCTGACCATGTACTGGGTCGGGCAGCGGCGGCGCCACATCGGCATGCGGCGCGCGCTGGGGGCCCGCAGGAGCGATATCCTTAGGTATTTTCACACCGAGAATCTGTTGATTGCCGGAACCGGCTGCGTTCTCGGAGTCGCGCTCGGGCTTGCCGGCAACACCTGGTTGGCAGCGCGCCTGGAGATTCACCGCATGAGCCTGACCTATGCCTGCATCGGTGCGCTGATCGTGCTGGTGCTGTGTCAGATAGCAGTCCTGTGGCCGGCGTTGCGCGCGGCATCGGTTCCCCCGGCGATTGCAACGCGGGGGCTGTGAGGATGTTCGTACTTACCCCGAGGCTGAGGGTTGCATTGGGACTGCTGGGATGCCTCGGCCTGCTCCTGGGCGGCTGCCGTCCTTCCGCTTCGTCGCACTCCGCCGCCGGCGAACGGGTGCTGAATGTCTACAACTGGTATGACTACATCAAGCCGGACGTACTGCGGCAGTTCCAGGCGCAGACCGGAATCCTCGTCCACTATGATCTCTTCGACTCCAATCAGACCCTCGCCGCGCGCCTGCTCGCTGGGCATTCCGGCTATGACGTCGTCTTCCCTTCCGCGTCCTATCTGCAAATGCTGGTGCGGGCTGGTGCGATCCGCCCGCTGGACAAGTCCGCGCTGCCGAATCTTGCCAACATGGACCCGGTGATCATGCACGATCTGGCACGGCACGATTCCGGTAATGCGCACGCGGTCGCCTATGCCTGGGGTATCACCGGCTTCGCCTACGATGAGGCGCAGATCCGCTCGCATCTGTCGCAGGCGCCGATCGACAGCTGGGCAATGCTGTTTGATCCGAAGATCGCGGCGCACTTCGCTGATTGCGGCATCGGCCTGTATGAGTCACCCGCCGTCATCGTATCGAGTGTTCTGGCGTGGTTGGGCGAGAAGCCCGACAGCGAGGATCCGAAGGTGCTGGCGCGCGCGTCCGCGGCCCTGATGGCGGTGCGACCCTATATCCGCAAAATTGGTACGGATTCGCTGGTGGCGCAGCTGGCGCAGGGGGATCTTTGCCTGATCATTGCCAGCAATGGAGATGCCCTGCAGGCACGGGAGCGGTTGCGTATTGCCGGTTCCACTCGTTCGATCGGCTATAGCATTCCTCGTGAAGGGGCAGTGATGTGGATCGATACCGCGGCAATCGTCGCCGACGCCCCGCATCCGGACAACGCGTACCGCTTCATCAATTTCCTGATGGATCCCAAGGTGGCCGCGGAGAACTCCGATGCCATCCACTTTCCGAACGGTAACGCGGCGTCCCAGCCACTACTGCAGGCGCAGCTCGCCAATGCCGTGATCTATCCGCGCGGCGCGCAGGCGACCCGGCTGATTCCGGAACGGTTGGGAAGCGAGGCGTTCGTACGATTGCGGACACGCATGTGGACGCGCTTTCGGACGGGTAAGTAGTTATCCGCTAACATGTCATTTATGCGTACAGTCCTGGTGATTGATGACAACCCGGCGGTCGGTACTGCCTTGGGAATGCTGTTCAGCCTGCACGACATCACGACACTGACGGCGGTTTCGCCGGCGGCGGGACTGGCGAGCCTCGCGGGGCATCAGGTCGACCTGGTGATCGCCGATATGAACTTCAGCGCGGACACTACCTCGGGCCATGAAGGAGTGGCGCTGTTCCGCGATATTCGTTCGGCACACCCGGACCTGCCGGTCATTCTGCTGACGGCCTGGACCCACCTGGAATCGGCCGTGCAGCTGGTGAAGGCCGGTGCCGCGGACTACGTGGCCAAGCCCTGGGACAATGACCGGCTGCTGGCGACGGTGGAGAATCTGCTGGAGTTGTCGCAGAGCGTGCGCGAGACGGCGCGCCTGCACCTCGAACGCGAGCAGCAGCGAGCGCAGCTGGCGCAGTCGCATGACCTGTGCGGAGTGGTGTACGAGTCACGCGCCATGGCGGCCGCCGTGGAGTTGGCCTGTCGAGTCGCCCGCGCGGAGGTGCCGGTGCTGATCACCGGTCCGAATGGCTCCGGCAAAGAGCGCATCGCGGCCATCGTTCATGCCAATTCGGCGGTGCGCGCCGGTCCCTTTGTTGTGGTCAACTGCGGCGCGTTGCCTGCTGAACTGATTGAGGCGGAGCTGTTCGGCGCGGAAGCGGGTGCTTTCACCGGTGCCACTCGGGCCCGCGTCGGGCGATTCGAATCCGCCAACGGTGGCACGCTGTTCCTGGATGAGATCGGCAATCTGCCACTGCCCGGCCAGGTGAAGTTGCTGCGGGTACTTGAATCAGGTCAGTTCGAACCACTCGGTTCGAGCAAGACGCGCACAACCCGGGTCCGACTCATCAGCGCCACGAATGCCGAATTGTCGCAGATGATGCGCCAGGGCGTGTTTCGCGAGGACCTGTATTACCGGCTGAATACCATCGAAATCCCGTTGCCGGCCCTGGCCGCCCGGCCCGCCGATATCCTGCCGCTCGCGCAGCACTTCTTGGGACCTGCGCTCACGTTGAGCGACGACGCGCGCCAGGCGCTGCTGCAGCACGGCTGGCCCGGTAACGTCCGTGAACTGCGCAACGTGGTGGAGCGCGCCAAGCTGCTGGCCGGTGGCGGAGAGGTGAAAGTGGCGGATTTGAATCTGCCGGTACCGAAGGGTCAGGGCGCATTCGAGGAGGAGGGCCTGAATCGGGAGGCCATCGAGGCCAGTCTGCGGGCCGCCGGCGGTAACGTATCGCGCGCGGCCGCCTCCTTGGGGCTGTCCCGGCAAGCGCTCTACCGGCGTATGGAACGCCTGGGCATGCGTTCCTGATTCACGCCTCGGCCATGAAGCTCAGCCTCGACCTGAAACTCACCGCGCTGATGCTCGCCATGATGCTCGGCGCCGCCGCAGTGGCCGTGGCGTCATTTGTGTACTTCAAACGCCCGGGATACGCACTGCTGCTGACCGCCGGCATCGCCGTGGTACCCGCGCTGCTGGCCGCGCGCCGCGCGGTCCGGCCCGTCCACCGCGTGCTGCGTGCCATGCAGACCAGCGTCGCCTGCTACAGCGACGGGGACTTCAGTATTTCGCTGGTGGTCGACCGGCGCGACGATCTGGGCGAGCTGCTGCGCACCAACAATGAGCTGGGCAGTGCGCTGCGCAAGCAACGGGCGCATCTGGTACAACGCGAGTTGCTGCTCGATACGGTGACGCAGAATTCCCCGGTCGCGCTGGTGTTGGTGGATCCGCACCGGCGGGTGGTGTACGCGAATATCGCCGCGCGCCACCTGCTCAATGAAGGCCGCACGCTTCTGGGTGGTGACTTCGCGCAGATTCTGGCCGCGGCACCGACCGCGTTGCAGGAGGTCATCGCCACCGGAGGCGATGGGCTGTTCTCCACACGGATAGCCGGCACCGAGGAGACCTTCAGCCTGTCACAGCGCTCCTTCGCCCTGCAGGGCCAACGGCATCGGCTGTATTTGCTGAAGACTCTCACCCGGGAGTTGTCCCGTCAGGAAGTGGCGACCTGGAAGAAGCTGATTCGCGTCGTCAGCCACGAACTCAACAACTCGCTGGGGCCGATTGCCTCGATGGCCGACACGGGGCGCGAAGTCTTGCGCCGGGGCGATACCTCCTCGCTGGGCGATGTGTTCGCGGCCATTGGCGAGCGCGCCGCCCATCTGCATCAGTTCGTGGCCGGATATTCCACGATCGCGAGGCTGCCAGCGCCCCGACCGGACCGGGTCATGTGGGCCGAGTTGATGGAGGAACTTGCGCGCCAGCAGTCATTTTCGGTCATGGGGCAGCTGCCACAGGATCATGGCTGGTTTGATCGCCTGCAATTGGAACAGGCACTGATCAATGTCCTGAAGAATGCCCATGAAGCGGGCGGTGATCCGGCCCAGGTGAGTATCCGGGTGCAGCAATCAACCCATGAGCAGCGCATCGAAGTGTTCGACCGCGGTCCGGGCATGACCGAGGTTGTGCTCGCGCAGGCTTTATTGCCGTTCTATTCCACGAAGCGCGACGGCACGGGTCTGGGATTGGCCCTGTGCCGCGAAATCGCCGAGGCGCACGGGGGCAGCTTGCGATTGAGCAATCGTGAAGGTGGCGGACTCAGTGTCATGGTCGCGCTGCCCATGCCGGGTTACTATCCCTAGGCTGTGGATCAAAATACCGTCGAACGCCTGGAATTGAAGCTGGCCTTTCTGGAGCGCGCCAACGCGGAACTCAGCGATGTCGTCTACCGCCAGCACAAAGAGCTCGAGGCCCTGCGCGAGGGCCTGCGTGCGCTCGCCCAGAAGCTCGACTCACGCGCCGGCACTGAGCCGCTACGCAGCCCCGAAGACGAGCGGCCGCCTCACTACTGAGGATCGCGCAGGAAGTCGGCACCGACCGGTTTGTTGTCGAGGATTTCCTCGCGCGACAGCCCTTGCAGCTCGTGTGGGAACACCAGCCATTGCTCTACTTCGCGTACGCAGTAATCCGGTCGCAGGCAATTGCGGTTGCGCGATGGCTTGTTATAGACGGTCGCGGTACGAATGTTTTCCGGCAAATTGCGGCGGCATCGGCGTCGCAGCTCGCCGATGACGGCCTCCAGGCTGCGGCCGGAATCAAACACATCATCGACCAGCAACAGTCGGTCTTCGGCTTGCAGGCGCGAGACCAGGTAGTCGATGGCATGTACGCGCACCGTCTTGTGCGGGCTGTCGATGCCTTGGTAGGAAGAGGTTCGAATGGCGATGTGGTCGGTCGGGATCTCGTGGTAGTCGAGGACCTCCTGCACCGCGATGCCGATGGGCGCACCCCCGCGCCACATGCCGACCAGGAAAGTCGGCCGATAGCCGCTGCGGACGATCATGCGTCCGAGTTCAAAGGAGTCTCGTAGCAGCGACTCGGCGGATATGAACGTCTTTTTGAGCATCACGTCGCGGGCAAGTCTAGTGCGTTTCGCGGTGCGCGTCGCCACGCCCGCGCCTTAGGCTCCCCGGCGAGGTGTGGGCGCAGCCGCCGCGGTTCGACTAGAATCGGGCTCCTGCAAACGGGGATCGGACGAGGGGCGGCCGCAAGATCACCTCATACCCCATATATAGAGGTAGTCTTGAGGATAGTCTCGTGCGCTCACAGGGTGACCCGCTGCCAGGTGATGATCGGCGTTCTGGCCCTGGGCTGCGCCGGGAACCTGAGCGTGACCCAGGCAGTGCATGCAGCAGACGTACAGGCGCCATCGACCTCGACTCCGCCGCCTGCTCCGGCAGCCCCGTCCGCCACGGGTGGTGGGTGGTTGGATGTGTCCACCTGGCCGGTGATTCCGGTTCCCTTGGTCGGCGTGGATCCCGACAGCGGTGTGACCCTCGGTGTGCTGCCGGTCTGGCTGCAGACCAGCGACCAGCACGAAATTACGCGCATCATCGCTCCGGACCTGCTGCACAACCCCTATTTTGGGGTCGGCACGGATTTTCGCATCTTCGAATACCCCTCGGCCGATGAACAGTGGTCGGTGCTCGCCGGCATCAAGGAGCGCGTCGAACGTCACGTCGAGCATGAGTTCCAGAAGGGGCGGCTGCGCGAGACCCCCTGGTCGATCAATACCACCCTGCTCTTCGATCGCAGCGGCACGTCGCGCTTCTATGGCATTGGCAACGAGTCCGCCGCGGCCAATGTCACCAACTACACCGCGTCGCAGCTGTTGGGGCAGGCAGTGTTCGGCTACAACCTGAATCACACCTGGCAGCTGCAGTACACCCTGCGCGCGCGGCGCATGGAGATCACCACCGGCACGCTCTCGAAGGTTCCCTCCATCCAGACGCGCTACCCGGACGAGCACGGCCTGGGTGTGACGAACGAGGTGCTGAATCAGGTCGCACTGGTATATGACACCCGCGATGATGAGACCATTCCCTCACGCGGGACCCAGTGGGTGATCTACGCCGGGGTCAACGGCCACGACGCCACCATCAGCGATTCGATCTACAGCATGGCCGGCCTCGATGCGCGCACGTTCGTGCCCATCGCGGCGCTCCCCGACACCGTGCTCGCGGCACATCTGGCGCTGCGTTATCTGCCCAGTGGCCACACGATTCCATTCTTTGACCTGGGCAGCATTGGCGGCGGCGAGAGCGATGTGGGCGGGGAACAGCTGCTGCGCGGGTTTGGTCAGGGGCGCTTCGTCGACCGCGACTCCTCGGATGCCACCATCGAGCTGCGGCATCGGGCCTTTTCTTTTGATGCGGCAGCCAGTCATGTGGACATAGAAGTCGCGCCGTTCGTGGATCTGGGGCGGGTGTTCTCGCGCACCGGCACGGACCCTTTCTCAAGCTTGCACAAAGTGGCCGGAGTTGGCATCCGCGGAATCGCGCGGCCCTCCGTGGTGGGTTATGTGGACATCGGGTACGGCACCGAAGGGGTGGCCATCTTCACGGGCATCAACTACCCATTCTAGAATGCATGGCCGAATCTGCGTAAGCTAGTACCCGTAAGCGCATGGAAATAATATCGAAATCGCCGGTCTCCGTCGGCGCCACACCGCGCCCCTGGGACGCCCGCCTGGGGCGGCGCCTGGTTACGCCGCTCAAGGACAGCTGGGTCACGCCCAATCATCTGACCACCGTACGCCTGATCGTCGGCGTGGCCGGCGCACTGGCCTTTACGCCGGGCACCTGGGGCTGGACCAATCTGGCCGCGCTGCTGGTGATTCTGTCGAACTTTCTCGATCACACCGATGGCGAACTGGCGCGCATCAGCGGCAAGAGCAGTCGCATCGGACACCTTTACGATCTGGCCAGCGATGCGCTGGTCACCATCCTGTTGTTCTGCTGCATCGGCGTTGGGGTGGCAGGCACTGCCGCGCGCACCATGCCCTTTGGCGTACCACCCGCATTGATGGGTACCGTGGCAGGGGCCGCCGTGGCATTGATTTTCTATCTGCGCATGCGCATCGAGGAGCTGCTGGGCAAGGCGGGGACCCGGCAAAGCTCGCTGGCGGGCTTTGAGACCGAGGATGTTCTGTATCTGCTGCCGCTGGTGACCCTGTTCAGTGGCCTGACCCCTTTACTGCTTGCCGCCAGCGTGGGCGCGCCACTGTTTGCACTGCTGGTGGTCGCCGACTTCATCAGGGTGACGCGCCGGACTGCGCCACGGCCGGGGAGTTCACCGGCGCTGAACGGCGCACCGGGCGCGGCGGGCGCGCCAGTCCCGGCGGCGTTGAATTCGGCACTGCAGGCCGCGCTGGGCGCCCTCGACGCGGAGGAGCTGCGGCGACAATACCGCGAGCAGGGCAGCTTCGTGCATGTCCCGGAGTTTTTGCCGGCTGAATTCACGACACAGCTGATTGCCGCGGTCGCTGCCGTGATGCCGGTGGTCAATCGCAACTTCCTGCCGGGCCACAAGCAGGGCGGCAGCGTCAGCCGCTACAGCATCGATCAGCTCGCGCCCTTCATTGCGCAGCTGTATCGCTCGCCGCAGCTGCTCGGATGGCTCGGGACCCTGACCGGTGAGCGGCTGCAACTGTCACCGGCAGACGATCCGCACGCCTACGCGCTGTATTTCTATTCACGCCCGGGCGATCACATTGGCTGGCATTACGACACCTCTTACTACGCCGGTCGCCGCTACACGTTGCTGCTGGGCGTCGTGGACCGGTCCAACTGTCGTCTGGACTACGAGCTGCATACCAAGGAGCCGGGCCGCGCGACGCAGTGCGGATCATTGCAGATCGCCCCGGGCGGCCTGGTGTTGTTCGACGGCGACACGCTGCGCCATCGGATCTCCCCGCTCGGTGAAAATGAATTCCGGGTCTCGTTGACGTTCGAATACGTCACCAGCCAGCACATGAATCCGTGGTGGCGCTTCGTGTCCAACATGAAGGACGCCGTCGCGTATTTCGGATTCCGCCAGGTCTTCCGGCGCATGCTGCGGGGACGCGCGCCCACGCCATGAGGCGGCTGGGATCCTGGCTGCTGACCTGCGGCCTGCTATTGTTCCTGGCCCTGCTGGTATCGCAGGGCCTGCCTGCCATCCTCTCGACGCTCGCGGCCGCCGGCTGGGGCCTGCTGGCGGTCGCGGTATTCCATCTGATCCCGCTGGGTAGCGATGCCGTGGCCATCCGCGTGCTGTATGAGGGTGGTCAGACCCAGCACGGATTGATGGACGCGGTGCTGACGCGCTGGATCGGGGAGTCCGCCAACAGCCTGATGCCGGCGGGGCAATTGGGTGGACCGGTGTTCATGGCCCGCTACCTGGCCCGGCGCGGCATGCCCATCGCCCAGGCCGCCGCGGTCATCACGGTCAGCACGACCCTGCAGACTTTCGCACAGATTCTGTTCGCGCTGCTGGGCGTGATGTTGCTGGGCGCGCGCGCCGGCGGAGTGTCCGAGCACACCCTGCGTGGCATGGCGCTGATCGCCAGCGGCTTTCTGGCCCTGCAGATCGTCGGTTTCTACTGCCTGCAGCGGCGTGGCTTTTTCAGCAAACTGCTGCGACTGATCACGCGCCTGGCGGGCGCAGGCAAATGGTCCGGGCTGCTGAGCCAGGCGCAGGCCATCGATGCTGCCGTGCAGGACACCTATTCCAGCAGCGGGCCGGTGGCGGCGAGCTTTCTGGCAAGCCTGCTGGGTTGGCTGGTGGGAGCCGGGGAGGTCTACCTGATTCTGCTGTACATGGGTCACCCCGTGAGCTGGGTCACCGCGTTGCTGCTGGAAAGCCTCGGGCAGGCCGTGCGCGGTGCCGCGTTCGCGGTGCCCGGGGCTCTGGGCGTTCAGGAAACCGGCTATGTATTGCTGGCGCCCCTGGCCGGGTTGACCGCGGAGGTGGGATTGGCGCTGTCGCTCGCCAAGCGTGTGCGTGAGCTGTTGCTGGGATTGCCGGGCCTGCTGTACCTGCATCTTTCCGGGCGCTCCCGCGCCGCGACCGCCCGGGCACTACCGCCTTGAAGATGTAACGGTGTGGTAATGTTTCTGCAATCATGCGAGCCATCATTCTTGCCGCCGGGCGCGGGGCCCGGCTGTCCCAATCCCACCGTCCACCGCATCCGAAGTGCCTGCTGAAATTCGACGGCGTGAGCCTTCTGGAGCGCCATCTGCGCCTGCTGCAGGCGGCGGGGGTCCAGGAAGTCGTCATGGCCCTGGGGTTCGAGCATCCGGTCATCGAGGCGGAGCTGCTGCGCCTGGCCGCGCTGGGGCTGCCGCGGCCCGAAATCTTCATCAATGAGCGCTTCGTCCTGGGCAGCGTACTGACCGTGCATGTGGTGGCGCCGGCCATGCGTCGCGGGGGGGAGGTGCTGCTGATGGATGCCGACGTGCTCTATGACGCACGCATCATGCGGGCGCTGGCCGGCGGGGCGGCTCCCGGCAACCGCATTCTCATCGACCGGGACTTCGAGCCGGGGGATGAGCCGGTCAAGTTATGCGTGCGGGACGGCATTGCAGTGGAGTTGCGCAAGCAGCTGCCGCCCGGTTTGCTATACGACACCATCGGCGAGTCGGTGGGATTTTTTCGATTTGACGAACGTGCCGCGCGGCGGTTCGCCGATCTGGTCGCCGGCTATGTCGAATCGGGGCGTTCGAATCTGCCCCACGAAGAAACGCTGCGTGACCTGATTCTGGAACGCAGCCAGGTGTTCCAGATCGTTGATGTCACCGGAGCGCCCTGGATCGAAATCGATTTTCCCGCGGATGTCGAGCGTGCCGCACGCGAGGTGCTGCCACAGCTGGTGTCCCTGTCAGGAGCGGCCGCATGAACGCGACAATCACGACACGACCGGTGCGCGTCTCGCGCAGTGCCCAGCTGCGCCAGATGCTGGTCAGCCCGCAACTCGAGTTCCTGATGGAGGCGCACAACGGGCTGTCCGCGCGCATTGTCCGGGAGGCCGGATTTCGGGGCATCTGGGCCTCGGGGTTGTCGATTTCCGCCCAGTTCGGCGTGCGCGACAACAATGAGGCGAGCTGGACCCAGGTCGTCGACATGCTGGAATTCATGGCCGACGCCAGCGATCTGCCCATCCTGCTCGACGGTGATACCGGCTACGGCAACTTCAACAATCTGCGCCGCCTGGTTCGCAAGCTGGAGCAGCGCGGCATCGGTGGCGTGTGCATCGAAGACAAGATTTTTCCCAAGACCAACAGCTTCCTGAATGGTGAGCGTCAGCCGCTGGCGGATATCGAGGAGTTTGCCGGCAAGATCGCCGCCGGCAAGGATACCCAGACTGATCCGGATTTCTGCATTGTCGCGCGAGTCGAGGCGCTCATCGCCGGCTGGGGCATGGAGGAGGCCTTGCGGCGGGCGGAGGCCTATCGGCGCGCGGGCGCGGATGCCATCCTCATTCACAGCAAGCTGTCGCGGCCCGATGAAATCCTGATCTTTGCGCGCGAATGGGCGGGTCGCGCGCCACTGGTCATTGTGCCGACCAAGTACTACAGCACACCCAGCGAGGTGTTCCGCAAGGCCGGTATCAGCACCGTGATCTGGGCCAATCACCTGGTGCGCTCCTCGGCTGCAGCCATGCAGGCGGTGGCCCGCGACATTCACGACCATCAGACCGTCGTGAATATCGAAGACCGGATCGTCGCTGTCGAGGAGATCTTTCGCCTGCAGGATGCCGATGAGTACTCAGCCGCCGAGCGGCTGTACCTGTCGGCGGCAACCGCCGCGCGCAGCGCGATCGTGCTCGCGGCCGGGCGCGGTCGCGGCCTGGAGGCACAGACCGCCGATCGGCCGAAGATCATGCTCAATATTGCCGGCAAGCCGCTGCTGCGCTGGCTGGTCGATGCCTTCAAGAAGCAGCAGATCAATCAGATCACGGTGGTCGGCGGCTACCGCGCCGATGCCATTGATACGGCCGGCATCCGCCTGGTCATCAACGAAAGACATGCGCGGACCGGCGAGCTTGCCTCCCTCGCCTGCGCGATCGAAAACCTCGATGCGGACACCGTCATCGCGTATGGGGACCTGCTGTTCCGCAGCTACGTGCTGCGCGCGCTGGTGGAGAGCAAGGGGGAGTTCTCGGTAGTCGTGGATTCCTCGGCATCCAGTGCCGACAATCGCACCGTGCGGGACTTCGCCTATTGCACGCGCGCCGATGATCGGGGCCTGTTTGGTACGCCGGTCAGGCTGGAGCGCATTGTCGGGAGCCGCGATGCGCCGAGCGAAGGTACGCAGCTGGCGCCCGAGGCCCACGGGCGCTGGATCGGGCTGGTGAATGTCAGTCGCAGTGGCGTGCCGCGCCTCACGCGCGTGCTCGCACAGTTGCAGGCGCGACCGGATTTCGAATCCCTGGACATGCCGGCACTGCTCAATGCCCTGGTGACGGACGGTGCCGCGATCGAGGTGCAGTACGTGCACGGTCACTGGCGCGGGGTCAATGATCTGGAAGACCTGCACTCCGCCGTGGATTTCGCGCACGCGCAGGCCCCGCTCGGTGACGTGCCGGATGGCACCGTTGGCAATATTCCCGATGCTCGAGGCGCGTGATTTCGTCGAGGCCGCCCGAGCGCGCGGCTTTCAGTGGTACGCGGGCGTTCCTTGTTCGTACCTGACGCCATTCATCAACTACGTAGTGCAGGATATGAGCCTGCGCTACGTGTCGATGACCAACGAAGGCGATGCCGTGGCGCTGGCGGCCGGTGTAGCGCTGGCGGGAGATGGTCGGGGCGGCGCCGGACGCGGCATTGCCATGATGCAGAACTCCGGGCTCGGCAATGCCGTGAGCCCGCTCACCTCCCTGACCTGGACATTCGCTCTGCCGCAGCTGCTTATCGTGACCTGGCGGGGACAGCCCGGCGTAGCCGATGAACCGCAACACGCATTGATGGGCCCGATCACCCCGACCATGCTCGACACCATGCAGATCGCGTGGGAGCTGTTTCCGACCGAAGTCTCACAGGTGCCGGCGGTGCTCGATCGGGCGCTGACGCATATGAATGCCACAGGGCGTCCCTACGCACTGCTGATGCAGAAAGGCAGTGTCGCCGCGACGCCCTTGCGCGTGGTGCCCGATGCGACCGTTGCACAGGGACCTGCGACGCAGGTCAGCGTGCGCCGCAGCGGCCTCGCGGCCGAACAGCGGCCCTCGCGTGCGCTGGCGTTGCGTGAGGTCGTGGCCCACACGAGCGCTGCAGCGACCGTGCTGCTGGCCTCGACGGGGTTTTGTGCACGCGAGCTGTATGCCATCGCCGATCGCGCCAATCATTTCTACATGGTGGGCTCGATGGGTTGCGTCACGCCGCTGGCGCTGGGGCTCGCGCTGGCGCGACCGGACCTCAAAGTGATTGCACTGGATGGGGATGGCGCGGCGCTGATGCGGCTGGGTGCCCTGGCCACGGTGGGCGCGACCGTGCCGCGCAACTTGTGGCATCTGCTGCTTGATAACGGTGTCCATGAATCCACGGGTGGGCAGGCCACCGTGTCGGCCACGGTGGCCTTCGCGCAGGTCGCGGCCGCCTGTGGCTACCGCACCTGCCTGGATACGGATTCGGTGGCACAGCTGGCCTCCTGGCTGGCCTTAAGCGACGGGCCGCATTTCGCGCGTCTGCTGACGCGTACCGGTACGCCGCACGATTTACCGCGTCCGAAAATGGCACCGGCCCAGGTGCGCGAACGCTTCATGCAGTACATCAAGGTGAAGGCGTGATTCTGCTGAACCCCGGCCCGGTAGGCTTGAGCGAGCGCGTCCGTCGCAGCCTGCTCAACCCGGATCTTTGCCACCGTGAGGCGGAGTTCTTTGATTTGCAGGAGGAGATCCGGGCGCGCCTGCTCGCGGTCTATGGCCTCGATCCCGGACAATGGACCGCCGTGCTGATGACGGGCTCGGGTACCGCGGCGGTCGAGAGCATGATGGCCAGCCTGCCAGCGCCGGATGCACGCGTGCTGGTGCTGGAGAACGGCGTCTACGGGGAGCGGATGACACAGATGTGTGCCCAGTACCGCATTGCCCATGAGGCGCTTGCGGGCGCGTGGCGCGACGCACCGGACCTGGGCCAGGTGGCTGCGCGCTTGGGCAGCGGATCATTTACGCACCTGGCGGTGGTTCACCATGAGACGACCACCGGGCGCCTGACGGAAATCAACGCCCTAGGCCGCCTGTGCGCTGCACGGGGCGTGCAATTGCTGCTCGATGGCGTCAGCAGCTTCGGCGCGGAGGCCATCGATTTTGCGCACTCCGAGCTTGGCGGCAGCCTCGCCGCCGTGGCCGCGACGGCGAACAAGTGTCTGCATGGTGTGCCGGGGGTGTCCTTCGTCATCACCCGACGCACCGCATTGCACGGCGCCGTGAGCCGCACCTATTACCTGGACCTGGCGCGACTGGCGCGGTTGCAGGAACAGCGCAACACGCCCTTCACGCCAGCCGTCCACGTCTACTACGGATTGCGGGAAGCGCTGCGCGAATACGAGGAGCAGGGTGGCCGCGTCACGCGCTTTGCGCGCTATGCGGCCCTTGCCGAGCAGGTCCGCGCCGGGTTGGCGCAGTTGGGGATCAGCGCACTGCTTGCGCCGCGCGATTCATCGGTGGTGCTGCGGGCCTATCATTTGCCACAGGGCATGGGCTACCCGATGTTGCACGATGCACTCAAGGCCGGCGGCTTCGTGATCTATGCGGGTCAGGGTGATCTGTCGCGCACGTTGTTCCGGATTGCGACGATGGGGGAAATCACTCCCGAGGATATCCGCCGACTGCTGGCATGCTTTGAGGAATTGATATGACCCAGCACCCCTTGAAATTACTCTCCTCCATGGCCGCACGCGAAGTGCTGGCGGAACTGATCCGGGGTTTCACGGCGCAGACCGGGCTGGCGGTGGCAGCCGCGGCCGCCGGCGGAGTCGAGGTCGCCAAACGGATGCAGGCCGGCGATTACGCCGATGTCGTCGTCCTGTCGGACTCGGCCATCGACAAGCTCATTGCCGGCGGGTGGCTGCGCGCCGGCCGGGTTGACCTGGTGAGATCCGGTGTCGCTATCGCGGTACGCAGTGGCGCACACCGCCCCGATATCAGCACGGAAGCGGCAGTGCAGGCCGCAGTGTCGGCCGCCAGCTCGATCAGTTATTCGACCGGGCCCAGTGGCGTGTATCTGGAGAAGCTCTTCCGGCGCTGGGGCATCTACGCAGCCATCGAACCGCGCATTGTCGTGCCGCCCCCGGGGATTCCGGTCGGATCGCTGGTGGCCGGGGGCGAGGCAGCCTTGGGTTTTCAACAGCTCAGCGAGCTGCTCAACGTGGCGGGGGTCGATGTACTCGGCCCGCTGCCCGAGACGATTCAAACCATCACCACTTTTTCCGGCGCGATCGGCGCTCGCTGCGAGCAGCCGCAGCTCGCCGCGCAGCTGCTGGATTTCATGCGCCTGCCGGCCGCGGCAGCCGTCAAACGGCGCTACGGTTTGGAGCCGGCCTGATCCTGGGCCAACTTGTGGGTCGCGACACTGCACACCCAATCGATGATCGCGAAGGTTTCCGGGTCCGCACTGGCCAACTTCCAGCGCTCCGCGGCCAGGTCGGAGTGAACAGTCGGTCCCGCAGCACCCTTGGCTTGCGCCGCCGCGTACTGCGTTCGGCTCAAGGTCTGGAAGCGCCGCCCCTTGCAATCGAACGCGCCCTCGACCACAGCAGAGTGAACGGTAGCGGAGGCCGGCTCGGAAGCGCTCCCCTCGTTCGGGTAGTACTGATACAGCAGGCGCGCCGCGATATAGCCTTGCTTGTGGGCGAGACTATCCACGTCCACCTGGATGGAATGGTCGCCATGGCCGGTTTGCATGGCATAGGCCCATTGCTCGGCATGGGCGAGGGCGGGAAGAAGCAGGCCGCCCGCCATGACTGCCGCGACCGCCACACCGATTTTCTGTGCCGACATGCCGCTGATGATGGCACAGCAACACGGGCGTGGCAGTAGGACAATCGGCACAGCTGTCTTTAGCGCAGCTGGCTGTCCTTGCTGCCGCGCCGGTTATAGCCACTGAAGTTCGCGGCACTGGCGTCGGCCGCCTCCTGGCAGATCAGGCACAACCGCACGCCGGGCACGGCCTGTCGTCGCGCCTCCGGAATCACGGCACCGCATTCGGCACACTGTGTCAGAGCCGGCCCCTGCGGCAGTCGGCTGCGCGCGCGCTCCACCGCATCCTTCACGGTGGCTTCGATCTGTTCGTTGACCGCGCCTTCGCCTGCCCAACCGGTTGCCATGCCACAAGTGTCCGCTGCGTATAGGCCCGAGTCTATCAGAGCCTTCCGACATGCAATCGGGGCGCGGACCATGATTCGAATGCGCTGCTATGCCCGATGCCAGGTCCGCGCTTGAGACCGGTGCGACGCACAAAGGAGTAAAATACAGGCGTGCGAAGAGGCCAATCTCGAGGGCATGAAGCCAGTCACTTATGCAAGGAGCCATCCCATGACCCACAAACCACTACTCACCCTGGTTGCGACCGCGTTCATCGCGTCGACACCGATGCTGGTGCATGCCGAATCGCACAGTGCCAAGGCGAACGATCGGCAGATCACTGAACAGGTGAAGCAGAAACTGCAGACGGATGATCCCACCGTGGCGCCGCATGTCATGGTGATGACCCACGACGGCGTGGTAACACTGGTGGGCGGACAGATGCCACAGGGTGATATCAACACGGTGACGCGCGATGCCCAAAGCGTCGATGGCGTCGTACGAGTGGACAACCGGCTCAAACCCGAATAATCCATCGTCCGCACTGCAGCGGCGGTATGGCTGGCAATCCCCCCGGCCGCCGCTGCGCGGTGGCCGGCATTGCCGCATTGCGGCCGGTGGTCGCATGGGTGACAGTTTGCCGGCATTTGTGTGTATGCGGTGGCTGGACGGGAGTACATTGCGGTGAGACTCAAAGGGGGCGCGCGACATGGCCGATTTGTCTGAGAGTGCGGCGGGGCGCGGCTTCATGTCGCCGCTGCGGTTCGAAGTGGCCATCGATGACTGCGAAGTCGTCGGCAAGATTCCGCAGGACCTGGACGGCGCATTCTATCGCTCGGGCTACGAATGGTATTACCCCCCGAAGTTTCCCGACGATGCCATTCTCAATGCCGACGGCTACATCAGCAGCTTCCGCTTCAAGGGCGGCAAGGTGGATTACAAGGGCCGCTTCGTGAACACGCATCGTCTGCAGATGCAGCGCGAGGCGCGACATCAGCTCTACGGTTACTACCGCAATCCCTTCACCGACGATGCGTCCGTCCGCGATCCGCTACATCCGAACCTGCGTACGGTCTCCAATACGACTCCGGTGGCACACGCGGGCAAGCTGTTTGCATTGAAGGAGGATGGACTGCCGCACCAGATCAATCCGAACACGCTTGAAACCATCGGGCCTTGGGATTTCCATGGTGACTGGAAGAGCCAGACCTTCTCGGCGCACCCCAAGCTCGATCCGGTCACCGGCGAGATGGTGGCCTTCGGCTACGAGGCGACGGGCCTCGCCTCGGATGACCTGTTCATCTACAGCATCGATCGGACCGGCAAGGTGCGCCACGAAGTGCGGGTCAAGGTGCCTTATGTGAGCATCATCCATGACATGGCCCTCACCCATCGCCATGTGGTGATGCCGTTCTCCGGCTATGTCACCAGCATGGAGCGCCTGAAGGCCGGCAAGATCCACTGGGGTTGGGACTCGACCAAGCCGGGCTACATCGGCGTCATGCCCCGTGAGGGCAGCGCGAAGGAGATGCGCTGGTTCAAGGGTCCGAATCGCTGCCACATGCACACCTTCAACGCCTACAGCGAAGGCAACAAGGTGGTTTTGTACGCGCCGTTCTGGGACTCGAACTTCTTTCCGTTCTTCCCCAACGTGGACGGGACACCGTTCAATCCCGCCAAGGCACGGGCTTTCATCCGCAAGTTCACCCTGGATCTGGATTCCGCCTCCGACGCCTGGCAGGAAGAGTTGCTCTGGGACATGCCGGTTGTCGACATCGGCAAGGTGGACCCACGCACCCTCTCATTGCGCTCACGCTATATCTATACGAGCTTCACCGATCCGCACAGGCCCTATGACCGCGAACGCTCCGGTCCGCGTGCCCCGGTTTCGGTTCCGAACTCCTATGGGCGGTTCGATGTACAGACCCGCAAGATCGACCGGTATTTTGTCGGCAAGACCCATGCGTTGCAGGAATGCACCTTCGTGCCGCGTGGTAACGCGGAAGGGCAGGGATACCTCATCGGTGTCGCATCCAACTATGCCGAGATGCGCTCGGAACTGATCATCGCGGACGCCGAACACCTGGGGGATGGCGATGTGGCGCGGGTGATCATGCCATTCAGATTGAGTTCGCAGGTACACGGTACCTGGGCCGGCAAGGGTGAGCTGCCGCTGGTGTAGGGGACAAGAACAATGAGGGGGATCGCAATGCGCTGGAATTCCAGGGTTTCGCGCCGTTACGGATGGCTGGGGCTGGTCATCGTGGCGGCACCGCTGTGCGGCGCGTGCGTCGCGCGCGCAGCCTGCGATGATGCGTGTCTCACGCAGATCGCTGACCAGTACCGGGCGGCCTACGTCCACCATGACCCGAAGCAGGCGCCGTTCGCCGCGCATGTTCGCTTCATGGAGAACAACGTGCAGATGCCATTTCCGGATGGCAGCTGGGATGTGGTGACCTCCGAGGTTGGGCCGGCCTTGACCTTCACGGATCCGGCCACGGGCAACGCCGGCATCTACACTGCCGTGATGATGGGCAAGACCCCCGCCTTCCTGGCCATCCGGCTGCGCATCACGAACGGCAGAATTGTCGAGGCGGAGCATCTGCTGTCGACCAAGCGGCTGGTCAGCGCGCCACCGACGCCCTTCGGGGACGTCACCAAGCTCACGCATGATCCCATGCTGCGTCAGCTTTTGACCCCCACGCAGCGACGCCCGCGGGCCGAGCTCATGCGCATCGCCGATGGCTATTACGCCACGCTCGCGCACAATGATGGCACCTTGCATACTCAGTTTGCGCCGTTCTGCCATCGAATCGAGAATGGCCTGGAGACCGCGCCGCATGGGTGCGCGGGCCCCTTCAAACTCGGCACCTATTTGTTCAACAAGCGCGTTCGGCGCGAAGTGGTGATGGTCGACGAAGCGCGCGGCCTGGTGATGTTCCGCGGCTTCATCGATCACAAGGGCAACGTCGTTGACTTCAAGCTCACCGACGGCACCCCAAGAACGTCACCGTTCCAGGAGCCGCAGACCTGGAGTTTCATTGAGACGTTCAAGATCATCGATGGCGCAGTGGGGCCGGTGGAAGCGGACTTCATCGGTTCGCCGTATTACTCGAAGTCGCCCTGGACCGTGAAGTCGCACGAATGATCAGTATGCGCACGATGCCCGGACGGGCGCGCGGCGGTTGCGCAGCGGACCCGGAAAGACAGCCGATGTAGTGCCAGTCAGGTCTGCCTGCTTCCAATTAAAGCTACCTTGTGATAAAAAGGTAGCGTACTGGAGCAAGGGCTTTCATGGCTGCCAACGAAAAATTCGGGCCGATGCGCAAGGGGCTGCTCGAATTCCTCATTCTCAAGGTCATCGACGCTGACCGCGTCTATGTCGCCGACATCCTGCGCAAGCTCGCCGATACCGAGTTCGCGACCCAGGAGGGGACACTGTATCCGCTGCTCAGCCGGATGCGGCGCGATGGCCTGGTGGACTATGACTGGAAGGAATCCGAGTCCGGTCCGCCCCGCAAGTACTACGCCTTGACGGGCAGCGGTCAGGCGCAACTTGCCGAACTGGTCGCCTATTGGCGTCTCATCAACAAAACCATCGAAGATTTGGGAGTCTGACCATGCGCACGGTCACTAGCATCAGCCTCAACGGTAATGCGTGGCAGATCGAGTCCGACGGGTGCGAGGCGCTGGCCGCGTACCTGAAGAGTGCGGAAACGCGCCTTGCCGGGGATCCGGACCGGGTGGAAATCCTCGCCGATCTGGAACAGGCCATTGCCGACAAGCTCTCGCGCCATGTCAACGCGCACAAGAATGTCGTCACCGCGCAGGAGATCGCGCAGGCGCTGAAGGAGATGGGACCGGTGGAAACGGGGGCTGCATCCGGCCCCGATGCGCCGACAGCTGGCGCAGCAGCGGCCCAATCCACGGCGAGCGCCGGCCGTGAGGCGCCCGGCGCAGCGGAGTCTCCTGCAGCGGGCGAGGGCCGCCCGCAGGCCGGTCCCGCCGGCAGGCACCTGTTCCAGATCCGTGAGGGCGGCATGCTCAGTGGGGTCTGCAATGGCCTGGCCGCTTACTTCGGCATTGATGTCACTGTGGTAAGGGTGGTTTTCGTGGTGTTTTCCGTGCTCACCGGTGGCATTGGTGGGGCGGTATACCTGGTCATGATGATTGTCGTGCCCGTGGCGGTCACGGCCGAGCAAATGGCGGCCGCGCATGGCAAACCCTTCAATGCGGAGGAGTTGATCGGCCGACCGCAGGGTCCGCAAGCCAGCTTCGCCGCCGGACAGCACTGGCGCCAGCAGTGGCGCGATCAGCGCCGCCTGTGGCGTGATCAGCGCCGGCAATGGCGCCGGCAGCAGCGCGCCTGGTACGGCGCGCCCTACCCGGGGAATTACGGACCGCCGCCGGTGGGTTTTGGTCCCGTGAGCGCGCTC
Organism: Steroidobacteraceae bacterium; assembly: GCA_036521075.1. GTDB lineage: Bacteria > Pseudomonadota > Gammaproteobacteria > Steroidobacterales > Steroidobacteraceae > DAIDKA01. The sequence continues at coordinate 36,728 of DATDIL010000165.1, read as the reverse complement.
GTGCGGGCGTTGATGCTGATCGCATTCCTGGTCGCCCTCGTCGGAGCCGCCGCCGGGCGGCCGCTGCTGCGTTGGGACTGGGCGGCCGATGTCCCCAATTGGGTCGGCATCATCGCGGTGTGTGTGATTTATGGAACGCTGGCGAAACAGATGCGTATGGCCCATTACTATGGACATGTCGGCACCTACAGTCCGGGACATGCGTTGGTGGCGCTATTCGGCAGCATCGTGTGGCTGCTGATGCTCCTGGGCGTCGGCTGGTATGTCGTACATCACTGGCCAGAAGTTCAGGATTTCCTGCAACACGCGTTCCAGGCCATCCAGGCCGCGTTCGACAACGGACCGAGGAATACGGTTTCGACGTAGGGGTCCACTGTCTTTTGGCATCGCGAAAAGCGTGTGCGATCAGCACATTAATGTGATTCGATAACACTGCGGTAACCGTAATCGCTTTGTGTACCGCCGCTACGGCCGGCACGATCCGGCCGATGCGGTCATTGGTCTTGGGGTTGGCGCTGGGCGCGACGTGCGCTGCAACGGCGGCCGAAACATCATCGGACACCTTGACCGAGGTCACGGTCACGGCCTCGCGCCTGAATCTGCTCGGGACGGCGGCCACCGCCAGCCAGGGTTCGGTCACCGAGCAGGAACTGGATCTGCGTCCGGCGTACCGGGTCGGGCAGCTGCTCGAGAGCGTGCCGGGTCTGGTGGTGACCGTGCATTCCGGGGAGGGCAAGGCCAACCAGTACCTGGCCCGCGGCTTCAATCTGGATCACGGCACCGACATCGCCAATTTCGTGGACGACATGCCGGTGAACCGCCCGACCAATACCCACGGCCAGGGTTACTCCGATCTGAACTTCATTGTGCCGGAGTTGGCGAACGGGCTCGACTACACCAAGGGTCCGTACTACGCCTCGGTGGGCGATTTCGGGTCGGTGGCCGCCACGCACATGAAGCTGGTCAATGACCTCCCCAACCAGGTTTCGCTCGCGGCCGGAACTCTGGGCGTCTACACCAGGAACAGCAAACCGAGACCCGCACGAGTGCCGGGGGTCAGATGGCCTGCCGGACAGGATGCTGCCAGCGCGCCCAGTCGCCGCCGAGGGGTCGAACTTTCCGGCCAGTATCGGCCGCGGCCGGATCGAGCTGAACACCGATCTGGCATTCTCCCACGCGCGCTACCGCGGCGATCTGGCCGCGTTTGCCCTGCAGGGGCCATGGATCGCCAGCCTGAAATTGCAGCTGAGCCTCTACAATCTGTTCAACACGCATGCGAACGCGTCGGCGTACTACTACACCTCGCGAGTGCAGGATGAACCGCTGGCCGGCGTCGATGGCATCCAGGTGCATCCACTGGAGCCATTCTCCGGTGTGCTGAAGCTCACGGCGTACTTCTGATGGATGTCGCGCGGGCGGTTGCTGCCCGGCGCTGCGCCCATAGCATGAGCGCACTCAGCCACAGCAGTGCTCCGAGCTGCATGCCGCCACCGCCACCGCCACCGCCAGTGGCCACGGGCGTTGGCGGTGTGACCACCACGGGGGCCGGATCCGTTGCCGTGAGTGTCCACTGAGTCGTGGCAGGCCGGTTTGCCCCATCGAGCAGTGAAATCGTAAGAATCGCGGTGCCAGCCTGACCGATCACTGGCTTCACCGAGACGGTGCAGGCCAGGGTGCTCGATCCACAACCCGTGGAGAGCGTGACACCGGGCTGTCCGGCGCTGACGATCGAATTGGGCACCAGGGTCGGATTGCTGCTGCTGACCGAAAAGTGAAGCACGCCGGTACCGGTGATGCCAAGCGGTTGTGCGGCGGTGCTGGCGCTGCCGCTGCTGGTTTGGTCCGACAGCGCCGTGATGGTGGGGGTCGGCAGCGTGGCCAAGGCTCCCAGCGCATCGATGCGGCCATAACCGAATCTGTCGTTCGGCACCGTGGCACCGAGCGCGGTGGCGCCGCTTTGCACGGCAATCGAAGCCTGCGCCGCGCTCAATGCCGGGAAGGCGCCGCGCAACAGCGCCGCCACGCCCGCGGCATTGGCCACGGCGGCCGAAGTGCCATAGAAGTTTCCGTCCGGAAACAGATCCGCCGTGAAGTACGTGCCCTGGGCGTCGATCGAAATCGCATCGGGCGCGACGAGCGCAGGGGCCTGCAGCTGGGCAGGCGTGGGAAAGGCGAGGGTCAACGGGCCCGTGCTGGAAAAGGTCTCAATGGTGTTGCCGACGCCATCCGAACCAACCACGGCCCCGACCGTCAGCAGTCCCGGAACCGCCGCCTGGGGTGAAACCAGGGCTCCCGGGGTCGAAACCGACAGCGCTGTCAGTCCGTCACCGCCGGCCCACAGCTTCAGAAACTTGCCCGACGTGGAAGCATCCGGTGAGGCGACCAGCAACGTATATGAGCCTGCCGGCAGCGTGACGTACTGCATGAGTTCGTTAGTGGCCGCGGAGGCTGTCGACATGCACCCCAGTGCGGTCGAACTGCCCGCCGCAAACCAGAACACATCGAAATGACTGGTGAGCTGGGTGGGTGGGTCTGCCCACGCAAGCAGCAGTGGGAAGGAACTGTCGCCCATGACTTGCAGTGTTTGGCTGGTGTCGCTGCCAAAGGCAGCGACATAGGTATCGGCAGTCCCGGCCCCTGATGGACAGGACAGTGCGGGCAGGCTCGTCGTGGCCACGCTCACCGGGGAGTAGTTGCCTTCCCAGTAGGTCCCGTTGCTGTTGCCGGCCGAACTGAAAGCCATTACCGCCGGATTCTGGCTCAGAATTTGCGCGATCGCGGTGCTTTGGTCGTTGTTCAGGGACATCAGATCATCGGCGGCAAATCCGGTGTCATCAACCAGGACGGTCGCCCCCGCGTTGATCAGCTGCGTCATGCAGCTGGTGAAATCAACGAAGGTGTTCGGTCCGCAGAACACCAGCGTGGCGCCCGGCGCCACCGCATGGATCTCCTCGAGAAGCGCAGTCCCCTCATCCGCCACTGCCGGCGTGGTGTTGCCTGTCGGGTAGAGGACCTGGATCGAGGCGGGCAGCTCGCCGCGCGCCTGGATCACGCTGAGCGTGGCTACGCCGATGGATTGGACCCCGACCATGACCCCCGTACCGGTGGTGCCCGTCTGCGCGACGAACTGATCGGCACGCATGATTGAAACGCCGTTTTGGTCAATGGCCGCTCCGGTACCCTGTTTTTGCTCCGGCGGGCGAGTAAAGCCATGCAGAACCGGCCGCAGCGCGTGCGGCGGCGTTGGCCGAACATAGGTGGGAGCGCTGATTCGCGTCACGCCCGCAACCGCTTGAATCTGCGCCAAGGCCGTAGCCGGGGCCCATCCCTCGACAACGCAGAGCGTTCCGAGCTTGACGCTGGAGGCTACCGCCACACCCGCTGCGGTGAGGGCGGCGAGCGGTGGTGCGAGCGCGCAGTCAAAATGGACGTCGATCTGCAGGCGCCCGGTTGCGTCCCGGTGCGCAAGGGACTGCACGGCCGGGTCCGAAACAGGGGTGGCCGCGGCGCTGGTGCTGGCCAGAAGCCCAACAACAACTGCGGTAAGCGCCCGCCGCACAATTTCATTCTCCCCCATCGTGCGCGGATTGTGCCTGTAGTGCGCGCGCTCTGCCTAGGGCTTTGGCCGCCACATCTGGAATTTTGAAGCCGGCTCCAGCCGAAAATAGTCGGCAGCTCCGCCGCCGCGCATGATGGGTGCCGCGGCCAGGGTATCGTAGAGACCGTCGCGGATCAGATCGTGCCGAATATGAATCGCGACAACTTCGCCCAGCACGAGCCAGGATTCCGTCTCCACGCCGGTGCTGTCCGTCAGGCGCAGCAGTTGCGATAGCCGGCATTCGAAGCACACCGGGCTCTCCGCCACCCGCGGCGCCTGGATAAGTTTTGATGCAGCCGGCGTGAGCCTCGCAAGTTCGAACTCATCCTGCGCAGGGGGAACCATCGCCGATGTTGCATTCATCGCTTCCGCCAGCGGCCCGGTGACCAGGTTCCAGGCAAACTCGCCGGTTGTCTTGATATTCTCCACCGAGTCCTTCCAGCCGACGCTGGCAAAGCCAATGATGGGCGGCTTGTAGTTGAACAGATTGAAGAAGCTGTACGGGGCGAGGTTGCGGATGCCGCTGCTGCTGAGGGTCGATATCCAACCGATCGGGCGCGGTGCGACAATGGAGTTGAGCGGATCATGCGCCAGCCCATGACCATCGCGGGGTTCGTAGACGTGAAAGCCGGTCATTCGCTATGGTTTCGCCACGAGATTGCTCGGCGTAGGTTAGCAGCACCGGCGGCGGCGTGTGGTGCTGCAAGGGAAGGGCCGCCGGCGGCGAAGACGCCAGCGGCCCGGTGGTCGGCCGTTAAGCGCTGGTGCGCGGCTTGAAGGAGAACTTCTGGCCCGCTACGGTCGCCTCGTACATGGCGCCGCCCTTGACGATGGTGAATACCGCCATCCCCTTGTAGTAACGGCCGGCGGTCAGCGCGTCCTTCTTGCCGCCGCTGGCCGCACCGCTGGCCCCATTGGTGCCGATGGTGCCGCCCGCTGCCGCGGTGATCGCTACGGCGCCAACGCCCGCGTCGAACGCGAATTGACCGCTGGTGAATTCGTCGAGCGCGCGTTTGTCCTGGAAGAACACGATCTGGCTGTAGGCCTGACCGCCGGCCTGGGCACCGACGCTGACCTGATTCATCGAGGTGGTGCCGATGAACTTACCCTGCTCATACACGCGGCCGGTACCGTGCGCTGCGCCGACTACGAACCCGCCCTTCCCGATGGTCGGAAAGACGGCATATCCATAGCTGTCGTTGAAGTAGGCCGCGCTCTGGCCGGCATGCTTGAACAGCCTGACCGTGTCGGAGTACGGACTCGCCAGCAATACGCCAGCCGGCAGCAACAGCGCCACGGCCAATAATCCAAATTTTCGAAGTCCGCTCATGGCTTGATCTCCTGCGCTCGGGGTCGTTATGTCGCGTTCCCGTGCGGACGCGTCTATGCTTGGCAGCATCGATAGGGGACACAGCATGCCAATTCGCAAGAATTGCCACAGTCGGATCGCGCCCACGCTGCTTGTAGGCGCCGCCGCCGCATTGAGCGTGTGCTGGCAGCCGGCCGCGGCTCAGGCCTTCGCCGCCGCCAAGAATTCGCTCAGCCACTACAGCAACGCGAAGCGGGCACCGCACGGCACCTGTGCGGCACTGGACCAGTACTCTGCAAAAGAGCTGGTAAAAATCAGCGCTCTTGCCATCGATGCCACAGCCGGCGTTCCCGCACATTGCCGGGTCACCGGGATACTGTCCCCGGAAATCGCCTTCGAAGTCAGCCTTCCGGCGCACTGGAATGGGCGCTTCTACATGATTGGCAATGGCGGTCATGCCGGGGAGTCTCTGGAGGATCCGACTCGCGTTGCGCAGCGCAATGCTGCGCTGCAGGCTGGCTTCGCATTCGCGCAGACCAACACCGGTCATGATGCACACAAGGAGCCGGGCGCCAGTTTCGTCATGAGTAACCCGGCCAAGGCCATCGACTACGCCTATCGCGCCGTCAATCTGACTGCCGTGACCGCAAAGGCCATCACGCGGTTCTATTACGGAGCGGACATCGCGCACTCGTATTGGAATTCCTGTTCCAATGGCGGCCGCCAGGGATTGATCGAGGCGCAGCGCTATCCGCAGGATTTCGACGGCATCCTGGCGAATTCACCGTGGGTCGACCAGACCGGGTTCACCATCGGGGCGCTGTGGAATCAGCGGGCAATCGATACCGCGCCACTGTCGGCGGCGAAGCTCGCGATGGTGGCCAAAGCGGTAATGGCCAAGTGCGATGCGCTGGATGGCTTGAAGGACGGGCAGATCGATGACCCGCGTTTGTGCACGCTGGATGTGAAAACCGACCTGCCGCAGTGCGCGGCGGGTACGGACAATGATACGTGTTTGACGGCCGCACAGTCCGCCACCCTGTTGAAGATCTATGGGGGGCCCGTCAGTCACGGCCAGCAGATTTTCCCCGGCTTCATGCTGGGCAGCGAAGTGGGCTGGATGAATCTGATCGTACCCTCGCAACCGGATCGCAAGGCTGCCGATTTCAATCTGGCCGAAGACACCATGCGCTATCTGGTGCCTACCCCGCCGCAACCGGACTATGACTATCGCAGCTTCGATTTTGACCGCGACACGCATCAGCTCGATGCCTGGGGACAGCTGGTCAATGCCACCAACCCTGATTTGTCCCGCTTCAGAAACCGGGGCGGCAAGCTGATCATGACCTACGGGTGGGCCGACCCGGTGCTGCAGCCCATGGTGGGCGTGAACTACTACGAACGGGCGGTCGAGAAAAACGGCCCGGATACGCCACAGTTTTTCCGGCTGTTCATGGTGCCGGGCATGGGGCACTGCGCAGGTGGCGTCGCCACGGACCGCTTTGATGCCGTCACGACCCTGGTGGATTGGGTCGAGAAGGGCAAGGTGCCGGATACGATCCGTGCCGCGCGGGTGGTCAAGAACCAGGAAGTGCGTTCGCGGCCGCTGTGTGCGTATCCGCAGGTGGCGCGGTATTCAGGAAAAGGCAGTATCGATGAAGCGGCGAACTTCCGCTGCGTCAATCCACAGGGCTAACCTGTGCGCCATAGCGGCTATTACCTCGTACGCGTCTTGCGCGGCGGCGCGGTGCTCTCGCGCAGGATGAGCCAGGTCGGCAATACCGCCTCCCGCGTCACGGACCGGCCCGCCAGCATCTCGATCAGCTCGGCCGCCGCGCGGCGGCCAATATCATGGCGCGGTATATGCACCGTGGTGAGCGGAGGGTTGTAGAACGCGGCCATGTTCAGATCATCGAACCCTACGATGGACAGATCGGCGGGAACCGACAGGCCGCGCCGGTGCAAGGCCTGTACCGCACCGAACGCCATCTCATCGTTGCCGCACAGCACCGCGGTAGGCGGCGCGGCCAGTGCCAGCAGTGCCTCCATTCAAGGCGGGCGGCGATCTGACGATGATCGAACCGGCGCGCGAGATCGCGCGCCTGCTGTCAGCGCACCAGCCGGTGTTCGAATACCGCTTCGGCTACGTGGCCGAGTCGCTGCGCGCGACCACCGCGGGGGCACCGCATGCCACTGAGATTCCCTATGTCTTCGATACCGTCGCGGCGCGCTACGGCAAGGACCTGACCGCGGCCGACGAGGCCGCGGCCAAGGCGATGCACGCCTATTGGGTCGGCTTTGCAAATACGGGTGTGCCGCAGGCTGCGGATGACCCGGCCTGGCCTGCCTACCAGCGGGGCAGCGATCAGCTCATGGACTTCACGGCGCAGGGGCCTGTTGCCGGTCCTGATCCGTGGAAAGTGCGGATGGATCTCGCGCAGGCCCTGAACGACCATCACGAGGCGGGGCATTAGTTCAGTCCGCGACGGCCGGCAATGCCTGCGTCAGGGCGGCCTTCAGCCACTCGAGCAGCGCCGAAATCCGCGCCAGCTTGGCGCGGTGCTGTGTCACGTGGGCGCGGAACCAGGATCGGGGCAGGGGAAACTGCAGCAGCAGCTGCACCAGCTCTCCGGATCTGATGGCCTCGCCCGCGACATATCGCGGCAGCATCGCGATGCCGTTGCCGGCGAGCGCGGCGGCGCGCAGCGTCACGTTGTCGTTGGCGATCAGTCGCGGCCGCACATCCACGCTGAGCTGTCCCTGCTCGCCGTCAAAGCGCCACGCGGTGCCGAGGGGTTTGAAGAACAGGCCGTCGTGATCCTCCAGGTCGTGCGGCCGCAGGGGTGTGCCGCGTCGTAGCAGGTACTCGGGCGACGCACACAACACCTGCTCGAAAGGATAGAGGGGTACATCGATCACCCCTTCGTAGCTGCTGGCGGCATGGCCACTGATGGCGAGATCAAATCCTTCTTCCGCCGGGTTGACCGAACGGTCGACCAGCGCCAGCTCCATCGTGATGTGTTCGTGTGCGCGCAGAAAGGCATTGAAGGCATCGGACAACACCAATGCGTTGAGTGTCGTTGGGACCATGATGAGAATGCGCCCCTCGAGCCGATCGCCCGCGCGCTTGAGCCCGGCCAGGGTGTCATCCAGTTCGGCAATGAGGCTGCGGGCGCGACCCTGGAACTGCTCACCGGACTGTGTCAAAACGACCTTGCGGGTCGAGCGCTCGAAGAGCTTGGTACCGATCGCGTGCTCGAGCTGGGTGACGCGCTTGGCCGCCACTGAAGGCACCACATTCAGCCGCCGGGAGGCCTCCGAGAAGCCGCCATAGCGGGCCACGGCCAGAAAGGCCCTCAAATTGGCGACCATGTCCATGATTTATCGCAAATCGCAAAAACTGAGGTCGTAATATGGTCATGGTTATTGCAATTTGCAACTAATATGATGGGCCCCTCTGAAGTTTCCCTCGAGCCAGCCATGAACAACGCCGCCTTCGAAGACATCCCGGGCACCTACGTGTTCACGGGCGAGCGGGCCATCGAGGGCCGCCACCTGAACCGCTTCTGCATGTCGCTGATGAGTGCCGTGAATCGCGCGCGCTTCCAGCGTGATGAGCGCGCCTACCTCGATGAATGGGCGATGAGCGAAACGCAGAAGCAGGCCGTGATGAAGCGTGACTTCAAATCGCTGCTGGAGCAGGGCGGCAACATCTTCTTCGTGCTCAAGATCGCCGCCGTCGACGGCCGGCCGACGCAGTCGGTGGCCGCCTCCTTTGCCGGCCAAACCACTGAAGATTACGCCGCGATGATGCGCAGCGGCGGGCGCAACCCGGCAGGACTGCGGTCAGTTTCGGGACGTTTCTGATGGCCCGGGTGACCGCAGGCATTGGCTCCAGCCACGTGCCTGCGATCGGCGCTGCCGTTGACGGCGGCCGTATGGCGCATCCGGACTGGGCGCCCATCTTCGCCGGCTACGAATGGACCCGAAACTGGGTCGCCGCGCACAGGCCCGACGTCGTCATCCTCGTCTACAACGATCACGCGTCGGCGTTTTCACTGGATGTCGTTCCGACGTTTGCCCTCGGCTGTGCCGATTCCTTCGCACCCGCCGATGAAGGCTGGGGCCCACGCCGCGTTCCCGTCGTTCGCGGACATTCGAAGCTTGCGTGGCATATCGCAACGAGCATCGTGCTGGAAGAGTTCGATATCACGATCATGAATGAAATGACCGTGGACCACGGCCTCACCGTGCCGCTGTCGCTGATACTGGGTCAGCCCAGTGAATGGCCGGTACAAGTGATCCCGCTCGCCGTCAATGTCATCCAGTATCCGACGCCCACCGCCAATCGTTGTTTCCGCCTCGGCGAGGCCATCGGCCGCGCCGTGAAATCCTACCCCGAGGATCTCAATGTGCAGGTGTGGGGCACCGGTGGCATGAGCCATCAGCTCTCCGGTGAACGCGCCGGTCTCATCAACCGGGAGTGGGACACGGATTTTCTGGATAAGCTCACGTCGGATCCGCACGCCCTACGCACCATGTCACACGCAGAGTACGTCCGCGAAGCAGGTTCCGAAGGCATGGAACTGATCATGTGGCTGACGATGCGCGGCGCGCTTGGACCGAGGATTCGCGAACTGTATCGCTTCTATCACGTGCCGGCCTCCAACACCGCCGTAGGCAATGTGGTGTTCGTCCCTGAGGACTGAGGCGGCCTGTCTCTTGCCCCGCGACTCAGGCAAGATGGTCGCCGCAATGACCAATGAAGTCTCAGCAACGCCCGACGCGTGGGCCATCGCTCACGCGGCCGCCCGGGCAATCGGCAGCTTCGATGCCGAAGTGCCCGGAGGATTCGCGCTCGCGGCAAACGGCGGCCTGCAGCGTATCGTCCCGAAGGGGGCTCCCGCCGTGCTGTCATGGAGCCCGGCATCGGGCTGGGAGTCGACGCTTGCACAGGATGATCCGAACCGCGATCTTCTGGAGCTGTATCTGCCGATCAGCAGTGCGACGGCCGCGCGACCCATCACGATAGGCCACCTCGGCCAAAGCCTCGACGGATTCATCGCCACACACTCCGGAGATGCGATCTGCGTGACCGGCCCGGACAACATTCTGCATCTGCATCGATTGCGTGCGCTGTGCGATGCCGTTGTGGTCGGCGCCGCGACGGTTGCCGTCGACAATCCGCGCCTGACGACCCGCCTCGTAACCGGCAGCAATCCGGTGCGCGTCATACTGGACCCTGGGTGTCGCCTGCCTTTGGACCACACGGTATTCAATGACCAGGCGGCGCGGACCTTGCGCGCTTGCGCGGCGGGCAGTGCCGCCGCCGACGCGGCGCGGGCTCGGGGCGAGGACACACTCGAGGTGGCGTCCCATGAGGGCGCGCTGGATCTGAAGGATCTGCTGCGGCAGCTGCACGCACTGGGCTGTAGCAGAATTTTCGTAGAAGGCGGCGGCGTAACGGTATCCAACTTCCTCAACGCAGGGCTGCTGGATCGCTTGCATATTGCGGTCGCGCCGCTGCTTATCGGGGATGGTCGTCCGGCCATACGCCTGCCGCCGCAGATGCGGCTGCAGGACTGTCTGCGGCTGCAACCTCGCGTCTACAGCACCGGATCCGACATCCTGTTCGACTGCGACCTGCGCGCCGTGGCCGACGGGCACCCGAACGGGCACGACATTTCATCAGCCACCATGATCCGACGCGTTCTGTAGAACACCAGACATCAGTGCACAGGCGTCCGGCCAACGAGGCAGCGTGCCGCGGACCGCCTGCGCACCCATGGCCAGGCAATCGAGTAGATCCGGTTCCGACAGAACCCGATCGAGCGCCGCACGCAGCATCTCCACATCTTCGGCTGCCACCAGCACTCCAGCCCGCGACCCGACCAGTTGCGGGATGGCCCCGACCCGTGTGCTGATCACCGGCAGTCCGCGCGCGAGGGCCTCGGCGACGGCCATGCCATAGCCCTCGAAGCGAGTCGGCAGGACGAACACATTGGCCTGCGCGTACAACTGCGCGAGCGCGGCGCTGTCGACTTCACCGGCCAGTACGACCTGCCGGTCCAACCTGAGTCGTCGCAACTGCTGCCGCAGCGCCTCGACGGTTGCCGGCGAACGGGTCAGGCTGCCGACACAAGTCAGCTGCCAGTGCGCAGGCAACGGCATCAGGGCCTCGAACAGCAGATCGTGACCCTTTCGCGGGGTGAGCGTCGCGACACACAGCATGTTGAGAACAGTGCCGCGACGGCGCGGCGCGAGCGGTGCCGCATCGGTTCCCGGTTCCACGACCGACACCCGTGCGGGGTCGACCCCGTACGCGAGCAGGACCCGCTGGGTGGCATGGCTGGTGACCAGCACCCGCCGCATCGCCTGAAGCGCCAAGCTCTCCGAACGGGCCAGATCGAGCGCCTGCTGGGGTGCAAGCCCGCTTTCCGCGGCGAGCGGATGATGGATGAGCGCCAGGAGCCGCAGGCGTTGGGCGTGCGGATGCACGACATGCGGCATTGCGCCCAGTGCCAGACCATCCACCAGTACCAGTGCCTGATCCGGCAGGCGGGCGAATATTGCCTGCGCGTGCTCGAGCGCCGCGGCGGTGGGATGAGGAAAACTCCCCTCCAGGGTGTGGAGCGTTACCTGCCAGCCGAGGTTGCGCAGACCCGCGATCATGCGGCGGTCATAGACGTACCCGCCGGTGGGCGCCTGCAGGTCCCCGGGGATTACGAATTGCAGCGAACGCACACTCATCGCGCGTTGAGCTCGCCCTCGAATGCCGCCCAGGCGACATGCGATTCGTGCAACGTAACGCGCAACACGCTGACGGCGGCTGCCGAGGTCCCGAGCCGTCCGTCGCGAATCGCTTGGCGCAATCGTTCGAAGACAGTCCTGGCAAGGAACTCGGTGGTGGTGTTGCGGCCGGCGAAATCCGCTTCCGCATCCAGATTGCGGTAGTTCATCGCCGCCAGGGTCTCGTGCAGGACTGTGCCCGCAAGACCGATGTCCACGACGATGCCATTTTCGTCCAGTTCGGGGCGTCGGAATTCGACGTCCACCACGTAGGTTGCGCCGTGCAGCCGCTGTGCGGGACCGAACACGGCGCCGGAGAAGCTGTGGGCGATCATCATGTGATCGCGAACACAAACCGTATACATGATCCGCTCCTTGGAGTTCCTGGGCCCGTGGTTCAGTCGTAGCGCACCCGATGCATGATGACATCACCCGGTGTGCGCGCGATGCGCTCCAGGGTCTGCGGCAGCTCCTCGAATCGGCCTTCGCTGCTGATGAGGATGTCGAGCGCCGGATCGGCGAGCAGCGACAGCGCAAGCTCCATGCGGCGTCGCAGGCTCCAGCGCGCACGGTGCGACTGGGCCACGCTACCCACCTGGGAGGACTTCAGCGTCAGTCGCCGCGCATGAAAGGCCTCGCCCAGCGCGAGCGTCACGGCTTGATCACCGTACCAGCTCAGTTCGATGACGGTCGCTTCGAATCCGGCCAGACGCATGGCCAGTGACAACCCCTCGGCGGCACCACTCGCATGTAACACAATGTCCGCTTCGGGCGTTGCGCGGGCCGGTAGGGCGAATCGCACTCCCAGGGCCTGTGCGATCGGTTCGCGCTGGGGATTGATGTCGACCAGCTCCACCGCGCAGCCCGCAATCCGTGCCGCGAGCCATGCGGCGAGGCAGCCGACGCTTCCGGCGCCGATCACCGTGATGCGGTCACCGGGACCCGCGCCGGAGTCCCACAGTCCATTGAGCGCGGTCTCGAGATTCGCCGCCAATACCGCCCGAGCCGCTGGAATCGATGCGGGCAGCAGGTAAAGTGCCGCACACGGAACGATGTAGCGTTGCTGGTGCGGATACAGGCAGAAGACGTCTTTGCCGGCAAGGTCGGGCGGCCCGTGCATGACCCGGCCGACGTTGCTGTACCCGTACTTGACGGGAGCGGGAAACTGGCCGGCCTGAAAGGGCGCCCGCATCCGCTCGTATTCGCCCCTGGGCACGTGGCCGCCGAACACGATTGCCTCGGTCCCACGGCTGACACCGCTGTAAAGTGTCCGTACACTGGCCTCCCCAGCGCCGGGCGACGGCAGCGCTTCGCGGCGCAGTTCGCCGCGCCCTGGCGCTGCGATCCAGAACGCGAGCGTATCGTCGCTGCTCATAGGACCTCCTGAAGTTTGGGTATCACCATGTCGATGGCACGGGCCGCGCCTCACGGCCTTCTGCGCAGTGCGCTGCTGTGCATATTAGCGGCTGCGCTGCTGATCGGGGTGGTCGCCGGGCTTTGCACGTATCGGCTCGGTCTGGGCGCCTCCTACCTGCCGAAGGCGCTGGCCGTGTACGCGGTGGGCGCAGTGCTGGTGCTGAGCGGATTGCCGAAACACCATCCATACAGCTCCTTCGGGGCGGCCAACCAGGTAACCCTCATCCGTGGCACGCTGGTCGCCTTGCTGGCCGGCCTGATCGGGGAGAGGGCTGACATCGCCTTGGCGGCATCGGTCACGGCAGTGGCGAGTGGGATCGCCGTGCTGGATGGCGTCGACGGCTGGCTGGCCCGTCGCATGTCCCTGGCGAGCGCCTTTGGTGCGCGCTTTGACATGGAGACTGATGCCCTGCTGATCATGGTGCTGGCCGTACTGGCCTGGCAGTTTGGCAAGGCGGGCGTGTGGGTGCTGGGCTCCGGACTGCTGCGTTACGCATTCGTCGCGGCCGGCACGGCACTGCCCGCGCTGCGCCGCCCGCTACCATCCAGTCGGCGGCGCAAAGCCGTGGCAGTCGCGCAGGTCGTGGCCCTCATCGTGACCGTCGCGCCCTTTGTACCGGCGGCCGTGAGTGCGCCGGTGGCCGCGATCGCGCTTGGTGCGCTGATGCTGTCTTTCCTGAAGGATGTTGTATGGTTGCTTTCGCCGAATGAAGCCAATTCCCGTTGATACCCGGCAGCGACTGCGGCAGGCAGCCTGCGTGCTGCTTGCCGTCATTGTGCTGAACGCGTCGGTCACCTTTCACAATGTCTGGCCGACGCTGGGTGTGCATTGGCCGGGGGAACTGTCGGTAGAACTTGCGGTGCTGTTGCTGGCACTGTCCATTTCAAATGCCTGGTTCGGACGCACTCGGCCCGGTGTGCTCACGGCATTGTCGGTGCTGGTCGTCCTGTTCGGAGTGGGACGCTACACCGATGTCACGGTATCCGCCCTGTACGGACGGGATATCAACCTGTACTGGGATGCCCCGCAGTTCGCGGCCGTTACGGCCATGCTGGTGCGCGTGGCATCACCCTGGGCGGTCGCGGGCGTATGTGTCGGCGCCATCATCGTACTCGTGACGCTGTACCTGATCGCGCGCTGGTCGCTGGGTCAGGTCGATGCGTCCTTGCGAATGTATCGGCGGGCACGGCTGGGATTCGGCGCAGCGGGGCTGGTGCTGTTCGGCATTTTCAGCCTGCAGCGTACCCTTGGCATACTCCCGTTTCCGCGCATCTCCATTCCCGTGAGCAGCTCCTATACCGCGCAGATCGTGCGGATCGTGGATGCGGTGTCAGGCTTGGCGAAGCGCAGTCTGCCGGCCTCACCGCCCATGCAGTCGAATTTGGCGCGGTTGGATCGCAGTGACGTACTGCTCATCTTCATGGAATCGTACGGCAGCGCCACGTTCGACCGACCCGAATTTGAGCGCGCGCTGCGGCCGGCGCGCGCGCGTCTGGCGCAGGCGATTCACGATACCGGTCGCGGAGTGGTCTCGGCATTCGTCACCTCGCCGACCTTTGGCGGCGGCTCGGTGCTCGCGCATTTGAGCGTATTGTCAGGTGTTGAGGTTCGCGACATGGACCACTATGCGCTGCTGATGACACAAACATCCCGGCCGACGCTGGTGTCGCTGTTCAAGAGCGCAGGCTATCGCACCGTTGCCGTCATGCCAGGACTGCGCGAGAGTTGGCCCGAGGGTGCGTTTTACGGGTTCGACAAGATTTATGGCACGGATGCCCTGGATTATCACGGTCCCGGATTCGGATGGTGGCGCATACCCGATCAGTTTTCACTCGCAGCGCTCGACTCCCGGGAACTGCAGCCACGACCCCGAAAACCCGTCTTCGTATTTTTTCCGACGGTCTCGACGCATATGCCATTCGAGCCGACGCCGCCGCTGCAGTCCGACTGGCAGCGCATACTTACCGCACGGCCCTTCGATGCTGATCCGCTGCGCCGTTCACTGACCCGCACACCCGTGTGGACCGACTTGGGCAAGGCCTACGTGAGTTCGGTCGGGTATTTCTTCGACACCCTGAGCAGTTACCTGCGGGCTCGACCGAACGCCAACTTCGTGATGATCCTCCTTGGCGACCATCAGCCTGCGGCAAGCGTGAGCGGTGAGGGCGCCTCCTGGGATGTGCCCGTGCACGTGATTGCCAGTTCACCCGCGATCCTCGCGGCATGGCAGGCGGATGGCTTTCGTCCGGGCCTGGTGCCGATCAGGCCCACGGCGGGCACGATGAATGAGCTGGGGCCGTGGTCCGTTGCCGCCTTTGGTGCCCCGGCGCATTAGCCGTGAGCAGCTTTTCGACGCATTGGCTTGCCCTGCGCGAACCTCTCGATGCCAGCTCCCGCGCCGCGCGCCTGGTCGGGTTGTTGCGCGAGGCGCTTGGCGACAGACCGTCGCAGCACGCGCGGGCTGAAATTATCGATCTCGGTGCCGGAACGGGCGCCAACCTGCGCTACGCCGCGCCGCTGCTGGCAGGCGCGCAGGACTGGCTGCTGGTGGAGCGTGATCCGTTGCTGCTTGCGGCCACGCGACAGCAGATACGCGCCTGGTCACGTTCAACGCAATGTCACTTCACGGCATCGGGCGCGCAGCTTGCCGTGCAGGGCGAGCGCTTTGAATGTCGGGTCAGAAGCCTCGCGCTGGATCTTGCGGTACAGCTCGATCGACTGCCGCTGCACCGCGGCGTGCTGCTCACGGCATCGGCGTTGCTGGATCTTGTTTCGGAGCCTTGGCTGCGCATGCTGATGCGGCGCGCGGCCGCGGTCGGGGCAGCCGTGTGGTTCACCCTCACTTACGATGGTCGCATCGACTGCGATCCGGTGGAGGCGGAAGATCAGGCAGTTCGCGAGCTCGTCAATCAGCATCAGCGCAGCGACAAGGGCTTTGGCTTGGCGCTGGGGCCCGGGGCGGCCAGCACCGCTGCAGAAATCCTCGGCGAGCACGGCTACCGGGTCCACTGTGCACCCAGTGACTGGTGCCTCGGAGCCGACCATGCCGCTCTCCAATATGCTCTGGTCGAGGGTTGGTTCGAGGCGGCGTGCGAAATCGCGCCCACCAGAACCGGCATGCTGCGCGCCTGGCGCAAGCTGCGCCGCGCCCATATCGATGACGGTCGATCCAGCTTGCGGGTCGGGCATGTGGATATGGTAGGCCGTCCGGGGTAGTGTATGGAATCGATACCGAGGAGATTGTGTTGGCGGACGATGATTCAATCCTCGTTCTCAATGTGGGTTCCTCGAGCTTCAAGTTCGCGGTGTTTTCAGCTGCCGCGAGGCCAAGCCGCGCAGCGCTGAAGTGCAGCGGCGAGTGTTCTGGAGTCGGGCATCGTCCGCATTTCGTTGCGCAGAGCGCCGATGGGGAGTCGCTCGTTGATGAATATCTTGCCGAAGGCGCCACTCATCAGTGTGTCCTGAGGCGCCTGGTGGCGCTCCTGGATCGTCACGACGCAACGCGCAAGGTCCTCGCAGCGGTTCATCGCATCGTTCACGGTGGCAGCCATTTCACCGCGCCCGTGCGCGTCACGGCGCACGTCACCGAGGAGCTCACGCGACTGATTCCCCTGGCGCCATTGCACCAACCACCCGCGCTCGCGGCGATCACCTGCCTGTCCCAAACGCACCCGGAAATGCCACAAATTGTGTGTTTTGACACGGCCTTTCACCGCACCCAATCCGCCACCGCCACCGCCTTTGCATTGCCGCGCAAGCTGGCCCAGGAAGGCGTGCGCCGCTTCGGCTTTCACGGCATTTCCTACGAGTACATCGCCGCAGCACTGCCCGATGTCATGGGGTCGGCGGCGGCATCGGGGCGGATCATTATCGCGCATCTGGGGAGCGGCGCGAGCATGTGCGCGCTGCGCGACGGCCACAGCGTCGCCACGACCATGGGCTTCACGCCGCTGGACGGTCTGCCCATGAGCCGGCGCTGCGGAAGCCTTGATCCAGGCGTCGTGCTGTATCTGATGCAACACAAGGGCATGGATGCGGCACAGATATCCAGGCTCCTCAACGAGGAGTCCGGATTGATGGGCGTATCCGGAATCAGTGATGACATGCAGGTGCTGTTGTCCACGCAGGATCCGCGGGCGGCTGAGGCCGTTGAGCTGTTCGTCTATCGAATCGGGCTGGAATTGGGTTCTTTGGCCGCGGCGCTGCACGGGCTCGATGCGCTGGTGTTCACGGGTGGTATCGGTGAGCACGCTGCGAGGATCCGCCAGCGCGTATGCGAGGACGCCGCCTGGCTTGGCATGGCACTGGATGCGCGGGCCAATGAAACCGGCGCCACCTGTATCACGCACCCGGGCAGCACTCCCTCGGCCTGGGTCATCCCAACGGATGAGGACTTGATGATGGCCCGTCACGCCTGGGACATACTGCACGCGGACACTGCATCGCCATGAATACCAACGTGCTGCCCCTCGAGCCGGTTGCGGACGAAATGCTGCGCCGGATGGACGCGTACTGGCGCGCCGCCAACTATCTGTGCGTGGGCCAGATCTACCTTTATGACAATCCGCTGCTGCATCAGCCCCTGGAGCCGTCGCATATCAAGCCGATGCTGCTGGGGCATTGGGGGACCACGCCAGGTCAGAACTTCATCTATGTTCATCTGAATCGGCTCATCAAGCAGCATGACCTCAACATGATCTACATTTCCGGGCCTGGTCATGGCGGCCCGGCGCTGGTCGCGAACACTTACCTGGAGGGCACGTACAGCGAGATTTATCCGCAAGTTTCTCAGGACGAGCCGGGGCTGAAGCGGCTGTTCAGGCAGTTCTCGTTCCCCGGCGGCATCCCGAGTCATGTATCGCCCGAATGCCCCGGCTCAATTCATGAGGGCGGGGAGCTGGGTTATTCATTGAGTCATGCATTTGGTGCCGTCCTCGACAATCCGAATCTGATTGTGGCCTGTGTGATCGGGGACGGAGAGGCCGAAACCGGGCCACTCGCCACGGCCTGGCACTCGAACAAGTTCCTCAATCCCATTGCGGATGGCGCGGTGCTGCCGATCCTGCACCTCAACGGCTACAAGATCGCCAATCCCACGGTACTCGCCCGCATCGAACCGGATGAGCTGGCCGAATTGCTGCGCGGCTACGGCTGGACACCGTATTTCGTACGCGGCCACGAACCGCAACTCGTACACCGGGACATGGCACAGACGCTGGACATTGTGCTGGCACAGATTCTGTCGATTCAGCGGCGTTGCCGCGCCGGAGAAACCCTTGGGCGGCCGCGCTGGCCGGTGATTGTCCTGGACACTCCCAAGGGGTGGACCGGGCCCAAGGTTGTGGATGGCAAGCAGGTCGAAGGGACCTTTCGCGCCCACCAGGTGCCATTGACGGACCCGGCTACGAATCCACAGCATCTGCAGCAGCTTTCGGACTGGCTGCACAGTTATCGTCCCGAGGAGCTATTCGACCGCGGTGGCCGGCTGCTGTCTGAGCTGGCCGACCTCGCCCCTTCGGGCTCGCGTCGCATGGGCTCGAACCCGAATGCCAATGGCGGGCTACTGCTGCGTGATCTGAAGCTGCCCGATTACCGCAGCTATGCAGTGCCGGTGGCGGGCCCGGGCCGCACGCGGGCCAGTGATACCTTCACTCTTGGCGCATTCCTTCGGGATGTCATAACGCTGAACCGGCAAAACTTCCGGTTGTTCGGTCCGGATGAAACCGTATCCAATCGGCTGGAGACGGTATTCGAGGCGACCAACCGGCAGTGGCAGGCGCGCACGCAGGCGGGGGATGCATTCCTGGCACCCGCCGGTCGCGTACTGGAGATGTTGAGCGAACATCAATGCGAGGGCTGGCTCGAGGGCTATCTGCTCACCGGACGGCACGGCCTGTTCAACTGCTACGAGGCCTTCATTCACGTCGTCGATTCGATGTTCAACCAGCACGCGAAGTGGCTGAAGATTACGCGCGGCCTGCCGTGGCGCAAGCCCATCGCCTCGCTGAACTATCTGCTCAGCTCCCATGTCTGGCGCCAGGACCACAATGGCTTTACGCACCAGGATCCCGGCTTCCTGGATCATGTGGTGAACAAGAAGGCGCAAATCGTCCGGGTCTATCTGCCGCCGGACGCAAACTGCCTGCTATCGGTGATGGATCATTGCCTGCGCAGTCGTCACTACGTCAACGTCGTCGTGGCCGGCAAGCATCCGGCGCCGCAGTGGCTTTCGATGGATGCGGCGAGCGCGCACTGCGCCGCCGGAATTGGCGTGTGGTCCTGGGCCAGCAATGATCAGGGCGCTGAAACGGATCTGGTGATGGCATGCGCCGGTGATGTACCCACACTGGAGATCCTGGCGGCCGTATCGATACTGCGAGCGTACCTGCCGGATCTGAAAATTCGCGTGGTCAACGTGGTCGATCTGATGAAACTGCAGCCCGACTCGGAACACCCGCATGGCCTGACCGATGCGCAGTTTGACGCGCTGTTCACGACGGACAAACCCATTGTCTTCGCCTTTCACGGCTATCCGTCGTTGGTCCACAAGCTGACCTATCGGCGTCGCGGCAGCCAGAACCTGCATGTGCGCGGTTACAAGGAAGAGGGCACGATCACCACACCGTTCGACATGACCGTGCTGAATGACATGGACAGATATCACCTGGCGCACGATGCGGTGGTGCGTCTGCCGCATGCGGGTGCGCGCGGGCAGCAGCTGAAAGCCTATACGGAGGCGAAATTGCAGGAGCACCGTGCCTACATCCGCAGCTGCGGCCAGGATATGCCGGAGGTGATTAACTGGACCTGGAAGGACTGAACGGCTGAAATGCCACATCGACCCGCAATCCCGGCGTGGCATTTGCGAGTTGCAGTTTGGCGCCGTGCAGCTGCGCAATGGCCGCGACCAGTGCCAGGCCCAGGCCGTGACCCTGCGTGGAGCGGCTGGTAGAGCCGCGATAGAAGCGCCGGGTTACTTTTTCGAGATCTTCGGCAGGGACCCCGGGGCCATCGTCGATGACCGACGCCACCGGCTCACCGTGCACGGCTTGCAGTGCAATGCGCAGCTTCGTGCCGATGGGAGTATGGCGAATCGCGTTCTCCACGAGATTGCTGAACAGCTGCGTGAGCAGCTCCGGATCCCCGCGGATATACACCTCCTCGGGCAGCGTGCGCGCGAGCGGATGGCGACAATCCTCGGCCACCGGCAGATAGAACTGGTATACCCGCTCGAGCAGGGCGGAAACATTGACCGCGGCGAAGGTCTGCGCTCGAGTCCCGGCTTCGATCTGCGAGATCCGCAACAATGCGGAAAACATGGCCAGGAGCTGGTCAGTGTCCTCGATCGCATGCGCGATCGCGGCGGAGTAATCCGCTATGCCGGTCGATTTCTCGCGCGCGGCTTCCAGCCGGTTGCGCAGCCGCGTGAGCGGAGTGCGCAGATCATGCGCGACGTCGCTTGACACCTGTTGCAGGTTCTCGAGCAATGTCGAGATCCGGTCCAGCATTTCATTGATGGCCCGCGCCAGGCGATCCCATTCGTCAGCGCGGCCCCTGATCGGAATCCGTTCGTTCAATCGTCCCGCAATCACCCGCTCGCAGGTTTGCGTGATGGCGTCGACTTGGGCCATGAAGCGGCGGCCCAGAAACAGGCCGCCCAGAATGGCAAACGCGCAGGTACCGAGAGCGACCCAGCCAAAGGCATGCAGGATCCGCTCGCGAGTCGCGTACATGGCCAGCGTATCGCGCCCCACGAACAGGGTGGCCGCAGCGGTGAGCGGCGTGCAGCTGCCAAGCACGATTCGCCCGTGGTGATGACCCGTAGCGGGCGCAAGGGATAAGCGGAAGATACCTGCACTGCACGGTACGAACGGCAGGTTGCCGGCCAGCACCTTGCCGTTTGCCTCCTCGATGACCATGTATGAGTCAGGCGCGAAGCGATGCTTGAGAGTCATCGCCCCGGCGGGTGTTCCCAACCTCTGCTGCACCACCTCGATCGCTTCATCGAGACCTTCGGCACGCAAGCCGTTCTTCACCGTCGAGACATCGGCTTCGTTGGCCGCAATCAGGGTATCCCGCTCGGTGCCGGCGACGATCCACAGCACCGTGCCGATGAGCACTCCGGTCAGCGTCAGGAATACCAGCGCGAACAGTGCGGCAAATCGGAACGATTCGCCCTTGAATATTCTAATTGGTCGCAAGCAGCCGATACCCGATGCCGCGCACGGTCTGAATGGCATCGATTTCGCAATTGGCGTTGAGTCGCGCGCGCAGGCGGCTGATGTGACTTTCGACGACGCTGGTGTGTGGATCGAAATGGATGTCCCAGACATTCTCGAGCAGCATCCTGCGGGTCACGGACCGGTCGACGTTGCGGAGCAGATATTCCAGCAGCCGGAATTCCTGCGGGAGAAGTTCGATCGCACGGCCGTGGCGGGTGACGGTGCGCTGCACCAGGTCCATCTCGATCGATCCCGCATACAACCTGGAGGAGGCCGGGGCCGGACGCCGGGTCATGACGCGGATCCGCGCCAGCAACTCCTCGAACGCAAACGGCTTGATGAGATAGTCGTCGCCGCCTGCCTCCAGGCCGCGAACCCGATCATCGATGCCACTCATCGTGGTCAGATAGATGATGGGGGTGGATTTGTGCCGCCGCACTGCCTTGACCATCTCCAGGCCGTCCATCCCCGGCAACATGCGGTCAACGATGATGGCGTCGAAATCCTGGCATGTCGCCTCCTTCAGGCCCCGGATGCCATCATCAACATGCACCACATCGTAGCCCTGGTCGCGGAATCGCTCGATCAGGGACTGGGCCAGCTCGGCGTCGTCCTCGGTCAGCAGGAGTCGCATGGAGGTACAGTGTATCGGCAGAACTACCGGGATGTCAGTGGGCGCCAGGGGGAGTTTACAAAGATGTACACTTTCGCCTGCGTGGGCTTGTTAGCCTCGCTGCAAACAGCTGAATTGAGGGCGGAATGTCCTGGCGTGGCAACCATCTGGCCAAAGCCTGCGCAGTGGCGCTGCTGGCCTGCACGAGCTGTGCCCTGCAGGCGCCGAAACCGGCGCTCCCCGAAGTCCCGGCGGCGTTCGAGAACGGCACACCCGCAGGGCAGCCGGCCTGGCCGGGCAAGGACTGGTACCACGGTTTTGCAAGCCCCGAACTTGATGCGCTCATCGCCCAGGCCACGAGCGCGAATCTGGACCTTGCCGGCGCGCGCGCGCGGCTGACCCAGGCGGACGCCCGTGCGCGGCAGGCGGGCGCGGCCATCCTGCCCAGCGTGGATGCGCTCGGCAACGGCAATTTCCTGGCCGGGCACTCGGTCAATGGCAGTGCCCACGAATTGGACTGGTCGGCCCTGCTGTCGAGCAGCTACGAAGTCGACTTCTGGGGAAGGAATCGGGCGACGGCGAACGCGGCGCGCCTGCTCGATACCGCGGCCCGCGCCGATCGGGATACGCTGGCGCTGACGACACTGGCGGGCGTGGCCGACGGCTATTTCGAGCTGCTGTCGATTCGCGAACGCCTGAAACTTGCGCAGTCGAACCTGGAGACGGCCCGCGGGCTGCTCGAGGTGGTCCAGATCCGCTTCAACGCCGGCGCGTCCGATCCGGTCACGCTCGCCACGCAACGTTCGGTGCTGGCATCCGCGCAGCTGGCGCTGCTGGATCTGCGGCAACGCGAAGTGCAGGCTCTGACGGCACTCGCCTTGCTGGTCGGACGGCAACCTGAAGGATTCCAGGTGCCGGACGCGGCGTTGGACTCGCTCGCCGAACCGCAGATTGCCGCGGGGCTGCCGGTCGAACTGCTCACGCGACGCCCCGACCTATACAGCGCCGAGGCGAATCTGCGTGCCGCAGATGCCGACCTCGTCGCGGCGCGCGCCGCCATGCTGCCCACTCTCACCCTCACCGCCGCAGGTGGTATGCAAAATCCTGCCGTGAATGCCGCTGTCATCGCATTGGCCGGCACCGGACCGGGCCTGAATCTCGGCGCCGGACTTGCGCAAAGCATTTTCGATCACGGCCGGCTGCGCGCGGTGCGCGACGAATCGGGTGCGAAGGACGCTGAGCTGCTGGCGAGCTATCGCAAGGCGATACTCTCCGCGCTGGTTGATGTCGAGAACGCACTCGCGGCCATTCACAATCTCGACGCCGCGCGCGAATTTCAGACCGAAAGCCTGGCGCAAAGCCAGCAGGCGTTCGATGGGGCGCAGCTGCGCTATCGCCAGGGTGCGGGCGACTTCCTCGCGGTGCTCGATGCGCAACGCACCTTGTATGCGGCGCGGGATCAATACAGCCAGTACCGGCTCGCCCGGCTGCAGGCCCGCGTCGCGCTGTACAAGGCGCTGGGCGGCGGCTGGGAGCCTCAGGAGTGATGCCCTTGATCAAACCCATCGTCGCGCGAACGGCCCTCCTCGCGAGCGTGGTCGTCGCCGTCCTGTGCATCGCCATGTTCGCGGGCTGCCATCGTGTCCCGGCAGCCACTGACGCACAGGAGGACAGCGCCAAGGAGGCAGGACCGAAGCGGACCGGGGAGGGGGTGAGCCTCACCGCCGAGCAGGTTGCGAGGATGGGGATCGCCACACAGCCCGTCAGTTCCATGGACTATCGGGACGAGATCGCCGGCTTCGGGGTCATCATCCCCCACGACGCGATCGCCACGGCGGTGGCCGAACTGAGCAGCGCACAGGCAGCTCAGGAACAAAGCCGCGCGGCGGCGGGGCGCGCCCAGCGTCTGGCGGGCACGCCTGGCGCGATGTCCGCGGATGCGGTGGAGAGCGCCGCACGCCAGATGGCAACCGATACGGCCGCCGTCGCGCTTGCACGGCGTCGCCTGTCGTCCGTCATCGGCAGCGGCATGCCCGAGGGGCTGGCCGCCGGGGGACAGCTGCAGGAGTTGGCCAGTGGCGAGCTGAAGCTCCTGCGCGCGACGTTTCCACTCGGCGCCCTGCAAGGCGCGACACCCCCCTCATTGCGGGTGGCGCATCTGGATGGCTCGGCGCCGGGCACGCCAACGGGCGCACCGGGCTGGACCGTGCATCCGCTGTGGAGCGCTCCTGCCGATGCGACACTGCCCGGACGCAGTTTTTTCGCTGTGCTCAAGGGTGGCGATGCCAGCGAGGGCGAACGGTTGCTGGTGTGGGCGCCCGGGACGGGCCCGGCGCAGCGCGGAGTGCTGGTGCCGGCAGCGGCGCTGGTGATCAGCGATGGCAAGTACTGGTGCTACGTCGAACAGAAGCCCCATGTGTATGTGCGCCGCGAGATTGCCACCGACCGGCCCATTGACGCGGGTTACTTCATCACGCAGCCGCTGGCAGCGGGCGACACGGTGGTCACGGCGGCCGCCGGCTTGCTGCTCGCGCGCGAGATGAATCCCAGCACCGAAGCGGACTGAAGCCGATGCGGGGCATTATCGCGTTGTGCGTGCGGCGATTCGGCGCCGTCACCGTATTGACCGTGCTGGCGCTGGTTCTGGGTTGCTGGGGCGCACTGGATGCGCCGCTGGATGTGTTTCCGGAATTCGTTCCCTCCCAGGTCGATATCCAAACGGAGGCACCCGGCTTCTCGCCGCAGCAGGTCGAAGAGCTCGTCACCAAACCCGTCGAGAATGCGGTCAATGGCGCCTCGGGGTTGGCGACCCTGCGTTCCGAGTCCATTCCGGGGCTGTCCGTGGTGACGATCACCTTTGCCGACGGCATCGATCTGCACATCGCCCGGCAAGGAATCTCGGAGCGATTGTCGGAACTTGGCAGCGCTTTGCCGGCTGGCGTCGGCGTGCCGAAACTCTCCCCGCTTGTCTCCAGCACCATGGACCTGCTGAAGATTGGACTGGTATCCGACAAGGTCGACGCCTATACCCTGCGCGACGCGGCTGACTGGGTGATCAAGCCGCGTCTGCTGGCGGTGCCAGGAGTGGCGCATGTCATCGTATTCGGGGGCGATGTCCGGCAGATCCAGATTCAACCCGACATGCGACGCCTGACCAGCTTCGGCATCACTCTCGGCGACATTGCCGATGCGGCACGCGCCGCCTTGCCGCTGCGCGGTGCGGGCTTCATCGACATCGCCAACCAGCGCGTGCTGTTGCAGTCGCCGATTCCCGCGCCCGATATCGAAGTCCTCGGCAAGGCCGTGGTCGCGGTGCGCAATGCGATCCCGATCCGCTTGAGCGAGATCGCCGAGGTAAAAATGGCACCGGCGCTGCGCTCCGGCGATTCGCTCATCATGGGCAGACCGGGCGTCCTGCTGTCCCTCGCCAGCCAGTATGGCGCCAACACGCTCACGACCACGCTCGCCGTGGAACAGGCCTTGGCCAGCCTGCGCCCGGCACTGAACGCGCAGGGCATTACCGTCTACCCCGGACTGCATCGGCCCGCGAACTTCATCGAGCGCGCCTTGAGCGATCTGAAGCACTCGCTGCTGATTGCCGGGGTGCTCATTTTCGTCGTGCTGTATCTGTTCCTGCGCGATATCCGTGCGGCGCTGATCGCCTTTACCGCCATACCCCTGTCGCTGCTCGCAGCCGTTGCGGTCCTGGAGCGCATGGGCCTCACGCTCAATACGATGACGCTCGGGGGATTTGCCGTCGCCTTGGGCGTGCTGGTCGATGATGCCATCATCGGCATCGAAAACATCATGCGGCGCCTGCGGGAGAATCAGCGGCTGCCACAACCCTTGGGTCGCCTGGAGGTGATCCGGGAGGCTTCACTGGAAGTGCGCGGGCCGGTGATCTATGCGACGGCCGTCGTCATCGCGGTCTTTCTGCCGGAAATATTCACCACCAGCGTGCAGGGTCATTTCGTCGGGCCGCTCGCGCTGGCCTTCATATTCGCCGTGCTGGCCTCGCTGGTGGTGGCCATGACCGCGACTCCGGCACTTTGCGCGCTGCTGTTGCGCCGGCACGATGCCCGGCCGGAATCAGGATGGCTGCATCGACTGAAGGTCTGGCAACTTCAGGCGGTGCACGGTGTCGCGGACCATTTCAAGGCGGTAGTGGTCGTGCTGATCGCCTGTGTGGTGGCATCTGCCGCGGCGCTGCCCTTCCTCGGGGGCACGTTCATGCCTGACTTCCGGGAAGGACACTTCGTCATCCAGGTCTCCAGTTCCATACCGGGCACCTCACTTGATGAAATGCTCAATGTCGGCAAGCGCATCAGT
This sequence comes from Steroidobacteraceae bacterium, assembly GCA_036521075.1. GTDB lineage: Bacteria > Pseudomonadota > Gammaproteobacteria > Steroidobacterales > Steroidobacteraceae > DAIDKA01. The sequence goes on along the minus strand of DATDIL010000165.1, from coordinate 10,451 downwards.
GCCGAGATCCTGGCACTTCCCTATGTGGCAAGCGTCGAGCAGCAGGTCGGTCGGGCCGAACAGGGGGAGGACACCTGGGGTCCGCACCGCAGCGAATTCCACGTCGAACTCAAGGCCGATTCCAGCGTGGATCAAGGTGCGGCGCAGGATGCCTTGCGCGCGATCCTGGAGCACTACCCGGGACTGCAGAGTGAGGTGGTGACATTTCTGGGCGATCGCATCAGCGAGAGCCTCAGCGGCGAGACGGCGCAGGTGGCCGTCAAGGTCTTCGGTGATGACCTTGACGCGCTTGATGCGACCGGCGACCGGATTGTCGCGGTGCTCGGGAGGATTCCGGGAGTCGTGGACCTGCAGTTCAAGCGGCAAAGCGGCACGCCGGCCATCGCGATTCAGCTGCGCCCCGATGCCCTGCTGGCGAGCGGCCTCAAAGTGCAGGAAGTTCTCGACACGATCGAGACGGCCTACACGGGAGAACCTGTGGGACAGACCTTCAGCGGGACGCGTACGGTCGATGCCGTGGTGTTGCTCCCCGAGGCGCTCCGGCATCAGCCCGGCAGCCTGGGACAGCTGATGATCAGCGGCCCGCTCGGAGCGGTGCCGCTGTCTCAGGTCGCTCGTATCCTGGTCACCCAGGATCGCTACAGCATCGAGCATGATGGCGGTCAGCGACGCATCAGTGTCACCTTCAATGTGAAGGGCGCCTCGTTGCAAAGCGTGGTGCAGCAGGCCGCACGGGCGATTGCATCAAAGGTGTCACTGCCCGCTGGCGTGTATACCGAATTTACCGGCGCCGCACAGGCGGAGGGCCAGACGCGCAATCAGCTGATGCTGTATTCGGGGCTGGCGCTCGCACTAATCATCATGATCCTGTTCATGTCGTTCAGCTGGCGTGCGAACAGCTGGCTGGTGCTGGCGAACCTGCCGTTCGCCCTGGTCGGCAGTGTCGCGGCCATTGCGATGAGCGGCATCGGCATCTCGCTGGGCACGGTGGTGGGCCTGGTGACCGTATTCGGGGTGAGTGCCCGCAATGCGATACTGCAACTGGCGCACTACGAGCATCTGGTGGAGGTTGAGGGTGCCGCGTGGAACACCGACACCGTGATACGCGGCGCCAATGAGCGGTTGGTCCCCATCCTCATGACGGCTGCAGTGACCGCCCTCGGCCTTGCGCCGCTGGCTTTCGGCATGAATCTTCCGGGTCAGGAAATCGAAGGGCCGATGGCCGTGACCGTGCTGGGGGGGCTGGTGTCCTCGACGATTCTGAACCTGTTCGTCCTGCCGGCGCTGGCGCGCCGCTACATTGCGGTGCCAGCGGTGTGAGTCCAATCAGCGCAGGCGGTGGACTCGTATCGACTTTCCGTCCTGGGTCTTAAGAAAGAACGCTCCAAGAATTCCCGGCCTGATCAACACGGTTTCATGTGGACCGAGGAATAAATCGCCTTCCGTGTCCGTCGATTCCCAAACCTGGCCGTTCTCCAGCTCAAAATAGTACAGATGGCCAGGGCGCTGCTTCAAAGTGGCGATAACCGCGACCATGGGCTGCACCGCCTTTGGTTGAATGCCTTCTTCTTTGCGCTTGCGGATGAGTTGCTTGCCATCGAGGCCGATAGTGTCATCAGGCGGCCCTTGCTTCGCAGTCTTGATGCTGCTGTTAGCATTCGTGGCCGGCGGGGCCGAAGTTGCAGCAGGGGCAGTTGGCGCGGTGGCGGGTTCACGAGCCGCTAGGGCGTGACGCCGCTGCATTTCATTGTCGAAACAGGCGAGCTTCGCGTCGCGGTCGGACATTCGGAAGCACGCCTCCATCGGATCGCTGGATGTCTGTGCCAAAACTGTCGCCGCAAATGACCCGAACATCGGCAGGCACAGCAGGATCCATCGAGTGTGCCGGATGACATTGATTGGCATGGCATCGATCAGCTTGCGCTGCTGCATTGAGTGGACTCCAACGCCAAGCAGAATTGGTCTGTGAGCAAATTTACGGAGTCGAAGGGTCGCGTAGGACGATACACGATTCGGCCACAGCGGCACGTCACATAAAACAGTTGTGAACACAGTTCAATATTGCTAGCATTTCGTAGTAATTGGTTGAGTTGTCAATGGGAAGTCAGACGAAGAACTAAACAAAGTCGATTGGGGGGGGATATGAGCGGCAAATGCACCACACTTATGTGCGGACGCGGAATCGGCACGTTCATTGTGCGCGCGACGGTCGCTTCTCTTCTTTGCCTCCACAGCGCCGTTCCGGCATTTGCCGATGACGCGTTGCAATATCAATTTACGATTCCTACACAACCTCTGCGCACGGCGCTCCAGGAGTTTGCCAAGCAAACGGGAATCGAGGTGGTGCTCTCGCTCCAAGTCAAGACCGACTACGTTGCGCCGGTCCTGAACGGCCGTTATAGCTCGGCGAGTGCGCTTCAGGTGCTGCTCAATGGCACCGGGCTCATTACCCGTCAGCTTGATGACAGGACCATCGAGGTGCAGCCGACCGCGGGACAGTTAATCCGCACCGCGGATGTCCAGGATCAGACTCCTGCCGTTCATGCCCCTGCCGATCACGCGAACCTCTTGGCGCAAAACAATGCGGCCGCCCAGACACCCAGTGCGCCCGCCGCCGCTCCCGAGGCCCCGCTGCAGGAAGTCATCGTCACCGGCTCGCGCATTGCGCGGCAGGATTACACGGCGCTGACCCCCATTGTGACCGTGGACGCGACCTCCATCGAATCTCGCTCCGACGTCGGTATTGAAAGCGCCCTGCAGCAGCTGCCCCAGTTTCACGCCTCGGGAAACGCCAGTACCCTGAGCGGCTCCTCCAATCCATTTCCGGGGCCCACCGCGGCCCCGGGCGCTGCCACCGTGGACCTGCGGGGTCTCGGCACCAACCGCACCCTGGTTCTGATTGATGGCCGGCGCGCTCAACCGATCAATGCCACGCTCACAATAGACCTCAACACCATACCGGCAGAGGCCATCGCCAGCGTCGAAACCATCACGGGCGGCGCCGCCTCAACCTATGGAGCGGATGCCATCTCGGGTGTCGTCAATTTCAAGCTCAAACAGAACTTCCAGGGCGTCGAGGTTGACGCGCAGCAGGGCATTTCCCAGCAGGGTGATGACAAGCAGACCGATATCAGCGCGCTGTTGGGCGGCAATTTTGCCGACGGCAAGGGCAATCTGATGGCGATCCTCAACTATAGCAAGCGCGGCGATGCGTTCAGCCGCGACCACGCCTGGGTTCGCGCCGGCTGGAATGACCCGGGTACGCCGGGCGGGGGTTTGACAAATTCGCCCCTGCAAGAATACATCACTACTCCGGGGAACCTTCCCGCGGCGGGCTTCCCGCTCAACGGCGCTTCCGGCTATTACATCAATCCGAACGGTACTCTGTTCAACTATCTGACTCCCATGAGCGCCACGAATCCCTATAGTGGAGCTCTCGGCGGCACATCCGGCTTCAAGATCAATCCCGGCGGTGCGTTGAGCTGGAACGACGAAACGAACGCCCAGCTTAGTGTTCCATTGACACGTTGGTCGGCGTTGGTAACCGGTCACTACTCCCTGAACGACCATATCACCGCGTTCACGGAATTCACGTTCTCAAAAAACCAGACCCAGGCCGTCGGCAGTCCCGCGGGAATATTCAGTTCCTGGCAGACTACTGTTCCCTACAATCCTTTGTACGATGACCCGAGTTCGCCGACCTTCGAAAATGGGCCGCTGGGAACAGCCTATCACCCGGTTCCACAGGCGCTGGCAACGCTGCTGGACTCGCGACCCACTCCCAATGCCCCATGGACCTACAACGGGTCAACGGGATACTTCGGGCCCTATAGCACCAATACCTCGACCGATCTCTATCAGATCACCGCCGGCCTGCGCGGCGATCTGCCGTTTTCGGATTCGACCTGGGAAGTCTACGGGCAGCGCGGCGAAACTACGGTGAATTCGCAGCTGAATGGGTTCCCGAACCTCACCAGGCTGCAGGAACTCTTCAACGCGAACCTTTACGGTCAGAACTACGCGATCGGCACGACTCCGATTGCTGTCGGCGGCACTTGCGCGTCGGGATTGCCCATATTCAACACCAATGGCAGCGTTCCGAGCAGCCTGGCGGGGGTCTCGGCGGGCTGCGGTAACTATGCGGATCCGGCCTTGAACAACATCACCGATATCCTGCAGCAGGTGTATGAAGGAGACATACAGGGCAGTCTCATCGAAATTCCCTTTCTCAACGCCGGAAAGGTGAAGTATGCACTGGGCGCAGACTTTCGGTCCGAGGGGTTCGATTTCACCCCGGATTCCAACTATACCTTCTTCCAGGACTACCCGGTCATCGTGCAGAACATCGCGCTGCCCGGCCCGGTCCAAGGCGATACGAGCACGACCGAAATATACACGGAGTTCTCGATTCCCCTGCTCAAGGATCTGCCCTTGGTCAAGTCGCTGGAGATCGATCCCGGTTACCGCTTCTCGAATTATAAAGAGTCATCTGGAGGTGTCAGCGGCACTGGCGGCAATGTCGATACCTGGAAGCTGCTCGCCAACTGGGGGGTTACCAACTGGGTAAATGTCCGCGGTGGCGTCGAGGTCGCAAACCGGGCGCCCAACATTGCCGAGCTGTTCACGCCGGCCGGCGGAAGTGCCCTCATAATCGGCCAGTACGATCCTTGTGCCGTCTATAGTGTGACGCCTTCCTATGGAAACGTTGCGAGCAATCCCCATCGCTACAACGTACAGGAACTGTGTCAGTACTTGATTGAAAGAGACGCCGGCTCGGCGGCAAACGCAGCCATAGCCGGTTCGTACATGGTGCCGGGTGGCACTGCCAATACCTACCAGTACAGCGTCTTCGGGTTCTCACCCACTCCCTTTCCGTTCCCGCTGGCGGTCCAGAGCGGAAATCCCAACCTGAAATCGGAGCAGGCGCGGACGGTCACTGCCGGCGTAGTCATCAATTCGCCCTTCACCACTCCGCTGACGGAGAAGCTGCGATTGTCCCTGGACTGGTACCAGATCCAGATTACGGGTGCCATCGGTATTCCGAGCTATAACACCGTGTATCAGGAATGCCTGGATCCCCAGTACAACAGCCTCATAGGCAGCGCGGCGGGGTCACTGACGGGTGCTCAGCTTGCGGCCGGCAATCCCTACTGCGCTCTCATTAATCGCGAATATGCGCCCCAGGTGGGCGACCCCTATGGCGCTTCGCGGAAGTACCAGGCGCAATACATCAACCAGGGTGGAATCCAGTCGCGCGGTATCGACTCGGAGCTGGACTGGGGCCTGCGCTTTGGGGATGTCGGTGCGCTCCATGCGATCCCGGGTGGATTCGACGTGAACATCGTCGCCAGCTATCTGGACCGCTACGCCCTGTCGCCGTTCCCGGGTGCGGCCTTCATCAACTACACGGGTACGGTCACCAATTCGTCGTTCCGGTACAAGGTGCTGAGCACCTTCACCTACACGGTTGGACCGGCCTCGGTTGGATTCCGCTGGCAGCATCTGCCCTCCACGGGTCCGGATCCAAGCTCCTTGGCGGGCACGCAGGGTGCGGCAAACGCCTACAACGAGGTCGACATGTTCGCCCGGTGGGCGATCAATGACACCTTTGAGCTGCGAGGGGGTATCGATAACCTGATGGATGCGTGGCCGGTGTTTGTGGGTGCCAATGCCTCAACGAACGCCATTGGCGCGACAACCAATGACTACGACGTGATCGGCCGCCGGTTCTCCCTCGGCATAAAAGCGAAATTCTGATCGCCTGAAGCAAGGCCAGCGCGGACTCAAGCGCTGCTCTCAGGCGAGGTAGGACTTGCGCTTCATCTTGCGATGGGCCGTTTCCAGCGGGTAGATCGGACAGTGCGCCAGGATCTGTTCGGCCTTGGCACGCGCCGGAGGGGGAGTCTCATCAGGTACCGAGGCCATGAAGGCATCGAAGCGCTCCTGCATGCCGTCGCGGAATTCGGGATGACTGAAGATGAACAGGTCGTTGTTGCGGACCCCGTTCAACACCCGCTCTCCGGCTTCAAGCGGATCCATCATGATTGAGGGGCGCTTGGATTTTCTCTGGCCTACGGGACGGTTGTCCGTGATGACGCCACCGGGACAAAACGCCGAGGTGCCGATGTTGGTGCCCTCGAGCTCAACCCGCAGCGCCTCCATGAGGCCCACCGCCGCGATTTTGGTTGCGGTGTAGACCCCGGCCAGTACGCCGGGCACAACGCCGCTCATGGAGGCGGTCGTCACGATCTGCGCGCCCTCACCGTGTGCCTTGAAGTGCGGCAGGCAGGTCGCAACACCGTTATAAATCGCCGTGAAATTCACCGCGACCGCGTTATCCCAGACATCGGCCTTGGCGTCATTCGCCTGGGCGAGCGTCTTTGCCCCGGCATTGTTCACCAGCAGGTGCAGGTTACCGAATTTGTCATTGATCTCCTTCAGCAGACGGGTCCACCCATCGCGGTCGGTGACGTCGTGTTTGATGGCGTGAACGCCCGCATTGCCTGGCTTGAACAGCGGCAGCGCTTCGGCCAGTCGCGCCTCGTTGCGGTAGCCAATGACAATCTTCATGCCCGCGTTCGAACACGCGCGTGCGATGCCCAGTCCGATGCCATCCGATGATGCGGTGATGTATGCCGTCTTGCCGGCCACATCTTTCAAGGGAGGTGGCTGCGCGACCTTCGGCGCCGGGGGGATGGATAGCGCTGAGCGTGGTGCGGGAGCAGACGATGACTGCGCCCGGGCGCTGTCGCTGGCTCCCACTCCGGCCAAAAACGCGATTGCTCCGGCACTGAGTGCCATTCCTTCGAGAAACTGTCGCCGGCCCCGTGCATCGATCTGTGCACCGCCGGCTGCTCGAACCGATTTCTGCTTCGACATGATGGCACCCTCGTTTGGACTGAATTCATCATGCCGCCCGGAGGCCTCGTGCAGCAAGCGGCGCTGCGTTGCACAACTGCATAATGGATACAGAGGCGCTAGACTGACCGCGGGGGCGAGGCTTTAGAATTCCAAGGAATAAAAAATGCAAGCCAGTAATCTGTTAGGAAGAGTGAAAGGGATTTTGCTCACACCGCGCAGCGAATGGCCGCTGATCGCTGCCGAGTCCGATACGATCGGCGGGATCTATACCGGCTACATCCTCATCCTGGCGGCGATACCGGCCCTGAGGGTGCTGCTGACGGCGCGCTTCCTGGGCTTCTCCGTCCTGCCCATCGTCCTGACGACTTACGTGATGTCGCTGGTCGGAACCTTCATCGTCGCGCTGATCGTGGATGGGCTGGCGCCGACGTTCGGTGGCGAGAAAAGTCAGGTCCAGGCGCTCAAGGTCGTGGCGTACTCCTACACCGCCTCCTGGATTGCATCCTTGATTGGCATTGTGCCGGGGCTGGGTGTACTGGCGGCATTGGTCGGCTTGATTTACGGGCTTTATCTGCTGTACCTGGGTCTGCCTTTCACGATGAAGTGTCCTGCCGATAAGTCCCTTGGCTACACCATCGTGACCGTGATTGCAGCCATCGTGGTTACCGTGGTGCTGGGCCTGGTCGTACGCTCGATTGGCGGCTTCGGTTATCTCGGCGGCGGATCACTGGGGGGGATGCTGGGCTCACGGCCGGCTGATACGCCCGTTTTCTCCGATCACAGTGCCACGGCGGATGCCGTCAACGATTACGCGAAGCGCATGGACGAGGCGTCCAAGAAACTCGATAGCGCGCAAAAGTCCGGTGACGCGGCCGCGAAAGCCAATGCCCTGGGGGCGTTCATGGGCGCGGCAATGGGCAGTGGCGGCAAGGTGGAATCGCTCGCACCGGATGTGATCAAGACCTTTCTGCCGCAGGAGCTGGGGGGATTGAAGCGCACGCAGCAGGCCGTGGAACGTAACGGGGTGATCGGCATGCAGATTTCAAAGGCCACGGCAACCTATTCGGATGGCGCCAATCACACCCTGGAGCTGGAAATCGTCGACGCCGGGACGTTGAAGGGAATGGTGGGATTTGCATCCGGTTGGGCCGGAGTCGAACAGGAGTCGCAAACGGACACGGGTTACGACAAGACGTACAAAGATGGTGGGCAGCTGGTTCACGAGCAATGGAACAATGCCACCAAAAGCGGTGAATATTCGACCTTCGTCGCTGATCGATTCTCCATCAAGGTCTCCGGAGCCGCCGCCGATATCGGTGATCTGAAGCGCGCGGCCGCCAGCATCAATGCGAGTGGCCTCGCAGCACTGAAGAATTCCGGCGTGGCGCCAAACTAAGCGCAGGTCAGCACTCAGGGCACGACGGGCTGGGGCCGCCGGCCTTTAGGCACGCAATGTTGATCAATAAACTCCTGATGGGAAGGCATGGCGTCGGCGCAGCGGCGGACCGAGTCGCGAATCTCAGCCAGTTTGGCTTGAATCCTGTCGGGAGCGAGGCTGTCGACCATCGGGTCGTAGCGTCGTGGCATGATGTTCTGGCCTACCAATACCGACAGCCAGCTCAATACTGGAAATAACTCCGACTCCTCGCGCAGAATTCGCCCGTGACTTTGGAAGAGTTCGATTTTCTCACGCAAAGTCTGCGTAGGTAGAATCGAACGGCAATGGTCCCAAAACGGCTCTGCGCGCTCGGTCTGACTGTAGTGCAAGAGCAAAAAGTCGCGGACCCGCTCGAACTCGAACTCCAGTGTGCGGTTGTAGCGCTCAATTTCGGCCGGGCCAAAGTCGCGATCCGGAAAGAACCTCAGCAGCATCGCGATGCCGCGCTGAATCAAATGGATACTGGTCGCTTCCAGAGGCTCAAGAAAACCGGCGGCCAAGCCAAGCGCCACACAGTTCTTGTGCCATGCCTTTCGTCGACGTCCCGGTGTGAAGCGAAGTGACATCGGGTCAGTGAGAGCTTTGCCGGGTAGCTTTGTCGAGAATACGGCCCCGGCCGCATCCTCGCTCGTGAAGGCGCTGCAGTACACATAGCCGTTACCGTCGCGGTGCTGCAACGGAATGCGCCATTGCCAGCCCGCATCGCGAGCGGTAACAAGCGTATACGGCGCCGGCGCCACGGTACGCTCGGTCTGTACCACCAGTGCCCGGTCGCAGGGCAGCCAACGACTCCAGTCGTCATAGCCGGTAGCAAGCGCCTCTTCGATGAGCACACCGCGAAACCCGCTGCAGTCAATGAAGAGATCGGCGAATATCTCCGCGCCGCTCTGCAGTGACACGGATTCTATGAATCCATCGTCTGTTCGCAACGATACGCGCTGCACGTGGCCTTCGATGCGCTCCACGCCGCGCGCCGCGGCGAAGCGGCGCAGATAGCGCGCGAACTGTGACGCATCGAAATGTAGCGCGTAGGTAATCTTGTTGAGCGGCGTATTCGGCGCGTGGGTCGGTCGGACAAAGCGTCCCTGCTCGGCAGCAATGGCCTGAATCGAGTAGTCTTCCAGTCGCGTGGCTTTGCCTTCCAGAAACATTTTGAGCCAGTACGCGGGAAAGGATACCGCCCCGATTCCGGGGCCGCTCGGCCCGAACGGATGGAAGTACGAGTGGCCTATCCGAGTCCAGTCGCGATAGTCGATGCCGAGCTTGAAGGTCGCCTTGATTTCCCGCACCAGCTCATTTTCATCGATGCCCAGCTGGCGCAGAAAGTCGATGATCGGCGGGATCGTTGCTTCGCCGACTCCGATCGGCCCGACTTGACTGGACTCAATTAGCCGGATGCGCACGTTCATGCCGGCCAGCGCTTTGGCCAAAGCGGCGGCCGCCATCCAGCCAGCGGTGCCCCCGCCGACGATCGCAATACTGGAAATACGTCTATCTGTCATGTAGTTGCCTTTTAAACAACAATAACGCAATACTAGGGCTGCCGCACGCGCTCGAGGGCCGTGCCCCAATCCAACGGCGATATTAAGTTACGCGCGAAAGTGCGTGCCGGCCTACGGCATGCGCGGAGAAATTACGCAGCCTTAGGGGCAAGGCGGGGGCGATGAGACGAGAGAGGGTATCGCGCCGCCAGGCGCTGCAAGGGCTGGTCACTGCGGCGCTACCCCTGGGCATGTTCGGGTGTGCAAAGGCGAATCCGGACGCATTGGTGGTCGGTGGCTTGCCAGTGACCTGCAATCTCACCCTGCCGGTTGCGTGCGTCGCCAACGGTATCAGCAACAAGACGGCTCCCGCGGGCGCCCGCAAATTCCAGTTCCAGTACACCAAGTTCAACGGCTGGCCTGAGATCAAGGAATCGCTCATGGCGGGCCGCATCCAGGCGGGATACATGCTGGCTCCGCTCGTCATGGACCTGGCCGACCGGGGCATTCCCATGAAAATCGTCTCCCTCGGGCACCGCTCCGGAGCCGTGATCATGGTGCGCACGGAATCCCCGTATCAGCATTTCCGTCAGCTCGCGGGCAAGCGCATCGCAGTGCCAAGCCGCTTCGCGGTCGATTTTCTGTTTCTGCGGCGCATGCTGGCGCAGGAG
>DATDIL010000164.1:0-38077 GCA_036521075.1 Steroidobacteraceae bacterium | reverse complement strand
CGAATGAATGGCCTGACACCGAACGAGCGTCCCATGGATGTACACCCGGTCACACCGCGCGAGAAAGCGCTGAAGGTGAACCTCGATCCGGGCTGCTACGGCAGCTTTGCCGAGATCGGCGCCGGGCAGGAGGTGGTGCGCTGGTTCTTCCGCGCCGGCGGCGCGGCGGGCACGATCTCCAAGAGCATTTCGGCCTACGACATGAAAGTGTCGGATGCCATCTACGGCCCCTGTGCCCGTTATGTGTGCCGCGAACGCCTGCAGGCCATGCTGGACTACGAACAGCGGCTGAATATCGAGCGGCTGGTGGAGGGGCGCGGCGCGACCACGGCCTTCTTCACTTTCGCCGACACGGTTTCGGCGCGCAACTTTCGCGGCAACAACGAATGCCACGGCTGGCTGGGCATCAAATTTCAGCCCCGACCGATGGCCGACAGCAGCCAGATCATCATCCATGTGCGCATGCTGGACGTGGAGAATGCCCTGCAGCAGGAGGCCCTGGGTATCGTCGGCCTCAACCTGATCTACGGGGCGCAGTACTTCGATCACGACCCGGATCGGCTGGTCGAGTCGCTGCTGGATGGCCTCACCACGGATCGCATCGAAATCGATCTTATCGAGTTCTCGGGCCCTGAGTTTGCGCCGGTCGATAACCGGGTCATGAGCCTGCGCCTGGTGCAGCTGCACCTTACCGGCGCCGCCATGTTCTCCAGTGACGGCAAGGTGCTGCAGCCCTCGGAGGTGCTGCACAAGCGACCGGTGCTGGTGGAGCGCGGACGCTTTCGCCCGGTGACCTACGTCAACCTGGATCTGGCGCGCTCGGCGCTGCGCGCCTTCGAAGCCGAGGGCCCCGATGTTGCACCCGGGGAGACCGTCTCGCTCATGGAGATCACCATGAGCAGCCTCACCCACGACGGCACCGTGGACCTGCAGGACTTCATCAGTCGCGCGGACGTCCTGGCCGCGACCGGCCACACCGTGATGATCTCGGATTTTGCCGAATACTATCGCCTGGCCGCCTACCTGTTCCGCTACACCACGCGGCGGATCGGCCTGGCCATGGGTGCGATGAATCTGGAGGCCATCTTCGACGAGTCGTACTACACCCTCCTGGATGGCGGCATCCTGGAGAGTTTCGGCAGGCTGTTCCGCAATAACCTGCGGCTGTACATCTATCCGTACATGGACCAGAAAACCGGCAAGCTGGTGACGGTGGATGATGTGGACGTGGGCGATTCCCTGCGGCAGCTGTACGGCTACCTGCTCTCGCGGCGCTGCATCGTCCAGCTGCAGGATGCGAATCACACTTACCTGAGCATCTATTCCCCGGATGTGCTCAGCAAGATCAACTCGGGCAACACCGAATGGGAAACCATGGTGCCCCCCGAGGTCGCCCACGCCATCAAGTCGCGGGGCCTGTTCGGCTATCAATAGCGAACTGGCATGGCCTGCGGTATAACGGCCGCAGTCACTTTCGGGGGCGCTGATGAAGCTACTGCATACCATGGTGCGCGTGGGTGACCTGCCCAGGGCCATCGATTTTTATACCAACATTCTGGGCATGAGCGTGCTGCGCACGGTTGACGTGCCGACGCATCGCTACCAGCTGGCCTTCGTCGGCTACGGCGCCGGCAATGCCGACGGCTCCGCCGAAATCGAGCTCACCTACAATTACGATGTCGCGGCCTACGAGCAGGGCACGGCATTCGGGCATTTCGCGATCGGCGTGAAGAATGTCGCTGCCACCTGCGATCGCATCCGTGCCGCGGGCGGTACGGTCACACGCGAGCCGGGCCCGGTGAAGGGTGGCACCACGGTCATCGCCTTTGTGCAGGATCCGGACGGTTACAAAATCGAGCTGATCGAACGACCGTCGCTGGATTGAGCGCCGCGCGCGCGTCTCGAGGAATGGGGTGATGTTCAAGAAGTACCTGCTGGCGACGCTGCTGTTCGCGGCGATCGTCGCGATCTGCCCCGCACGGGCGCGGGCGCAGACGCCGGCGACCACGGCATCGCCGGCCTCCGATCACTACCACAGCTTCAACGCCGCCGTGTACGTGCGCGCGTATGAAGTCGACCGCATGAAGGATGACCAGTGGCTACAGCAGTCCTGGGATGTCATTTCACGGGCAGTCAAGGTCAACAAGGTGTATCTGGAGACCCATCGCGACCAGCTGCTGGTGGACGGCGCCACCATCGAGAAGGCCAAGGCTTTTTTCGCGGCCCGCGGCATACAGACCTATGGTGGCATTACCTGGACCCGCAACGAGAGCAACAGATTCGAGACTTTCTGCTACGCCAACCCGGCGGATCGGGCCTGGGTGAAGCATGTCGCCGAAGAGACGGCCCGGCATTTCGATGACATCATCCTGGATGATTTCTTCTTCACCAGTTGCAAGTCGGAAGAGGAGATCCGGGCCCGCGGCAACCGCACCTGGGCCCAGTATCGACTCGAGCGCATGCGCGAAGTGGCACGCGATCTGGTCGTGGGAGCGGCCCGCAAGATCAACCCGAAGGTGCGGATAGTCATCAAGTTCCCGAACTGGTACGAGCATTTCCAGGATATGGGCTTCGATCTGGAACGCGAACCGTACATCTACGACGGCCTCTACACCGGCACCGAGACCCGCGATCCGGTGTTCAGTGCCCAGCATCTGCAGGCCTACAACGGCTACGCCATTTTTCGCTATTTCGACAACCTGCGACCCGGCTTCAATCACGGTGGCTGGGTGGATCCGCCGGGTGTGCGCAGCCTGGATAATTATGCGGAGCAACTGTGGGTGACGCTGTTCGCCAAGGCACCCGAAATCACGCTGTTCGACTATCGGCAGCTGCTGGGGGCGTTCAGTCCGACGCTGCGCGGCGCCTGGCAGGGCGGCGAAGCGACCAGTTTCAACTACGCTGCCATGTTGAGCCGCTATTACGCGACACGCGGACCCGGTGCGACGGCGCCGACCTACGCGGTGCCGGCAGGCGCCGCCCTGCAGCATGTGGATGCCGTGATCGGCCAGCTCGGGCGGCCCGTCGCGGTTGCGCTCTATCGCCCCTTCCACTCACTGGGGGAGGATTTTCTGCCCAGCTTTCTCGGGATGATCGGAATTCCGATCGATCTGCAGCCGCGATTTCCGGCATCCGCACACACCATCGTGTTGACCGAGGATGCGGCGGCTGACCCGAAGATTGTCGATCTGATCGAGGCGCACGTGCGCGCCGGCGGCAACATCGTCATCACCTCCGGGCTGCTGGGCAAACTGCAGTCACGAGGCATCGATCGCATCGCGAATCTGTATCTGACCGGACCGGATGCACTGGTCAAATCGTTCCTTGCCGGACGTACCACCCTGGAGATCGGTGCACCCATGCTCATCCCCCAGGTGCACTTCATCACCAATGACACCTGGGAGCTGGCAGCCTCGATCGCCGGCGACAATGGCTTTCCGATGATGACGGACTCACCCTACGGCAAGGGACATCTGTTCGTGATGACGATTCCGAACAATGCCGCCGACCTGTACCGGCTGCCGCCCGCAATCCTCAACACCTATCGGCGCACGGCCGGTGGGGACCTTGGCGTGCGCCTGGCCGACGGCCCATCCAAGGTCGCGCTGTACGAGTACGACAACGGCACGTTTGTGCTTGAATCCTTCAATGATGAGGCCGTGACGGTACAGGTGTCAGTTCCCGCGGCGGTGAGCACCCTGCGCAATCTGGAATCGGGCACGCTGACACAGAAGTTGCCCGCGGCCGCGACCTTCACGCTCAGGATTGCGGCGCATTCCTACGTAGCATTCGCAACGGACGGCGTGCAACACTGATGGCCAATGGCAGCGCCGGAATCATCGATCCCGTTGCTGGCGGGCGTTGAGCTCGGCGGCACCAAGTGCATTTGCATTCTGGGCAGTGGCCCGGACCGTATTCGCGCCCAGGTCGAATTGCCGACACGCGCACCGCAGGACACGCTCGCGGCGATCGAGGCCGTACTGGATGGCTGGCGGGCACAACAGTGGCATTTTTCAGCCCTCGGCCTGGCTGCCTTCGGGCCGCTGGATCTGCGGCGTGACTCGCCGCGTTTTGGCTGGACGGCGCGCACGGTCAAGGCCGGCTGGTCCGATACGCAGTTGTCGGGACGCATGGCGAGCCGCTACCAGATTCCCACCGGCATCGATACCGACGTGAATGCCGCGGCGCGCGCGGAAGGGCGCTGGGGCGGTGCCCAGGCGCTGGCGGACTATGCCTACGTCACGGTCGGTACGGGCATCGGCGCCGGCGTGATCGTGAACGGCCGGCCGGTGTGCGGCGCCAACCACACCGAACTGGGGCATATCCGTATCGTGCGCATGCCGGGAGATCACTTCGCCGGCGTGTGTCCCTTCCACGGCGACTGTCTGGAGGGCCTGGCGGCGGGACCTGCCATTGCCGCGCGCGCGCAGCGAGATCCGGGCACGCTCCCACCGCAAGATCGGACCTGGGAGCCGATCGCCCATGCCCTCGCGCAACTGTGCCAGACCCTGGTACTGACCACCGGCCCGCGCCGCATCTTCCTGGGCGGCGGCGTGATGGTGGGACAGCCGCAGCTGTTTGCGATGATCCGGCCGCGCCTGCAGGCCAGTCTCAATGGCTATATGGCCACCGATGAAATCGCAGCCGGCATCGACCGCTTCATCGTGCCCTCGGCTCTTGGAGTCGCGGTGGGTCCGCTGGGCGCCCTGGCAGTCGCGGCGGACCAATTGGCCCGGATGTGAGGCAACGCCCTGAGAATTTCAGGAAAAAAGTGGTAAAAGAACCTTGACCATGAACACCGCTTCGAGTCTCGCGCAAGCGCGTCAAATGCATGGCCGGCTGCTCAGCTGGCTCATCGACGATGCCTATCCGGTGTGGGCCACCAGTGGCTTCGACACCATCCACCGCGCGTTCAATGAACGGCTCCTGCCGCAAGGCGCGCCTCCCAACGAGGCGCGCCGCGCCCGGGGGCAGGCCCGCCAGGTCTACGCTTATTCGCGTGCGGGGAGTCTGGGCTGGCGCGGTGATGCGCGCCCATTGGTCGAGGCGGGCCTGAATTTCTTCATTCGCCACTATCTGCGCGCGGATGGGCTGTTCCATACCCTGGTTGAGCATGACGGAGCGCCCAAGGATGACCGCGTTGTGCTCTACGACCAGGCGTTCGCGCTGCTCGCCCTGGCCAGCTGTCAGCAAGTACTGGGCCCGGCACCGCATGTCGTTAAACACGGCGTGCAGCTGCGCAGCGCGCTGCTGGAACGCATGCATCGTGCCGGCGGGGGCTTTGACTCCGAGGTGTCCAAGCGCACGCCGTTGCTGTCGAATCCGCACATGCATTTGTTTGAGGCCGCGCTCGCCTGGCAGGCCATATCCGCGGACCCCGCCTGGACCGCGCTGGCCGATGAAGTGTGCGGCATTGCGCTTGAGCATTTCATCGATCACCGTACCGGCGCTGTGGCGGAGATCTTTGACGAGCATTGGCAGGTGATGCCCGACGCCACTGATGGCCAGGCGATCGAACCGGGGCACCAGTTCGAATGGGCGTGGCTGCTGCTGTGCCGGGATTGCGCGCCGGGAAGTGCGCCGCGCAAGGTCGCGGAGCGATTGTTCGAGATTGGTGAAAGCCATGGAGTGAAGGGTGGCATTGCCGTCAACACGCTCAATGCGGATTTGCGCATCAAGGATCCGGCGGCGCGACTGTGGCCGCAGACCGAGCGGTTGAAGGCGGCCTCGCGCCTCGGCGCGCTGACGGGTGAAGAGCATTACTGGACCAGCGCGCTCGGAGCCGCACAGGGACTGTGGCGCTTCCTCGACCACGGCGTGCGCGGCCTGTGGCATGACAAGATCGATCGGGAGGGAAGATTCGTCGCCGAGCCGGCGCCAGCGAGCAGTTTTTATCACATCATCTGCGCCATCGCCGAATTTGGCGAGGCCCTGCAGCGAGCCTAGCGCACCGCGCGGGGTTGCCCGCGCGGCGCGCCGCTCAAGATCTAGGGCTTGCCGACTTCGACCGCGGTTGCCTTGAAGGGCTTCGGCGGAGCAACAGGGGCTGATGAGCCCGGACGGCGCATCATTGAAGACAGCTGGCCTTCGCACACGTAGGCCGTCTTGCCGACCACGGTCACGGCGACCGGGCCATCCGCATAACCCTGCTTGATCAGCTCCACCTTGCCGTTGTTGCCATCGAAGGTGACCTTCTCAAGCTTGCCACCGTCGCCACCTTCGACAATCAATACCGCCGACTTGCCGAAGCTGCGCATGCCGTCCGGACGGGAGATCGGCCGATCCAGCGCGACTTCAACAGGCGTGCCCGCGGTCCCGTCCTTGCCGATCTCGACGCTGAACAACTTGCTGGCAATCAGTTCGTTGATGATCACGCGCTTGCCGAGCACCGAGATCCCATCCACCGCGCCGCCTTTCTTGCCCAGTGAGCCGTCGGCGCCCACCCACACTTGCAGCGCCGAGCCGCCCTTCTTCAACACCTCGACCTGCATGTTGTTGGTGTCGGTCGCGAAGGTGGTGCCATCGGCCGTCGTGGCGATGTCGTTGCACAACGCCCCTGCCGTGGCGAACGGATAGTGGCCCTTGGTGGCGCCGGTTTTCAGATCAAAGGCATACAGCGTCGCGGGCGGCCCCCCCGGCGGCCCGAGCAAGTTGGAGCAGGCCCAAAGAGTGCCGGTCTTGCTGTCGGCGTAGACACCAAAGGTGCTCTGTACCCCATCGGTACCCGGCTGCACGAAGGGCTCGGCCTCCTGCGAACCCGGCGCCGCGCGATAGATCATCTTGTTGCCGATGCTGCCGAAGAACACCGCGCCATCCGCGGAGGAACTCATGCTCTCGGGGAACACCTTCTCGCCATCGATGGTGATGGTGGCAGGCAGCGCCGCGTGCGCCAGGCTCGCCACGGTGGCGGCCAGCAGGCCGGCGGCCAGTGCGCCGGTTTTTAAATTGGTCTTGCTCATAAAGTGAAATCCTTGAATGACCGTCAAACAGTTCATGGCTTGTAGGCGATGCGATAGACGAGATTGGCGCCATCGTCGCTCAGCAACATCGAGCCATCGCGGTTGACGAGCAGCGCGACCGGGCGAGCCCAGGCGTCGCCGTCATCGACAATGAATCCGACCAGAAAATCGTCGTATTCACCGGTGGGCACTCCGTTCTTCATGCGCACCCGCACAACCTTGTGACCCGTACGGAAGGCACGGTTCCAGGAGCCATGCAGGACGGCGAAGCCATCACCCACGTACTCCTTGGGGAAGGCCGAGGCGCCCGAGGTGGCGGTGTAGAACTCCAGATTCAGCGAAGCCGAGTGAGCCTGATAGGGCACATCCGGAGAGGTGACCTTGCCGGCCAGATCGGGGCGCTCACCCGCGTGGCGCGGATCCTCATGGTTGCCCATGTAGTACCAGGGCCAGCCGTACCAGGCACCCTGCTTCACGCGGGTGGAATAGTCGGGCACCAGATCGTCGCCGAGCATGTCGCGCTCATTGGTCGTGCACCACAGCGCGCCGTTCGCCGGCTGCACCGTCAGACTCACGCAGTTACGAATGCCGCTGGCGTACACCTTGCCCGGCTTGTTGGAACCCACCTCATAGACCAGTACGTCGGCGCGATTCTCATCGTTGCCCCAGGCGGCACCGAATCCGTGCCTGGCTTCCCACGCCTGAGCTTCCGCGACGGTCTTCTTCGGCATGTCCTCGGCCACGTTGGATTGCGAGCCCACCGATACGTACATCTGCTTGCCATCCGGCGAGAAGACGACGTCGCGCGAGAAATGGCCGCCGCCCGCGACGGGCGAGAGTTGCGGTACCACGATCTGCGGAACGCCGCTGGCCTGCGTATCACCCGGCTTGTACGCATAGCGCACCAGGCGGTTGGTCTCCGCGACATACAGCCATTGCGGATGTTGCGCATTCGGATAGAAGGCCATGCCGTGCGGCAGTACCAGGCCCTGCGCGTAAGTGGTGATCATCTGCGCGTGGGTGCCGTCGGCCGACGGGCGCATCACCACGATCTTGTTGGCCTGCGTCTCGGACAGGAAGATATCCCCGTTGGGCGCCAGCAGCATCTTGCGGGCCCCGGTGGTACCGGTGGCGAACACCGACAGCGAGAATCCCGGGGGCAGTTTCACCTCGGCATTCGCCGGCTTGGGGACCAAGCGCGGAAATTTGGCGCTCGACGGAGTGTCGAATGGCGGTGGCAGTTTCGCCAGATCAATGCGATGGGCCCGACCCGGAGCATCCTTCTTCCAGTCATCGCTGCCCTTGATCGGTTTGCCAGAACCCGCAGCTGCGGGCGGGGGGCCGAAACCACCACCGCCGCGCCGCGCCGCGACGGCGTCCTTGAACGTGCCGTCCTTGACGGCCTTGAAGTAGGCAATCAGATTGCCCCGCTCGGTGTCATTGGCCACCGGTATCACCATGGCGGAGCCGGGGACCACGGTCGTGGGGGCCGTGAGGAAGCGGTTCAGCGTGGCGGCATCCCAGGTCAGGCCGGAGGCCTTCATGGCGGCGGTATAGCCGAAGTCCGTGCTGGCGGAATGACGCCCGAAGACACCGTTCAGATTGGGGCCCTGAGCCCCACCGTTATCCCCCGGTTCAGCGCTGTGGCACAGCGCACACTGGGCGCGAAAGACGGCCTTGCCGGCATTCGGGTCAGCGGCAAAGGCTGGTGCGGCGCACACCAGTGCGAGCAGCAATGCTGCCGTAGTCATGGATCGCATGTCATCCCCCTGGTGGACCGTAAGTGGGCCGACCGCGCACGCGCGGTATATCGTGAAGAATATAACGCAATTTCGGGTCGGACTAGGACATCTCGGGAACATCAGCCCCCGCGCGCCGGTCCGGATCGTCGTTGGGCAATTGCCAGAAGATCCAGGCCGAGGCGGTCGTCATGAGGCCGACGCACAGGAATGTGGCGTGGAAGACCCGCAGCTCGCGCTCCTGCCCGAACGAGTCTGCGAACGCCGCCAGCAAACCGCCCGCGGCCGCGACCGCCAGACTCATGGCCAGCATCTGCACCATCGACAGCATGCTGTTGCCACTGCTGGCCTCCGCTCCGTCGAGATCCTTCAGCGTCAGGGTGTTCATGGCGGTGAACTGCAGTGAGTTGACGATCCCCAGCACCGACAGCAGCACCAGCATGATCCACAGCGGGCTGGTGTGGCCGAGCACGGCGAAACTCGCCATGGCGCCGCCCACCAGCAAGGTATTGGCGACCAGCACGGTGCGGTAGCCGAAGCGATGCACCAGGTTGGTGACACTGCGCTTGGTCAGCATCGCCGCCAGCGACGTGGGCAGCAGCATCAGGCCGGCATGGAAGGGCGCGAAGCCCAGCTCCACCTGCAGGAACAAAGGGATCAGGTAGGGCATGCTGCCATTGCCAAGCCGTGCGAACAGGTTGCCGATCAGCCCGATGCTGAAAGTCGGGATGCGAAACAGCGTTGGTGCAAACAGGGGGTGGACCTGCTGTGTTGCGCGCAGCCAGTAGCCGACGAGGCTCGCGAGGCCAAAGACCAGCAGCAACAGTACCGTCGCATGATGCAGCGACAGGTCGGACAGACCATCCAGGGCGACGGAGACGGTGATCATGCCCACCGCCAGCAGCCCATAGCCGGCAAAATCAAAGGGCGGCACTGAGGTTGCACGGCCCAGGCGCATGTGGCGCAAGGTGAAAAATCCGCCGAGGATGCCGATGGGCACGTTGATCAGGAATATCCAGTGCCAGTTGGCCACTTCGACCAGCCAGCCGCCGAGCGTCGGGCCGATCAGCGGACCCACCAGTCCCGGGATGGACACGAAACTCATCGCCGGCAGCAGCCGCTCGCGCGGAAAGGTCTGCAGCAGTGCCAACCGTCCGATGGGCAGCAGCATGGCCCCGCCGGCACCCTGCACCACCCGCGCGGCCGTCAATTCAATCAAGGTGTGCGAGGCGGCGCACAGGATGGAGCCGCCCGTAAATACGACGATGGCGGCCAGGAAGGCACGCCGGATGCCGAAGCGGTCCGCGATCCACCCGGAGGCGGGAATGAGCATTGCCATGGTCAGGGAATAGGCGATGACCACCGACTGCATGCGCAGCGCGGCCTCGCCCAGGCTGCGGGCCATCGCCGGCAGTGCCGTATTGACGATCGTGGAATCCAGCGTCTGCATGAAGAAGCTGGCTGATACCAGCCATAGCAGCGGCTGTAGCGCGCGCTGCGAATCGGAGCTGCCGGTGGCTGCGGGCTTCTTAGACAATGAGCGGAACTGGAGCGGTTGGGAGCCGCAGCCTATCAGCCGCCGGAGCGTTTGGCCTCATATCCCAGCTTGACCAGTTCCAGCACCAGCCGGTCGCGGTGATCACCCTGGATTTCAATGTTGCCGCCTTTGACCGCGCCGCCGGCGCCGCACAGCTTTTTCAGCTGCGTGGCGAGTGTTTCAAGTTGCAGCGCCGACAGCGGCAGGCCGGTGATGACTGAGACACCCTTGCCGCTGCGCCCGGCGGTCTCGCGTCCGACCCGCACACGGGCCCTGGCGGGGAGAGCATGAGTGGATTTCATCGCGGCGAGCGTGCACTCAAGTGCCGTGCGGCGACAAGCGCCGCAGGGCCGGCGGCCACTTGAGGTAAAAGGCGTACTGGCTGCGGCAATCGCGCACGAATAGCGCAGCTGCGTAGCCGGCGGATTTCAATACGCGCCGGTGGGTGGCGAAGAGCAGCAGCGCGGCCGCGCTGAACAGGGCCTGCTCGCAGGCGCTGCTCAGCAGTTTTGCGATGCCATGCCTGCGGCTGCGCATCTGCAGGAGCAGCTGGGACTCGAACGCGACGTGAGCCAGTCCATCCGCGGCGATTGTCCGGCACAGGATCTGCAATCGTCGGCAATCCGTCACCCCCTCCAGCGCCCGGTAGTAGACGATACCGATGATCTGCGCGCTGACGAGGATCCGCAGCCGTGCCTCGAGGCCGCCGCGGCGGCACAGGGCGCGCAATGCCTGATCGGTGCAAGCGCGCTCACGCCGAGGAATCTCGTGATCCTGCATGAACGCGCCGAGCAGGCTCGCATGGCGCTGTGCCTCCGCGATCAACAGATCGAAGATTTCAGTGAGGACGTGTGGGTCCGGCGAACCACGATGATGGCGCACAGCCGCGCGCAGGTGCGCGCCCGGCGAATTTTCGCCCAGCTGGAACGTGGCGATGGATTGCGCGATCAGACGTCGCTCGCGGCCGGTCAGAGTGTCGTCGAGCGTCGTGGGAACCCGCCGGGGGTGTGCTGCCTGACTGCGAAAGTGCGCGAGCCAGATGGGTAGATCGTGAAGCATGGAATTCACCTGCGGGGTGGCGGTTGATTCCACGGTACACCCGGTATTCGGCCATCCCGGTGGGGCAATTCGGGCAGATTGTGGCAGGATGATCTTCCCTTAAGGATGCGCTGCGCGGGAGTACCCGTGTCCGGATTAAACAAAGTCGCCGCCCTGCGGACAGGGCTGGTGACAGCCCTGCTGGCGATCACCGCGAACGCGGCCCCGGCACCCGCGGTCGAATCTGCGGCCGACGCGCACTTCGCGACACTCGAGCATGCCTACGTCGTTTACAGCATGAGCCATTTCCCGGTCATGGCGACGTACCTGGGCGGGTCGGCATTTGATCCGCACCTGGCCGATGTGGATGGCACCCTGCGCGACTACTCGCCGGCGGCGATCGCGACCGAGGACCAGCATTTGCGTGAACTGCGTACGCAATTCGCGCAGATCGAGCCGCGCCGACTGTCGGCGCGGCGGCGCATCGACCGCCTGGTCGCGCTGGCGCAGATCGAGTTCCTGCTGCATCAGCACGAGGTGCTGCGTCATCAGCAAAATTCGCTCGACTCGTACGTGGATGAGCCGCTGCGCGGAGTCGACTGGCAGATCCAGGGCATGAAGCCCACCGGCGCGATGACCACCGGTACGCAGGCGCAGTGGCAGCACGTGCTTACGCGTATTCGCGCCGTACCGGCCTACCTTGCGACGGCACGCGCGCAGCTGGCCGCCGGCCTGCGCGCCGGCCATCCGCCGGATTGGCGCGTGCTCAGGGACTTCGGTTTGAACAGCACCGCGGCCGATGCGGAGTATTTCGCCAAAACGCTGCCCGCGATGTCGGCCCAGATGATGACCGGCGCGGATCGGGAGCTCGTGCAGCGTCAGTTGCAGCAGGCCGGCAAGGATGCCTCGGCGGCTTACCAGCAGTTTCACGACTACATCGCCAGCACGTTCTTCGTGGATCCGACGGGGCAGGACGTGAAGGCGCTGAAGCCGCCGTACCGGGTCGACCGCTTTGCCCTCGGCACAGCCGAGTACGACTGGGCGCTCCACAACAATCTGCACCTGGAGACCACGGCGGCGGCGCTGTACCTGAAGTCCTGGCCCATCGTGCAGGCCACGCGCGCGCAGCTGATCTCGCTCGCGCGCAGCATCGCGCAGGCCCATCACTGGGCCTTGCCGGCGGGGGGCACCGATGCCATGGTGCACATGGTGTTTGCGCATCTCGGGCAGGATGCTCCGGCCAATGATGCCGCGATGGTGGAGTCATACCGCAAGACCGGTCAGCAGCTGGTGGACTATGCCCGACGCACCCATCTGTTTGATGTGCCCGTCCAATACCGCCTGGATGTCACCGTTACGCCGCCGCCCTTGCGCTCGTCCATTGAAAGCGCCGCATACTATCCGGCGCCGATTTTTACCTCCGACGGCGTGGGCCGCTTTTACGTGACACCCACCGGCGATGATGCGGACCTGCTGCGCCAGCTGCACAATCTGGATGCCCAGCCGGATCTGGCCGCGCACGAGGGATTCCCCGGTCATGACTGGAACTACAAAGTCATGTCCGAATACCGTGCGGACATCTCCGCCGTGCGCTGGCTGACTCCCGGTGCGGTCGAGGACTCCTCATCGATGTGGGAGGACTCGGTGTCGACGGAAGGCTGGGCGCTGTATGCGGAAGGCCTGATGGCCGAGCCGCAGCCCGGCGCCCCGCATGGCTTCTACTCGCCCGAACAGCGCATCTATCAGATACAAGGTGAGTTGTATCGTGACCTGCGGGTGCGCATCGACACGGGGATCCACACCGGGCGCATGTCGTTCGCCGATGCCGTGACCCTGTACTCGGAGGTCGTCGATTTCATACCGGGCCCGTGCCGGGACTCGATGGCGCTGGCTGACGGGGCGAAGCGCGCCAGCTGCGAGAGCGCGCGCAGTGAGGTGACCCGCTACGCACGCTGGCCGACCCAGGCGATCACTTACCGGCTTGGCAAGGATCAGATCCTGTCATTGCGGCGCCGGGCGCAGCGGCTGTTCGGGCCGGAGTTCTCGGAGCAGCGCTTCCACCTGGAATTCATGAAGCAGGGCACTATTCCCACCGGCTACTTTGCCGAGGACCTGCTGCGCGCGCTGGGGCGCCCGGCCTCCTAGGCGGGCGGCAGCACCTGCGCCAGCCATTGGCTGATCGCCACGACTTCCTCGGCACACAGCGTGTGCTCCATGGGGTACTCGAGCAGGCGCGGGGAGTAGCCCAGACCGACCAGGGTCTGAAATGATTTGCGCGCCAGCTCCAGCGATAATACCGGGTCGTGGCGTCCGTGACACATCAGGATGGGAATCGCACGGTTTGCCGGGGAGGATTCGCCAGCCAGGGTCCCCGCGAGCGGCAGATAGGTGGACAGCGCCAGGATGCCCGCGAGGGGCTGCGCGTAGCGCAGTGCCGCCTGCAGTGCGATGGCGCCGCCTTGGGAGAACCCGGCCAGCACGATCCGTGCGGCGCTGATTCCTGCGGCGCGCTCGCGCTCTATCAGCCCCTGCACCAGGGCGGCGGATTGGCGAATACCGGCCGCATCCTCCCGGTCTTTGACGCCAAAGCTGTAGATGTCGTACCAGGCCGGCATCGATATGCCATTGTTGACCGTCACCGGGCGCACCGGGGCGTTGGGAAAAATGAAGCGCGGCGCGACGTCATCCGGCAGGCGCAATTCGGGCACCAGCGGCACAAAATCCGTCCCGTCGGCCCCCAGCCCATGCAGCCAGATGACGCTGGCGGTAGCGGCGGTGGCCGGGGTCATCACAATGGCCTCGCCGGAATGGTGTGTCGCGTATTTCATGGGTGAAAATCCAATGCGGGGGCCTACGATACCGCAGGCGCGGCCTGTTACGATGCACGCAGTTTCCTCAAATTCCGAACGCGGAGTCGCCCTTGTCCAAGGCGCCCCTTGATTACCGAAGTGCCGGGGTCGACTACCATCGCATCGACGCCCTGAAGATCCGCGCGCAGCAGGCCGCCCGTGGCACCGCGCGGCACCTCGCCGGCCACGGTGCCCGGGAAATCGAAAGCTCGCGGGGCGAGTCGGCGTACGTCGTGGAGAGCCACGGGGTGCTGCTGGCCTCCATTGTCGAGTGCCTGGGCACCAAGTCGCTGGTTGCCGATGCCATGCGCAGCATCAGTGGCCGCAGCCACTACGACACCATCGCGCAGGACACCATCGCCATGGCGGTCAATGACCTGGTGACGGTCGGTGCCGTGCCCATATCCGTTCACGCCTACTGGGCGGCGGGCGGCAGTGACTGGTTCTGCGATGTGGCGCGCATGGAAGATCTGGTACGGGGCTGGCAGGCCGCCTGCGACCTTTGCGAAGTATCCTGGGGGGGCGGGGAGACGCCGGCGCTGGCGGGGGTCGTGGCGCCCGGCAGTATTGATCTAGCCGCATCGTGCATGGGCATCGTGCCCTCCCGCGCGCACCTCACGCTGGGCGATGAACTGCGCGCGGATGATGTGATCGTGCTGCTCGCGGCGAGCGGTATCCACGCCAATGGCGTAAGTCTGGCACGCAAGCTTGCGCAGAATCTGCCGCAGGGCTTTGCCACCCCCCTGGGCGGCGGTCGCCACTTCGGCGCGGCGGTGCTGGATCCGACGGTACTGTACCCGCCGGCGCTCAAGGCCCTGCGGGCGGCCAGGATCCTGCCCCATTACTGCGTCAACATCACCGGTCACGGCTGGCGCAAATTGATGCGCCACGCGGCCGACTTCACCTATCGCATGCACTCCATTCCCGCAGTGCCCGAAGTGCTGGGCTTCATGCAACGCGAAGGTCGCATGGAGATGCGCGAGGCCTATGGCAGTTTGAACATGGGCGCCGGTTTTGCGCTGTTCGTGGCACCGTCCGATGTGGCCGCGTCTCTTGCAGCGGTGCGCGCCGCGGGCGTGGAGGCCTGGGTCTGCGGCAGCGTCGAACCCGGTCCGCGTCGGGTCATCATCGAGCCGTTGGGAGTGGAGTTTGCGGCCGACGAACTGGCCCTGCGCGGTTAGATGTACGCACTGGCCCGAGCGCTGCTGTTCGCACTGGAAGCGGAAGCCGCGCATCGGGTGACGCTGGCCGGCCTGCGTGCCGCGCATCGTGTGGGCTTGATGCGCCTCCTCGCCCCCGCACAGCCCGCACCGCCGGTGGAACTGATGGGGCTCAGCTTCGCCAACCGCATCGGCCTTGCCGCGGGCTTCGATAAGAACGCCGCGTGTGTGGACGCCATGGGCGCGCTCGGATTCGGTTTCGTTGAAGTGGGCACGCTGACCCCGACCGGCCAGCCGGGCAATCCGAAACCGCGCGTGTTCCGATTGCCGAAGGCACGCGCCGTCATCAATCGCATGGGTTTTCCGAATGACGGCGTGGCCGCGGCCATCGTGCACCTGCGCAAGCGCTGCTACACGGGTGTGTGCGGCGTGAACATCGGCAAGAACGCAGTGACGGCGCTGGATGAGGCCACCCCCGACTATGTCACGGCGCTGCGGGGGGTGTATGAATACGCGGACTACGTGGCGATCAATATCAGCAGCCCCAACACGCGCGATCTGCGCCAGCTGCAGCAAGGCGAGCAGCTGCGCCCCCTGCTGCAGGCGCTGCTGGCAACGCGCGCCGAGTTGGCGCAGCGCATCGGCTGGCGGGTGCCACTGGTGGTGAAGCTGTCACCGGACCTGTCCACCGATGAGCTGGCCGGCAGCGCGCAGGTGCTGCGCGAGCTTGGAGTGGATGGCGTGATTGCGACCAATACGACGCTGGACCGTGCGGCGGTGACGGGAGTGCCTCATGCGCAGCGTCCCGGTGGCCTGAGCGGTGAGCCGCTGCGGGAGCGCTCGCTGGCCGTGGTGCGAGAGCTGCGGACGCTGCTCGGCCCGCAGATGCCGCTGATCGGTGTGGGCGGCATTGGCAGCGCCGCCGATGCCGCCGCCATGCTCGCGGCCGGCGCGGATCTGATCCAGGTCTATACCGGCCTCATCTATCGCGGACCGGGGCTGGTGCGCGAACTGGTCGCGGCCGATCATCTCGCCCGGCAGCGCGGTCGCCCGAATGGCCGCCACAATCCATCATAAAGCTTCGCCTGTTAGGCATATTTGCGGCATTTCGCGGACCACTTGCGGGTGTGAACTGTACCGGTAGCGGAGGCAACGTGCCGCCGCCACCAACAAGAGGTACGGGTCATGAATGCGAATGCGCGCAAGGTACACAGGATCATCGTGAGTTTCGGCGTGGCATGCGCCGTGGCGGCAGCGCTGCCTTGCGTTGCCGAGGACAACTCCACCGGGCCGGTCACCGCCCAGACGCAAAGCAAGCGGGCGCCCGCCGAGGAGAATATCGGGCTGGTCAGCGGCCTTGCCATCGGGGCGGTGGCGGGCGGTCCGGTCGGCGCGGTGGCCGGTGCGATCACCGGGGCGCTGCTGGGCGAGCACTACCACAAGCAGAAGCTCGCCAACCATGAGCTGGCGGCGGATCTTTCCGGCAGCAATGCCGAAAAGGCGAAGCTGATGCAGACCGTGATGCAGATGGGCGGCTCGCTCGACCACGCCCGCGAACTCACGGTGAACATTTCCTTCAAGACCGGCGATGCCAATCTGACACCCGATGACATCGACCAGCTGACGACGCTCGGGCAGCTGGCGAGCAGCATGGACGGGGTGAAGATCCAGGTCAGCGGCCACGCAGATCCGCGTGGCTCCAGCCAGTACAACATCTTGCTGTCAAAGGAGCGCGCCGCGTCGGTGGCGGCAGTGCTGACGAACGCGGGCATGAGCGAGGAGCGCATCGCGGTGGAGGCACTGGGCGCGGATGCCGCCAGCGCGACGGGCGATCTTGATGAGTACGCGTTCCAGCGTCGGGTCAGCGTGAAACTGCTCGGCACGCAGCCGAGCGCCACCACGGTCGCGCAGGCTGAATGAGGTACAGTGAGAACCAGGTGACGGTGCCGTGCGGCGCGTCAGCGTCGCACGGCACATCCTCGACGCTGACGTTACAGGGCCTTGATCACCGCGCGCAGGGTCTCGAAGATCTGATCGATGTGCTTGGATTCGATGATCAGCGGTGGCGACAGGGCCAGAATGTCGGCGGTCTGGCGCACCAGCAGGCCGCGTTCAAAACACTTCAGATACACATCGGAGGCGCGGGCCCCCGGCTTGCCGGCGATCGGAGCGAACTCCAGCCCCACGATCAGTCCGTAATTGCGCACGTCGATCACATGCGGCAGCGCGCGCAGTGAGTGCGCGGCCTCTTCCCATTCCTTTGCGAGGCTCTTGGCGCGGGTCAGCAGGTTTTCCCGCGCATAGATCTCCAGAGTGGCCAGGCCCGCGGCACACGCGGTCGGATGGCCCGAGTAGGTGTAGCCATGGAATATCTCGATGCCATCCGGGCCCTTCATGAACGCCTCGTAGATGGACTTGCTGACAATGGTGGCGCCCATGGGCACGCAACCGTTGGTGAGACCCTTGGCACAGGTGATGATGTCCGGGGTGACCGCAAACTCCTGCGCGGCGAAGGGCGAACCGGTGCGACCGAAGCCGGTGATGACTTCGTCGAATATGAGCAGGATCCCATGCTTGGTGCAGATGTCGCGCAGGC
Organism: Steroidobacteraceae bacterium; assembly: GCA_036521075.1. Taxonomy (GTDB): domain Bacteria; phylum Pseudomonadota; class Gammaproteobacteria; order Steroidobacterales; family Steroidobacteraceae; genus DAIDKA01. The sequence continues at coordinate 20,199 of DATDIL010000164.1, read as the reverse complement.
GCTGCAGGTAGCCCACGGGCGGCAGCAGCACGCCGGTCGAACCGGCGATGGGTTCGACGATGACGGCAGCGATGGTCGAGGCGTCCTGCAGCGCGATGATCTTCTCCAGCTCGTTGGCAAGTTCGACGCCGTGCTGGGGCAGACCGCGCGAGAAGGCATTGCGCGCCAGATCATGGGTGTGGGGCAGATGATCCACGTTCGGCAGCAGCGTTCCCGACCACATCTTGCGATTGGCCGCGATGCCGCCCACCGAGATGCCGGCGAAGCTCACACCGTTGTAAGCGCGCACGCGGCCCACGATGCGCGTGCGCCGCGCTTCGCCGCGCACGGCGTGGTAGCCGATGGCAATCTTCAGTGCGGTGTCCACCGCTTCCGAGCCGGAGTTGCCGAAGAACACATGGTCCAGCCCTTCGGGCGCGAGCGCCGCCACCCGGTTCGCCAGTTCGTACGCGCCGGCATGTCCCATGTTGAACGGCGGGCAGTAGTCCATGGTCTCGAGCTGTCGTGCAACCGCTTCGGTGATTTCGCGGCGGCCGTGACCGGCATTGACGCACCACAGTCCGGCGACGGCATCGAGGATCTGCCGACCATCACCACTCCAGTAATGCATGCCCGAGGCCTTGGCAAGAATGCGCGGCTTGGCTTTGAACTGGCGGTTGGGCGTGAAGGGCATCCACAGGGAATCGAGCGAGGGCGTGGACATAATCGTATGCGCTCCGGAACGCGACTGCGGTAAACGAGGGGCGCGATGATAAAGAAAGTTGACAATTTGGGCTACATTGGCGGAGATTCCGGCCCCTTCGTTGAGTATCCTCAACACGTTAGGTATTTACATAATATGAGCATCGACGTTGGCGCGAAGCTGCGCAGCGTGCGGGTGGCCTTCGGATTGTCCCAGCGCGCCCTCGCGCGCCGCGCCGGCGTCACCAATGGGCTGATTTCCCTGATCGAGCAAAATCGGGTCAGTCCGTCGGTCAGCTCACTGAAGAAAGTACTGGATGGGGTACCCATGTCCATGGCCGAATTCTTCACCCTGGATGAGGCCAGCGCCCCGCAGATGTTCTTTGGCGCGGAGGAGCTGATCGAGGTGGGTGATGAGGCGGTTTCGCGGCGCCTCGTGGCTGCCCAGCGCAGCGGCCGGCAGCTGTCGATCCAGCACGAGCGTTACACGGCAAGCGCGGCGAGCGGGGATGAGATGCTGGCGCACCGGGGCGAGGAGGGGGGCCTGGTGATCCGCGGCCGCATCGAGCTGACCATCGGTGGTTCGACCCGCGTGCTCGGCCCCGGGGATGCCTACTACTTTGCCAGCCAGCTGCCGCATCGCTTCCGCAATGTCGGTCGCGAATTGTGCGAAATCGTCAGTTGCGTCACCCCGCCAAGACCGTACCAAGATCCCAACCGATGAGTGAATCGCTTGCCGACGGCGCCGCGCTGTCATTGATCGCCAGTTGCCCGCGGGGCCTGGCGGATCTGCTGGTCCAGGAACTCAACGCCTGCGGCGCCGTGCAGATTCGCGAGCGCACCACTGGCGTGACCTTCCGCGGTACGCTGGAATGCGCCTATCGGGTGTGCCTGGGATCGCGCACGGCCAACCGGCTGTTCCTGGAAATTGCGCGCTTCAATGCGGCGACCGCCGAGGACTTCTATGCCGAAGTGCGGCGCATCGACTGGACCCGGCATCTGGGACCGCAGGCGACCCTTGCCTGTGATTTCAGCGGGCAGCACCCGCAGATCACCCACACTCACTTTGGCGCGCTGAAGCTGAAGGATGCGATTTGCGATGGTCTGCGCGCCTGGGCCGGCCATCGACCCGATGTGCAGCGGGAGCGCCCCAGTGTGCGCGTTCATGCGCACGCCAACGGCGAGCAGGTGACGGTGTCCATCGACCTGTCCGGGGAAAGCTTGCACCGTCGCGGGTATCGCGGTGAGGCCGGCGAGGCGCCGCTGAAGGAGAACGTTGCCGCCGGCATTCTGCTACGCGCGGGCTGGCCGCAGCTTGCCGCGGAGGGCGCCGGGTTCCTGGATCCGATGTGCGGTTCGGGGACCTTGGTAATCGAGGCCGCGCTCATCGCGGCGGGCCGTGCGCCGGGCCTGGGGCGCGAGTACTTCGGCTTCCTGGGCTGGCGCGGCCATGATCCTGAATTGTGGATGCGGGTGCGGGCGGCTGTGCAGGCACAGCAGCGCGAGCTTGCAGCCGGGCACCTGCCGCTGCGCGGTGTCGATCGTGACGCGTCGAGCATTGGCGCCGCGGCCGTCAACGCCCAGCGCGCCGGGATCGCACCGTGGGTGCATTTCGCGAGCGGGCTTCTCGCGCAGTCGCAGCCGCTGCCCGGACAGGCGTTGGGACTGCTCGCCACGAACCCGCCCTATGGCGTGCGCATGGAAGACATGGCCGGTGCGCGCGTCGCACACCGCGAACTGGGCATCGTGCTGCGCGAGCAGTTTCAAGGCTGGCATGCGGCGGTGTTCACCGGAACTCCGGAGCTGGGTTTGGAACTGGGCATCCGCGCGCGCCGCACCCACACCATGTGGAACGGCGCCATCGAGTGTCGCCTGCTGCGCTTGACGGTTGAGAGCGCAAGTTTTCGCGAAGTCGGTCAGAAACGTACGGGACTGAGCGCCGATGCACGGGCGGCCGCGATGCCGGGCGCGCGCATGTTCGCCAACCGGCTCGCCAAGAATCTCAAGCGACTGGACAGCTGGGCGCGTGAGCAGGGAGTATTCAATGTGCGTGTGTACGATGCGGACATGCCCGAGTACGCACTGGCCATTGACCGTTACGAGATTGCCGGGGAAGCCGGGCCCGAGCAGTGGCTGTATGTACAGGAATACGAGGCGCCCGCCAGCATTGATCCGCAGGCCGCGCGCCGCCGGCGCAGCGAGGCGCTGTCGGTTCTGACCGAAGTCACCGGCGTGCCCGGCGCACGCATCCGGGTCCGGCTGCGTCGCAGGCAGTCCGGCGCGGGACAGTACCGCAAGCTTGAAAGCCAGGCGGTGTTCCATATGGCCCGCGAGGCCGGCCAGCGCTTCTGGGTGAATTTTGACGACTACCTGGACACCGGACTGTTCCTGGATCACCGCATCACCCGCGAACGCTTGGGCACACAGGCGCGCGGTCGTCGGTTCCTGAACCTGTTCTGCTACACGGCCACGGCCACCGTGCATGCCGCCGCCGCAGGTGCCCGCGCCAGTACCTCGGTGGACATGTCACGCACCTACCTGCAGTGGGCGCGGCGCAATCTGGACCTGAACGGCATTGCCCGTGATCCGCACGCACTGATTCAGGCCGATTGTCGCCAATGGCTGGATGAGGCCGTGGCGGCGCACGAACGCTACGATCTGGTGTTCCTGGACCCCCCGACGTTCTCAAACTCCAAGCGCATGGAGGGGGTGTTGGATTTGAGTCGCGATCACGGCGTGCTCATCGATCTGTGCGTCCAGCTGCTCAATCGCGACGGCCTGCTGCTGTTCTCCACCAATGCGCAGCGCTTCAGGCTCGATGAGGCGATCAGCCAACGGCACGCCGTCACCGATATCTCCCGGGCAACGATTGCCGTGGATTTCGAGCGCAATCCACGCATCCATCGCTGTTTCGAGATCCGCCCTAAAGCAGATCCTTGATCCGGTAGTACATCATCGCCAGCACCAGGGCCGGGCGACGCAGGGCCGCGCCGCCTGGGAAGGGGTGGTGCGGAATGCGGGCGAAGACATCAAAGCGTCCGGCCTCCCCGGCGATGGCTTCACTGACCAGCTTGCCGGCCATTCCCGCCAGAGCAATGCCGTGGCCGGAGAATCCCTGCAGGTAGTACACATCCGGGTTGAGTCGTCCGAAGTCCGGCGCCCGGTTGCGGGTGATGTCGACGTGCCCACCCCAGGCAAATTGCACCTTCACGTCCTGCAACTGCGGGAACACCCGCATCATGCGCGCGCGCGTCGCGGCGGCGATGCGGTCCGGATCAAACCCGGCGTAGGTAACGCGCCCGCCGAACAGCAGGCGCTGGTCCGCCGAGCGCCGGAAGTAATCGAGCACCCAGTTCATGTCGGCGACGGCCGCGTTGTTGGTGATGAGGGCCTGCGCACGCGCCGCGCCGAGCGGCTCCGTGGCCACGATGCAGGTGCCGACCGCCATGATCCGCCCCCGCAGCTGCGGCGCGACGGCTCCGAGGTAGACACTGCCGCACAGCACCAGCCGCCGGCAGTGCACATCGCCCCCCGCGGTGCGCACGCGTACCGGGGCGCGGCCGGTGAAATCCACGGCGCGCGTGCCTTCGAAGATGCGCACCCCCAGCCGCTCGGCGGCGGCCGCCAGTCCCAGGGTGTATTTCAGCGGGTGGAGGTGTCCGGCATTGGAATCATAGAGCGCACCCCGGTAGTGGGTGCTGGCGACCACGTTGCGCACTTCCGCGGTGGGCATGTAGCGGATGCCGTGATAGGCATAGCGCTGCTGGAGTTCCTCGACGTAGGCGCGCAGCTGCAGGTCATGGCGCGGTTTCACCGCCATGAGCATGTGGCCGGGGACAAATTCAGCATCGATGCGGTGGCGGGCGATCAGCTGCCGTACCAGGCGCACGCCCGCGACGCAGACCTGCCAGACCTTGTAGGCGTCGTCCATGCCGATCAGCTTCTCCAGGCGGGCCTGGCTGGCGGCGACGCCCGGCAACACCTGCGCGCCGCTGCGGCCGGAGGCGCCCCAGCCGATCTGCTGCGCCTCCAGCAAAATGACGTCAAAGCCGCGTTCGGCCAGATGCAGCGCCGCGGAAGTGCCGGCAATTCCGCCACCGATGACGCACACATCGCAGCTGTGGCTGCCCGCCAGCTCCGCGCGCACCCCCGCGGGGTCGCCGGCGGCAGAGTATGAGGTGCGTGCGAGTGGCCGGTCGGCCATGACGGCCACCCCAGGTGTTTAAAATATTTAATGCGTCCAACGCTACGCTTGGCACACCGGTCACGGGCCTCCGGGTACGCAGCGGGTGTGTCCACCAAATGGCTATATTGTCGGGCTAAGGCGAGAGTTTACCACTGATCGGGGCGGCGCCAAAATGTGCTCGGCGGCAGCAGCCGGTCGCCCCGCCATGTGGTGTAATAGCGGCCAGTAACACGACCTGAAGGCGGGGGTCGTCTAATATATTAGACGACTCTCGGAAGTAACCCATGAAATCCCGACGCCCGGTCATCGGCATAGCCGCCGATCGCCGCATGATTGGCAACCACGCGTTTCATCTGGCCGGCGAGAAGTACATGAAGGCAATCGCCGATGGTGCAGGCGGCATTCCGGTGCTGTTGCCGGCATTGGGCGATAGCGGCGACATCGAGGAGGCGTTGAACCACCTCGACGGCATCGTGCTGCCCGGTAGCCCGTCGAACGTCGAGCCCCATCATTACGCGGGAGTGCCGAGTGTTCCCGGCACCCTGCACGATCCGCAGCGCGATTCGACCACCCTGACCCTGATTCCGCGCGCGGTTGCGATGGGGGTGCCGTTGCTGGGCATCTGCCGCGGTTTCCAGGAGGTGAACGTGGCCTTCGGGGGCACACTGCTGCAGCGGGTTCATGAAGTGCCCGGGCATCTGGATCACCGCGACGATGAGAGGCTTGAACTGGAAGTCCAGTACGGCCCCGCACACGCCGTGCGCCTGGAGCCCGGCGGGTTGCTGATCAAGCTGGCGGGCGCGGCGGAAATCCGTGTCAACTCGCTGCATTGGCAAGGCGTCGAGCGGCTGGGCGAAGGCCTGGCGGTGGAGGCCCGCGCGCCGGATGGCCTGATCGAGGGCTTTCAGGTGCGCAACTCGCGAAGCTTCGCGGTGGCGGTGCAGTGGCACCCGGAGTGGCGGGCGATGAGCAACCCATTTTCGCGTGCGTTATTCGCGGCCTTTGGCGATGCCAGCCGCGAGCGTGCGCAGACCAGGTGATTTATGGCGACGGATATTCAACAGTTCTTCCGCGATCACGGCATCTCCGAAGTCGAGGCCATCATTCCGGATATGGCGGGCATAGCCCGCGGTAAAATCATGCCCGCCGTGAAGTTTGCGGTCGACGAGGGCATGCGGCTGCCCGAGAGCGTGTTCCTGCAGACGGTGACCGGCGATTATCCGATCGACACCGCGGAGGCGATGAATCCGGCCGAAATCGACATTATCCTCAAGGCCGATACGAAGACCGTGCGGCGCGTGCCCTGGGCCGCCGAACCGACCGCCCAGGTGATTCATGACTGCTACTACGGCGACGGGCGGCGCGTCGCGATGGCCCCGCGCAATGTGCTGCGACATGTACTGGAGCTGTATGCGCAGCGCGGCTGGGATCCGGTCGTGGCGCCGGAGCTGGAGTTCTACCTGGTCGAGCCGAATCTCGACGCCGACTATCCGTTGAAGCCCCCCGTCGGCCGCTCCGGTCGTGCCGAGCCCGGGCGGCAGTCCTACAGCATCGCCGCGGTGAATGAGTTCGACCCGCTGTTCGATGACATCTACCAGTTCTGCGAAGACCAGGAGATCGAGATCGACACGCTGATCCACGAGGATGGACCGGCGCAGATGGAGATCAACCTGATTCATGGCAATGCGCTGGATCTGGCCGATCAGGCTTTCCTGTTCAAGCGCACGGCGCGCGAAGCGGCCCTGCGCCACAAGATGTACGCGACCTTCATGGCCAAGCCGCATGCCAAGGAGCCCGGCAGTGCCATGCATATCCACCAGAGCGTGGTGGACCGCAAGAGCGGCAAGAACATCTTCAGCAACGCCGACGGCACTCCGTCGCAGCTGTTCTTTGCCCATATCGCGGGCCTGCAGCGCTACCTGCCGGCAGCGATGGCACTGTTCTGCCCGAACGTGAATTCCTACCGCCGCCTGACGCGCTACCAGACCGCACCGATCAATACCCACTGGGGCTATGACAACCGCACGGCGGGCCTGCGTGTCCCCAACGCCGCGCCGGCCGCACGGCGGGTCGAGAACCGCTGCGGCGGCGCGGATGCCAACCCGTACATCGCCATGGCGGCCTCACTGGCGTGTGGATTTCTGGGGATGACCGAGGGCCTGCAGCCCACCGACCCGATTACGGGCAGTGCCCATGATCTGCCCTTCGGCCTGCCGCGTACGCTCGATGGGGCGTTGCGGGAGCTGCGGGCATGCGAGCCGCTGGTGGAGCTGCTGGGGCCGACTTTCGTGGAGGCGTTCGCGCTGGTCAAGGAAGCCGAGTACGAGGTATTCCTGCAGGTGATCAGCTCCTGGGAGCGCGAGCATCTGCTGCTGAACGTCTGAGGGAACGGCCGCGCGGCTATGTAATATAGGTTGATGGGAATCAATGTCCGTACCCTGATCGCGGGCTGCGTACTGCTGGCCTGCGTGGCCGGCTGCTCTGGGGCTTCCACCGCCAACGAGCCGGTGCTGAACGTCTACAACTGGTCCGACTACATCGCACCCGGTGTCATCGATGATTTCGAGCGCGAGTATCACATCAAGGTCAACTACGACGTCTTCGACTCCAACGAAGTGCTGGAGACGAAAATGCTCATGGGTCATTCCAATTTTGACGTGGTGGTACCCTCCGGTCCATTCCTGCAGCGTCAGGTCGCCGCCGGCGTCTACCGCAAACTCAACAAGGCGCTGCTGCCGAATCTCAAATACGTAGACCCGGAGGTGGCGCGGACCGCCGCGGTCTACGACCCCGGCAACGACTACGGCGTGGATTACATGTGGATCACCTCCGGACCCGGCTACAACGTGGCCAAGATCCGCGAGCGCATGCCCGATGCACCGGTGGATTCCTTGAGCATGATCTTCGATCCGGCCGTGGTGTCGAAATTCAAGGACTGTGGTGTGGCGATACTGGACACGCCAACCGAAATGCTGGGTGCGGTACTGCTGTACCTGGGTCGCAATCCGAACAGTGAAACCGAAGCGGACTTGAAGGCCGCGGAAAAAGTCCTGCTGTCCATCCGGCCCTATATCCGCTATGTGCACTCATCGCGTTACATCGACGACCTGGCCAATGGCGAGATCTGCCTGGCGATGGGCTGGTCCGGGGATGTGAAGCAGGCGCACGACCGGGCCGTCGAGGCCGGTCGGGGCATCGAGCTGGCCTATCGCATCCCCAAGCAGGGGGCGATGCGCAATTTCGACATGGTGGCGATCCCGGCCGATGCGCCCCATGTGAGCAACGCGCATCTGTTCATCAATTTTCTGCTGCGTCCGGACATCGCTGCGCGCAACAGCAATTTTCTCAAGTACGCCAATGGCGATGATGCGGCGTTCGAGACGCTGTCGGCGGCGGTCAGGAATGATCCGGGCATCTACCCGCCGCCACAGGTGCGCGCGACGCTGGTGCCGGAACTTGCGAAATCCCCGCAGTTCACGCGGTTGTTGAATCGCATGTGGACTCGCTTCAAGACCGGCGAATAGGGCGTAACGGTGAACGAACGACAGGTAGCTGATGCGCACGCGCCACGCGCGTACGTGCAGATCGAGAACTTGAGCAAACGCTTCGATGATTTCGTCGCGGTGGACGATGTGAGCCTGGAAATTCATCGCGGTGAGATCTTCTGCCTGCTGGGTGGGTCCGGATCGGGTAAAACCACGCTGCTGCGCATGCTGGCCGGGTTCGAGACGCCAACGGCGGGGCGGATCCTGGTGGACGGACGCGATATGAGCACCGTGCCCCCGTATGCGCGACCGGTGAACATGATGTTCCAGTCCTATGCACTGTTTCCCCACATGACGGTGGAGAAGAACATTGCCTTCGGACTGGAACAGGAAGGGCTGCGGCGCGATGAGATCAAGCGCCGTGTCGGGGAGATCCTCGACATTGTGAAGATGGGTGGCTTCGGAGCACGCAAGCCGCACCAGCTCTCCGGGGGTCAGCGGCAGCGCATCGCCCTGGCCCGCTCGCTGGTCAAGCGGCCGAAGCTCCTGCTGCTGGATGAGCCCCTTGCGGCCCTGGACCGCAAGCTGCGCGAGCACACCCAGTTCGAGCTCGTCAACATCCAGAAGGCCCTCGGTGTCACCTTCATTGTCGTGACCCACGACCAGGAAGAGGCCATGACGCTGTCGACGCGCATGGGTGTGATGAACCAGGGGCGCATCGCGCAGGTGGGCACACCCGCGCAGATCTACGAATCCCCCGGCACCCGCTTCATTGCCGACTTCATCGGTTCGGTGAATCTGTTCGAGGGGCAGGTGCTGGGAGAGGCCGAGGAACGGCGGCGCATCCGCTGCGCGGAGCTTGGCTGCGTGATCAAGGTCGATCGGCAGCTGCCGGCGGCGCGCGGCGCCACGGTCTGGGCGGCCGTGCGGCCGGAGAAGATCTCGATGACGCGCGCGCCGCCCGACGGGCTCACCGCAGTGAATCCGGACACTGAAAACGTCACCCGCGGACAGGTGCGGGGCATCGCCTACCTGGGCGATGCGTCGGTGTACCTGGTGGGGCTTGATTCCGGGCGCGAGGTACGGGTGACCCTGCCGAATTCGGCACGCGATTCGGAGCGGCGCATCGTGCGCGACGAGGTCGTGTTCCTCTCATGGCAGACCGGTAGCCCCGTCGTGCTGACGGAATAGGCCCTGCATGGCTCAGCACCCTCACAGTGTGAATCAACGCGGGCGGCGACTGGTGGCAGGTATACCGCTGGCGTGGATGATACTGCTGTTCCTGCTGCCCTTCCTGATCGTGCTCAAGTTGTCCTTCTCCCAGGAGCGGCTGGCGATCCCGCCGTATGCGCCGTTGCTGGACTGGATCAATGGGCTGCCGCATGCGGCGCTGCACCTGAGCAACTACGCCTTCCTGTTCACCGATCCGCTGTATATCAGCGCCTACCTGTATTCGCTGAAGGTCGCCGCGGTGTCGACGCTGTTGTGCCTGATGCTGGGCTATCCGATGGCCTATGCCATCGCCCGTGCGCCCGGCCCACGGCGCAGCGTGCTGCTGATGCTCATCGTGCTGCCGTTCTGGACCTCCTTTCTGCTGCGCGTGTATGCCTGGATTGGACTGCTCAAGCACGACGGCGTCATCAACAATATCCTCATGTTCCTGGGTGTCATCCATCAGCCGCTGACCATGCTGCAGACGGATTTCGCGGTGTATGTGGGCATCGTGTACTCGTATCTGCCGTTCATGATCCTGCCGCTGTACGCCAATCTGGAGAAGCACGATGGGGCACTCCTGGAGGCCGCCGCGGATCTGGGCGCGCGGCCCTTTACGGCCTTCGTGCGCGTCACGCTGCCACTGTCGGTTCCCGGCATCGTTGCCGGCTGCCTGCTGGTATTCATCCCGGCCGTGGGCGAGTACGTGGTGCCCTCGCTCCTGGGCCGCACCGACCAGCTCATGATCGGGCGGGTACTGTCGGATGAGTTCTTCGAGAACCGGGACTGGCCGCTGGCCAGTGCCGTGGCCATCCTCATGCTGTTGCTGCTGGTGTTCCCCATCATGCTCTTCCAGCGCTCCGGTGGCCGCCAGATCGGAAGTCATCGATGAGATCATCGGGATGGTTTCCGCGCACGATGCTGGCGATGGGGGTGACGTTCCTGTACGCACCCATCCTCTCGATGATGGTCTTCTCGCTCAATAATTCGCGCCTGGTCACGGTGTGGGATGCCGCGCACTCGCCGACGCTCAAATGGTATGGCGAACTGCTCGGCAACGAGGAAATTCTCGGGGCGGCGTGGCTGTCGATCCGCATTGCGCTCATCGCCGCCAGCGGCGCCATGGTGCTCGGCACGCTTACCGGGGTGGCGCTCGCGCGCTTCGGCCCGTTCCGCGGCCGCACGCTGCTGGTCGGCATGACGACTGCGCCGCTGGTCATGCCAGAGGTCATCACGGGTCTCGCGTTACTGCTGCTGTTCATTTCCCTGCAGCAGGCCATCGGCTGGCCGCACGGCACCGGCATGCTGACCATCACCCTGGCGCATATCACTTTTTGCACCGCCTATGTGGCAGTGGTCGTGCAGTCGCGGCTGGTCGGATTCGATGAGTCCCTGGAGGAGGCCGCGCTCGACCTGGGGGCCCGGCCCGGGATGGTATTTCGCCGGATCACCCTGCCGCTGGTGGCCCCGGCGCTCGTGTCGGGGTGGCTGCTGTCATTCACTTTGTCCTGGGATGACCTGGTCATCACGCAGTTTGTTGCCGGACCCGGCTCCAGCACGCTGCCGATGGTGATATTTTCCAAGGTCCGGCTGGGCGTCAGTCCGGACGTGAACGCACTGGCGACCCTCATGGTGCTGATCGTGACCACCGGCATCATCGTATCGGCTCTGTGGCTGCGTCATCAGAACCGCAGGCGCGAACGGGACATGCAGCTGGCCGCCGCCGCCAATCACTGAGGGCCAAAATTGTGAAGGCTTGCATATGAGTCAGAAGCTGCTGGGAATCGATGTAGGCGGCTCGTCGGTGAAGGCGGGAGTGGTGGACGTAGCCACCGGCCACCTGCTCGGGGAGGTCATTTCGGCGCCCACGCCGAAGCCCTCGACACCGGAGCGTCTGGCCGCGGTCATTGCGGGTCTGGCCGCGCGCCTGCCGCAGGCGCAGGGGCAGGTCGGGGTCGCCTTCCCCGCCGTCGTCCACCATGGCGTCGTGCGTACCGCTGCGAATATCGATCATTCCTGGCTGGGCGCCAACGGCGCGGCGGTCGTGGGCCATGCGCTCAACCGGCCGGTGGTATTCTTGAATGATGCCGATGCGGCAGGGCTTGCCGAAATGCGCTGGGGTGCCGGCATGGGTGTGAGCGGCACGGCCATAATGCTGACATTCGGTACCGGTATTGGCTCGGCGCTGTTCGTAAACGGCCGCCTGTTTCCAAACACCGAGCTGGGGCATCTCGAACTGAATGGCATGGATGCGGAGAAATTCGCATCGGCACACGTGCGCACGGCACAGGGCCTGGATTTCCCCGCCTGGATCGAGCGGGTGAATCTGTATCTGGCGCGCATCCATGCGCTGCTGTGGCCCGATGTCATCATCCTGGGGGGCGCCGTCAGCGAGCGTTACGCGGAGTTCTCGACCCTGCTCAAATGTGACTCGGAACTGCGACCAGCGCACTTCGCCGGACAGGCCGGCGTGATCGGCGCGGCCATGGCCACTGTCGGAGATGCCTAAATGAGTGAATTCGGGCGCAGCAAACTGCCCGACGTGGGCACGACGATCTTCACGGTCATCTCACGGCGCGCGCGCGAACTGGGCGCGCTCAATCTCGGCCAGGGATTCCCCGATTATGACATCGATCCGCGGATCGGAGAGCTGCTGGCGCAAGCGGTGCGGGAAGGGCACAACCAATACGCCCCCATGGAAGGCAGCCTCGCACTGCGACAGGTGATCGCGAGCAAAATCAATGCCAGCTACGGCGTGCAGCCGGACTGGGAATCGCAGATCACGGTGACGCTGGGCGCCACGGAGGCGATCTACTCGGCCATTCAGGCGGTGGTCGGTGCCGGTGATGAAGTGATCGTCTTTGACCCGGCCTATGACTCGTACGATCCGGCCATCCGTCTGGCGGGCGGACGCTGCATACATATCCCGCTGCTTCCGCCGACATTCCCCTACGACTGGGAACGCGTCGCCGCCAGCATTACCTCCCGCACCCGCCTGATCATCATCAACTCACCGCACAATCCCAGCTGCACCGCCGCGACCCGGGCGGATCTGGATGCGCTGGCGGCTTTGATCCGCGATCGGGACATCCTGGTGCTGTCCGATGAAGTCTACGAGCACGTCATGTATGACGGGCGCAAGCATCACTGCGTCCTGGCACATGCCGAACTGGCGCCGCGCGCCTTCGTGGTATTCTCGTTTGGCAAAACGCTGCACGCCACCGGCTGGCGCGTCGGGTACTGTATCGCGCCTGCGGCGCTGACCCTCGAACTGCGGCGCGTGCACCAGTTCAATACCTTCAGCATCGCAACCCCGATGCAGCAGGCGATTGCCCAGTACCTGCACGAGAAGCCGCAGGTGTGGAGTGAGCTTTCCGGATTCTTCCAGGCCAAGCGTGATCTGCTGCGTCAGGGCCTTAAGAATTCCGCCTTCATACTGCCGCCCGCGCAGGGCACCTTCTTCCAGCTGCTCGATTTCAGCGCACTGCCGGGTGCGGCTGGGCGGCGTCAAGGCGACCTGGCGCCGCAGGCCGACGTGCACTTTGCCGAACAGCTGCTGCTCGAAGCGGGTGTGGCGAGCATCCCACTGTCGCCATTCTACGTCGCGCCGCCGCCCATGCCGTTTGTGCGCCTGTGCGTCGCAAAGCGTGATGCTACCCTTACGCAAGCGGTGACCCGGCTGCTTGAATTTGCGGAGAGAAGGGCGTGAAGAAGTCCACGAGCGTCAATCATCCACCGGAAGTGGCATTGCCGGCGGGCAATCGGCCCCTGGTGATGCCCATCTATCAGTCGGTGAAGTTTGATTTTGACACCCTCGATGACACGCTGGAGTTTCTGCGCGGCGATCGACCCGGGTTCTTCTATTCGCGCGCCGCGAATCCCACCACCCGTCAGCTGGAACTGCAGCTGGCTGGAATGCAGGATCGCGATGACTGCCTGGTCACAGGCTCCGGCGTCGGTGCGATCGCGCAGGCATTGCTCGCGCTGACCCGCCAGGGCGATCACGTGCTGTGTTTCATCGAGACCTACAACCCGACGCGATATCTGATCCGCCGGCTGCTCGGACGCTTTGGCGTGAACAGCACCATGCTGTCCATCGATGATCTGCCGGGCATCGAGCGCGTACTGCGCACGACGCCCACGCGGCTGGTCGTGTTCGAGTCGCCAACCAACCCGATGACGAAGGTCGCCGATATCGAAGTGATCACGCGGCTGGCGCAAGCACACGGCGCGCTGACATTTCTCGACAATACGTTTGCGGGGCTGCATCAGCATGGCCAGTATCCGATCGATATCTTCGTTCACAGCCTCACCAAGTACGCCTCCGGAGCGGGAGATGTCATGGGCGGCGCGGTCATCGCGCGCAGCGACATTATCCGCGGTCTGCGCGGTGACTTCGGCACTTTGGGGGGGATCCTCGATCCGCATGCGGCGTTTCTGATTGCACGCGGACTGAAAACCTACTACCTGCGCTACGAGGCCCAGACCCTTGCGGCCCAGCGCATTGCAGAAATGCTGACGCAGCATCCAGGTGTCGCCAAGGTGCACTACCCGGGACTGACGGCTCATCCGCAACATGAACTGGCGCGCCGGCAAATGAAACACTCAGGCACGGTGGTCACACTCGATGTGCGCGGCGGTGATGCCGCTGCCGCGCGCTTCGCCGATGCGCTGCAGTACTTCTCGATCACGGCAAGCCTCGGCTCGACCGAGTCTTTGGTGGTGCCACCCCAGATGATGTCCAGTCGCGATCTGACCGCAGAGCAGATTGCGATGTCGGGCGTCGCCGAGGGCACCGTGCGACTGTCCATCGGCCTGGAGGATGTCGAAGACCTGGTCGAGGATCTGAATCAGGCGCTGGAGCGCGCCAAGGTATGACGGCGACGCTGCGCGGCACACCGGCGCGCGACGGTTTCCACATGCCGGCAGAAAGCGCGCCGCACGCAGGCTGCTGGATGCTGTGGCCCGAACGGCCCGATAACTGGCGGCGCAACGCGCAGCCGGCCCAGGCGGCATTTGTGGCGGTCGCGAGCGCCATCGCGCGCTTTGAGCCGGTGACCATGGGCGTGTCTGCGGCCCAATTTGAAGCGGCACGCGCGCAGTTGCCGCAGCCGATCCGCGTGGTGGAACTGTCGCATGATGATGCCTGGATGCGCGATGTCGGACCCACCGGTGTGCTCAACGACGCCGGCGAGCTGCGCGGCATCGATTGGCCCTTCAACGCCTGGGGCGGTTTTGACGGTGGCCTGTATGTGCCCTGGCAACTGGATGACCAGGTGGCGCGCAAGGTGCTCGAGGTGGAAGGCGCGGCGCGCTACCGTGCGCCCATGATCAATGAGGGTGGCGCGATTCACGTGGACGGTGACGGCACGGCGCTGGTGACTGAACAGTGCCTGTTGAATCGCAACCGCAATCCGACTCTGACCCGGTCACGGATCGAAAGGTACCTGAAAGACTATCTTGGCGTGCGGCGCGTCTTGTGGCTGGGCGGCGGCGTCTTCAACGATGAGACTGACGGGCACGTCGACAATCTGGCCTGTTTCGTGAGACCGGGTGAGGTCGCTCTGACCTGGTGCGATGATCCGGCAGATCCGCAATACGCGATTTCAAACGATGCGCTGGAGCGGCTGCTGGCCGCACGCGACGCGCGCGCGCGGCGGCTTACGGTCCACAAAATTCCGGCACCGGGGCCGCTGCACATGAGCGCGCGCGAGGCCTCCGGTATTCAGCGCAAGCGCGGCTCGCATGCGCGTGTCGCCGGCTGGCGGCTAGCGGGCAGCTATGTGAACTTCTACCTGGCGAACGGCGGACTGGTGATGCCGTTACTGGATCCAGATACGGATCGGGCGGCAGCGCGCGTGCTCAAGCGCCTGTTTCCGGACCGCAAAGTGGTCGGCGTTCCAGCCCGCGAGATCTTGCTCGGCGGCGGCAATATCCACTGCATTACGCAACAGGTGCCGCGGCGTGGCGCCGTACGCCGCGTACGCGGCTAGGGGCCGAGCGCCAGGCGCTGGGCGCTGTCCAGCCAGTCCCGTTGCGCCCTGCGGTAATGTGCCGGCGCGATGCGTGCCTGCTCCAGCAACTCCTTGACGACGGTGCGTGCTTCCTCGATGCGCCCCTGCGTCTTGAGCAGTTGCGCAAAACGCACGGCGGCTTCGGCACCGGGGTAGGAGGTGGACAGGACCTGGTATTCCGCGAGCGCCTTTTCCGCATTGCCTTCGGCCTCCAGCGCTCGCGCGTAGAGCAGATGGGCTTCGGGTGAGCGGAACTGCGGATTCATCCCGATGGCCTCATCCAGCGTCGCCCGTGCCGCGGACGGATCGCCACCGCCAAACTGCGCCCGCGCCAGCCCGAGCATCAGATCCGGATCATGCTCGTACAGGCCGGTGAGGATCTTGCGGTAGACGGCAGCGGCGTCCTGAAAGCGGTCATGGCGCAACAGCTCCTGCGCGTAGCGCTGGCTGCTGGCGACATTCTGCGTAAGCTGCGCCTCATCCTGCAGGCGGCGCAGTTGCGCTTCCGGATTCAGTGCCCGCGTCACGTTACGCCGCGTCATGCGCAGCGTGCGGCTGCGCGACAATTCCGGAATCAGCTCGACGATCGTATAGGCGATGCCGCCGGCCAGCGGCAGGAAGATGATCAGCCAGATCCACAGGGTATTGCGCCCCGTCCTGATGACGTGAATGACGAGCAGTACCTCGAGGAGGATGGGCAGGGCGACGTAGAGCAGTGAAGCCATTCGGTTCCTTCTTAATTGCGGTGTCTGCAAGCTTACTGGCGGCTGCCGATGATCTCCACCCGCCCCCCGTAAGCCCGTGATTGTCCAGTCGTTCTTGCCGCCGGTGCTGGTATTCTTGTCCCGTGAACCGCAATTTCCGGACGACCGGCCTGACCGTCATGCGCCGCGCTGGCTTCCTGAGCAGTGCCGTGGTGCTGCTGGCGTTCGCGGTCGCCGCGGTGGCGGCCGATCCGGCGCCGAATGCGGCGGCGGCTACCCCACGGCATCGTCCGCGCATCGGCCTGGTGCTGTCCGGGGGGGGTGCCCGCGGCGCTGCACATATCGGCGTGCTCCAGGTTCTGGATCAGTTGCACGTCCCGATCGATGCCATTGCGGGAACCAGCATGGGCGCGGTGGTGGGCGGCCTCTACGCCAGTGGTCTGTCGGCGAGGGAAATCGCCACCGTCGCCAATTCCTTGAACTGGCAGGACGCCTTTCGTGATCGGCCGCCACGCACGGAGCTCACGTACCGCCGCAAGGAAGAGGATGAGACCTTTCTGGTGAATTTCCCGCTGGGGGTTCGCAACTGGGCCTTCCAGCTGCCGAAGGGACTGATCAAGGGTCAGAGCCTTGAGATGCTGCTGCGACGCCTGACGCTGCCGGTGGCGACGATCAGTTCCTTCGACGACCTGCCCACCCGTTTTCGCGCTGTGGCCACGGATTTGGCGACCGGTGATCCGGTGGTGATGAAGAGCGGTGACCTGCCCTCGGCCATGCGCGCCAGTCTGTCCGCCCCCGGCCTGTTCGTGCCGGTGGAGCGCGAAGGGCGGGTATTGGTGGACGGTGGCATCGCCGACAATCTACCGATAGACGTGGCACGTGCCATGAATGTGGATGTGTTGATTGTCGTGGATGTGGGCGCGCCGCTGTTCGCGCGCGACCGCCTGGGCAGCGCCACCGCGATCTCCAACCAGATGCTCTCGATCCTGATCAGGCGTGATGCCACCCGGCAGTTGGAGACACTGGCGAAGTCCGACATCCTGATCAGCCCTACCATGGGCAACCTGTCCTCGTTCGACTTCGGCATCGTCCCCAAGGCAATGGCTGCCGGATCCACTGCCGCACAGCAGCTCACCGATCGCCTGCGTCAGCTGGCGCTAAGTCCGGATGACTACGCGCGCTACCTGGCCGACCGGGATGCGGTGCGCCGGGGGCTGCCGCGCATCGACTTTGTGAAGGTGAACCCGCTTTCGCAACCCTACGTTGACGCGCTCAGCGGAATGTTCGGACAGTTTGCCGGCCAGCCGCTGGACCCGAAGGCCCTGGAAAGCACCATCGACGAGTACTATGGTCGCGGCAAACTGGAAAGCCTGGATTACCAAGTGCTGACGGATGGCGACCAGCATGGTCTGCTGATCAGCGCGCAACCGAATTCGTGGGGACCGGATTTCGTGCGCTTCGGTCTGGGGTTGCAGGATGACTTCCAGGGCAATGCGACGTACAACATCGGTGCGCGGCTGGTGATGGGGGACATCACCAAGACGGGCGGAGAGTGGGTGTGGGATGGCGAGGAGGGCACTTCGCCGCACGTCTACACGGAACTGTACCTGCCATTCGAGCAGACCTCGGCCTACTTCATCGACCCGCATACCGAGTTTGATGACGTGAACACCCCGCTCGTGGATTCGGGCCAGAACCATCTGGCCGAACTGCGTGTGCACACCTTCCGAACGGGTCTTGACCTCGGCAAAGAACTGGAGAACATCGGAGAACTGCGCTTTGGCGTCTACCACGAACAGGGTGGCACCTCGGTGCTGGTGGGTGACGTGCAGTTGCCACCGGTTACGAAGACGTTCAATGCGAACGGGTATTTCGCGCGCTTTTCCGTGGATCAGCTCGATGATGTGCGCTTCCCGCACAGCGGCCAGTTGGCAAGCGTGGAGTGGAACAGCGAGCGCTACGAGGTCGGCGGTGATGTGCCGTTTGACCGGTTGTCGGTCAACTACCTGACGGCCGGCACCTTCGGGCGCGAAACCGCCATGTTCTGGGTCTCGGGTGGCGCCACGTTCAATCAGACCCAGCCACTGGATGTGCGCACCCAGTATCCGCTGGGAGGGCTGTTCAACCTGTCGGGGATAGCCGCCGATTCGCTCGCCGGTCCGCAATACGCGATCGCCAGAGTGCTGCTGTACCGCAAAATCGGCAAGGGGGGTGACGGACCCTTCGATTTTCCGACCTACGTGGGCGTGTCATTCGAGGCCGGAAATGTCTTCGAGAGGCTCGGCGACATCAACTGGGGGAACAGCCGCAAAGATGCAAGCGTATTCCTGGGGATCGATACATTCCTCGGACCGATCTATCTGGCGACCGGCTACGAAGAGCACGGCCGGCAGGCCTTCTACCTGTTCCTGGGACGGACCTTCAGTAACGGCCCGACTAGCAACGGCAACGGCCCGAACCGGGACTAAAGCCCGCGGCTTTCGGCGAGATTCTCAATCTTCTCGAAGCGCAGCGATGGTGTATCCGAGGCGCGCGAGTACTCGTGGCGTCGGCTCATCTCGACCATGTCCCGATCCCGCTCCTGCGCGGTGGCGTACCAGTGCAGGCGGTGCCATTCGGGGCCCAGCAACTTGCGAAACGGATCACCCGACGGCAGGCTGACCCTCAGGCCATAGGGTCGAACCGTCTCCACCGCGGGGGAGCGTAAATTGTGTGCATTACTGATGCCCATACGGCGATTCTACTGTGAAAAGGCAGCGGCCGTCTTGAGTTGCGCGCGGCCGCCCCCACGCAGATGATCGGTCAGGAACGCAATGGAGATCCATGATGGCAGGCAGCAAAAATACCATTCCGGGCCCGGCGCAGGCTCTCCCGGGCCGCGCCACGCCGCTGGCCGTGGCCGATGCGCACTTTGTGAACCATCACCGCATAACCGCGCCGTACCCGGCCGGCATGCAGCAGGCCGTATTCGGCATGGGCTGCTTCTGGGGGGCCGAGAAGCTGTTCTGGAAGCTGCCTGGGGTGTATTCCACGGCGGTGGGCTACGCGGGGGGCCATACACCGAACCCGACCTACGAGGAGGTATGCAGTGGGCTTACCGGGCACACCGAAGTCGTGAAAGTCATCTTCGACCCCACGATCACTTCCTACGAGGACCTGCTGCAGACATTCTGGGAAAGCCACAATCCGACCGAGGGGATGCGTCAGGGCAACGACATCGGCACGCAGTACCGTTCTGCTCTCTACACCCATGGGCCCGAACAGCAAAACCTTGCGGAACAGTCCCGCGAACATTTTCAAGGCCAACTCAATGCCGCAGGACTTGGAACCATTACCACGGAAATTGTCCCAGCACCCAAGTTCTACTACGCCGAGGACTATCACCAGCAGTACCTGGCGAAGAATCCGGATGGCTACTGCCCGAATCATTCGTGCGGGATTCCGTATAGATCCGCGGTGTTATATTCGGGTGAGAAGGCGTAAGACCCGCGTGAACATGGGTTCCGTCAGGAAGCCAACGGATTATCGAAGAGAGATGCGTTTTTCTGCTGGAAAACGCGGGGTGATTCGCCGCTGAGGTCTACTGGAAGTCTACCGGTGTTTTGGGCCTAGGGAAGTCCTCGGGGAAGGGCTCAGGAAGCCGAATATTCGCGCAATCCGAACGAGAATGCGGGTTGGATTCTACCCTATAAAGGGGGAGTCCTAATGCCTCGACTCGCACCCGGCATTCTTGAATATGAAGCCATGCCCCTGCGTAGCGGCGCACTGACAGCGGATGCCAGCGCGCGCCCGCCCGCCGTCGATATCGCGGCACATAAATAGAGTCGGCCAATTCATTTTGGTCATCAGTCATCGGCGGGTCCTTCTCGATGAGGACTTGGCGGCCCTAGATGGCGTGGGGACACGCCTCCTGCTAC
>DATDIL010000163.1:0-8320 GCA_036521075.1 Steroidobacteraceae bacterium | reverse complement strand
CAACAATCGGCATGCCTTGCTCCGCGCGTCGATTGACAGCACGGCCGAGGACACTACGGCCGATCTCATGCCGCTGGAAGTCCCACAGCAGGGCCTGCAGCACGTCCAGGAAGGCCCTGGTGATCGGCCCGCGTTGCCCCTGGCGTGGCTGCCGGTTCCTGGCGCTCCAGGCGCGCGCGTAGGCGGCAACGCGGGCATTGGCGTTGCCACCCAGTGGCTCGGCACCAATGAGTGATGAGGCGAATGTGAAGTATATCACTGACCTCGCGGTTCGAGCTCGAGTTCCACATCCCTGGCGGCTCTCGAGGATGCGCTCAGCGACCAGATCGCATGGCTCGAGAACGCTGCTGAAGACGACAAGGCAGATGCCGAAGAGTCCGGCGAGGCGGAGCGTGAACGCCGCGCATATTACCCGCTGAGGGCTGCCTGATGGCGGCGCGCCCAATCTGGCGGGGCCATTTGCGCCTTGCGCTCGTCTCATGCCCGGTGACGCTCTATAACGCGCGCCATGACCGGACTTCGATCCGGTTCAACCTGATCAATCCAGACACTGGCAACCGCATCCGCATGATCACACAGGATGCCGAGACTGGTGAGGAGCTGGAGCGCCGCAGCCTCGTCAAAGGCTACGAATTCTGCAAGAACCAGTATCTCATACTGAGCAACGAGGATCTGGACAGCGTGAAGGTCGAAAGCTCTTCGGTGATGACCGTCGAAAAATTCGTGGACGCCGATTCCATCGACCCGGTCTACTACGACGCGGCCTATCATCTGCCGCCCGATGGCGACGCCGGCCGCGATGTCTATGCCGTGCTTCGCGAAGCTATCGCCAAGACCGGCAAGGTGGCGCTGTCGCGCGTCGTCATCTCCCAGCGGGAGCGCACCATTGCCCTTCGTCCCGTTGACGGTGGGCTCATGGCGCACACGCTCTATGAGGATCGCGACCTCAATAGCGGTCAGGAACTGTTCGATGGCATGGACGCCATTAAGGTCGATCCCGAGATGGTCCAGCTTGCCACGCAGCTTGTGCAACGCCAGGCGGGCAAGTATGACGCCTCAGACCTCGAGGATCGCTATGAGACGCGCCTGAGGGCCTTGATCGAGGCCAAGCTGAAGGGCGAGGGCATCGATGCCGCCGAGGAGCCACAGATTGTAAACAGCAACGTAGTTGACCTGATGGCGGCGCTGAAAAAGAGCCTTGGGCATGCGATGGAGGAAAAGTCTGAAAAGGCACCCCGAAAGAAGCGCCAAACGGCAGCGCCGCCGCCAACAGCTAATCCAGTTCAGGCGTGAAGCGGAGAGGCGGGCACCCCTGCCGGCCTTTCGCTTTTGGCGGGGAGTGGGCGGGCGGTTCCTCCCCAGCCCTCTCTCCTTCTCCTCCAACTCAAATCCCCGGGACGCCTGGGGTTTCTTTTTGTGCGAGGTGATGAGTGATGGCCATGATTTTCCCGCTTCGAGCGCCGTCCCTTTGGTATCAACCATCCTGGCTCGGCTGACGGTGCACAAAAAGCCGCCCCGGCGAACCGAGGTGGCTAAGCTTGTTCGTTGCGGGGAGGGATGGGGGCTAGACTGACCTGAAGAGCGGCGGAAGGGCGGCGAACAAGATGGTGCTCCTCGCCGTCATCCTTCTGCGCCGGGGTAAGCCAGATGAAGGGGCCGAGCCATGCCATTTGACGGCATAGAATTCGCCGATGCTGCGATCCTGCGGGCAGCGCGTAATGGTATTGCAGTGCGGGAGCGATGGACGCAGCTCCGAGCTTCGATCCAACTGTCGAGCGGGCCCGCTCATTGCGTGATTGGCTGGATCGAGGTCGCCGGGGCGTCATCAGCGGCTGACGTCGATCGCATTGTGGCTTGCCACCTTTACCCGGAGCTGCCGTGGCACCGGCGGGTTGGCAGTGATGTCGGGACCATCGGTGATCCTCGCGTCGCCGCGGTCATCGCGTTTCAGGATGCGTGGTGGCGGCGGCATGCGACGGTCGTGCGGCTTTTTGACCGAGCGCTGGCACGGCTCAATCCACAGGGTGCATGATGACCGGATGCCGGATACCGACCTGGCGAACCGGCATCCGCAACTGGCCTTTACCATGAGGTCAATGCTCTTCGGCACACCGACTGACAGGACGGTGAGGGTCGAGCGTGGCGAGCGGCTGCCCGGTGCACCGCCCGGCTTTGGATGGCATCTGGTAGAGCAAGCACCGGACGACGATACCGCGCTATAGCGCGACGGCTCGGATGTCCGGCCAACTTTGCTGTCGCGCGGCACCGCGCTGAATTGAGGTGCGCCGGCACGTGCTTGGTTGGTTGCCGCGCGCGTCCGCTCTACTCCTCGCTTTCCTCCATAGCCTCCGCCCGCTCCCAATACTCCTGCTCGCGTCCCTCCGGGCGGCCATCGGCTTCCCAAAGGCGGTATGCCCGTTCGCGGACGCGATGCGCGCGCTCTGTTGTATTCTTCTGTGGATCATCAGACATGATTCTGCTCCGTGAAATGGACGATCTGATGAGGCTTTAACCACCGCGCCGCGCCGCCGTTCCCGTATGGGTCGTGCGGGCGACCAAGTAATTAAAGGTGGTCGTCAGCGACCTTTCCACGTCCCCCCGCGCGCAGCCCTGAGCGGCTGGTTACTTTCTCGGCGACCGCGACGAACTCAAGCTTGTGGCCGGTGCGGCTGTAAGGCGTTTGGCGCCGTCGACGATTTCCTTGGCAGAAGTTGCTGCGGCCGGAATGTCTTTGCCGAGATCGCCGCGTAACGGGACCTCTCTTGTGATCAAACCGCCGGGCGTCTGAATGACCAGCCGCTCCGCTCCCCTGGAGCCCCGCATAATGCGCACCGCTACCGCGCCGGCCTCGGTTACGGCTTTTTCGAACTGCTCCACATTCGCCATTGTTGCCTCCCTTCCGGGTTTTGCGGGTTGTCGCGCTCGCGCGGGACTCTGTCAAAAGAACCTTCGGTCAAATTCTGGCGGCTGGGTTCGGTTGACGGTGGCGTTCGATGAGGTGCCGGCCGCTACGCAGTTGACATAGATCAATGCAGCGGGCCCGGAGCGGTTTCGCTGGCCGATTATCCACGGCGCGGGGGATAACCCGGTGGTCATTTCGCAAATACATGGGCGCCGGCCGCGGCCATGCTCGGTCGTTTGACCGGTCCGGGCCGTGTGGGTGGTGGTAGTGCTGGTCGGGGTTGATGCCGAGGCGGGGGCGCTGGTTGGCTATAGCAACGTAGATACGATTGTTATGTCACGGATGCCCGAAGGCGGCCGTGTCACGGATTTCGGCAAATGGGGGCAGAAAGTGGCGGGACAGCGGGTTGGGGGTTTTGTAGCTGCCCACCTTGGATAAGCGGCGCGCTTATAAGCGCGGCGCCGCCGGTCGTTGACCGGTACGACGATATCCATCAGCAAATATACCGACAGCCGAACGGGCCATGCTATGGCCGATGAGGCCGAAACCGAACGCGTTACCTTTACAATTGCAAACCTGCGCATCGTCAACAGCAAGAGCTTGTATGCCCTCGTCGATGTTGAAGTGCAGGTCGCGGGGCTGTCGTTCGTGATCGTAGGTGTGCAAGTTCGGCGGGGCAGCGGCGGCCTTTCGGCTCGTCTGCCGACACACCGTGATGTCAACGGCGCCTGGAGACCCGTGGTCGAGATGCCCGAAGAGCTGCTCCAGCCGCTCAGTAACGCCGTGATGGAATTTCTCACAGAGGAAGGCCTGGCGGAACGCAGGACAGCACGAATCAAACTATGATCCTCTCCACCTCAACGCGCGGGGCGTAGGGTCGTCACGGAAGGACTATGCAATTTCGGCAAGGGGCGTTGACATAGATCAATGCGGCGGCCGCACCAGCGGAGGAAACGCGTCAAGATTAGGGGGGAGCGAGGCGAACGCCGGAATACCTTCCTCGCCTGCGTCAATGGGGCGTTCCAAGTGCGTGCTGGTTCACCGCCCGGGAGGCTTCTTCGGCATCGTGGAAGATCGGGATCAGCGTGTCGATTCCCGTTGTTTTGATAACTGTCTCGACATGTGCGTTGGGGCTCAGCAGCACCATGCGACCCTGCTTGTTATTTACCGTCTTGGCAGCCGAGACCAAGCAGCGAAGGCCCATCGAGGCGATGAAACTCACGCCGGATAGATCAATCACTACGGCACGCCGCGATCCCGCGACGATCCCCATCGGCATGTCGATCTCCTGCGCGCCGACGATATCGATCCGGCCCGAGAGGGCAACCCGGGTAACCCCCCCTTCGAGGTCGTGGACGGCGATAGGCATCTCCACCCCTCTGACATCTCATTGGCGGGACGGAAGCCTATGCCTTGCGGGTCACCGGATGCAAGATAGCGGAAGGGTCGCCGGGAGTTTGCAACTCTGATCCACGACAATTATCGTAATGGACCGCCGACTTCGCTCACGCCGGTCTCAGAGGCTGTGGCCTGAGCACTACCGGACAGCGCCAGCCAAAATGCTATCCGACGCTGTTGAAACGAAATCAGACCGAGGGAGACGTGTCGGTGGAATCGCAACTCCAGCCGCATGGTGAACGGACATGACTTCGGGACTGCGAAGCGACCGCATCGTATCGCCCGAGACGGCGGTGCGATCCATCCGCTCCGGCGAACGGGTGTTCGTCGGCACCGGGTGTGGCGAACCGCGTGGCTTGGTGCGAGCCCTGGAGGCGCTGCACCCCGGCCCCGACGACGTTGAGCTGGTGAGCGTCTTCCCGACCGGACGCTTCGACTCGACGCGGATCTCTGCGCGCCGTCACCGCAACCGCGTCTTCGTCGGGAGTGGCGGGCACGACGCGGCCGGTGTAGCGATGATCGACTACGTGGCGATCGGCCTCGACGAAGTTCCCGCACTGCTCGCCCAGGGCCGCCTGCCGGTGGACGTGGCGATGGTGCAGGTCTCGGTCCCCGATGCCCACGGCTATGCCAGTCTCGGCATCAGCGTCGATCTCGCGCCGGCCGCGCTACGTGCGGCGAAACGGATCATTGCCGAGGTAAACCAGGCCATGCCGCGCACCCACGGCGACAGCCTGATCCACCTCGACCGGATCGACGTGCTGACGGAGACGGAATGTCCGCTCGGCGAGCTCGCCCATCCGCCGGGCAAGGAGATCGCCGTCAACATCGCTGCCTACGTTGCAGCGATCATCGAGGACGGCTCAACCTTGCAAATCGGCATGGGCGCTGTGCCGGACCAAGTGTTGCGCCTGCTGGGTGACCGCCGGCACCTTAGCATCCACACCGACCTGCTGACCGACGGCGTGATCGATCTGATCCACTCGGGGGCGGTCACCGGGCGGCACGAGGACCTCTTCCGCGAGCGGATCGTTGCCAGCTACTGCTTGGGAACGCAGCGCCTTTACGACTTTGTCGACGATAACCCGCTATTCTGCTTCTTGCCGATCGAGCAGGTCTGCGCGCCCGAGACCCTCGCGCGCACTGGTCGGCTGGTGTCTCTCACACAGGCCGAAGCGATTGATCTCGCCGGTCAGGTGTGCGTCAACGACCCCGGCTCGACCGGGGCTGGGCCGTCCACGCAGGTGGCGTTCCTCCGCGCGGCGGCGCGCTCTCCGGGTGGCAAACCCATCATTTGCCTGCCGACGACGGACGCCGACGGAGCCTCGCGTATCAGGCCGGCGCTCGAAGGAGATGTGGTCGGAATCGCGCGTGAGGACGTGCATTACGTCGTTACTGAATTCGGCATAGCCTATTTGTTCGGCCGATCCGTGAGGGAGCGCGCGCTGGCGCTGATCGGCGTGGCGCATCCCAATCACCGGGCGGCGTTGCTAGAGGCAGCCAAGTCGCGTGGCTTCGTCAGTTCCAGCCAGACGCTGACATCGTTGGGTGACTACGCGGTCCAGGCAGAGCGCCAGGTGCCGTTGAAGAATGGCGTGAGCGTGCTGCTGCGCCCGGCCCGCCCAACGGACGCACCGGCGCTGCGCGCGCTGTTCCACCTATTGACTGCGGACGATGTGTATATGCGTTTCTCCCAACGAATGCGCAACCTGTCGGATGCCAACGTACAGAGCCTGTGCAACGTCAATGACGACACCGACGTCGCCTATGTCGCGACGGTCGGGCCGCGCGAGCAGGAAACAGTAATCGGTAGCGGCTGCTATTTCCTGAATCCGGCGACTGGGCTGGCGGAGGTCGCCTTCGTGGTGGTGCCGGACTGGCAGGGCACCGGCCTGGGTGGCGCGCTGCAGCAGCGGCTCCGCGAGCACGCGATGGGCCGCGGGGTGTTGGGGTTCATTGCGGAGATTCTGCCGCGCAACGCGCGGATGCTGCGACTAGCCCAATCCGCCGTTGGCCGAACCGAAGTCACGAATGACGAGGATGGGGTGATCGTGACAACTTGGTTTTCGAAGTGATCGGACTGCCTACTCCTGAGGCTTCGTGGCGTGTGCTTGCAAACTTGATAGCGGGTACGCCGATCGGGCCCGCGCCGATGTCCAACGGCGCAAGCGAGCAGCGACGCGGCAAACCCGATTGTCGGTTTCAGCCTTTGGAGAGAGACTGCGTTTCGATTCAGCGCTCGCCGCACAGTCATTCATTCGTCGGATTGGCGCCACCAGCCTCGCGTCGGGCCGCAGGCAAGCAACCGCGCCTTCCAACTGACGACGGCCTGATCTGATCGCCCGCATCTTCGTGGCGTGTCCCGCTTCGCGGGCCGCGGGGCCGCCATGTCCTGCCCCGGCGATAAGGTGGTGTCAACACCAAGAGCGTGATCTATCACTTCAAGGGCGAACGCTGGTTCGGCAACACGCAGCAAGGCAAAGCATGCCGCTGACGAAGGCGATCGCCCCACGCACAATGGGCAGTAGGTAGTTGCCGATCTGCCGTCGCGCTGACCTAGCATGGCACCGGCTTGCGCCACGACGGCGCCAGCTCAGCGTCAGGCGGCGCAGGCTGTGCCACCGGGCCCTTCACCGCATCGCTCTCCACCAGCGCCATCGCCTTGTCCAGCAAGGCGAGGACTTCGGCGTGACCATGCGTATTGAAGTCCTGCACGAACACGGTGTCGTAAATGCTAGACCCGCGCCCGATCGCCCGCGCGAGCAGCTGCACCGCGGCCATCGTGTCGGGATGATCTGCGGCATGGAAGCGATAACCGACGGCGCCGAGCAGGGACTTCCCGCGTCCGCTCGGGCGGACGGCATGGCGCTGGCACCAGTTGCTTTCGAGGACAGGCTGCGACGCTTGGCTGATCGCCGTGGTCTCATCTTGTCGAAAAGCAGGGCGCGCGATCCTGGTAGCCTAACCTATGGTGGGTATCGCCTGGTCAACCAGGAGACCGGGGGCATTGACTTCGGCTATGGCAACGCCGGCCGCAACTATGCGGCCACGCTGGAAGGCATCGAGCAGTATTTGTCCACGGACTGATGCAGCAGGCAGGGCGGTCGCTTCTGCGTTGCGGCGCGGATTCTCCACAGCGCAGAATCAGGTCATGGCACGGCGCGCGATCGATGTTCCAGCGCAGATCGGTCCCTGCCAGTTCGGTGAACTCGGCGCCATGGTCGCTGTGCGATGTCCGCACGACTATGATAATGTAATGCGCAAGGCGGGCGGTATGTGGGAGCCGGGTAGCAAGTGCTGGCTGATCGAGCGCCGCCGCATTGGTTCGGTCATCCGCGCACTGCGCAGCAGCACGGACACGCTTTTTCGTGCGGTCGGTCTTAGCCTGGATTGATTCACCTGCCGGACGTTACGGCGTCTTTTTCCGATATGGTAATTATGGTGTCACGAAGTAATTCCATAAGCCATTGTCGTCGAGGTTCAGATGGTCCCCGCGGAAATCGCGTCTTTCGGACGTCCTCAATCCGTGCCGGCACGCCAAGCCAAGCAGGACGCTGCCGAACGGGCGGCTTATCTCCGCGATATTCGCCCTCCGCCTCGAACCTTTCTGGGCCGTCCGCATTATTGTCTGCGCACATTGAGGACATGGCCATGAAATCATCGATCTATGTTGCGCTGCTGGCGGCTTCCATTGAACCGGCCTTCGGTCAGGCGCCTCCGACTACCGGCCCGGCACCGCCGCCTACGGTTACTGCACCTGCAGTTGTTCCTGGCGCGCCTGTCGCGCCACTGACCACAGGGGACGAGCAATTCGTCATGGTCCAGCTCGAGGGCAACATGGCGGAGGTACAGGCGGGCCAACTGGCGCTCAAGAACAGTCACAATCAAAACGTCCGCCAGTTTGCAGAAAAGATGATCACGGACCATTCCTACGCGCTGAAAACGTTAGATCAGATCGCGGGGGCCCATCACATGCAGCTTCCGACGATGCTGACCGAGCAGGATCGTGCCATGCTCGAG